>CAKUVA010000056.1 GCA_934693135.1 uncultured Bacteroidales bacterium | reverse complement strand
CTAATGTCTTACGGACAATTTAGACCGCAAATTTATAAAATTGCACGCGAACTGCAAAAAAATATTTTTACATGGTTGCAAGGGTTGCATTTCTTGCAAATGAACTGGGCATACCAGTCCCAGTAAGCATCTCCGCGGTTACTGTCAGAGATGCTTACTTAAGAAGATGAGAAAAGTTATTGATAATCAGTAAATAATTTCTAACTTTGCCGATGCTCAGCTAGCCCTGTATTATGTTGCCTAAATGACATGGTTTCATTATGTTATTGACGGTAACTTGCATGAGGGGTTGGGTGGGCAGACATAATTTATGAGACGTTACTGACGTTTTTCTTTTGAATACAAACTTGGCGGTTTGAAAGATACCCAAAGGAGAAAGCGGCAACGGGAACGTCCACATGCGATGACATTTCAGTCATCCGCGCTCTAATTGGGCGTGGATTTTACTGCATATCATCCTGGCGTGGGCTGGCTGCGTTGCTTATCTCTTTGGGTAGGCACGCCAAGGCCTGTATTCGAGGATAAGCAAAAGTAAGACTCCCACGTCTTTTTTTTTGTATCCGCCATTCTGGGGAGGCCATGGCGCTAAGCACATAAAATTATGGCTAACACAAACTATCCTGCAGCTGAATATCATCAGCCTGAAATCAATGTGATCAATGTTGAAATTTCCGATTCGTTCCTCTATGCTTCTGGATATGGTACTGTCGAAGGTGGTGGAGAAGCAGAAGAATAGTTATGAGCAAACTGATAGATAGTGCCTTGATAATGGCACTGTTGATTACCGTAGCTTGTTCCGAGCAATCCGATCCGGTATCAGAGAATGTAGAGAAAATAAATATAAGTGTTGAGGGGCTGATGCCTGAAACGGAAACCAAAGGTTCTGTAGTCATTGACAATGGTTATAAATTCATTTGGCAGGATACAGATGAGGTTGGTATCTTTCCTGATATGGGCGGTTATCAGCTCGGATTCTCTTTGGAAGGACAAGGAGGACAAGAGATTGGTAGATTTGATGGTGGAGGTTGGGAACTTCGTTCGGACGCCAAATACTCCACATATTATCCTTTCGTTTTCGACAACCGAGACCCGAAACATATACCTGTCAGCTATCTTGGCCAATGTCAGAAAGGCATTGACAATACGTCGCATCTCGGAGACTATTATTTCTGCGCGACAGTTCCGACTGCGGCAGAAAACGGAGGAGTCTCGTTCTTCCTCAATAACTTGAATGGTCTTATCCAGTTCAATGTTACTGTCCCCGATATCGCCACATATACTGAAATAGCCCTTGTTGCAGATGCGAACCTATTCCCTGTGGAGGGATACTATGATCTTAAAAATCTGAACAAGACTGATTTGGCGAAAGATACATATAGCGCGATAATCCCTACTAAAAAATCAAGCCGACTCACACTCGCGCTTGATGGTGTGACTACTACATCAGAGAACCAAGTGATTAAGGCATATATGATGACTGCCCCGTTTGATGTCACAGGACATGTTTACAAGTTGTTCTTGAAGAACTCTGATGGCGGCTTCTATTCAGCCGATTTGGCTACTAAATCTCATTATGTCAGGAGAAAAGGGAATAGGTCTGTGACTGCTACGGTTAAAGCCTCTGACGGATATAATGTCGGAATAGACGACTGGGGAGATGGAGGCGGTTTTGGAGGTGATGCAGAATAGCTTATGCCGAAATATCCATATAAGAAGACACTACAATAATCCGATCAAACTATTATTGAAATGAATAAAAGATATCTAATGTATCCGGCACTGGTGCTTCTGCTCGCCGGATGTGCGAAAGAAACTGCACCGGAAGTCGTTCCAGACGATCCGGACCTGATTCCACTGAACATCGACGGCTCCATGGACCAGGTTCATACCAAGGTCAATGCAGCAGGCTTCGTGGACAAGGA
>CAKUVA010000055.1 GCA_934693135.1 uncultured Bacteroidales bacterium | reverse complement strand
ATATCAATTGTTCTATAATGGTAAATAGGTGCGAGCTTGCGAGTACCGCACCGGCGAAGGAACTGAGCAGGCAAGAGCGCCAATGTACAACCGGAATGTAGTGAGGTTATACCTTGGCATATCTTGCAACAGTTACCTGTTGATACTTCCCTGCAAGCCATGTCGGATGTGGATATGGAATCGGCATTCGGATAGGAAGATATATCTCTAAAAGAGGGGAGAGTATGACTATCTCACATTATGTTATCTTGCCTACTTTGCTTTATTCCTATATATACACCCCGACAATAAAGTAAAGTTGAACTCAGTAATGGCATTCGGGATTGATTTTATATTCTTTCCCCTCTTTTATCACCATCCGCTTGTTGCCGAGGAAGGTGGCTACCTTGACCGCCTTGTTATGACCGAGTTTTACACCTTGCAATCCGTACTCCTCTTTCAATCGTTCCAAATAATCACCATAATTATTGATAGTGCCATTCGCAAAAGTGGCATCCAATGCTGCGCGATGTACATTCTCCGGAATTTCTTTGTACGGATCAAACGGTTCTTTGGTCGGGCGTCCTATCCTCTTTTCTCTTGACAGGTAAGGTTCTACCAGTTCGGGTAGCCCCTCTTCATTTATGCGGAAAGCGAACGGTTCAAACTCACGGTCGCGGATATGCATGGCTTCGACTACGCTTATGGTCTTGTCCTCTTTATCCACTTCGACTTGCATGATGGTTTCCGCCTTATTATTGAGTTCCGTGCCGATGTGACCACGGGCATGTTCATCATTCTTGTTCTGATGCAGGACAGTATGGATGTGTATCTGCTTGTCATCCGTCCACTGCATGAATTTAGATATAATGTCAGTGGATTCACTGGGTGAGTTGATGTCGTATAGAAAATCCCGAATGCCATCTATGACCACCAATCCTAAATTAGGAATTGTGCCGATAGCCTGTTCAACTATAGCTAATCGCATATCGGGAGAGTATTTGCGCAAAGCCAGCATAACCAGATTGTCTGGCTCTTTGTTTTCCGGTAAGTCCGCCAAACGTAAGATGCGCTTTAATACGTTTTGACAATGATACCGTCCTTGTTCCGTGTCAACGTATAACACCTGCCGTTTATCTTTGGGGAATGCAGACCGATAATGAAGAATGGTGCTGCCCCTCAATGCCGATGCGACAATGGCTGAGACATTGAATGTTTTCTTGCTTTTAGCCTTACCTATGGAAGCACTGAAGTTGCCTAATGTGCCTATAACTGCATCGTCCACCATCAGCACTACAGGCGACTGTTCGTATGCACTTGTCACGCTCACTATTGACTCCTCCATGTAAACTGCCAACTCCTCCCGTGAAGGAGTCGTATTATCTGCCTTCTCCATCGTTACCAGTTTTTAGGGTTCGGCTTACGGCGATGGGAAGCTAACATAGACTCATTCTCTTCCTCGAAATTTTGCGGAGTCGGATTCTTTCGGGAGGATTCCAACCATCTATCCAGTTCGTCTCGATAGATATAGAGATGCTTCCCTTGTTTGATAACCGGAATATCGTCCTTTTTGACCTTGTAATAGAAAGTAGATAACGGCATTTTGAGATAAGCGCAAGCCTCTTGCACCGTCATAGGCACGTGCGTGTTCTCTTTGACCTCGTGCTGCTTGGAAAGTTTTTCCGTCAGCAGATTTTCCATACTTGCAATCCGGTTGCACAGTTCGCCTACCACTGCCGGCAGGTCATTGAATGTCAGTTCTTCTTGTTTCATATTAAAAGTGTTTTAATCGTTTAACATGCTGCGAACCAACTCAATGAAACCTTGCAGAACAATACAGACTGGATTAATTATTTCGTCTGCATGCGTTTTTTAGTCTGAGTTACTATTATCTGTTTCTAAATGGAAGCGATAATCGCCTTTATCGGGCACGTCAATAGGAATCTGACTAGGAACTTGATCCCGCAAATTAAGTTTGAGATATTCAAGAGTTGCATTTTCGAGTTCGTGAGGAAATGAAGACTTGATAAAAACGGCTCTTTTTGCCAATGATACTCCCAAGCGTTCACCTACATTCCATGCCAGATGGCGAAGTCCCGGTGATCTCAGCGGATTATCTATATTGGAGCGAATGGGTTTGTATAAATCGGATCTATCACAGGCCATATACTCAATATTAGAAATGAGGATTACAATAGCTTCTTTAGACAGATAAGGTGCGGTTTTAATAGTTACATATTCACGAATAGCATTCATGACTTCTACTTGTTTTTCTGCTTCTTTCTTTTTGATGTTCTCTCGTATTATGTCATAATTATCTATAACTGAATGATTGGGCTGTTCAATAGTTTGAGTTTCATCTGGACAATCGGTTTTTATTTCGAAACCAGAGTCAGTAATAATAGGAGATTGCCGGTCAAAAGAAAAATTGATTGGATTCTTCGTCAGCCATGTGTAGAAAAATCGTTGCAGTAGACCACACAATAGGATTGTAACCACAAGGCCGATTATAACTGGAGTCGTTATTGTTGTGGTATTGATTTTGTGATAAGTGAATAGGTAAGTGT
>CAKUVA010000054.1 GCA_934693135.1 uncultured Bacteroidales bacterium | reverse complement strand
GTATTTGGATTCATATTCATCTCAGAACGCACGATTCCACTCAATCCAGATATTCCCTTACGCAGGTCCACCTTGTCACGATACAGATAGATGGTGTATTCACTTGACATCGTCACCATGGCCCTATCCCAGCAGTTTCTTGATAAGACTGAATAGTTCATCGAGGCTTCCCTCGCTCTGCGACAACTCCATCCCGTTCGTGAAGCGCACCCGAACTTCCCGGATTCCCAGCACGCTTGATTCCGGTGAGGCAACCACCAGCGGTATGAACTTGTCCGTGACCTGACGCTCATCCGCTTCCTTCAGAATGCTGAGCTCCTTCTGACCCCTGCGGGAATACCGCATGAACTTGTCGTAGTCATATCCCTCCTCCTCGCAGAACTGCTTCATCGAACGACCTCTGCCATTCTGTTGGTAGTTCTTCAGAGCAAATGCGTAATTGATTGTTGATTCTTCCTTCATCTTTGGCTTTGTTTTTTGTCTCGCGCCAAAGATATTCAATCAACCTCAAATGGCAATGCGGAAAAGTGGACGCGTACGAAAGAATTGACCCCATATTGTCTGTAACATACGCACCCAGTACGTGTCCACTTTTCCGCATACAAACCCTTTACCGCTGATTATCAGTGGTTTTATTAATAATATTTTTTTTGTGATTTTTATAGTTTCTTGCTAAAAACATGTAACATAGCAGGCAGCTCGTCAGGTCTTCGCCCTCCTTCACTGTTCGTAGCCAATGGGGAAGAGCTTTCTGATAGTCTTCCACATTCCAATACACGTTTCATCACAGGAAATGCGTACGCGTACTATTTATTCTTAGATTTCTGATATTCGTACGTGTTGCTAAGTTTGTTGAATTCTTTTATGGCTTTAATATTATCCTGATATAGACGTTTCTGAATTTCCATATAGCAATTTACCTTCGCCATAAGCTCGATGCGCTTTTTTAGTTCTTCCACTGAAGGTTTTCCACTTTCTTCGTTGTTCATTGGAATCTGCTCAGCTTCTGTATTAAGCTCTGAAATCCGTTCAGACATGAATTTCTGCAATTCATCCACTACATCGCTTTGAGCATTGACAAGGGCTCTTCTTTGAAAGTAATATTCGTCTTTTATCATTGGTATATTGGTTATATAGAATAATGACTTGGTCTGCTATGAAACCAAGCATCATCCGTTTTTTTTCGTATTTATAATAACTTTATGTTCCTTTCACTCACTAATCACATCCTCCGGCAGAAAGACTCTTGTCAGGTCATAATGTTCAGGACGGACTTTCGTGAACAAGAAAATGTGGACTGTCTGGTTTTTCTTCACAAAAGGAAGGTATGGTATAATGCACTGCAGTTTATGAAGCAATGATACGGCATCTTCAGTATCTGTCCATTTACACTCCCCAATCAGTATATGCTTCTTGTCCAACGACTCGGCAACTACATCGAGTTCAACCATTTGTCCGTGTGCGTCATCATTGTCTCTAAAGATTTTTCCCCACCAGCGTGAGGCTCTGCTGTAGATGATCCCATCAATGTTTCGTCCACTTACGAAACGTCGGCATAGCCGTTCCCAACATTCTCCCGTAAAGGAAGGTAACTGCTTCTTGATGATACCCATTACGGTGTCTATTGAGCCCAGTTCAAGCAGCGAGATATACGGGGAAACAAACTTGAAGTGAAATCTGAATAGAGAATCATCGATATAGTAAAGCCCTTTCTTGCTGTTCTTTTCATTATCTCCGAACGGAACCTCTCGGCAGATGTAACCCAGATCTCTTAATCTCTTCAACGGTTCGGTAATCTCACTGGCAGGCTTCCCTGCGCGTGAGGCAATCTCTGATATCTTATTCGCCCCATCTCCGATTATCGAGAGCAGAGTCGAGGACTGAATCACATCTCTCATGTCGTCCCTAAGCAACCTCTGCGGCTCTTCCAAAAGGATTCCCTGAATATCCAGCAACAATTTTCTTATAGCTGTTTCATTGTCCCGATAATCCTTCCGGAGCTCCCAATATCGTGGAATTCCGCCCCAAATCGAATACTCTGTGACCGCCTGCACGGCATCGCAACCTAGTGCTTTAGATAGATATCTTGCCGGTATCGGCTGTAGCTTGATGATTTCATCAGCAAGTCCATACAACGGAGCCTTCTTGTCAAGCACGCAACTGTACATCATCTGTTGAGAGGAGCCGCATAGAATCAGATTGAATTTCAATATGCGCAGATTAAGCAATTTCTGTAGGACAGACGGCAAGGATGGGCAGCTCTTGACCATATATGGAAACTCGTCCAAACAAATGGTAATTCTTCCTCCTAGCTGATTATTCAACGACCTGAACAATGTTTCCCAATCCGGATAAATAACTTTATCAAATCCGTCAATGCGTTCAGATACCATTCTAGAGAAAAGAACTCTCTGATTCTGTTCCGAAGTCTGATCACTTAAGAAGTATAGGTCTCTATCTGTGTCTATCACTTCTTTTATGAGTGAAGACTTGCCGATACGTCTTCTTCCATAAATTACGATAAACTGTGTATCTGACCTTCCTAATGCCTCATATAGTCTAGAAGTATCAGTTTTCCTATCTATAAATTGCTTTAAAATCATATTGTTACAAATATCTTTCTCAAAGATAATCTTTCTAAAAGATATTTACAACTTTTATCTGTAAATTCTATTGAACTCTATTTGACCAGGATTCTTCTCTTCGCTCGAGAAAATTCGCCAATCTCCTGAATACCGCCCACCAACTTCCGTATTCTGCTAGTCACTATCCCCAAAAAAAGTAAAGTTTACTTTATAATTTTTATTTTCAACCGGATGATTCTTAGTCTCTTCTGAAGATATCCCGCGTATAGACCTTATCTTTCACGTCGTCCAAGATGGTGTCATAGCGGTTTGCGA
>CAKUVA010000053.1 GCA_934693135.1 uncultured Bacteroidales bacterium | reverse complement strand
CAATGGTGCTTATGTTGCTTCTGCTTCGCTTGTGTGTCATTCCCTGGTGGTATTGGTAATAGCTTTCTCGTAACCTTACGGGTATGATTGCGTTACAAAAAGCGAAGGAGGCGCCCGAGAATGGCAACTACCAAAAACTTGTGTGCTCAGATTCCCATCGCCCTCCACGAGCGAGTCAGTGAAGAACGGGAACGGTTGGGTCAGACCACCAGCGAGTACATCGCCAACCTCATCCAAGACTACCGCATTGTCATGTGGCTCGCCAGGGCGAGAAAAAGACTGTGTTACATAATCAGATTATCCGACTGAAATGATGAGTGGAGGCACACTGGTGATTAGTCGGTGCGCCTCCACTTCTTATTTGCCGCATATGATGGACAGGGCATCAAAATGGTTGTATAATGGAATTCAGATAGTGAGCAACCGCACCATTTTCATTGACATACGAACCTGTTGCATACAGACGCATCTATGTAGATTACCGTAATTATTAGTCAGAAAGGAGCTGAGGTAATGTCAGCGCAAAATTATGATTATATTCGGATAAAAGAAACTCTCTCTCCGCAAAATGCTCTAAATTGTGCACGGTATATTGCCAATAGACCTCAGGCTACTTCATTTTATTATGATTTCTCTCAAATGCAGCATTGTCCTCCTTTTGGCGTTTTAGCTATAGCAAATGCCATCAGAACCAATATAAAAAAGTACCCCCATGCAGAACATATTCCTGTTCGAATAAACGAAACACAAGGAAGCAACTATGCGCATAGTCTGGGATTATTTCGGATGCTTGGCTGGGAGAGCGGGAAAAAAGAACTAAATGATTATGGACAGCCTTACCATATCCCGATTGTTAAACTATCTCCAGAACTTCTACGCAATGAGTATGGCAAAGACGCTGTTGTTCTTGGAAACCTAATTGAATACGCCGCCGAAAAAATGGCAATTACATTGACTCAAACTCCTTCTTTAGAAATCACAAAGGCTCTAAAATACTGTATTCGCGAGATGGTTCGAAACACTTTTGAACACGGGAAAACGGATAGCGTATGGGTATGTGGGCAGTTTTGGCCGAAGAAAGGTCGGGCGGAAATCGCCATTATGGATGAGGGCTGCGGCATAAAAGCGAGTTTACAAAAAAATCGCCGCTTTAAGTGCACTTCGGATAAAGATGCTAACAAATTGGCACTCCAGCCAGGAGTTAGCAGAATGGTAGGCTTGTACCAGGATCCCTACGATGATTGGCAAAATTCCGGATATGGTTTATATGTATCAAGTTCACTCTGTACATTAGGGGGACATTTTATTTTAGCCAGTGGTGATGATGCTACATTTTTAAACAATCGTGGGCAAAAGAATTATTCCTCAACAACAAATGGCACCATTGTGTGTCTGTCCATCAATGCAAACCATATAGATGATCTTTCTGAATTATTAAAAACAATAGTTAGCGAAGGAAGTAGGCGCTCTAAAGAATATGGAAAGGACAGAATACTAACCGCGTCTAAAGTGTCTTCCATTGCATCTATCACCTCAAGTTTGAAAAAAGAATAAAATCTATTTTGACAGGCGATTAACAATAAAATTTAGTGTTTGAGGAGGGCTGCGATGAAGTTTCACGCTGTATTACTTTATATCAACGATCAATTTCCTGATATTTCGATATTTAGAAAACTCCAAGAGGTTGGGCGGGGATTGTATCCTAAAGGTGCTTACTTATATAGTGTTGAACAAGAGTTGATTGCTGGCCGTTTTTATTGGATGTATTTTCAATATGATAACGCAAAATTGTATTCAGACAAGGTCATTGACACAGAGGACAACTCTGTAAAAGAGAACCCTCGACCTAAAAGTCAAGTAGAACCCAGACTTCAGCTGTTCTCATGTTATGATTTAGAGAGCCATATCCTATATGTATCTGACTACAGCAAAAAAGCTACCATCACAGATTATATTTCAGAAATGTTGCAAAAATCTGCGCAAACGAAGAATGTACTCCGTTCCGTTGATGATTTCTTGGATGTCGTAACGCAATTAAAGTCTGTTTGCTTTACACAAAGAAGGACCCTGTTCACTTCTCAAGAAGATAGCACCTTTAAAAAGCAAGCAAATCTGTATGGCTTGGATTTGCCTGAAAAAAGCAAGATTCGTCTCGATTATGGTGCTACCCCCATTGGGGCAGCTAAGAACGCACTTAGAGATTGGAAGATGAAGCGCGAGAGCGGTGAATTTGAGGATGTGATCGTGGTTGGTATGGATGACAATGGAATTGAAAGTACTTTCAATTTTTCAACTCTTATATCTTCTGTAGAAATCAATGTAATTAAAGACGATGATTATCGCTATGAACCAAGCATCGTTAAAACATTGTTAGTCAATCAATTGGGGGGAGCGAATGCGTAAAAGAGACAAAACAGCTGCTGCAATACTCGCAACGCTTACTATAGTGATTTCGTGGTTAACTCACCTTGATTATAATATAATCGCAAGTGAAGGACTAACCTTATCTTCCATTGTTTTGGCGGTATATGTAGCAGCTATACTCGGTCTCATCAATACAAATCTGGCAAAGAAGATGGCTGCAACGCAAGCCCATGCTAAAAGTGAATTTTCTCAGCTAGGACAACTCGTTATCTACTTCAAATATGCCTCAGCATATGCAATTGCAACTATTGTCATTAGTAGTATTACTCTTTTGATTCCTGCTGATCCTGTTGAAGCATCGAAGAGAATATTTCAAATTATCATTCAGTGTCTCTCATCTATCGGATTTGCAGTATATACCCTCAATCTCTTCTTTTTAGCCGTAATCCTTCGATTTATGCTAAATCGTCAGTTGTGGAATACTTAATTCAACAGACTGAAAAGCAGCGCATTTTCTGGAACGCATTTTTTTCATCAACACAATCCAAAAAATAACACCACGACATCGTCGTGGTGTTATTTTTTGCAATGGAGACCGGTTTCTCGAACTCGCTGCCTCC
>CAKUVA010000052.1 GCA_934693135.1 uncultured Bacteroidales bacterium | reverse complement strand
AGTATTCTTGTGTTTGCATATCCGATGCCTCTATCGGCACTGAAACTTTCTTTCTGTAAACATTTGGATTGTTTGTATAGACGACAGGTACGGGCGGATAGACATATTCGACTTCAGTCTCACCATACGCATTCACTGTTACAATACTATCGCACAGATGAGATTGTGCCCTTACAGAACTGCTAACTATCAGAAAGGCCAATAGAAATAGTATAAAGTTATGTTTCAAAAGTTTCCTCATGGCTTGTCGGTATAAAGATAGTTATTATTATGTTTCGATAATCAATCTTGACGCATTTTATAGTATAAATAGTCCCTCTGCATATAAATAGTCCGAATCTATTACTATCCAATATTGTCCTTTACGTTCTGGGAGACTCATATATATAACAGGTGAGGACCATGAGCTGACTGTAATTTCGTCCACTACGACATTGCGAGAATCTACGATATAGATGTCAGTCACTCCCGTTTCATACAGATTAACCTCTATAAGCTGCGACAGTTGGTTTATTTTGGCGCTGACATCAGGCATGAGATTTTTGTCGCGATTGCTGTTTGTCGTCCCACTCTTGTCCAAAGTTATACCTCTTGTGCTTCCTGACTTGCCACTATCTGGAGGTGTCGCAGGAGGTGTTTTTCCATCATCTGCATGTAGGGCTCCGAGTTCCATTGTAATGCTCGTTAGCATTGTCATAATAACGATAATAGTCCTTCTCATAATTGGATCATTTTTGTTGGTACTTCCTGCAAGTTACAAAACATCGGAACTCATTTCCAAATCTTTTTACTCATTTTTGCATTGTTAACATATTGATAGTCAATAACCAAAAATTACAAAAACTCATTTTTGTCATGGTAGACTCATTTCGAGACAAATTCGCTAATATGACAGAGCAAGAAATCATATCACGTCCTATGCCAACAAACGATACAGAGAATAAAGGATAAAACAGATACCAGAATAAGTAATTAATGGAACATCAGCATTGGAATGAAAAAGATATGATATCAACCAACCCGTTAGAGCCGTGCAGCAAGATGCAATCATGAATATCACATAATCATACGGATGGAAAGCAGGCATCACACATATAAAAAACAATACGTCCCCCAATCCGATCATAAGAGCAATTTTCGTATTCCGGAACAACGCATACAAACAAATCATTATCCCAATGACAATAAAGATAAGAATATTGAAAATAGAATCATAAAAGACGTCAGATAGTCCTCTTTCGATGCATTCAGAGAGTGTAACAGATAATCCAAACAAGAGCAACAACCATGAAGACACTGTCCTACTTTTCATATCAGACAGAATCATTGGTATGAGGAATGGGATAGAAATAATGTCGTACATATCGCAGCTATTGATTATATATACTTCGAAGTAGCAACAAAAGCGCATCTGAGACATTCGATGAGGATTCTCCCAACCCTAATTTTGTCTTAATCTGCTTGGCACTATTGACACAACTTTTTCGATGCATAACCTCATTTACGTTTTTCCATGGAATTCCGAGCAGAAGAAGGCAGCAAATAGATATTTCGGTATCATTCAATTCTTTTTCATTAAGCAATTCAATGAATTCCGGACATAGTATCTCATACGCAATCTTTAAATTTCTTACAAAGTCTTTAGTGTCATTCTTCATATAACTTGAGATGTCATCAATAGTCTCATCCCTTATCTTGCCACATTCTATACAATCAATAACAATCATCTTGAAGTACTCTTGCATCTTGGACAATTCTCTGATTTTCTCATAGCGATCTGCTCTTGCATTGCTGACTTTGCTCTTGAGGATATTATTCTCCGAAGATGCTTGCTCCAAAAGATTCTTGCAATTATCAAATTCAATATCTTTGGCATTGACAGTCTTTTTGAAGCGCAGTGACAAGATGGCTATGCATATTAGGGTAAGCACGGCTATGGCCATCAACGCCAATGCCCTTATGTCCCCACGTCGTATAGTCTTGTTCTGTTCGCTTTTGTCTTTCAGAGACACTGCATCTTGCGCGAATAAGGCCATGTCCTGTTCATCCGTAATCCTCACATACTCTTTATAGGCATGATAACATTGCTTGTATTGTCCAAGAGAATCATATATAGCTGCTCTAGACAGATACAACAATGGGACATTCGCACAACCCTGATTATATGTGACAAATTTATCCAATGCCTCCAAAGCTTTCTTGAATTCTCCTATATGAGTATAACTACTGGCGACCTGTGTCCAGATAATGTTCTTGTCATCGCAGGATGTCAAGTAATCTTCCAAATCCAAGCCTATATCTCCACCATAATATCTGTCGAAAATCAGTTTATTCTCATAATATGAGCTAATATTGGTTTGATTTAGGCTACCAAGCTGACTATATACGGCATCAATGTATAATTTCGCTGAATCTGGTTTGTCGCAACGGATATAAATATTTGCAAGCTTTAGCATTGTTCGTGCGCATCTGTTCGAATCACCGGCAAGCTTATATTGTTCTTCAGCTTTCTTTATATATAGTTTCTCTTTTTCAAGATCATACCAATGATTATATATTGCGGCAAATGCGGCATAAACCCTTCCCGCGGAGATATGATCAGTTGTCTGAGGAATGAATTCTTCCGCATCTAACAGACATCTCATTTCATTTTCGTAATCATTGGCATTGTCATAGGCCACACCTTTATAATAGTATGATTTCAGCCTTTCGTCCGCACTTCCATGCCTTTTATAATAATTTACGGCGACATTGATAAGCGAATCGGAAGTATATGCAGAATCGGCCATATCCATTGCCATTGACATAAGAAGCGCATATCTTGCCTCTTCACTACGGCAACTCAACCATCTTCTTGAGTCTCTTAGCATTTTCATGGCTTCGCATGGGTCAGATTCGATGATTTGTTCCACAGCATCAAAATGTGCTTTGATCCTTGGATTACCATTTCTGCAAGCGCAAATGAAAATAAGAATGAGGATTAAGGTTAAAGTTTTTGTCTTTGGGTGATTCATGATATGAAATATTTCATGTTAAAGTTATATAAAAAATTGAGAATAACATATAACAGCTATTTTTTCTTTTTCGGCCTTTGGAGCAAAAAAAATGAGCTATCTCCTTCCGAAATGAGTTTCCATAAATTTTGACCATTGATTATCAATGTATTAGGTATGCAAAAATGAGTAAAAAGATTTGGAAATGAGTTTGTTAGTTATGTAACTTCGTCAGAAAATGACACGAATTATGCGAAGACTTATGGCCATCGTGATGGTGCTTGTTATGGTACTTGTATTGTCGGATTTTCAAGCCCGTGGAGATGGACTGAAAGACTATTCCCTCGGAACGGCGTTGTCCGAGGGACAGTTCAACCCTACAACGCCAGAGGTTCACGCGATGCTGAAGTATGGTGGAAGAGCCGATGCTAATCTGTATACTGGAGCGGCTACGTTCGGGATAGAATTGTACACATACAAGGATAGAGACTTCACGATACCGATAACTCTGCGCTATACATCTGATGGGTTCAAGCCTAATGCAGGGCAAGGTGTGACAGGCCTTGGATGGAGTTTGTGTGTAGGAGGGATAATCACACGCGAAGTACGTGGGATACCGGATGAAGCGCGAGGTAGGATATACTCATATCGAGACAAGGGAGACGGCTCGTTGGATAATGTATATAATATTGCAGCAGCGGCTCAGGCTGATGGTCTGATGATGAAGGCGATGTTGAACGCATACAACAATATGACGACAGAGTCGGTGGATGGTTATGGTAGTCGTGTAGCAGACAATCCCGATCTGACCTCACCTGATTATGTCTATTCTGGAGAACTTGGAAAAGAATATTTTCTGGTACAGAATGGAGGAATGCGCCATCGAAACTATGAAATGGAACCAGATATATACCATTATAGTTTCATGGGGTATAACGGAAGTTTCACCTTTAGAGAAGACGGGAATGTGACAATACTCAATTCCAACACGCCGCCAGGTGAATTGAAAGTCAGATATAATTACAATGCGAGTTCCTATTGGCTGACAAGTTTCGAGATTGAGACAGGCGACGGGTATGTGTATACGTTCGGAAAGACAGATAGCATCCATAGCTTCAGTGACCGCTCTGACACTGACGATAGCGACAATGATAGCGTGTCAGCATGGAATCTTACGGAGATGCGAGCTCG
>CAKUVA010000051.1 GCA_934693135.1 uncultured Bacteroidales bacterium | reverse complement strand
ACGTTTTCAAACGTCCGTCTGAAATGTCAACCATTATTCAGAGGAGATCACATAAGAAAATAGACTATGATTGCACTGACATGTGAAAATATTATCTATATTTGCGCCTTAGAGGATAAAATTGCGTAAATATGCACTTATAACCAATTTGATATGGAGATTAAAAGAGATAGATACATTTCATTGCTTGAGAGCAAGAGAAAAAACGGGAAGATTAAAATTATCACGGGCATTAGACGTTGTGGAAAATCTTATTTGATGAACGTGTTATTCAGAAAACATCTCGCATCAATTGGTGTCAACAATGAACAAATAATATTCATTGCCTTGGATGACGATGTCAATGCGATGTTAAGAAATCCTTTGGAGCTAGGAAAATATGTAAGAACTCTGACGAAAGATGACCACGTACAATACTATGTGTTATTAGATGAAATTCAAAAGGTCGCTACAATACACAATCCTTATCTTCCTGACACTGCAGATGCTACTATCAGTTTTGTTGATGTGCTAATCGGACTTAACAAGCAGCCTAATATTGACATATATGTGAGCGGGAGCAATTCAAAGATGCTATCATCCGACATTGTTACAGAATTCAGAGATAGGGGCGATGAAATTCAAGTACATCCGCTATTGTTCCATGAATTCTACGAGGCATATTCTTCCGATAAAAGATATGCCTGGAGAGAGTATGCCACTTATGGAGGAATGCCGTATGTCATGCATCTTCAGTCTCATGAAGAAAAAGCAAAATATTTGAAAGATTTGTTCGAACTGACATATCTTAAAGATGTTATTGAAAGAAATAAGATAAAAGGGCAGATAAGTATTCTTGAGAATCTTTTGGATATTGTAGCTTCGGCTATAGGCTCATTAACAAACCCGACAAGACTTTCGAACACATTCCAAAGTGACAAGCATATTAAAATTAAAAGCGACACAATATCTTCTTATCTTAATTATTTTATTGACGCATTCATACTAAAAAAAGCTTATAGGTATGATATCAAAGGTCGCGCTTATATAGGTACACCTCTAAAATATTACTTCTCTGATATCGGTTTGAGAAACGCGAGATTAAACTTCAGGCAACAGGAAGAAACCCACATTATGGAAAATATCTTGTACAATGAGTTATCTTCACGAGGTTTCTCTGTTGATGTTGGGGTTGTGGAATATAATTGGAAAGATAATGCTGAAAGGAGTAAGCGAACTCAATTGGAGGTGGATTTTGTGCTCAATAAAGCGAATAAACGATATTATATCCAGTCAGCATTTACAATTGTTCCTCAAGATAAAAAAGACCAAGAACTAAATTCTTTATTGAGGATTGATGACTCTTTTCAAAAGTTGGTCGTAGTCAAAGATGACATTCTCCCATGGACAGATGAACACGGCATATCATATATTAATATACAGGACTTCCTCCTTGACACGATAGATAAGTTATAAACACGAATAATCCACTATTTTACATTATAAAATTAAGGGTTCCCCTACGGTTATCACAACCCTGAGGAACCCGAAACAATACTTATTTATATATAGCCTCCTGATATCAGAAGGTCTTTGACTAATCCAAATAACCAAGACTCTTCATCTTCTCATAAACCATAAAAGCAATTGCTCTTGACCCATAGACATTCGGATGCACATTTGATCTATAATCCGTCTGCCAAGAACTTGGCCAATTTCCACTTTCGGACAATGTTTTATCCTCCTCTGTAAAACCGCTTCCGACGGATTTGGAAATGCGCTCAGCATTCTGAGCTCCGATAGTCTTGAGATCAAGATATTGGTCGCCAAATTTTTCCTGAAAACAATTCCTGTAGTCTTCAGTCCAATAAGTATATTCATAGCTGGACGAGAACTGTATGTGCCCCATATGATACCCTATGGCTATGAAATTATATTTACCGAATTCATCTGGAGCATACGTCCTCATCTGCTCATACATCCGTGCAAGTGCTGCATTAGAGTCATTATAACCTCTATTAGCTCCCATATAGACACAGGTAACATCTGGATGAGTATATGTCTGTGAGGCATTGGAATAAAACACAGTCCCAGCAGTAACATTAACATCCTCTCCTTCAGAGACGCGGCTAATATATGCTTTCTGCTCCTGAAAATTGCGTTCTATCTTGCATTCTATCTTATCCTTACCGACATAACAATTATTTAATAATGACGACTCATACATGAACCAACCATCGAAACTCACTTTCGGAGTTATGTTACCAGGCTCACCATTTGTAGTCCATGAAGAATATAGGCTCCTCATCTCCACTTGTGAGCCATCACCAGGAATAACGAAATCATCTTTAAATACAAGAGGAATAGAGCCCTGGCGTCCAGCAATTCCCAAAGGAGAATCGCCCCCAATACCACCTCTAACGACAGTCCAATAATCTCCTAAAAGTGTCTGAAGATAAGATGTAACAACTTCATTCGCTATGCTATCACCCCAATACAGAAGTGTCCTGTGGCTTTTCCCATGTGCTCCAGAAGCGAAATCAAAAGTACCCGACACGTTGTAAATCTTGTTCGACTCCAAACTGATATTTCCAGAAGAAGTAAAAGTCGATTTATACTCGGAACAATGTAGCACTATCCTCAGCTGCTGATATGAACCAGCATTGACCACAGCATAGACATAGTGCGTCTGCCCTTTTCCCAACTTCGGCCTATCCCCATCAGGAAAGTTCACCACTACTTTTTCAGATGTATTCTCCGCAGAAAACTTAGGTGTCGCATTCTTGTCTATATCAATGCTAAAATCTCCTGTCAATACTGAACCTTCAGGCGCAATGATTTCCACGCCACAGATATCTTCATCAGCATACTTATCGTCTGAGTTTGTAAATGCAATCTTGATAATGCTGAAAATATGATTATCAAACGACATATTCAGATTAGGAGTTTCCTGATCATAATCTCTCACCTCTCCAGCCAATGTGAAATCGGCATTTGGATCATACGGAGCTACTTGATTTTCAGGAAGAGAAAGATTAAGTTTCCCATTATTGTAAGCGCGAGCAGAGAATGGATAATATGCAAAGAGCGAAGCACTATTTATCGATTCGATAGGTACATAATATCCTTTGAA
This sequence comes from uncultured Bacteroidales bacterium, assembly GCA_934693135.1. Lineage (GTDB taxonomy): Bacteria > Bacteroidota > Bacteroidia > Bacteroidales > UBA932 > Cryptobacteroides. The sequence continues at coordinate 1,741 of CAKUVA010000051.1, read as the reverse complement.
TGTAGCCGAAGTCTTGTCTGATTCAATACATGTAAACTTTTTGTTGGCAATTTTGTCACCAATAAAAAGTCCTATAGCATCATTCTCGTTCCACTCAAGCTTACTATCAACAAAGGCAGTCTTGGTAATACTGGAACTTGCTTTCATAAAAAAAGCCTGTTCTTCGTCATTTATGTCAGTTAATTCAGCCTGACTACATGACAAGACTGAAATTACTGATAGCAAACATAATATTATACGTTTCATAATACAAAAAGAGATAGGTGGAGAATGCTCCCCATCTATCTCATAATTTATTTTTTAATTAAAAAGCAAGTGATTCGGATTCCGGAGTAGTGATAGTAAAACCAGCATTTTTTGCATCTTCAAGAGTCTTCACCGTCCAGCCCTTATCGATAAGTTCCTTCCAAGCTGTCTGATATTTTTCTACAGATTCGCCTGGAACATATATTATCTTTTCTTTAGCCTTGCCAACTGTCTGCTGTTTACCTAAAGTTGCAGGTTCGCTACCAAGACATATAATTGTCGAAAGATTATTCGCCCCATCAATGCTATCAGTTCCCAATATTTTCATTGTGCTCGGCAAGGTCAATGTAGTTAGAACAGAGTTGTCATACATTGTCCAGTTCCTAATAGACTCTACGCCCTCTGGTATAACATACTTTGCGCCACTTCCTCCATTCAGGACCATAAGCTGTTTCATATCGAAATCATATAAGGCTCCATTATATGCCTTAAACTTCTTGTTGTTCTCATTTACTTCCCATACCATTTTATCACTATACCTTGTAGGAAAGCCTGAAATTGATGTCAGTGTAGAAGGAACTACGACCTTTGTATATTCACTACCAGCAAGTGACATGTTTCCAAGATTAGTAAGTCCTTCAGGGAGCCAAAATTCGCTTATATTTTTTAATCCTTGATTTTGCCATCCACCGCAGAAACCAATGTGGGTTTGGTTATCACTAGCCAATCCTACAATTGTACTGAAATTGACACTCGCTTTACTAAAATCCACAATAATCTGATGATCAAGTTCTTTAGTTTTATCAATTATAGCCTTGAATGTTTCTTCTGAAAGCATTCCTCCTTCTGTCGTAACCAACTCAATTTTTTCTGTAGCGTCCAGAATCCTTGCAACATCCACATCACCTTCTTCTCCATCTACAATAAGTTTGTTAGGAATGAATGTCAACTCTTTCACAGGGAATGTCACAGCATCTCCAGGGGTAACTATTAGATCGCTTTTCTTGGTAATCTGACATCCACCTACCTCAGCATTAACGTTTAATGACAATGATGTTAGTGTGAGCGCTTTAGTAAGAGGTATTACGATTGCTATTTCTGTAGGATTATTCTCATCATTACTCAAAGCAAGAGGCTCACGCATTTTCACAGTGAATCCAGAGACTTCAGTATTGTAAATATTTGCTAAAGTCCATTCTTTTTTTTCATTAATATATGAAAATTCGCCTGATGGGATTCCTGTCTGATTGGAAATCGTGCATGAGGTTATCTTCGTCACAGTCTTTGACCATACTTTGAACTTAAGTACAGCTCCTGCGTATTTGAAATTAATTTCTCTGTTTCCTCCGATGCCATACATAGGAAGCGACAGGTTTGTCCCGATATTATCCTCATAGTACTGAGTTGTAGGAAAATTCAGATAGAAGTATCCGTTATCCTTAACCCCATGGCAATATTCAGCAGGATAGAATGCAAAAAATGTGTCATCATCTCC
>CAKUVA010000050.1 GCA_934693135.1 uncultured Bacteroidales bacterium | reverse complement strand
CAGTTTGGGCAGCTTTCCATGCTTCTTTCCCTGCAAGAGCAGAAAAAGACGCTGTCGGCTGATGTGAACAAACTGGACAAGGACATCAAGCGGCTGAAAGGCATGCTCATCGAGAGAATGGGCACAAGCTGCACCGCCGTGTATAACGGTCTTGCGGAGAGCTACACCATAAGGCCATGCGGTCAAGCAGCAAACCATAAAGCAGCTTCGCGTCGGTTGACACGCTCCGGAAGCGGTCATCCTCAAAAAGCCGTTTTGGTATGCGGTAGAAAGAAAACTGTTCGGCCTCATAACCGTAATAATATGGCAAGGGCAATGCGGCCACGGGCTTCACCTCCAAATAAAGATGTATATAGAACAAGGGAGAGCGCTTTGCTGCACTCCCCCTTGTAGCGTATTCAAAATCGTTGTAAAATGTGAGCATGGTCTATACGATGAAACATTGCACTATTATCGCATCAAACGAATATATAAGTGCCAATGTTTTGCGATACAATACGAAATTACCGTATAGGGGGAATATCTATGTTGCCGACGATTAATGGGAAATCTTTTTTAGACTGTGATGTGTCTGATTTACAGATGTTGATAGATAACCCCGATTACAGAGAGTGTGAGTACATTGATTACAAGGCCACTTTTTCCTTTTTGGAATACGCAAAGGGAGATCGAAAGAGGTCTGAGCATCTGGCTGAATTTAGAAGCGATATATGCTCTTTTGCTAATGCAGAAGGAGGGTATTTGCTATACGGGATAAGCGACCGTAACGGCATGGCCAACGAGCTCTGTGGTATTGAAATCCAAGGGAACAATACAGATAGGTTTGAATTAGACAGAAAAAATAATCTTTCCTCAATCATGCCCAAAATGCCTCCTGTCAAGTTTAAATTTATTTTGCTAGAAAACGGGAAGTATGTTGTGATTATCGCAGTATCACATGATGCTTTCTCTCCCTATATTCATTTGGAGGATGAGTCGAATTATCGGATTTATAGGCGTATGGGGAATGGAAAAAGGAGCATTGGATATATGGAGTTGAGGAATATGTTTCTGCAATCTCGTTCACTTGAGAATGAAATACTCAATTTCCGTAAAGAACGGATTTCTTTTTTCTGCGATCAAAATGAAACAGTACGCGGAGATGATTATCGTTTTTTACTTCTTCATATCTTCCCTGAAACTTTCACAGATCCCAGCTATAACAAAAGTGTATTTTCGCTGGAACGCAGTGGAGAAGTCAGCTATGCATCTATATTCAGTGAAATAGGTGGATTTTATGACTCTATTCCGAATGTTGAGGGACTTCGGTACAGGCAGCATTCTGGCGAGGCAGAATGTTCTGTAGGAAAAAACGGAAGTATCGAATGTTTTGTTCCGCTTGATAATTGGTATATTTCAAAATTTGCAAACATTAATCGCGAGGGTATCGCATGGGCCGCACTTTGGGATATTATTCAATCTGTTGTTGCGAACTACTCGGAGGTAATGCTTCCCACTCTTGAAACCCCTCGCTTTTATGTTTGTATCTCCATTGTCGGGTGCAAAGGTTTGATTACAGAGCATAATGGCTTGGGAACCCATGTGGGTTCTGTTGATAGAAATAGATTGATTTGTTCCCCGGTTACTTTTGATAAAACGAATGACTTTGAATCTACATGCGAATTACTAAAGATTGAATATCTGCTTTCCATGGGGATTAAGAGAGATTCCGTATTAACAAAGTTCGTAAATACATCTCGGCCATAGAGAATATCTGGAAAGGTACCTAGGACAAAGATTTACCTCCTGTTCTATTGGATATGAAAAGGGACAGGGAAATTCCTGCCCCTAAATTTTCAAGTTTTCAGTTCGCCAGCACATTTTTCCAATATAGCTTGAAATTTCTGTGGTTTTCTATTTCCACGGAGGCAATAGGACGACGAAAGGAACGCTATAAGAGACTCCCTTGGGATATTCCACCCCTTACGCCCATGAATAGCGATAATTCGCTTTTCAAGCACCCATCGTTGGATAGCTGTGGTTGAAAATCCTGTCAACTCCTTGATTTGCTGTGTCCGAAGAAGGTCTGGCAGATACGCGAAATGCTGGCTGAACATTTTATATATCTCTCGATTGATGCTCTCATCATTCCCATAGAGCGTATCTTTCTTGTAAAGATACGCAAGCGCATCTATGAGTTTGATGTGATGAATGCGCCCTGTCGGGGTATCTACTACTTTTTTATAGGGAATTTCTCCCCGACGCTCTAAATTATAAGCGGTTTTGTGGCATACTCCGCACACCTCGCAGAATTGCTTTTGCGTGATGTACTCCGGATATGCCGCGACAATCTCCGGATAGTGGTTCAACAGATTCATTTCAGTTCTCCCTTCTGCTAATTGCCGACAGCAGAGAAAACCGATGGTCCTCGAAGATGTGGTCTATCCAATCTTCTATCTTTTGTCTTTTTCGGCCCGTTTTTTTCAAAAATCGCGGAACTGGCCTCTGTGCCAGATTTTCTTGTGGTGAATGTCCGAAAAGTCTTGATTTTTCAATGGTTTTGGGGGATAGTAAATACCAAGTATTGCTTCGATATGCTCGTATGTGCAACAGATTCGAAATTACTCTATATGCATTAAAATTCGAAACACTTTTCTAATATAATGTGCATTGCAATTCACTTGTAACTGCAAGGCGCAAGTATGGAGGATGAAACCGATGAAAAAAACAACTGCAAAAATAATTACTGTTAGTGATTTAGTTCAGTGGAACGAAAAAAAAGAACTTGAATTGTCCCCTAGATACCAAAGGAATAATGTTTGGAATGAAAAGGCTAAAGCATATCTTATCGATACTATTGTTCGTGGCCTGCCCATACCGCCTATTTTCTTGCGACAAACCGTGGATGTTAACACCAAAACGACTAACAGAGAAATTATTGATGGACAGCAGAGGGTCCGCGCGATTTTAGAGTATGTTGTAGCAGAAGGGTTTGCTATTAAAAAATCACACAATCGAACTTTTGGTGGTAAAAAATATTCCGATCTGGATCCTGAAACGCAAGAAGCGATTCTGGAATACGAAATATTGGCAGAGGTAGTTACCGAAAAAGACGAGAGTGTTATTTATGATATGTTTGCACGCCTCAACTCAAATAACATGGTTTTAAACAAGCAAGAAATTCGCAACTCCAAATATTGGGGTGAATTTAAAGTGTTAGTCTATCGGCTTTCATCTAAATATAGAGATTTTTTTCTCTCTACTCAGCTTCTTTCAGACAACGATTGTGCACGAATGCGTGATTCTGAACTAATCAACTCATTACTTATTCTATTAGTTGATGGTGTTGTTGAAGAAACTCCTACATCTATTGAGAACATCTATAAAAAATACGACAAAGATTTCCCCGATAGTGAGTCCATAGAAATTAAGTTTAACGCGATTATGGATATTGTAGAAGCTGTTTACAACTATTTTAATGGGGCTAGTGGATGTTTTGGCAATAAAAACTACTTCTTTACAATGTATTGTGTTATTGCTAACCAAATGTATGGAATTCGAAATATTGAATTGCCTCGAAATAATCTGTTCTCGAGTGAAAATATAGGAGATAATCTCCCTATTCTTTACAACTGCTTTTCACAGTTTATAAATGATTTTAATACTAACATTGAAGATAAAGATAATGCCTATGGACTGTATATTGAATATACCGAATTTGCAAAGAATCACAAAATCCGAACGACGAGCAAAAACGAAAGAGTGCAGAGAATTACGTTTTTAAACAGCATGATAGAAAGAGCTGCTGCAAATGATAACGAATGATGTATTAAATTCAATAACAACTTGGACAGAATGGGCTGGCAAACCAGAAAACAATCGCTATGATATTGCATTATTGAAAATTTGGATTCAATTTGAAAAATTTATAGGTGACTTGTTCGTGACTTACTCAACGGGTCAGCAATCTGAAAAGGGGTTTTCGCCAAATTTAAAATTGCGCTTCGTAGACGAAGAACAATTAAATATTTTTCTGCGCGAAGGAAATCACACATATGTTGATTATCCTGCTCAAATAAAGAAACTTTCTAAGCATATTTTTTCTAATGATCCTTTTGATGTGTTATTTGCAGATGCAACTACTTATACGGCATATAACCAAATTGTTTCTATTCGAAATTATATTGCACACGAAAGTGGAGAAGCAAAGATCAAAATGATAAAAACATGTTTTGGTGGAAATGAAAGTCACTTTAAAGAGCCAAACGATTACCTTTTAACAAAAGAACGCAGCACAAACAGTACATACTATACTTACTATACGAATATTATTAAGAACGCCACTTTGCTTTTAGTGGATCCACCACAATAAAGTATTTGTTTTGATCTTTTGATTAACAGTTGCTTATCCGAAATTTTTGTTCCCCGTTTATAATAACGATGGTGCTACTAAAACTGACCGATGACCGAAAAGTCCTTGATTTTTAAAGCTTTCCGGGCATCGCTTACATTAGTCCAGCGCAATGCTTCCGAACCGAAAAACAACTGATATAGCCTCTGTGGCTGCGATAAGGCATCAGAGGACTGGCAGTACCATCCAGAAAGATATATAGCAAAAGGGAATGCCTTTTGACATTCCCTCTTGTAGCGTATTCAAGATTTAATCAGAGCATATGAAGTCTCTTCGACGGGCTTGGATAAGTGTGTGGCTAATAAAATGTGCTAATAAAGTGGCTAATACGGGGGCTGTTTTCGCCCCGAAACTGGCTAATACGGTGGAATATCTGGCACCACCATACAGCACAAAGTTCGATTAAAAGTGTTGATTTTCAAGGATTTTTCGGTATTTTGGGGTACCACAAACCATACGATACGAAACGGACAACTTGGTCCCGTCAAGATTTATGCGCAAAATTGTTTGCAGGCTCCGGCTGAGTGAAGTCAGCCGGCAATAGAGGCGTC
>CAKUVA010000049.1 GCA_934693135.1 uncultured Bacteroidales bacterium | reverse complement strand
AGGGATGACCTCCGAAAGGCTTATATCCATCTGAAAAGGTTCCTGCCCAACATCTTCACATATATTGACAGTCCCGGAATCCCTAAAACCACCAACTCCATAGAATCATTCTTCAGGCATGTCAAAGACCATCTTAGGCTTCATCGGGGGCTATCCGAGACGCGCGTTGATAACTTTATAAAATGGTATCTTTTCTTCAACGATGAGAAGAAAAAGAGGTAATCCCCTGAAAACGTATTTGTCCGGGAGAAGTGGTTGGTGGAAGGTGCGGTTAACCGCACCTTCCACCAACCACTTCTGTCATAATCACCAACCAAAAATGTCATTTATACCGAATATGAATCGTACCAAGATTTTGACTTGAAAGACTATCCTTCAATTCTTTACGGTCTCAAATATTACTATCACAAATCAAGCAAAGATAAAGAGACAGGAAAACCGATAGAGGATTGGCTATACAAGGCTAAAGAGCTATTCGGTTATCAAGAAGATGGTCATATATGCCATTGGCATCTTGACACCATCGAGGATTATTTTGGTGTTCCAGCCTATGATTATTTATAACATCATCACATAGTTGTTGGGATAAACTACCGGGACCCAGCATTAAGTTTACTCCAATATTAAGTAAATATTGATTTTCTCCAGTCTTGACAACTATACTATCATAAACTTCATCAAAACTCTTTTCTATAATTGCATTTATTTCCGTAAAGCAATTTTGAGTAGCACCAGAACATGGATCATAAGAAAGCACGTTATGAAGACCACCTAAGCAGACATTATAAACTAAAGTCAAAGTATAATCGCCAACAACTAATCGTATATCGTCTAAGTCTGCATAATCCTTAGCCCCCTTATTGCCATCTTCCAAAGTCTAACCTGTTGGTTCCGAAACCTCAGTTGCACTACAAGACAACATTCTTTTTAATATTTCCAACAATTTCATATCGCTCTTTTTTATAAGTACTTATTCTCTCTAAAAATACGTCTTCACAGCAAACAAGAATTGCTCAATAAAGATTTTCTTGAAAGCGGCAATGTTATTCTGTTCATAAAACATGAGCATCGCTTTCTTATAGTCGATGGAGTTAACGGTTCGAAAAGAAATTGGGCAATAACCATTTGCTATTAAGATAGCATTGCTCGTAATTCTTGCCGTCCGTTTATTCCCATCCACAAAGGCTTGAATATACGATAATAGCACTAATGTCAAGATTGCTTTTTCGAATACATTATCTTTTCCATTCACCAGCGTACAAGTATCCTCCAATGCTTCACGAATCTGAAACTCGTTATCGAGTGGGCGATAATTAGTACCCGTAATACCAACACGACGATGGCGGATATTTCTGTCAACTCCCAACTCCTTTGTCAAGATGGAATGAATATCCTCGATTCTATGCACAGACAGTCCTTTCAAATAATCAGGCACATCAAGAACAAAATCAAGTGCATCCTTATGATTAAGCAACATGATGGCCTCTTCTTTTGTTTTTCCAGAAGCCGTCTGCTTGTCCTTCAACAATCGTTCAGTCTCTAAAAGAGAATAGGTATTACCTTCTATTTGCGAGGATTTCCAAGATAAATCAACTCCCAGACGTTCCATTTCCTTACGATACTCCAAATCTGTCATACCTTTAGTATTTTTCTCAAACTCCTTTTGCGCAGCAGACAATAGTGAAAGTTCCTCTTTAGTAAAAATCTCCACCTTAGGTAAGACTTCACGAATCAAGTCAAATTTAAACGATTCTTGCACTACACGTTCATCAATATCCTTATCAAAATAAGTAGCCAAATCTAAAGGCATGGTTACATGAGCTTGCGGAGTAAGTTTGTACTTGGTCGCAGGACCACGACCAACCGTCTCAACATTTCCCTCCTTAACAGCAGCAGAAAGTAATCTCTTCATAGTGCTATCACTTGGAGCATCCATAAGCCCTGCCATTATCTCAGCTCTATTTGCCAAGGGATGATAATGCAAGAACTGTAATATTTCTATATTTATTGTCATCTTCTTTATTTATTAATCGGCTCAAATTTACTCATTTTTTGCTAATAATCGGGTCAAGCTGAGTCGATTATTTAGATATTTAACGCTATTTTGAGCCGATTCGATAAAAATATGACTCTTCCGGAATTTGGAGTGATGATTAATATCTCCCACTGATAGCACAGATAACACGGATTTTTATGCTTAAATACAGGCTATGCCCACAGATTTAGTGTTGCTGGCTTCGCAGCAAGATTACACAGATGAGAGCTGATTTATGTAGAGAATATATCATAGAATCTGTGTAAAATCAAGCCACGAAGTAGGCGACCCTACATCTGTGGTTTTGTGCTCGCATGGAAAATCTGTTATAATCTGTGGGGGAAAATAATATCACTCCATTTTCTGGAAGAACCATTTTAATGACTCTGCTGGTGCATTGGTAAGTCTTTCTCCAAAAATTCCTTTCATTTAACACTAACGTGTTTTTTAACAACAAGTTTAAATCTTTGCGCATGGCACATGAAAAACTTTTTATTGTGTGAAACGAACTTACACAGGTATGGACTACATTTGCACCAGAATTATAAAATATGATTATGGATAAATCTGGTTCACCATATAAATACTGTCACATATGAAAAATAGAACTTATTTGAGAAGCATCTTGGGAGGCACGGACTTCAGAAGTCTTTCCCTCATAGAGAAAAGATATATTAATGCTGTGTTATTATGGTTATGCAAATCTCATACTAAGAGACAAGCTGGATTTTAATGTCTCAAAACAAAAGGAAAAATGAAGAAGTACATTTTTTTAGATTTCGATGGAGTAATCAATACTCAAAATGACAAGTTTGACAAAAAAGCTGTGGCTAATTTACGCCGCTTGTTAGTAAGAACAGATGCTAAAGTTGTCATTTCTTCCACTTGGCGATTGCAAGGCATGGAGTACATACAGTAATTATGGCAGGAATACCACATGCCTGGTGAAGTCATAGGTGGTCCCTTCCGTTGATAAGTAAAACCTTCATAATGTTATTTTCTTTTTAGTTCTTTCTGCTATTCCTCAAATCTGTTCTTATCCAAATGTTTAATCACTCGTGCTGGATTTCCCACCGCCACGGCATAATCGGGCACATCCTTCGTTACAACCGATGCTGCTCCCACAATGGCATACTTGCCTACGGTGACCCCAGGCAGGACGGTGCTTCCGGCTCCAATCCACGCTCCCTTGCAAATGCGGACAGGGCGGCATGTGATGATGTCGCGATTGTAGGGGTCGTGGTTGTTGCTGATGAGCTGCACGTTGGCTGCGATGCGTGCGTCGTCCTCAATGGTTATGGTGCCTGCCGACATCATAAGGCAGCCGTTCATCACCACCACGCGCTTGCCTATGCTCACGGCATTGGGACGCACCACGGTAATGGGCGACATGACGAGCGATTCCTCGCCTATATGGTCTTTGAACAATTCCCGTTGCAGGCTCCACCACTCGTCGCTGAATGGCAGCGACTGGTTGAATCTGTGTACGAACTGGGCATAATGAGCTGCGAGAGTATGTTGCTCAGGAGTCTGTTTTGTTACGTCAATTCTTATTTCTTCCATATTGCGTTAAATTTGTCTTCTTTACCCGTTGGCGGAATTAAATTATGCAAATAAATATAATTAAAAGTTGTACATGTCGCTGATATTTAGTAATTTAGCAAGGTCTAAAACGCTAAAAACAAATCAGCTTATGTACAACATTTATACAAGATTTGTCAAAATACTTGAGATATGCAAGCAATTCTCAAAAAATCTCGTCAATGAATTTGGCAACATTCCACGTCGTGGTCCAATCCCCAAATTTTCGGATTTAGAAGTTGTGGCATTGGCATTGACGGCAGAGGCAGAGAGTATTGACAGTGAGAAATGGCTGTTCGAATACAAGCTACAAGAGTATAGGATGATATTCCCAATCTCATATCAAGACGACAGTTTAATGACCGTAGAAAAAAGACATCCAGTTTGTGTGAGGAGATACGCAAGAGAATTGCAATGAAAATGGATGGTGGGGAGGAACAATTCTTTGTCGACTCAAAGCCTATTGAAGTATGCAGGGTCGCAAGAGGAAAACGCTGTAAAATGGGGCGTACAGGGGAATTCTCACAGGCTCCTGATTTTGGATATTGTGCTTCGCAAAATACATACTATTTTGGATTTAAGTTACACGCTCTCTGTGGATTAAGTGGAGTTATACATTCATACGACTTGTCAAAAGCGAGTGTGGTAGACATTAAATATATGAAAGACGTAAAGGCTCTTTATAATAATTGCAGCATCTACGGAGATAAGGAATACATTGGGGCTGATGTATAACTTGACTTGTTTGAAACTGCGCATATAAGACTTGAATGTCCCTATAGGCTCAATCAAAAGAATTGGAAACCGACTCTCATACCTTTTGCTAAGGCAAGAAAAAGATTGGAAACGATATTTTCACAACTCCAAGAGCAATTTTTACTTATAAGAAACTACGCTAAAATAACGAGCGGTTTGTTTGCCAGAATTATCGGTAAAATTAGTGCACCTACCGTTTTGCAATATGTAAATTTCATAAACAACAAGCCTATTGGCAGAATTAAGTATGCACTAAATTAATTCCGCCAACGGGTCTTCTTTGTTTTATAACAGAGATTGCTACCAACCAAATGTTTTCGCATTTCAATGACTGCAAGCCTTGCTGTGACAATGATTTACGACATATATTATTTCCACTCGCTCGTACACGCCACACAGACGACAACCGACCGTAAGGCATACGTTGTCAAGGGACTTGTCGCCATGCTCGAAAAAGGCGCATCACGACAACACCGTGATGTTGCGTATTATGCCGAGCAACTCAATGTAAGCCCAAAATACCTCACCGAGACAATAAAGAGGGTAACGGGCAATAGCGTCACGTTTCTTATCGACCGCTACACGGTGCCTATACTGAAAGGATTCCTCGACAACTCCGACCTGTCCATTTCACAAATAGCCGAGCGCATGTGTTTCTCATCGCTGTCTTATTTCAGCCGATATGTCACAAAGCGTCTCGGAATGTCGCCGGCAAGATACAGGGAAACACTGGCTACACAGAACGACAAGAAAAAATATAAAGAGATCTCCTGAATGTAACAAAACAAGGTGAGATTGCCAAGCCAACCTCACCTTGCACATATTTGATACCTATCGGCCAAATGTCTGCCGAAAGAGGTTATCGTTCCCGACTACACAAACGAATATCTGAGCCAAACCGTGTCACCTATGCGCTCTACGGAGTTGAGTTTAAGCAGCGTTGATAGGCGGTTAATGTATTCTTTGCCGTCAAACACCGATGCCATGCCCTTGCGCCCGTCAATGCCCGGACCAATCATCACGCTCCTTATTCGGCTGGCT
>CAKUVA010000048.1 GCA_934693135.1 uncultured Bacteroidales bacterium | reverse complement strand
AGTGAATCAAATTTTATCCCGATGTTGGGCTGTGTAAGACTCCTTAGAAGTTTACGTTTTCAAACGTCCGTCTGAAAAACAAGAGTGATATAATATTGGTCTCCAATGCATATTTTGTTATATTTGCTGATATTGTTTACACTATGGATAAAAACGTAATTGAGAGTACATGGGCAAATGCTCTATTTGAGAAGATCTCAGCTCTTATAGAGAATGCAAGAGGTCGTATAGCATCAGCTGTCAATACAACTGAAGTATATACGAAATATGAGATAGGACGTTATATTGTGGAAGAAGAACAAGAAGGTAACCATAAGGCCGCTTATGGAAAACATATTTTACAGAATCTTTCTTCCAAGCTTACGGAAAAATTTGGGAATGGTTGGTCATTAGAGACATTGAAGAAATGCCGACAATTCTATTCTATATTTCAGCCAGAGCAAATTGGGTCCACAGTGTCGACCAAATCTACGACATCTTCACAAGGCGTACACAAATTTGTCTTAAGTTGGTCTCATTATTTGATATTGATGCGCATTGAAGAAAATACCGCACGTAGTTTCTATGAGATTGAATGCGCTAAGCAAAATTGGAGTGTTCGTTGGCTTCAGCGTCAAGTAAATAGCAGCCTTTATGAACGTCTTGCACTTAGCAAAGACAAAAAAGATATACTCAGACTCGCTACTGAAGGTCAGATAATACAGAAGCCTGAAGACATTATAAAGAACCCGATTACTCTCGAATTTGCAGGACTGAAGCCTGATTCATCATACACTGAAACTAAACTTGAGACAGCCATCATAGACAAGATGCAGTTATTCCTTAAAGAAATGGGGAAAGGCTTTTTGTTCGAAGAACGTCAAAAAAGATTCACATTTGATGAAGATAATTACTATGTGGATTTAGTATGCTATAACAGGTTGCTACAATGCTATGTTCTCATTGACCTCAAAGTTGACAAACTGACACATCAGGATCTCGGACAGATGTTGATGTATGTCAACTACTATGATCGGAATGTGAAACAAAATTTTGAGAAGCCAACTATTGGGATTCTATTATGCAAAGAAAAGAAAGATGCACTTGTCGAATTAACCTTGCCTAAAGATTCTAACATCTATGCGGCTCAGTATCAGCTCTATCTTCCAGACAAAAAAATTCTCCAAGAAAAACTTCAAGCATGGATAACAGAGTTTGAAGAAGAACAAGACGAGCATGAATTGTAACTAACAAGGGTTCCCCTACGGTTATCACAACCCTGAGGAACCCTAAACAATACTTATTTATATATGCCCAAGTAGCATCGCCACATGAGCTATATGACAATTCAAGCTTAGAGCATCATAGTAAGCCAAGTTCTTTCATACGTTCCCTGATCAATATTGCAATCGCCCTATTCCCATATTCATTAGGATGAACATCATATTTAGGATTATCAGTAAACGATGCAGGGAACTCTTCATTACTTATATAATTCTGATCCTCTGGAGACATATCGTTAACACTTGTTATCACAGATGTCTCCAAAAGTAATTTTTCCCCATTTCTGCTTCCTTCTGTTTTTAAATCAAGAAAATGGCGCTCGAACGCATTGCTCATAGTAGTACGATAATCTTCTGTCCAATACTGGATATCATATGTCTCTCCTGTATCATTTCTTTGTCCTGTAATACTCGAATTGAAATGATATCCGAGCACAAGATACGCCTCCTTCTTCTTCAGATGATTTACCATCGCTTTCTGCTGATGTATAAGTTGATCATATCCCGTATAATGTCCAAAAGCATCTGTTTCTCCACGATATCCTCCATTCGTTCCAGAATAGATAATCGTCATATCTGCATTGTCAAGAATTCTTGAGCCATAAGAATTAAACTTACTGCCTTTTGGAATATAAATAGGGTACGAACTAGTATAATCTCCCGTAGGCACAAGACAATAGACACCGCTAGCATGCAATGATGTCTCGCAATCAATATAACCACCATTAGGTAATTCAATCCGTATAGGATTTATCCAAGGAGAGCGCAAAGGATGGTTAAACCAAGGAGTAAAACTAACATTGTAGAAAATATCCACATCATTTTCATCCACTGTCTCGCCGAATAGATTCTCTCTTGTAAAGAATCCTCCGAAATCCACCTGTGTCGTTCCGTCATTGATGGTAAAATCCTTGCCCGTAACAAATTGAATTCCACCTTGTCGAGCTGCGATTCCGAGGGAATTATCTCCATTTACGCCACATTTGATTACAGTCCAAAAAGGCTCGAGCTCACGCTGAATAGAATACCTATAGGTCAATGCTGCAGTAATACTGTCACCCCATAATGCCATAACCTTATGAACAATGATTTTGTTTGCTTTGGATAGTTCCAAAGTTTCTGGCTCAAGTACCATATTTCTTTCAAGAGTTACAAGAGATTTTGCTTGAAAAACTCTTGCATGCCCATCTGTAGTCGAAACCGTTACTTTTAAATCTGGTATTTGTGTGGAATTAACAATAAAATACAGAACGTGTTCTTTCCCAATGCCGAGTATAGGCTGTTTATCTTCAGGATATACAGATACTACTTCATTATATGTTTCAGACTTGTCTTTGCTAAAAACTGCATTGCAATCATCTAATGGATTGAACGAAAAATATCCGCTCAAAACAGTATTATCAGATGACAGCATAACAGCAGTAAGTTTCTCATTCTTCAGTGATTCCAGATCATTAATAACAGAGATTTTAATGATACTGAAAAGATGATTGGAAAATTTAAATCTTACAGAAGGCATTTCGCTTTCATTATATGGAGCAGAAAATTTCTCAGATACCATGTAATCCAATGTAGAATCAAACGGAGCCGTCTGAATCCTGTTCAATAATGCGCTTATAGTTCCTGATTTATCGGCATTTCTATATGGGTAATAGCCTACATATTCAATATTTGCTGTAGATTTCGGATAACCACCCTTTATATAACCGGAAAAATCTCCAGAAGTTCCCTTGTCATATTCAAGCAACACATTGCTTTGTCTACCACTTATATACATGCCTATCTTATCACCTTCTTCCCAATTTATTTTGTAATCTCCTAAACCTTCAGACAATGATGTCTTAGTAGAAGTGACATTGAGCATTGACTTAACATTGACAGGTATTAATTGCCCGTCAGAATCAAATTGCTGTCCGCCGCACTCATTGACTTTAGCGCAGCCGACAGCAACAATCATCGTGAGGAGCCAAAATAAAGCCCTTCTCATAGTTTATTAATTTAGAGATTCCAATCTACTTTTTTACCTGAAAGAGACGATATTGCTGAAGATATCTGCGAATCCGTCACTTCTTCGCCATCAATATAAAGATGCCAGCCATATGAGGTCCCATATTCGTCCTTTCCATTTATAAGAACAGACCAACCAGCAGCAATATACTTTGCGATGATACTCTCAGCCGAGTTAGTTGCATCATGGTTCGGTAGAATAATTTTTTTATCTTTTGCATCTGCTCCGACATTAGCTCCAGCATCACTAATTGTAGTCTCATTGTACTTGAATGCAACAGGAGCTGCATTACCAGCACCGATAGCAGAAAGATCTATAACATTGAGATTACGGCTACCATGGAAAGCTTGTGGCAAGACTGTTGTAACACTAGCAGGGAAAATGATTTCCGTAAGATCTTTATTTGCATAAAAAGCATGTTGATTAATTTCAGTTATCCCATCTGGTATTGTATAAGATGTTCCAGACTTAAATTTAGGATATTGTGCAAGTGTCGTTTTTTTGAATAATACACCATCTTTTGCATAGAAACCATTTACATTCCCTTCTGTAACAGTAAATGCTTCACACCATGCAAGTCCACAACTGCCATATTTAGCGAAAGATTTTGGCAAGTTGAGAGTACCGACATTTTCGTTATCATTCCAAAATATAGTCCCCTGAGTTGTCAGCAATCCTTCGTTAAGAGTAGCAGATTTGAGGTTTACACAATCCTTGAAACAACCTGTTGGCAAAGTAGTCGTATTTGCTGGAAGTATGATTGCACCGAGTTTGCTGTTTTCCGCAAATACTGTAGGCATGATAACATTTCCCTTTCCGTCATCAGCAAGATTGACATTGCTAAAGTCTACAGAAACAGGTGAAGCGCATTGCTTAACTTTATTTGCGATAAGAGCAAGCGTTGTAGCAGGGATAATCTTGTTTTCAGCTGAAGAACTGACTTTTATAGAGGAGTTTACCTCTGTTGAGGTCAGTCCTTCTATAGAGATCTCAGTTACATCGTCAATTATGACAGTCGTTGTTTTGTCGAAGTCACTTGTATTGACTGAAGGAAGCCTATATATATGTCCTTTCTTAATTTCTGTAGTGGACCCTTTAGCAAGAGTATAAGAAGAACCATCTTCAAATTCAATGACAAAAGCAAAAGATGTATATTTTTGTCCTGAGACAACAAAATTGAATGCAGTAGGTTTGTCATTCAATTCTACCGGCGTATCACAAACTATATCAGCATATGCAAATCTATTTGAATTGGAATTTTTTCCGTAATATGCATCCCAATCTTTTATTACAGATTTCTCATAGAAATAGAATGAGCCAGTACAGAATGATCCGACTACATCTTTGTTCTCTACGTTTTCAACTCCAGAATATGTCGTGTTAAGACGGATTTTCTTCACTTTCTGATTTTTAGAAGATGTAAGGTTCAGTTGAACAATACCTGCGCCATAGTTAAATTTCAATTCTGGTTTTTTTTCTGTAGAAATCTGCGCATAAGCCATCATAGGAATGATTCCACTTGCGACACCATCTTTCACATAATGTTGCTCTGTAGGGATATACTGGCGAAAACCTCTACCATTGGCATCTGTGGACGAGCCATTATTATGGCCATTGACGTATAATGGTTTCTCAATATAGGGATACAGTGCAAGAATATATTCATTAGAGTTAACAGGCTCTTCGGCTACGAAAGATGCACTCCTTCCATTATTTTCAATGCTTTCATTCTTTATGCTATAAATAAAGGCAGCATGGTCTTTCCCAGAAACATTGTTATTATTACCTTTATCATTAAAAATAAGCAGTTTATCTCCTTGTTCCCAAGCAACAGATTTTCCATTCAAGGCAGCTTTTGTCTCATTGTCCACGATCGTTGCAGATAGTTCACGAACATCAATGCCGTCTGTTGAGCCAGACTGGACTGGAGAAATTTCTTTAGCACAAGATACTATCAATGCTAAAGCAGATATTGCAATAAATGTCTTTTTCATAAGTTTCTGCTTTTTAAATCCAACTTCCTTCATCTTCTTCGAAATCAGAAAAGTTTTGTGTACTCACACCACCCGATGCGAAACAATTCTGTGTCTCGACTCCGAAGACTGTAGCTTCAGGAGCCTCGTAATTCATGATTCTCTTTTCCATGTTTATTGATTTTTTTGGTTGTTTTCTCATGCCTTGTTAGTACTATTTTTCATGCGTTTTCGGACTGATGTCTGTAGTGTCGTTTTTCCAACGTTTTCAAACGTCCGTCTGAAATGTCAACCATTATTCAGAGGAGATCACATAAGAAAATAGACTATGATTGCACT
>CAKUVA010000047.1 GCA_934693135.1 uncultured Bacteroidales bacterium | reverse complement strand
CGTCTTTCTGTCGCATCGGTCGTTTTCGTTTCGGGTGCTTGAAAAGGTAGGGATTAGGGAATGCAAGGTTTTTCGGGGAAATACTACCCGAAGGGCTGGAGATTTCCGCAGAAAACAGAAGGCTTGACCTTGCTTTCCCGTCCAATCCCGGAATTACCTTTGCGCCCAGAACGAAAATGACTGACTGATGCGGCTCACAGAAAGGCGCAAAATGGAGGTAAACGAAAACAGAGGCAGATTGGGTAGAAAAAGACTTCAGGGGAAAATCCGTAAAAGAGGAAACCGTCTGAAAAAAAATACTTCACCGGAAGCGTGAAAAGGGCAAACCCCGACAAAGGAAGTATGCTTGTTTCCGATCCGACGGAACTTGTTCAGCCGGGTGGCAACAATCATTCTTCCCGGTTTGTCCGGTT
Source organism: uncultured Bacteroidales bacterium (assembly GCA_934693135.1). GTDB lineage: Bacteria > Bacteroidota > Bacteroidia > Bacteroidales > UBA932 > Cryptobacteroides. The sequence continues at coordinate 6,112 of CAKUVA010000047.1, read as the reverse complement.
GTGTGTGGCTGCCTGTTTCATTCATGGAGCGGGCTGACACACTCTGCATTTACTTTCCGCTTCCGGCAAAAGGAACAACGAAAAAAGAAAAATCATCTGAAACCCCGTAAAAGCACCTCTTGGCATAGCCACAAAAGAAAGGGGCATTACAATAGTACATAAGTACCGTGTATCGACGAATATCCCCCAAAAACGACTAAATTAAGGTGAAAAAATCATGTCGATATTATCTTAATCTCCTGGTTTATTAGTAATTTTGTGGAGAAAACTATGTTTTGGCAAAGAATATAATATGTATATTAAGGAGATTAAAATTTCAAACTTCCGAAACTTCAAGGTTGCTTCGGTTCCCTTCCACGAAGGAGTAAATGTCATAATCGGACATAATAATACAGGAAAAAGCAACCTGCTTCGTGCTATGGGGTTAGTGCTTGGCTATAGTGACGGTCATAGGTTGTGTACGAGTGACTTATTTTATGAAACAGATGTAGCAACACTTCAACTGCAGTCACCGCGTATCCAAATAACACTTGTCCTCCATAGAAGCGAGGGTGAAGCTCTGGATTCTGCCGAAATGGGGCTGTTCTCCGGTATGATGACAGATCCAGCATTAAGTGAAGAGGCAGAATTGAATTACGAGTTTAAATTGGCTGAGGCACAAGAGGAGAACTATAAAGCAGATGTTGCTGGCGCAACCACCGCTAAGGAAATATGGAAAATCATAGATCATGACTACATCAGACTCTACAGGAGCAATCGCTCTGGAGGTAATCCGGCTGCAGGTGTCAACGTCAATGATGCTTTGGGACAGATTGATTTCCAGTTTCTTGATGCCATTCGTGATGTCAGTCACGACCTATACGCCGGTTATAATCCGCTCCTTAGGGATGTGCTGAACTTCTTTATTGATTACTCGGTTAAGAATGATAGTACAAAGACAGAGGATGATATAAAGGGAGAATTGAAAGCCTTAAGAGAGGCTTTTGCCATGCAGTCTGGTCCACTGATGAAAATTTTACAAGACAGGTTGCAGAATGGCAAAAACGTGTTTCTGAAGTACGCACTCGATACAGGCGCAACATTCAACGGAGCCGTGCCAGATTTTGATGGAGAGGTTACGGAGAATGAGATGTTTGCAGTATTAAGAATGATTATCAAGTATGCTGTTGGTATAGAAGTACCCGCAACGTATAATGGGTTAGGCTATAACAATCTAATTTATATGTCGCTTTTGCTTGCAAAGATGCAGGCGGACAGTAACATCACCTATATGAAACGCAATGCAAAGGTTCTCTCATTCCTTGCTGTGGAAGAATGTGAAGCACATTTGCATCCAGCTATGCAGTACAAGTTCCTACAGTTTCTACAGGACAATAAAGCCAATGGACATGTACGCCAGATATTCATGACTTCACATTCTACCCAGATTGCTTCAGCTGTGAAACTGGATGACTTGATTTGTCTAACTTCACCTGTATTAGGGCAGATTAATGTTGGATATCCACGTGTCATTTATCGAGAAGATAATGCGGATGATATGGTATCCAAGCAATACGTTCAAAGATTTCTGGATGCAACCAAGGCGGATATGTTCTTTGCCAACAAATTGATATTCGTTGAGGGCGTTGCAGAGGAATTGTTGCTCCCTGTCTTTGCTAGATATTTGAATAAGAGCCTTACAGATGAGCATGTGCTGGTGGTGAATATGGGTGGGCGTTATTTCAACCACTTCCTAAAGTTGTTTGATACGAACAATCCATACACCATCAACAAAAAAATAGTCTGTCTAACTGACGTTGACCCCTGCCGGAAAAAGAACGGACCTGATGAGGAATACGAAGCCTGCTACCCATACGAGTACAATATAGATACAGATAACTACGACTATAAGCATCATGCGGATGCTGTGGTAGCTAAATATGCAACCCATCCCAATATTAGGTTCTATAGGCAAGATGTGACATATGGAAAAACGCTGGAGTATGACATAATGCGTGAAAACCCCGATTGTGAACTGTTGCTGACTAACTCTGTTTCCAACTTGAAGGAAATAAAAGCAATGATGGCAGAACGGGATGTGAACAAAATGATGAGTAAAATGCGAAACAGTGAGGCTAATACCCGTATCAAGACATCCATAGGTGCATCGGGGTGGACGGATGAAGAAAAACGAAAAGCCTTACTTGCATCACGTTATTTGAACTCTGTTTCAAAAGGTAGCAATGCGCTGGAACTAAACGTGGCGCTTATGGCTAATCTGGAGGAACCAGCAGCAGATAGAAAAGAGTTCCACGTTCCCCAATATATTGTTGACGCTTTAACATGGCTATTATCATAACATCAGAACAAACCATACCTATAGACGAACCGTTTAAGGTGAGTGCTGGGCCTGGTGCAGGAAAGACGCATTGGTTGATAAGTCATATCAAGAATGTAGTGTCAAACAGTAACAAACTTGATGTGGTGAAAAAGGTGGCTTGTATTACCTATACCAACGTGGGTACCGATACCATTACATCACGTCTGGATATAGGGAATGACGTAGTTGAGGTATGTACAATTCACAGTTTTTTGTATGCCAATGTGGTAAAACCCTATATTCATCTGGTATCTAAAGATTTCGGGCTGAAGTTGGACGATCTCGTGGTTATAGATGACTCTAATTTTAAATCAGAAGGAACAGCTGCAATCGTATTAAAGCGTATTGGTAAATCATGGTTAGATGCCAAAATCTATCTGAAAGGCTTGACGAAAGCCATGTGGCGTTATGAAAACCATGAGTACAAACATTACAAACCCAATTACCCACAGACCTATGAACTAAAAAGTGGCAAGCGATATGTAGGTAATGACTGGTATATGGAATTCAAAAGATGGCTATGGAGTGGAGGGTATATGTCTTTTGATGACATTTTATATTTTTCCTATATTTTGCTTTCGAGATACTCCAACATATTCAAATTGATAAAGGCTAGATACCCATATATTTTTGTAGATGAGTTTCAAGATACAATTCCTTTTGTGGTTGACTTTTTGGCACAACTAGGCAATGAAGGGGTGATTGTGGGTGTGGCTGGCGACAAAGCTCAATCAATCTATGACTTTCTCGGTGCTACAGTGCAGCAATTTAACAATTTCGTTGTTCCTGGGATACAGGAGTATGAGATACGAGGGAATAGACGTAGTACGAAGCAAATAATAAAATTGCTGAATACCATTAGGGCTGATTTCTCGCAAGACTGGCTGAATGGGTCAGAAGGGATGGTGCCAGAATTGCTTGTAGGCGACATGCTTAATTGTTACCAACAGAGCATAGAAAAAAGTGGGACTGACGAAATTCAATCGCTTGCCTTTCAAAACGTACTTGCTAATTCGATGCGTAATAAGAATGGGATGCGCGAGGCTGAGAAAATATTAGAGATGGATTTTGACAGCAACGTCGAGCGTCAGATGGTGATAAAGGCGTTGATAAAAGCCGTGGAATACACAAGAATGAACGACTTGCGAAATGCTTGGCATCAGTTAGACATTATAGATCGCGAAAGGTCACTAACTATTGTGCTTCTAAGACACTTGCTGAATGGCTATAAGGATTACAAAGACGGAAGTGTGATGGATTTCTACAATTTTATAGTGAATGATTTACATGTCAAGATGCCTAAGATAAAAAAGAAAACAATTAAGGATTTCTACATGAACCATACATATGCCGATGCTGCCCTTGGGGTGAAGTATGGTGATTCAAACGACAAGCATAAGACTATCCATAAGTCAAAAGGAGAGGAGTATGATAACGTGTTTGTCGTTCTGAAAGAAGAAGATGACATAGAATTCTTGCTGACACCAGATCTGAATGGTAACAATGCGCATCGCGTATATTATGTAGCTGCCAGTCGTGCGATTAAACGATTGTTTATCAATGTACCTACTCTAAGTGCAGAAAACCGAATCAAGTTTGAAGGCAAGCCTATTAATATTTCATAAGGACAAATTAATCTATGTAATGGCTCGAAACGATTAAGGATGATTATGTCCACCGATTTAGTCATGCTGATGCCAGGCAGGAATGGCATGGGCTGGAAATATATTGCCTATCACCCGCGCGATCAAAGAATGTCTTTCGTCAAATCCTTTGTAGTGGAGCACTACGTTTAGCTCTTCGTACAACTAGCACTGTCCACCTTATCGGATACGTCAAAGGTACGATTACGGAGGCGAACTGTACAATAGTAGGGTATTTTCAAGAGGTAAAGGGTAGTCACTGTTCTGGGACGAGGTGAGCCGCCTGTTATGGAAACCAGATGTTGCTCTGTGCCATATAGGCAGAATGAATGTTTCCGATCCGACGGAACTTGTTCAGCCGGACGGCAACAGTCATTCTGCCCGGTTTGCCCGGCTGTGTGTGGCCGCTTGCTTCATGCATGGGGCAAGCTAACACACTCGGCATACTTTCCGTTTCGGTACAAATGAACAGCAAAAAAGAAAAACCATCAGAAAACCCATAAAAGCACCTCTTGGCATAGCCACAAAAGAAAGGGGCATTGCATCATCTGTCTAAACATCGTTTAGGCGTGAGGGATATCCTTTTCTCCAGCTATGCGATAGTCGGCACACGTCTAAAACTTGTTTTGGTCGATGGTGCACCGATAGATAAAATAACGTGAGTTCGATATAAGGATTTACAGTTACAATAATAAAACAATCAGCCATTTAGCATCAAACTAAGTGGCTGATTTTCTTGGTAATCTCAGATAAAATCCGTAAATTTATAGTGACTAATTACAAGATTTACAAGAATTTATATCATGATTACCGAAGACAAAATTACGGAAATTTTCTGTATCGCAGACGACTTTTGCAAGTATTTTTCATCAGAGCTGAAGAAACATCAGATAGCTGACGGTAAAAAGCATCGGAACAAGTCCTGCAAACTCTCGGAAGCCGAGGTGATTACAATCCTCATACTATTCCACAGCAAGGGATTCAGATGCCTCAAACACTTTTATACGCAGTATGTGTGCAAGCATATGCGACACCTGTTTCCGCAAACCGTATCATATAACCGTTTCGTGGAATTACAGAAATCAGTGGTTCTGCATTTGACTATGTTCATCAAGGAAGTTCTGTTGGGAACGTGCACCGGAGTTGCCTATGTTGATTCCACTCCGCTCAGAGTCTGCAAGCACCAGCGGATTCCAATACATAAGACATTCAAGGGATTGGCGGAACGTGGCAAATGTTCAATGGGATGGTTCTTCGGTTTCAAGCTGCACCTGATAATAAATGATCGCGGCGAGATTCTGAGCTTCATGTTCACACCCGGCAATGTCGATGACCGCGAGCCATTGTACTCGGAGTCATTCATCGGGAATGTCAAAGGAAAACTCTGCGGTGACAAGGGATATATAGGCAAACAACTCTTTGAGTTCCTGTTCATGAACGGAATACAGCTTGTGACAAAAGTCAAGAGCAATATGAGAAATTCACTTATGTCTGTCGCTGACAAGATCATGCTGCGAAAACGCGCTCTTGTAGAGTCTGTCAATGACGAGCTGAAGAATATCGCACAAATAGAACACTCAAGGCACAGGTCGTTCACAAACTTTATTACCAATGCCCTGAGTGCTATTGCGGCTTACTGTTTCTTTCCTAAGAAACCATCTATTTCTTTGGAATACGTTTTCGACAATCAGCTTACTTTGTTCTGATTCCTTATATCGAACTCACGTTAAAATAGCTTTTACGGAAAAACTTATGAATGAGAGAATAAAAAATCCGGGAATTTATATCAAAATCTCGGATTAAATAGCTACTTTTGCATACAAAGAGTTCTTTGAAGGTTACGCAATGTGCAGAGGAATAATGCAGTAGATAACTAACTAAATCGTAACCTATTACTATCAAGAGCAATTAACCTCCGCTCATTTCCAATAAATTACACTCTTTTCGTAACTTCACTCTGCAAAAATACAAAAAATAAAGAGAATTCTTATCTCATATACAAAAAAAGCCGGATTAGCGAACTAACCCGGCTCCCCTTCGTGCTCCTCGCACTTACTAAAACGGCGGCTACCTACTCTCCCACTGTTACGCAGTACCATCGGCGTGATTG
>CAKUVA010000046.1 GCA_934693135.1 uncultured Bacteroidales bacterium | reverse complement strand
TCGCACTGGGAGAAGTTACGCGCCCCTGCCGCGCCAGGCAGCATTCTCACAAGGCCGCGATAGCTGTTCTGGCTATGACCTGCGGAAATTCCCTTGCTAACAATACGGCTTTTCGTGCCCTTTCCAATATGAATCATCTTCGTTCCGGTATCGGCCTGCTGCCAATTATTGGTAACAGCCACGGAATAGAACTCCGATGAAGAATAATCGCCCTTGAGAATCGTGCTCGGATATTTCCACGTTATGGCGGAGCCTGTCTCGACCTGGGTCCAAGACAGATGAGCGCCCTCCATGCATATCCCCCTCTTAGTCACGAGGTTAAGGATGCCTCCCTTGCCGTTTTCATCACCAGGATACCAGTTTTGCACAGTGCTGTACTTGACATCCGAGTTCCTAAGCGCCACGATTTCCACAACTGCAGCATGTAGCTGATTCTCGTCACGCATCGGCGCTGTACAACCCTCCATATAGCTTAATGTGGAGCCTTCGTCAGCAACGATAAGAGTCCTCTCGAACTGTCCGGTGCCCTTCGCATTGATACGAAAATAGCTGGACAGCTCCATAGGGCAACGCACTCCCTTCGGAATGTAGCAGAACGAGCCGTCGCTGAACACAGCAGAATTCAATGCAGCGAAGTAGTTGTCACCAGACGGAACTACAGTGGCAAGATATTTACGCACAAGGTCAGGGTGTTCCTTCACAGCCTCGCTGAACGAGCAGAAGATTATTCCTCTTTCAGCCAGTTCCTTACGGAATGTCGTAGCCACTGATACTGAATCAAATACAGCATCCACAGCTGTCATTCCAGCAAGTGCCTTGCGCTCCTTCAGCGGAATTCCAAGCTTATCGAAAGTCTCCTCAAGCTTCGGGTCGATTTCCTTAGGCCTGTCAGAGTCCTTCTTAGGTGCAGCATAATATATGATATCCTGATAATCGATATGCGGCATGTCCAGATGGCCCCAATCTGGCATCTCCATTTTCTGCCACTTGCGGAACGCGTCCAGACGGAAGTCCAACAGCCACTGAGGCTCTCCCTTCCTTTCGGAAATCATCCTAACAATATCCTCGTTCAGGCCCTTCGGTATGAAGTCCTGGTCCACGTCAGTCACGAATCCTTCCTTGTATTCTTTCTTCGTTATATCCTGAAGCAGTTCCTTCTCTTCGTTTATATCCATAAATTCTTATCCTTTTGCAATCCGCAAAGATTCAATTTTCACATAACCTTGGCAATCCATCAAAGCCATACTAACCTTCAATGGGAAACTATATCACAGCGCCATAAGATCTGCGAGCACTATAGCCGTCATCGCCTCAACCACAGGAGGTGTTCTCAAAGCAAAGCAGGCATCATGCCTTCCCGGAATCTCCAAATCCGTCATCTGCCTTGTTGCGAAATTGAAAGTCCTCTGTACTTTTCCAATACTTGAAGTAGGCTTGAAAGCCACACGGAAAACAAGAGGATTTCCATTAGTAATGCCACCATTGACACCACCCGCACCATTCTTGGACGGATGACAGACAACAGGATCTTTCGACCACCCCGCATTTATATCATCAGTTCCAACGCAGTCAAACGGATCATTATGCTCGGAACCCTTCATTCTTGCGGCAGCGAATCCATCTCCGAATTCGATTCCACGAACTCCAGGAATTGAAAAAATAGCATGAGAAATCAATGCCTCAACAGAATCAAAGAATGGCTCGCCAAGCCCCGCAGGAAGTCTAGACGCAGTACATTCTACAATACCACCAACCGAATCTTTCTCAAGTATTATCTTATTGAGTACGTTCTTCCAAACCAACGATGATGGAAGCAACTCCGTATCAACTCCTCCTATTTCATCCTGTGTCAATGTTTTCAAAGCATCTTCACGTCTAACACCACCAACTTCTACAAGTCTCGCCATGATATCACAGGAGCACATCTTCTTGGCAATGACACCAGCCGCAACAATCGGCAATGTAAGTCTTCCGGAAAAGTGTCCACCACCACGCGGATCATTGAAATCCAACCATTTAACACTCGCAGTATAATCTGCATGCCCAGGACGAGGAACATCATTAAACAACTTATAGTCACCAGATCTGGTATTTCTATTCCTAAATATTATTGAAAGAGGTGCACCAGTAGTGAATCCATTGAACACTCCGCTAAGTATTTCCGGCTCATCAGTCTCCACACGTGGCGTTGTTCCTTTAGGACCACTCTTACGCCTTAGGATATCCGTCATAAAGTCTTCTATAGTCAATGGGAGTCCCGGTCGAACTCCATCAAGTACGACTCCTATGGCATCTCCGTGAGACTCTCCAAATATAGAGACCCGGAATTTTCTACCGAATATATTCATAATTAATGAGTTATTTTTTCGAAAAGTTCAAAAAAAGTAGGAAATGACTTGGTTACACATTCCGTATCATCTATCTCTATACGGCTATCAGCCCCAAGCTCAGCAACTTTCAGAGCCATAACCATCCTATGATCATGATTGGACGTATATTTTCCTCCATGTAGCAATTGTCCAGTAAGCAATCTTTGAGCCAAAGACTTACCTTCAATTATCATCTTGTCGCCAGAAATCCTGGATTTCACCCCCATTTGTGTCAACATATCCAAAATTGCCTTTCCCCTATCACTCTCTTTGTTAGCAAGTCGTCCAACACCACTAATCTTGCTCGTTCCTTGACAAAAAGCAGCAAGCACAGATATTATAGGGAACAAGTCAGGGCAATTATTTGCATCCACTTCAAATGCACTAAGCGGAGCTCTCTGCACATGAATATCACCTTTCGAATCCTCATCACCAAACTGAGAAAGACTCGCACCACACTCCATAAGAATATCCATTATAGACAAATCAGCCTGTAACGACCGCGTGTCAAGCCCTTTCAAATCTACTTTACCAAATATAGCCCCCGCCACGAGAAAATTTGAAGCAGAGCTCCAATCCCCTTCTATATCCACCTCTGTAGCAACATATTTCTGGCCGCCCTTTATATGAAGAGTAATTCCAGTACAATCGCTCCAATCCTGAGACTCTGCAAATGAACTATCACCCTCCATATCACACCATATCTTCACACCGAATGCTTTTAAAACATCCATAGTTATGAACAAGTATGGAATACTCTTCGGCTCCGTAAGATGAATAATTGTATCTTCTTCAGCTAACGGAAGAGCCATCAATAGTCCAGAAATGAGCTGAGATCCTCCCGCTCCCGATACTTCCGCTTTCCCACCACTTAGACTACCTTCAACAGTCAGAGGCACAAAAATTTCAGAACTTTCATGTTTTTCATCCGAAATCAACCTAACACCGAATGCCTTCATTATCTCCGATGCGCCTTTCAAAGGTCTGCGAGTCAATGTCTTCTCACCTGTAATATGCATCTTACCTGAACCAATCATTGAAGATATCGGAATCATCATCCTTGTCAAAAGTCCAGATTCTCCTGTATGTAATTCACTTATTTTCAATGATTTTTTACTAGCACCAACACCTTTTATCGTCAATGCGGAAGAATCCTTGATTACTTTTCCATCTCGATATGCGATACCTACAGTCACTTCTGCTCCAAGTGCCCTGGCAACAGACACCGCCGACTCATTGTCCCCGCATGGTGAATAGCCACGCAACACTGACGTCCCATCAGCAAGCGCCGCAGCAACTATAGCCCTCTGTGCAAAACTCTTGGAGGAAGGCATCGTAACAGGTTCTCCACCTACAAATGTCCTATTCCCATATACAAGTTTGCACATCTCAGCTGTCGTAATCTGCCCAGGAGCTGCCGCTTCTTCTTCAGACAAAGCCGCATAAGTATAAGGAGCTCCTTTAGCAAGACAATCAACTCTAGTTTTACGACCTCCCTCACCCATAGAAAAAGCTATAAGTTTTCCAGGGTCAAAATAATCATAGAGCGACAACACTCTATCTCCAGCCTCAGACGTAGATGTCGTGACAACCTTAGCAATATCAGCTCCTAATGCGAAACATTTTTCAGTCAGAGCCTTAAGAGCCTCCAAGGAATCAGTCCCATTGAAATCATGATATGATCTGACCAATACAGTACCACATTCACGAGTCTCGCGACGTATACGTTTGGACATCATCGCAGGGGCCTCTATTTCTAAATCTGCGAACACAGCACCGGCATGAATCGCCGTTATCAACATTGATTCTGCTTCATGAGCAGCTTTGGTATCCAGTTTTCGGTCATCTTCCAAAGAACTCTCCAAAGCAAGTTTCGCACGAACCTCACTAATACGGCATGTCGCCACAAGTGGCACGTCAGATGTAGAAAAAAGCTCTTCTATTTCATCTTGGCTGAGATTGCACCTGTCCAGACGAATTTCCGCCATTTCCAAAGCACAACTCTCCAAAATTTCATATATACCATCTAAGGTCTTATTCTGTATTGATGTACAAATCATTATCTTCCAATATTTACAAGCTCAGAAGCAAATCTTTTTCCAAAAGATTTCCCATAAATCGCCATAACTTACAAAGATAATGATTTTTTACGACTTATAGCCAGCTCGCAACTTGCTCCACAGAAAGGTCTTCTATCTGAACATTTCCTATCGCACGAATGAATATGAAATGTACAATCCCATTTTCAGCTTTTTTGTCCTTCTTCATGGCCTCAGCAAGCGATTCTATCGAATATGGGCATTCTACAGGTAGTCCGCATTTCTTGAAATCATTTACAAGCCTATCTGCAAGCCCACAAATATCTGGAAAATCAGCTGAATAATACTTTTCTGATGCCTTTGCAGCCATAATCATTCCCATTGACACAGCCTCACCATGTGAAATTCCGGATTCTTTGTCATGAGCACAGGCGCAACTATGTGCCTCCCACTCGATTGCATGAGCAAAAGTATGACCAAGGTTCAGTTTTCTACGCTCGCCCATCTCAAATTCATCACGTTCCACCACACCGGCCTTAATCTTTGCAGCAGAAGAAATAAGTTCTTCAAGTTCAGCATGATATAAAGATAATGCCGCAACATGATCAGGATTACGTCTAATCTCAGAAAGCAACGATATCGCCTTTTCATAATTATTCCCGGTATTATCTATAATGAATGTCTTGACCAACTCCGCCGCACCAGAGATAAAATCTCTGTATGTCAACGTTTCCAGGACTTCAGGACAAACATAAGTAAACTCAGGTTGTCTAATGACTCCGAGAATATTCTTGTAATTTTCAAAATTAACTCCTGTCTTTCCTCCTATGGCAGCATCAACTTGTGCCAAGAATGTAGTAGGAACATAAGCGAAACGGATGCCTCTCTTATATATTGACGCAGCAAAACCTGTCATATCAGTGGTAATTCCACCTCCAATACCGAGAAGGAGGGCATTTCTGTCTGCTTTTTTCTCAAGCAACCAGCTACAAATGCCTAAGATAGTATTCATGTCCTTATGCAGTTCATCAGCATCAATTACATACATTCCCTTAAGATTATCTGCCAGCTCACCAGTTACAGCATTAGCATATTTCTCAGTGTTTCTGTCTGCAATAATGTACACTGCTGGAAATTCTCTTAGGTATTCGGCGACGCCAACCGCCAATCGACCTGAATATATTTTGCAAATAGCCATTTCCCTTTAATCTTTTCTACAAAAATAATCATTTTCTTTAGGATATAAGAATCTGAAAAGAATAGCGAGTTCTTGCATTTAAATATATTATTACTATCTTTGAAACAATATGAAATGGACTAGACAAATATTTTACGGCCATATAATATTGGCTTTAGTAGTGTTAGTATTCTCTACAAAGACCTCACACGCTACAGAGAATCCAACAGGAATCATGGTGGAACAACCTCAGAGTACGAATAACAAGGTTTCCGGAAAAATTACAACTCTCGAAGGAGAGCCACTTGCTGGTGCAAGTATAATGATTAAAGGGACAAAAATAGGAACCACAGCTGACATTGACGGAAATTATAGTATAAAAGCACCCGAACAAGGTGAATCCTATGTACTCGTGTTTCAATATCTCGGCATGCAAACAAAAGAAGTGAATGTAAGCACCCAAAGGATATTGCATATACGTTTAGAGCAGGACAATGAACTTGACGGATCTGTTATCGTCGGTGCATACGGGACACGGCAGAGCCGGGAAGACTTGATCGGAAGTGCATTTCAGGTGAATGCGGACCAGCTGAAGGACAAGCCGAAGACACGCATTGACAACCTCCTCGGAGGACTCGTGCCAGGGATGAGCATTGAACCGAACACCGATGCGGCCGGGACAACCAGGAGCCGCTACGAGACGAGAATCCGTGGTGAAGCTTCGCTTTCAGCCTCAAACGAGCCTCTCTGGGTCATCGATGGAGTGCCGATGTACACTGGAGGAAGAACGAACCAGATGGCCGGTACCTCCTATACAGTCTCCCCGTTGTCATACCTGAATCCAGATGACATAGAGTCGATTACAGTGCTGAAGGACGCCGACCAGGTGACCATCTACGGCGCGGACGGCTCGAACGGAGTCATCCTCGTCACCACCAAGTCGGGAGCCAAGAACAAGCCTCTCTCGGTAAGCGCCAGGGTGAATTTCGGCGTTGCCAGCATCGACAAGAGCACCGAGTTCAGGA
>CAKUVA010000045.1 GCA_934693135.1 uncultured Bacteroidales bacterium | reverse complement strand
AGATTGAAGTTTCTGAAGAATTTTGTGGTTTGAAAAATTATTGCTACCTTTGTCGCCCCTATAATGTGTAGGGATCGCAAATTTTATTATTAACCAATTAAAGATCAAGACAGTGGACACACAGAGTTACAAATCAGTTTACCTTAACAAGGCAACTGTAAAGAAAGAGTGGGTCGTCATTGATGCTACCGATCTGGCACTTGGCCGTCTTGCAGCCCGCGTTGCTCTTGTCCTTCGTGGCAAGACAAAGCCTGGCTTCACCCCTAATGTGGATTGCGGTGACAATGTTATCGTAGTCAACTGCGAGAAGGTGGCTCTCAAAGGCAAGAAGATGACCAACAAGGTTTACACTCGTTACACCGGTTATCCTGGTGGACAGCGTTTTACTACGCCAAAGGAGATTCTTCAGAGAAGACCTGCTGAATTGGTCAGGAAAGCTGTAAAAGGCATGCTTCCTAAGACCCGTCTTGGTGATAAGCTCATCAACAACCTGTTCATCTATGCAGGTCCTGAGCATCCTCATCAGGCACAGCAACCAAAAGAAATTAAGTTGAACGAAATTTAAACAGAGCAAATGGAAAAAACAGTAAACGCCCTTGGAAGACGTAAATCAGCTGTGGCTCGTGTTTATGTCGCTGCCGGTTCAGGCAATGTTACTATTAATGGTAGAGATCTCAAGGAGTATTTCCCTGATGAGACTCTCCAGTACATTGTATGCCAGCCTTTCGAAGCTACCGGTACGACAGGTCAGTTTGACGTTAAGGCTAATCTCGTAGGAGGTGGAATCAAAGGTCAGGCAGAAGCTATTAGACTTGGTATTTCTCGCGCACTTTGCGAAGTGGATAAAGAGGCTTACCGCTCTGCTCTGAAAGCTGAAGGATTCCTCACTCGTGACTCAAGAGAGGTCGAGAGAAAGAAGCCTGGTCAGCCTGGTGCACGTCGCCGCTTCCAGTTCAGTAAGCGTTAATCTTACCGTAACATTGATTTACATGCACAGTTCGGTTATGAAATCTTCGGACCTCGAGTGGGGTGTGAATTCCACACAAGCTGCTTGAAGATTGCCGAAACTGCGGAAAATCCGGAAGACCGGTCATTGTTGGCCGCTGCTTAAGGATTGATGAAAAGAGCCCGACAGACTACGGCTACAGTCTGAAGGGAAAGTGTAACAAAAGAAACATCACTTAAAAAATGCCAAGAACAAATTTCCAAGAATTACTCGAAGCAGGTGCACATTTTGGACATCTTGCGAGGAAGTGGAATCCTAAGATGGCTCCGTACATCTTCATTGAGAGAAACGGGATTCACATCATCGACCTGCACAAGAGTATCGTCAAGATAGACGAGGCTGCAGAGGTAATGAAAGAGCTTGCACGCTCAGGCCGCAAGATTCTCTTCGTTGCCACCAAGAAGCAGGCTAAAGAAACCATCGCAGAGAAAGCTGCTTCTGTCAATATGCCTTATGTTACTGAAAGATGGCCAGGTGGAATGCTTACAAACTTCCCTACCATCCGTAAGGCTATCAAGAAGATGAATACCATCGACAAAATGAAAGAAGATGGTACCTATGACAAGCTCGCAAAGCGTGAGCGTCTTCAGATTGATCGTCAGAGGGCAAAACTTGAGAAGAACCTTGGTTCTATCAAGGATATGAGCCGTCTCCCATCAGCACTTTTCGTAGTTGACATACAGAAAGAGGCAAATGCCGTAAAAGAGGCAAACCGTCTGAATATTCCGGTAATCGCTATGGTTGATACATGTTGCGATCCTACCCCGATTGATTATGTGATTCCGGCTAATGATGATGCCACAAAGTCAATTGAGTATATTACCAATGCACTTTGTGTTGCCATTCAGGAGGGATTGGACGAAAGGAAGCTCGAAAAGGAGAAAGAGGCTGCTTCAGAGGCTGCAGAGAAACCAGCTGTAAAGAAGCTTCGTCCTCGTAAGGGAGCAAAAGCTGAAGGCGAGGCTGAGGAGGCTGTAGAGGCTCCAAAGGCAGCTCAGGCTGAAGAAGTTAAAGCAGAATAATTTAAACTTATTTTACTATGCAGATTACAGCAGCTGACGTAATGAAATTACGTAAGATGACCAGTGCCGGCATGATGGATTGCAAGAAGGCTCTTACAGAGGCTGAAGGCGATTTCGACAAGGCTGTAGAGATCATCCGTGAAAAAGGCAAGCTCGTTGCAGCTAAGAGAGCTGACCGTGAGACTACAGAAGGAGCTGTTATTGTCCGTATCAAAGGCGATAAGGCTATTCTTTTCTGCCTTGGTTGCGAGACTGACTTCGTTTCAGCTACTCCTGACTTCAAGAACCTTGCAAATGCTATCGCAGATGCCGCCATTGAGGCTTTCCCTGCTGATATCGAGGCTCTCAAGTCAGTTAAGTTGAAGGATGGCTACACAGTAGAAGAGGAAGTTTCTGCTCAGACAGGTAAGACTGGAGAGAAGCATGTACTTGCTTACTATGCTTCAATTGAGGCTCCGTTCATTGCACAGTATGTTCATAATAACTCTAAAGTTGGTTCCATTGTTGCATTCAACAAGGAAGTTCCTGCAGAGATTGGTAAGAACGTTGCTATGCAGGTTACCTCAATGCATCCTGTTTCTGTTTCAGAGGCAGATTGCCCTAAAGAGACTGTTGAGAAAGAGCTTGCAATGTACAAGCAGCAGATTGCTGAAGATCCGAAAATGGCTGGTAAGCCTGAAGCTATGCTTGAAAACATTGCGAAGGGCAAACTCAAGAAGTTCTTCAAAGAACAGACCCTTGAGGATCAGGAGTTTATTTGGGACAACAAGCTTTCTGTTCTTGATTATATCCACACTGCTGACAAGGATGCTAAAGTTCTTGCTTTCAGAAGATATTCTCTTACAGACTAATTGCTCTGATATCATTATAAGAGTGCTGCCTATATTAGGTAGCACTTTTTTTATGCCTATATTTCAAGTGGAATTGTTACTGCAAAATTTTAAAATTATATTTGTGAAAAGAATATAATAGTATTATGAAGACTATACTTTTTTTAGGTAATTTCGGTGCTGGAGAGCTCCTTGTCATAGCATTGGTTATACTTCTTCTTTTTGGAGGAAAGAAGATTCCTGAACTTATGAAAGGCCTTGGTAAGGGTGTCAAGAGTTTCAAGGATGGAATGAATGAGATAGAGAAGGACATCAAAGATGTCGACAATACCACAGAGAGCAAGCAGTGATGAGGAGATGTCGTTCTGGGATCATCTTGATGTTCTCAGATCATCTCTCTTTCATATAGCCGGCGTGCTCGTTGTTGCATTTGTAGGATGTTTCATCGCCATGCCTTATATTTTTGATCAGGTCATACTTGGCCCGACTTCTTCTGATTTCTTCCTTTACAAGTTCTTTGCGTCTCTCGGCCGTCTCCCGTTTACTCCGGATTTTGCCGATAGTGCCTTCCATGTCAATATTATAAATATCAATGTTGCTTCACAGTTCATGACGCATATGAGTACATCGTTTTGGACTGCAGCTCTATTGACGTTTCCATATATGATATATGAAGCATGGTTATTCGTTAGGCCAGCACTTTTTCAGAGTGAGGTATCAAGTGTGAAAACAGCATTCTTCGGTGGTACATTTATGTTCTATCTTGGATGCGTTGTCGGCTATGTGTTAGTATTTCCACTTACTTTCAGGTTTCTTGTTCAGTATACAATAGGAGATAGTATTGTCAATGAGATTAATCTGAATTCTTACATAGATATGTTCCTCATGCTTATCTTTGTGATGGGGCTTGTATTCGAGCTGCCAATGCTTGCTTGGATCTTGTCTAAACTCGGTCTTGTTAACAGAGGGCTTCTTGTGCAGTACAGAAAGTATGCGGTTGTTATGCTTCTTGTACTTGCAGCATTTATAACTCCATCAGGTGATCCATTCACATTGATGGTAGTGTTTCTGCCCCTCTATTTCTTGTACGAACTTTCTGTACGTTTGGTGAAGGCATAGTTTGTTTACGATATTATAAATAGAAATACGGCCCGCGATTCACATCGCAGGCCGTACACAATTCTAACCTAAAACTTAACCTATGAAAAAACTATTCGACATGATATATTGCAATTGCCGTGCCATTGCGATATATTGTATGTTCTATAAGTTTTAAAAAGTGTTCTTTATTTCTCTTTGTTGGCCGTACTATCAGAAGGTTCGGCAGGCGATGGCTTGGAGGCCTCATCAAGTTTGATCGTAATGATTCTTACATCAGATATAGGTCTGTCACGTCTGTCTGTAGCAACATGGGCAATCTTGTCAATCACATCGAAGCCATCTACGGTTTGTCCGAATACTGTATAGTCTCCATCGAGTTGAGCACAAGTCTTTTCGTCCTGTACGATATAGAATTGTGAGCCTGAAGATTCTTTGGCTGGGTTTGCAGCATCTCCACGACGGGCAGCTGCAAGTGCTCCTTTTGCATGCTTATACTCTGGGACGAATTCA
This sequence comes from uncultured Bacteroidales bacterium, assembly GCA_934693135.1. Taxonomy (GTDB): domain Bacteria; phylum Bacteroidota; class Bacteroidia; order Bacteroidales; family UBA932; genus Cryptobacteroides. The sequence continues at coordinate 3,453 of CAKUVA010000045.1, read as the reverse complement.
GCAGGTATTGTATAACCTGGGCCTCCCTGACCATATTTTTCGACTAATGTCGTGTCTTTTGTGTTAGGATCGCCTCCCTGAATCATAAATCCGTCAATTACGCGATGGAATAGTAGACTATCATAGTAGCCTGAAATCGCAAGCTTCTCGAAGTTTGCACGATGTTTAGGTGTCTTGCTGTAGAGTTTGACTTTGATGGTGCCGAGATTTGTGACAATGTCGAAAATCGGCTCGTCTGGGAGTTGACTAATTAGATCCTCCGCTTCTTTCTGTTTTTGAACCATTTCTGCTTGTTTTAATGAATCCTGTCTTGCTTTTTCTGCAGCTGCAGCTGCTTCTTTCTTTTTTTGATTTCCGCAGCCGACCACCATTCCAGCGATGGCTATGCAGCAAAGTGATTTGAAAATGATGTTTTTCATACTTTCGCTATTTTCGTGTTTAACATTATGTCAAAATTAACTAAATTTGTTTATACTATGGCAAATCCGTTGAAACAACTTGCTGGTGAAACCGCGGTTTACGGTCTCAGCACAATCCTGGCTAGGATAATAAATTTCCTTTTTGTCCCGTTTTATACGAGATTGCTCACTACATCGAGCTACGGAGTAGTGACAGAATTCATGGCTTATATTGCTGTTTTGCAGGTTATCTTGGTCTTAGGCTTGGAAACCGGGTGTTTTCGCTTCGCTAACCGTGAAGGGGTGAATCCTCGAGCTGTCTATTCCAATGCTTTGGCAACAGTTTTCGGAACAAGTTTTTCATTCCTTGCTCTGATGATATTGTTTTCAGGACAGATTTCATCGGCTCTCGGATATGCCGGTTACGGCAATTGCATAATATATGTAGGTGGAATTTTGGCTTTAGATAGCACCACGGCGATACTCTTCGCTAAACTGAGGCAAGAACACAGGGCTCTCCGTTTTGCTACTATAAAGACAATCAAGATTCTTACGGAAACGGCTGCCAATATGTTTTTGTTTTTTTGGTATCCAGGACATTCTGGAGGGTTCATGTCTCATTTCGTGTCCGCGACTCCAGATTTTACGTATGTTATTTTTGCCATATTGGTCAGCAGTGTAGTCTGTGCGTTATTGTTTATTCCGGATCTGTTGAAATTCTCATTCGAGTTCGATAAGAAGCTTCTTCGTCAGATGCTTCTATACTCAATTCCGTTGATGGTCGCTGCTCTGCCTGGCATTATCAATGATTTCCTTGATAGAATTCTTTTCCGTTACCTTGATACAAATGCTGATGCATGGCGTTCAAGCCTTGGGATATTCCAGGCTGCTGTGAAACTGTCAGTAATAATGAATCTGTTCATACAGATGTTCCGTTTCGCAGCCGAGCCTTTCTTCTTCCAGAGAGCACGCAATAAAGGTTCTCGTCAGTTGTATGCTATTGTTATGGAGTATTTTACGGCATTTTGTGGAGTTATTCTTCTCGGAGTATTCCTTTATCTTGATGTTTTTTCACTCGTGATAGGTAAAGATTTCCGTGCTGGTATGGGAGTTGTCCCGATAATGTTGCTCTCATACATGCTTCTTGGAATGCTTTTTAATGTTTCGATGTGGTATAAGCTATCAGGCAAGACGAATATGGCTATATGGATTACACTTGCTGGACTTGTTGTGACGATTGTTGTCAATGTGATATTCATGCCGCGATTCTCTTTCTGGGCTGCTGCATTCGGTCATCTTGCAAGCTATCTTGTCATGTTCGTAATAAGCGCAGTCCTCGGAAGCCAGTACTATCCTATTCCTTATAGTTGGAAAAGGATATGTGCCATCTTTGTCTCAATAGCTGCAATATGTTGTGTGTCAATGCTATTAGATTCTGTGCTTTTCCACGATGTCACTATTGGTATGGCTTCTACTGGAAAGGTCTTTATGAAGTTAGCTTGTCATACAATGCTAATTTTAGTGTATATAGCTTCTTGTATGGCTATACTGCGTGGGCGTTATCGTCTTGCGCTTGCTTCTGCAGAGTAGGTCAATATAACATTAGGCCGAGTAATCCCCCTGTGATGATTATCTTTATCGGACCTATTTTGAAGAATAAAGATGCTATTATAGCGGCTCCAAACATGACCCAACTTTTCCAGTCTGGAAAATTTTCCGAAACAACTTCAACATTGACTTGAGATAAAAGCGGAATTCCGGCCCATTCTACATTGAATATCATTATCAGGGCGGCAGCTCCTATCAGACCGACAACAGAAGGGCGTAACCAACTCATCATGCTCTCGAACATCATGTTTCCATTAAATTTAAGGTAAAATTTGACAAGTGTGAGGACTATGATGAATGATGGAAGAACTACGGCTGAAGTTGCTGAGAATGAGCCCAATATTCCGAGAATATGGCTTCCTGTGGCTTTGAAGAGAACATCGTATCCTACATATGTAGCACAGTTGATTCCGATGGGACCTGGCGTCATCTGGGATATTGCGACTATGTCAGTGAAAGTGCTCTGAGATATCCATTCATGGTTGACCACGACTTGCCCTTGTATGAGTGAAAGCATGGCGTACCCACCACCGAATGTGAACATTCCTATTATGAAAAATGTGGCGAAAAGTTGGAGTATAAGTGTTATGACCATGTTTTATCTTGTTTTTGCTCTCATCTTGGCTATTGCGAGCGATATGATTATTGTTACAATGATTATATATATTGGGGAGACGCTCAGGAAGGCTACGAGGAGAAGACTGATGATAGTGATGAGCCATGCCCACCATGTCTTGTCTGATTTTTTAGCCATAGATATCATAGGTGCAGCTATAAGTGCGACTACGACAGGGCGAATTCCCTTGAATATACGTATTACAATCTCATTGTCCTGAAAGTTCGTAAAAACCATCGCAATGGTCAGGATGATGATAAAAGAGGGAAGTACCGATCCTATTGTAGCAGCGATGCTGCCTTTGATGCCTTTGATTTTGTATCCTGTGAATATTGATACGTTGACTGCGAGGATGCCTGGGGCTGATTGTGCCAATGCTATTATGTCAGGGAGTTCGTCTTCTCCAATCCATTTCCTTTTGTCCAATTCATCCTTTATTAGGGGAATCATAGCATATCCACCTCCTATAGTAAAAGCACCTATTTTCATGAATACAAGGAAAAGATTGCTTAAGCTTGCTTCACTTTTCTGAATATTTTCCATTTTTACGATGAATTTTTTTCGAATGCAAAAATAAGCATTCTCTATGATTAAGGTATCGGCTTTAAGTAAGTGAGAAGGTTTATAAATCGTTATATTTGACAAAAAATGAAAAATAATCAAAAAAATGTCTGGAAAAATTTGGAGGTAAAGAAAAAGTGCGTATCTTTGCAGTCCGTTTGAGAAACAACGGTAAGTTCATTGAAAATATTGAAAGACAAAGTACAAGTAGCAAGTACCGAAACGAAAAGTAATCGAGAGCGTTGATTTCTTTTTATTAGAAGATAATTG
>CAKUVA010000044.1 GCA_934693135.1 uncultured Bacteroidales bacterium | reverse complement strand
TAGTGGGTAGGAGAATCGAACTCCTATTGCGAGAATGAAAATCTCGAGTACTAACCGTTATACGAACCCACCAGACTAACCTTCTTTAATCCCGTTTGGAATTTTAAGGGATTGCAAAGGTATATATTATTTTTCTGAACTCAAAATATTTTTATCATTTTCTTTACTATCTACCCACTCAAAAGAGTAAAGAATGGCTTCAACCTGTCTTAAATATTGACGTTTATCATACTTCGGAGCATACACAAAGCCATCAAGGACAATAATATCCTTCCCGTCACGGCTATAAAATGAGTGTGAAACGAATGGACCGCCCATATAATCGCCATAAACCTCCCACAATCCACGTGTTTCCGCAAACTGGCGTCCTCTGAACCTTATGAATTGCACTGAAGGGGTAGCGACTTCGTTTGTTATCATATATGTATTATCAAACATACCTGGCACATTCTCTTTAAGAATGGCATTCCTATGGGCGATGATGTTCTGTTCCGTGAAATTTTCCTTAGCATCTGCGGGGTACTTATATACAAACACGCCTTGAGTAACATATTGTTTATCATCTGAAATCCATAGGAAATTATCTGTCTTCTTACGCAACTTATATCCAGTAGGAAAATGAGGTGAACCTCCTGTCATAGCAATCACGGCCGGTGGAATACTACTTTCCTCATAACGCTTGGAGTTGGTTATTATCCTATCACGTTCAGCTTGTTCGATAGCATTAACGACACGCTCACCATTTTCTTTGAGAATAGTAGCAGCAGAATCTGCCGTAGGAGCAGAAATCTGCACTATGCACTGAGGATATGCCCATTTATCATTTACATATATAACCCCTGACTTTCTTACATCTGGAGAGATGTTATATATAAGAATATTCCTATGTATCTTGAAAAGATCCGCGAACCCTGTGGTAGGAACATTGACAATAGAGAAAAGAGGTTCTCTCTGAGGCAGAAATGGATAATCTGAAGCGAGGAGTTCTCTCGTCGCCGAGCCGAGATTACCATCCCAGTCTTCCTTGTTCATAACGACGATGACTTCCCCTGCCTTACCACTAACATTCGGGAGAAGAGGCTTGGATGAACTACTGCGACATGAGGACAAAAGCATAGCAATGCACGAAAGCACTGCAAACATAGATATTAGTTTGCCAAGTTTCATAGTATGAATATTTATTCCTTTTACAAATTTAGTAATATTCGTAATTATCTAACAATACGAGCTATATCATTCCCGAAAGCCAACACCATGAGAGCCATCAGCAAGAACATACCTATAATTTGGGCCGCCATTATGAACTTGTCGCTAGGTTTCCTTCCGGTCACCATCTCATATATTAGGAACAACATGTGTCCACCATCCAATGCCGGTATTGGGATTAGGTTCATAACTCCTAACATTATAGACAAAAGAGCCATTATATTAAGGAATATCATCCAATTCCATGTAGACGGAAATACTTGACCTATAGCTATAAAACTTCCAACAGACTTATATGCTCCTGTACTTGGAGTTGCGACCAACTTGAGGTCGCGTACATATCCAGTCACTTGTTCCCAAGTATACTTAATACCTGCAGGAATCGCTTGAGCCAATGTATATTCACGTTTGTGCACCCCAGGAATCTGTAGAGCAATACCCACCTTACCAGTCGAATCCACCTGGACATTAACATTGATAGTATCAGCACTCCTTAACAGTGACATTTCGACTCTCTTTCCAGCATTGTCATTTAATGGTTTCCACGCATCCTGAAGATATGTAACAGATACAGTATCGATACCTATGACACGATCTCCGTGTTTAATATCAGCACCTAAATTGGCAGACCCTGCAGCTACGGAATCTACCACAAAAGGCACAGCAAGCGAAAACATTCCAGGAGAATTGAGGACATCACCTATCTTGCTATGGTCAATGTAAAGATTAACAGTATCAGTACCGCGAAGGACCTTAGCGATCCGCACATTGCGCCGAGCCAAATCTGCCTGCAACATACTGAAATCCTCTGGCACATAATCATCGAAGCTCAATATTCTATCTCCAGTGCGGAATCCCATGTCATAGGCAAGATCATTCACATAAATACGGCTGTCTCTGTTGCTCAAATAATCATTTCCCCATGCCGAAAGCATGAAAATATAGATAACTATCGCCAATATAAAATTAAACAAAACGCCACCGAACATTACCAAGAATCTCTGCCATGCAGGTTTTGAACGGAATTCCCATGGTTTAGGCTCATGGCTAAGCATAGATGTATCCATGGATTCATCTATCATTCCGTTTATTTTGCAATATCCTCCGACAGGAAGCCATCCAATACCATATTCTGTTTCAGCATCCTTCATTTTAGGGAAAAGATGGGTAAACCATCTCGTCGTCTTGGTACTAAACAACTTCACATTGCCCGCATCGAAAAAAAGGAAGAATTTATCAACCTTTATCCCGAAAAGCTTTGCAAAGGTAAAGTGTCCCAATTCATGTATTAAAATCAGTACAGATAGTGCTATAAACACTTGTAGCACTTTCATGAAAATCGCCATATTATTCTAAATTTTACGCGCCATGCATTTTTCCGCAGCTTTAATATAAGTCTCATCGTTAATCCCGACAAGATCATCGATATCCGGTTCACAGACAAAATCCGCACCAGCCATACATTCTGAAATAATGTCAGGAATATCGTAGAAACGAAGTTCACCACGAAGGTAAGCCGCAACCGCAGCTTCATTAGCCGCATTCATCACACACGGAATATTACCTCCCCTCTTTATTGCATCAAATGCGAGTCCAAGACAAGGAAATTTCTCCATGTCAGGTCTTTCGAAAGTAAGCGAGCCAAGAGCAGCAAAATCAAGTTTCTTGTTATTAAGAATCAACCTCTCCGGGAAACTCAATGCAAACTGAATCGGTTCCCTCATATCAGGATGTCCCATTTGAGCAAGTACCGCCCCGTCCGAAAACTCTATCATCGAATGTATTATAGACTGAGGCTGCACAACAATATTTATTTTTTCAGGTGCAACATCGAAAAGCCACTTTGCTTCAATCATCTCAAACCCTTTGTTCATCATTGTAGCAGAGTCAATGGTAATCTTTGCCCCCATTGTCCACTGAGGATGATGCAGAGCGTCCTTATATGTAGCGGCAGCAATCCTGTCACGATTCCAAGTACGGAAAGGGCCACCCGATGCCGTAAGATGAATTCGTTCTATCGCATTACCCTGAGCACCTAAAAGACACTGAAAAATAGCAGAATGCTCCGAATCTACAGGTAAAATAGGCGCCTTGTATTTTTTTGCCAATGCAGTTATCGCTGCGCCACCGGCCACCAATGTCTCCTTATTCGCAAGGGCAATAATCTTTCCTGCTCTTATTGCGGCTGCTGTAGGTCTAAGCCCACTGAATCCCACCAATGCCGTCAGAACTATATCAATGTCTTCTGCACCAACCAAAGAACAAACAGATTCTATCCCGGTAAACACTTTTATATCATTCGGCTGAAGCGCATCTGCCACTTCATCATACTTCTCAGGGTTGCATATCACCACGCTCGACGGATGGAATTCCATAGCTTGCTCTATAAGCATCGCTGAACTATTATTAGCAGTAAGCAGTTCCACTTCGAACCTATCCTTGTGCTGCCTTATCACATCCAAAGCTTGCCTACCTATGGAACCGGTAGAGCCTAAAATAGCTATTCTTCTTTTTTCAGTCATTAGAAATTAATGTATTTTGTCGGATCTACAGCCTCGCCCCTGTACCATAATTCAAAATGCAGGTGATCACCTGTCGTCAACGCCCCTGTATTTCCAACAAGAGCAATCGGTACTCCTGCAGAGACTTTGTCTCCAGTCTTCTTTAACAATTTCTGATTATGTTTATATATGGATACAAGATCACCGGAGTGCTGTATTTGTATCGTATATCCAGCGTCATCACTCCAACCGGCATTTATGACAGTACCATCAAGCACGGACACAACCACAGAATTAGCCGGGGCTGTTATATCAATGTATGGATGAAGTATCTGGTCATATCCCTGCGAAATGACACCACTCAATGGGGTGAAGAAATGCATACCTTCTATCGGAAGATTCCTTTCACGTTCCCGGGTCAATCCGAATTGTTCCTCTTGACGAACATTTTCCCTAAGTAAAGAATCCTTTTCATCAAGGACTTTCCGAGAGCCAGTTATATTCCGCAAATCCGAAGCTCCGCGTATTATGCTATCTATCGCAACAGGTTCCCCACCATCAAGCACTTTCTTAAGATTTTCAGTGTAATACATCCAAGTATATATGACATTCTGTAGAGAGTCTATCCGGATAGCATTGTTAATGGCGGCACGTTTAGTATGTGCATCCGGATAGCCGGGAATAAATGTTCTGACCGGCGTGAATGCAATCAATGAAAATGAAACTGCCATGATAACCGTCACAGCCGATATAATGAACACGAATAGACTAGCTCTAGTAAAGCGTACAACCCACAACTGATTGTGGGTCATGTCATCTATAAGAGATATTCTGAAATGATCGACCTTAGGTCCTTTTGCCTGTTTAGCCATGAATTCGACAAATATTGTTAACTTTGCACAAATATGGACAGAATAATCGGAATAGACTACGGAAGAAAACGGATAGGAGTCGCTGTCAGCGATCCTCTCCATATCTTTGCATCCGCTCTGGATACCGTGCAGAGTGCAAAGATAATAGAATATCTTCAAAAATATGCTGAACAGGAGACCATTATACGATTCGTCGTAGGTTATCCCATAAATATGAATGGACAGCCATCAGAGGCCGCGGCTGATGTGGACATATTCCTGAAACAACTTGCAAAAGCATTCCCAAACACTCCTGTTTCACTTGAAGACGAAAGATTTACATCTGTATTGGCACATAGAGCAATGATAGACGGAGGGATGAAAGCTTCTGAGAGAAAGGATAAAGCATCAGTGGACAGAATCAGCGCAGCCATAATTTTGCAAAGTTATCTTGACAAAACAAGTTCCAGAGGTGGCACATCTTTTGCGGTTTCCACTGATTCCATTCCAGAAACATTGTCCAGGAACGTATCTGGAAAATTCAGGAAGAACAAGAAATAGCACAGAACAATACGAAATAATACAAGATATGATACAACCTATATATTTATATGGTTCTGAAGTTCTCAGAGCCAAAGCTGAAGAAATCGACCTCAATGATAAAGAGGGAATCAAGACACTTGTCCAAGACTTGAAAGACACATTGAAAAATTCAGATGGGTGCGGACTTGCTGCACCGCAGATAGGAGTGAGCAAGAGAGCCCTTATTGTAGACGGTACCGGAATGACTGACGTTTACGATTACTTGAAGGATTTCAAACGCACAATGCTAAATCCAGTAATCCTGGAACAGAGTGAAAAGGAGACCGAGTATTCAGAGGGATGTCTTAGTATCCCGAACATATATTGCGAAGTCCGTCGTCCAGCTTCAATGACTGTGGAATATTATAATGAAGAAGGTGAAAAGGTCACAGAGAAGTTCGACAAGTTCGCTTGCCGCATGGTTCAGCACGAGATGTCTCATCTGGATGGAGATTTGTTCATTGACCATGTAGCACCTATTAGGAAGAAGATGATAAATAAAAAATTGCAGAACGTTTCTAAAGGGAAGGTTTCTGTACGATATAGCACTAAAATCAAATAATAACTATGGGAGCATTTCACGCTTATGACATTCGCGGAGTCTACAATGTAGATTTCGATAGGAATATTGCCTATAAAGTAGGGTATTTCCTACCAGAATTGCTGAATACAGACAAAATTCTGATAGGACGAGACTGCAGAGTCTCATCAGATGAGATACATGAATATCTACTCAAAGGAATCACTGATGCAGGTGCCGATGTGTATGACATCGGACTTAGCACTACTCCTATGGTGTACTTCGGAACAGCAAACTACGGCTTCAAAGCATCTGTGCAAATTACAGCTTCGCACAATCCGAAGGAATATAACGGCATGAAAGTTTCATGTGAGAATGCCCTCCCTGTCGGATATGACACAGGTCTCGGACAGATAGAGACTTGGATCAACGATGGAAAACCTACTCCTGTCGCAATATCCAAAGGCAAAGTGTTCCAAAAAGATATACGTGAAGATTATTTGAATTTCCTAAGGAAATATATGGGAGACCTCAGCAATCTAAAGCTCGCATTCGATCTTTCAAACGGAATGAGTTCTCTCTTCGCAAAACAAATTTTCGGAGACCGACCTGAATATATTTTCGATACTATGGACGGAACATTTCCGAACCATGAGCCGAACCCACTTGTACACAAAAATGTCATTGCCCTCGAAGAACTTGTAAAAAGAATAGGAGCGGATGCCGGAGTTATATATGATGGGGATGCAGACCGAGTTATGTTTGTCGACGAGACCGGACATTTTGTATCTCCAGACCTTATGATTGCTGTACTTGGCCACTACTTCATCGGAGAGCGAGGAGAAAAAGGCATTGTCATACAAGACATAAGAAGTTCTAAGGCGGTTGGAGAATATCTGGAGCCTATGGGAGCAAAGATGTTTACATGGAAAGTAGGCCGAGCAAATGCCGCACGCAAACTCCGTGAGTTGGATGGAGTATGGGGTGGAGAACTTGCAGGGCACTACTATTTCCGCGATTTCTTCTATTCTGATAGTGGGTTACTCGCATCCATACTTGTACTCCGTGTACTTGCAGACATGAAGAAGAATGGAATATCATTCAGCCAGCTTATCAGCAAGATTTCACGTTACAAGAATTCTGGCGAGATAAACTTCAAGTTAGAGGATAAAAAAAGTGCCATGGATGCGGTCAAAGCGCATTTCGAAAACCAGGAAAAACCTACAGCATTCATGGACTTCGATGGTTACAGAGTAGAATTTCCAGATTGGTGGTTTAACATAAGGCCATCAAATACAGAGCCTTACCTACGTTTTATCTGTGAAGCAACATCTCAAGAACTTCTGGATACCAAGGTCAATGAAGTAAAAGAACTACTCAAGACTAAGTTCAAGGCTGAGGTATAATGATGAAAAACATAGTACTTAAAACATTGACAATCCTGACAGGGACTTTATATGCGCTATCATCATTCGCAAGACCATCAGTACAGGATACGGTAATGACCAAGAGCAGAGCTGCATTACTCGTTCCAAGACCGGCACTCGAACCAGTCAAATCTATCGACCCGTCATCTGTGGCTCCAGTAGATACACTCGACACTGGCAACCCTGCGATAAAAATACTCCTCATGGCTAATCACACATGGAAGTATTTCAAGGATCCCTCTGTATCTTCACATTCGGAAGTATTCAACAGATATTGGAGCGATGAGTATCCTAACCCGTACAAGATGGAGCTCAAAGACTTGAATGATGACATTTCCATCTGGGTTGTAGATACATTGAAAGAATACCACTGCCCATATCAAACAAAAGTCTACTCGCCTTTCGGATACAGACATGGACGCAGACATATGGGGGTGGATCTTCCGTTGAAAACTGGCACTCCTGTAGTAGCTGCATTTTCAGGAAAAGTCAGGATGTCAAAATACTACAAAGGTTTCGGAAATCTCGTTATAATCCGTCACGAAAGTGGATTGGAGACTTTTTATGCTCATCTTTCCAAGCGGCTTGTCACTCCTGGAGAATGGGTTACAGCAGGTCAAACGATAGGACTCGGTGGATCAACTGGACGTTCAACGGGTGCGCATCTCCATTTCGAAACAAGGTATTGTGGCTTCGCTTTTGATCCACAATGGTTGATTGATTTCGAGAGCGGAACATTACGACATCGGTTATTCATCCTAAAAAAGAGATTCTTGAATGCCGGCAGCAAGTACATACCGGAGAGTGATGATGAAGATTATCTCATAATGAAGGCTGATTCAAGCTACTATGCTGCAAGAGCCGTCGAACAGGCTAAACGTGAACAAGAAGAAGCGAAAAAAACGGCTGAACTCGCAAAGGCTCAATACTACAAAATCAGATCAGGAGATACGCTCGGTTCAATAGCTGTAAAATATCACACTACAGTGAAAAAGCTCTGCGCACTTAATGGCATATCAACAAAGACAACTCTACGCGTTGGACGTTCAATTCGAGTTCGATAAAATCTTCCACCTTTAATTCAACGTCTAATCCAAACCGACATTTTGGGTAATAAAGTTGGATAGCCAAACATGGATTAAGGTTCAACAATATTAGTAAACATTAAGAACTGTTTGAATTTTGTTTAGCAGAAATTCAAACAGTTTTTAATTTCCTACGAATAAAACTTTATTTTCGTAACGATCTGTTTTTTCGAAGCTAATCGCCCGAATTAAATCGTTTTTACCAGACAACATTGGTAATTATACAAAAAAAAGAGGCTACATTTTTTGTAACCTCTTCAGTGGGAGCAGAGGGAGTCGAACCCCCGACCCTCTGCTTGTAAGGCAGACGCTCTGAACCAACTGAGCTATGCTCCC
>CAKUVA010000043.1 GCA_934693135.1 uncultured Bacteroidales bacterium | reverse complement strand
TATCTATCCCTTAAATGGGTACCTGCCTTTGTCGTCTAAGAGGGGAGGTGCTTGAACACGGAGAATTTGTCTTTCACCCTCAAGAACATAATTACATGAATAGCTCCCTCTCCATCTTTTGTTTAAGGATAGTCTCTTTCATCCATCAAATAGTTTTTAATGGATAAAAATAGTATTTTTTATCCATTATCTAAATAATTTTGGATAAAATCACTCGTACGGCATTCTCTGATTCATCCATGCGGTTCGAAAATAGGTGACGGCGCGGAATCAAAACGTTATTTCCGTACAAAATTCCATTTTATAATATTTGAGAGCAGAATATGTTTGACAATCAATAAATCCTCAACGTCTATTCAGCTTCAAGCAGGAATATCGCACTATCATATACCTTCTTCAGGGGAGGATTCACACCTTTGTTCATCAACATTGAACCAGAAAGCGTTTTTCCGGAAAACCAACTGGAGGACTTGTCTACATTGAGTTCAGTCATACGATAGTTCTTAGAGGCAGAGAGGCCATCAAGACGAAACTGAGGCGCGGAGTAGCGTGTATCGTAACGAATACAATAGGCGAAGAACACCGCTCGTTTCTTGTCTGGAGAAACATACATCAAGCCATACGTACCAGACTCATCATACGGAGAACCTATCCTGTATAAATCACCATTCATGATAATATCCCTGTACCCCTTGTAACTTTCAATTGCCTTGCGTGCAAATGCCTTTTCGTCATCAGTCATCTTCTTCGGTTGAAGTTCCATGCCAAGACGTCCCGCGCATGCCACATCGAAACGAAACTTGAGAGGAGAGATATTTCCAGTCTGATGATTCGGAACTGCTGACACATGAGATCCCATCTGGTTGGCTGGATAAAACAGACTGGTGCCATACTGTATGCTGGTGCGAGTCAATGCTTCTGTATTGTCACTTGTCCAGAACTCATTGAAATACTTCAACTCACCATATTCCACTCTTCCTCCTCCAGATGCGCAAGCCTGTATCATGATAGAAGGATATTTTGCACGAATACGCTCCAAGACGCTATAGAAGCCCTGCACATACCTTACCCAAAACATAGACTGCTCATCAGCTCCAAGAAAAGACGATCCGACATTCTCGACATGACGATTAGCATCCCATTTTATGTAATCTATCTTATCAGAAAGCTTAAGCGTATTGTCGAACACCTCGAACACGAAATCCTGCACTTGGGGGTTAGTTAAATCTAACAGATACTGATTTCGCATGACAGGCGTCTCGTGGACATTGTCCTTCACAATCCAATCAGGATGTTTCTCATAAAGCACACTCTTTGGATTCACCATCTCCGGCTCTATCCATATACCGAACTTCAGCCCTTTCGAACGCGCATGAGATGCAATAAAATCAATTCCCTCAGGCAGTTTGGTAACATTGATCTGCCAATCTCCGAGTCCAGCTTTATCATTGTCGCGAGGATATTTATTTCCGAACCAGCCATCATCCAAGACGAACATCTCCAGCCCCATATCCGCGGCATCGTCTATCATATCTGTCAATGTTTTTGCATTGAAATCGAAATAGGCTCCTTCCCAGCTATTCAAAAGCGTCGGCACCATGTCGTAACCACTTTGCATCCAGTAATCGCGGGCCCAACGATGAAGATTGCGACTTGCCTGTCCCGCTCCCCTACTACTGAATGTCCATATCATTTCAGGTGTCGTGAATGATTCTCCTTTGGCCAATGTATATGACGCGGCATAAGGGTTCGCTCCAGCAAGTATGTTCAGAATATTAAACTCAGTAAGTTCAAAATTAAGCTTATAATTTCCACTCCATGCCAATGCCCCTGCTATCACATCGCCGTCTGTTTCGCTGAAGGAATCCGTATTTAGGCTAAGCATGAATGCTGGGTTCTCCGTATGTGTCGTGCGAACTCCTTTCCTGTTTTCAATGCTCTTGCTTCCACGTGTCAGAACTGTATGTTCCACGCGAGCCTCGTTCGCCCAAGTGCCATGCAGATGCGTGAGAAGATATTTATCAGCTCTTATAGGCAACGCTGCAGAATAATAACTTCTCAGAACAATGTTACCTTTCTCTTTATTTCTAATCACGGAATGCGACGTGATAACATCTTGTTTCCTATATGTTGTATAGACGAGGTCGACTTCCGTTCCTTCCGCAATGTCTGCCATATGAATGGTTGTCTCCGACACATTATCATCCAATGCCTTAACCTCATGAGATTCATATCTCAATTCGGTATTAAGGTCACCATTTCTGTGAGTTATGGCCAGTGCAGGCTCATTGAACACCCTCCAGCCTTCTGCTGGATATGTCTCATAAGGGGAGCCATGATTTCCATTAATTCCGCTCTTATAGGCAGTGAAAATCGACACATCATCTATCGCACTACCAAAATGCAATGTGGCAAGCCTACCATCTTTTTCAGCTCGGATAATCATGGAAACATTTTCTGTCCGGATATTTATCACCGAGCAAGGATTATTAGCAAACGCACTGACACTCAATGCAGAAGCCATAAACATGGCAAATATTGTCTTCATTCGGATATATTAGTTTCTGCCATAAATATACGGATTTTTCGAACAATTTATCGCACAATGCTTAAGGTTTCGTATTACAAAGCTATCTATTCAGCAACTCCGTCAACTCATTCTTTTTATCTGATGATAGTCTTATCTTTGTTCTAGCAAATGGGCTCTTAAGCCAAATACTACTATCACGGAATATGCCATTATGAATACCAGCAATATAGTCAACATTCACGATCGTTTGTCTATTCACTCGGAAAAATATGTTGGGATTAAGTCCAGTCATAATTTTCAACAAAGACTCATCTAATCCAGCGACTGAACCATCTTTAAGATAGACTCTCGTATATCCTTGTTCAGTGAAAAAATATACAATTTCATCCACTGCTGCAATTATAGTATTGTCCCCCTTCTCCAAAAACAATCGCTTACGATATTCTGCGATAGTGTTTATGTCCTTCATTTGCTCTGGACGGTACCTATATAACTGAAACTTTTCCAACATTTTCCTTAGGCACTCTTCTTTGACTGGCTTCAAAAGATAACCTATACAATTATAATCAAAAGCCTTTATGGCATATTCATCATAAGAGGTCGTGAATATTACAGCAGCATCAGTATTTATCTTATCGAAAATGGCAAATGACATCCCATCTGACAGACGAATATCTGCAAAAATACAATCAATATCAGAATGCAACCGCAAAAAAGCTTCTGAGTCCTTTATTGACCGTGTTGAAAAAAGTTCAAGATTAGGATTGATATTATATAGCATAGTCAACATTGACTGCGCAATCAATTTTTCATCTTCAATTACCAATACTTTCATCATTCAAGTCTTCCATATATAAAACAGGTATAGTCACTGAAAAATTCGTAGGACTTTCTTTTATGACAATATCCTTGTGTGCATACAATTTGTATCGTTCCTTTATATTTACCAATCCAATTCCAGTACTATATATCGGGGAAACCAATGGTATCCTGTTATTGGAAACTGTAATTTCTTTATCATTTATAGATATCGTTATCCTCAATCTGTTTTCACCCACACCATTGCCATTATGCATGACTGCATTTCTTACCAACATCTGCAAGGCCATAGGCAATATATATGTATAATTATTCTTTATCGACTTATTTTCTATATCAACGACAATATTAGGAAAACGAACATGAATAAGATATATATAGTTCTCTACGAACTTCAGTTCTTCCGTTACCGTAACATAAGTCTGTTTCCCTATGGTCAAAATGAATCTGTACATATCAGAGAAATTTTCTAAAAACACTCCTGTATTTTCAGAATTCGTATCGACCAATTCTTTTAATGTACCGAAACAGTTAAAGATGAAATGATTATCTGTCTGAGTCGAAAGATTGTCAATAATAAGTTTTCTCTGTTCTATCCTGAGTTTTCCTATATATCTAAGAATAATATACATCAACGAAGCTATCGATACAAGCAATGAATTTGTAAACATAACCCTCCAGTAAACATCTGATACAGATAGATATAGCTCGTCATAAATATTTGACACGATGTCGCATAGCCCAAAATTAACGACAGACTGCACCACAACTACTACGATCAACATTGGGAATCCTGACAAAAACCGTTGCATCACCCAATGAAGCAGATCTATAGAAAGCATTGATAACTCCACCAAAAGAATCATCAAGCCCAGTCTTCCGAAAACACCACCAGGAATTGTTTGCAGGAATTCCTTGACGTCATAATATGAGTACCATCCATCCACTAACATGAGATACATTATCCCATATATGATTGCCAAGAACAGGATAGTAGCATGCAAACATACATATTTCTTCAGCGGCAAAGTCATATTTCTATAGTTAAAAATCAGGCCGCATAAAACTGCAGCCTAATGATATCAGAAAGAAAATGACATATTGAAAAGCATTGTAAGTCGAATGTCATTGCAGTATGTTCCTTTTGCTTTTACTCCTATGCCAAAACCTTTATACACATCGTAATAGTATCCTAAAGCCAAACTTGGTGCAATATGATCATTCTTGAACGACATCCAATATTGAGTTACTTTTTCATTGCCGGAGGTACCCAAAAGATTTTCCTCCTCATCATGCATATAATTTACGCTGGCAGAGATATATACATTGTGATGACATGTCCTTATGGGGAAATATGAAACTAACGGTCCTACGGATAAATATGAATATATTCGTTTCGACATGAACGTATTTTCCATTTCCGACTTGTCTTTATTTCCTTTTCCTAAACCGACTTCAACCCCAAAACTCCAATGTTTAAAAGGAAGATATGATATCGACTGCTCAGTATTAAACCCGTTTACCTTATTATGAATCCATGAATACCCATAGCCGCTTTGGAATAGAATTTTGTCTTCACTGCCATCTGTAGCACTGGAGGCAATAAGGCCTATTGAAAATAATATTGCCATCAACAAACAAGTAAAAAACTTTTTCATAACCAACTATTTTGAACCATTATCTTGATATGTATAATGCATCATAGTACCTTTCTTGACATCACCTCTGATAGAACATGCATAAGCATCCAGTTTCTCAACATGGAAAATTCCAGCTTCTTTCCAATTTCCATTCATATGTGAATTTTTTGCTGCAAAAGTCCCGCCAAAAGGAGTTCTCCATTTTATTATCATAACACTGTTGTTGCTTTCGTATCTATATTTATCCTCAAAACGAACAACTGCGGCATCATTACTGAGTACAAACATTACAGCCGATGGAACAATGCTAATATTATTATCCGTTGCAAATTTTTTTCCTTTGGAAATTTCTGAAATAACAGAAGCATTGCTTAACCCAATGGCCCAGTTAGATGAGCGTGATCGGGACTGTTCAACATATACGTCATATTCTCTTCCAGCAAACGTCATGTGGCATATATCATCATTTTTACATGCTGCGAAATTAGCCTGCACATATAGACTGATGTTTTTTATCCCAGCCTCAAGTGGATTATTTACTTTATCCCATATAGTACCTAAACGTTTTTTCATCGTTTTCGTCTTAATTCCATCATCACTATCTACCCCATAATGTTGTTGATACATTTTGGTATCATTGCAGTGTTTCTTATCACTGAACTTGACTTTCTGGCTTCCTGATTTCGGTTTCACAAAATCTTTACTCCAATCAGCGGCCATGCCGGTCCCACCAAACAACAGATTGGCGTTTGTGTTTATCTCCTGAAAAGTACCATCAACATAAACTTTCGTTGAAACAAATGGCACATCTTCTTCTGCAGTAGTATTAATGCCTGCAATATATCCGAAAGTATCTATAGCATAAATACCATCAAGTCCATCAATCGCATAGGATGTAGTTTCTTTAGAAATATACGGGCACACTGCTTCTCTACACAATTTGGCTATCGCTGACTGAGATGCGATATCACGAATCTTTAAGCTGTCAGCTTCCGGTCCATAGAAAATCCCTTCCTTTCCAACTTTGATCAATGTCGAGCCATAAACTACTTCGCCATCTGGATTCAATATTGAGCCAAATGCATCGCTTAAAATTGCATTCGGTCTATCATCATAATCATCTTCTTGCATAACTGTCTGATAATAAGACTTAAAGTCAGATGATGATTTTGTCTGATAAGTATCATTCTTGTTTTCATTAATTGCCTCAACCAGTTCATCCTCTGATGAGAATCTAAGTGGTTTTGTGTTCAAATGCTGCTCTAAAGGCAATATTGTCGATGTCTGTTCTTTCGTACAAGAATAGACAAGAGCGCCTCCACAGAGGATTAAAGATACAATTAGTCTGTTCATCTCATTAATTTTTAAACACTTTAAATTCCGTCTATGATATTGCATAAACTTCAAGTTCATTCTGAATAGTGATCACTTGTTCGGGAGTAAAAGTAAATTTATTGAACAATACAAACAAATCTTTTTCGGTGAACATGTCATTATTGACCGTGAACGTGCTGTTTCCGAGGTCGAAAGACAAATGATAGCAGCGGATCAAATGTGCCGCCCTGTTTTAACCAGTTCCAGCATGGCTTGGGCGGAAGACAAACTCAAAGGGCTATCTCCCGTGTATTCCTACACGGAGGGACCGGAACTCGGGCACGGCAGAATCGAAACCAGAACCTATCGTATCTATGACGACCTTGACATCATAGCCTGCAAGGAAAAATGGGAAGGGAACATGACGGTCATAGAATACGAATCCGACACGGTAAAGAAGTCGTCCGACACACGGACCGCCAAGAAGAGACTGTATGTGAGCAGTCTTCCAACAGACACGCCGACGTTGGGCTCATTGGTACGCAATCACTGGTCAATAGAAAGCATGCACTGGACACTGGACTGCAATCTACTGCAGGACCGGATAAAACGCAAGTCGGCAAAAGCCGCCAGAAACCTTGATACCATACAAAGAATTGTACACTCGCTGTTCTCTATATGGAAAGGCCTCCGTAAAAAAGAGGGATGACACGAGAAAGGGGATGTCCTAACTCATGAGGATGGCATCAATGGACTTTACCGGACTTTTACATTTTCTTCTATAAAAAACAGATTTTGATAAAATCATAACTGTCTGACATACAGAAATAAAAAGAAATACCCGATTCGCAATGAATCGGGGAAGGAGCAATATATCATTACTTCTACGTTAAATGAAAGAGCCGTGTAACCCCTCTACATCTATATGTACTGGGACCGTAATCTCCTGAGCAGATAAAAACGTTGGCAGGAAGCACAACATAACGATTAATAACAAGCGTCTCATAATTGTATTCTTATAATTTATATAGTTAGTCAATGAGGCCTAAAATAAGTCTTTCGGAGTCACATTTAATGCCTTTCAGCCCTTCGGTCAAGACCTTGGTCATGGTCTCATTCCAATCAACCTTTCCATTCAATATTTCTTCCGGGTTGGTTAACACCCAATTCTTATAATATGTAAGATGCAAGTGTTTGTTCTCTACATTATAGGCATTACCCGTTCTCCCGGTATAAGCTACAAGTTCACCTGCATATACCACATCTCCCGGGGCAAACGGCTTTCCCGTCCTTGGGTTAATAGCAACTGGAGTCCCAGCTTGAAGATGGCAGTAGCCTAACCTAATATTGTCTCCCTTATACTTACTTTTAATATATATTCTGTTCCCTGCATCATTTGTGTCTCCATTATAACCATCCGGGTATTCTTTCTTCTCCTTATTTGGTTGTTCTATAACATATTTTGATTTATCTATAACTCCGTCAAACATAGCATATACTTCAGTTCCTTCTTCTGCATATAAATCTATACCGCTATGTTTTTTCGTATTTTGACATCTGACCATTCCGAACGTCCCTCCACGCAATCCAGATCAACCAGGAGACGCTATTGACATCTTCTTCAAAGGGTTATATATTCCTTTCTCGCTGTTGTAGCAAGGCCTTCTCGTGGTAGTATCTTTCAATATGTCCCAAAAATATGCGGTGGATTCCAGGTCTTTCTGTATTACGATATTTGCTGTTTATAACAATGCCTTCAAATGTGCTTTTGTCCAAATAACTGAAACTGTCCTCGCCATATTCCTCAATATTTCTTGCAGTGGGGACAAATGTCGTCACCATAGATTTCTCTTCGGAAGTCTCAATGTCTTTCACTAAAACAAGATACTTCTTGACCATTGTAATGTCTTCAGCATTATAGTTATTTTTCAAGGTGTCTGAAAGGATTACAGGTGAAGTGTTCGTTTCTTCTTTAAATGGTATTTGCACTATATGGAAAGACTTGAAATCTTCTTCTTTAACTTTGGCTCTGTCTATGAGAGATCCCAATGAAACTGATTCTTGGTCAGAAGCCTTTGTCATAGGTTTGTTTTTTCATCAAAGATGAAGACTCATTTTCAGTCGGTTCTATAGAACACGATGAATAGAGCGCTAAAGATAAGGTCAGTAAAAGAATGTGGTTTGATCTCATTGGCTATTCGATGTATTTTCGCAAAGATATGATTAAATTTTTATTTTACAACGTTTGATATAATAAATTTTTGCCGGCAATTATACCATGATTTTATACCGGTAAACACAAAAAAAAGAGAGACTTATTTTAAGTCTCTCTTGAAGAAGTCGGGGTACTGTGACTCGAACACAGGACCCTCTGGTCCCAAACCAGATGCGCTAGCCAACTGCGCCACACCCC
>CAKUVA010000042.1 GCA_934693135.1 uncultured Bacteroidales bacterium | reverse complement strand
GATACGAGCCGGCATTGGGATCCGTATGTTACTATAACATTGGCGGATAAGTCAGTATATAAGTATAGGGGACTTGTCGATTTCGCTGATCCACTAGTGGATGCAAAGTCTGGTACATTCTCCGTTCGTGCTGAGATGCCGAACCCTGACAGGGAGCTTCTTCCGGGTCAATTCACAAATGTCAAGGTCCTTCTCGATGTCAGGGAAGATGCTGTCGCTGTTCCTTCGAAAGCCATTACCATTGAGAAAAGTGGTTCCTATATCTTTGTTGTCAAGCCGGACGGAACTGTCGAGAAGCGGTTTGTCCAAACTGGTCCTGAAGTAGAGAATACCACTGTTATCGAACGAGGTCTGAAGTCTGGCGAAGCCATCGTTGTAGAAGGACAGCACAAACTGTCGCACGGAATGAAGGTTACGGCTGTACTATACCAGGACAATGCTGAATGATAATGCTACCAAGCATGTCCGCGACAATTATCACAAATCGGTCAAGAGTAAATACTTATGAAATCGGACTTTTTCATTGACAGGCCTGTATTCTCGACTGTCATATCTATTATAATTGTACTTGTTGGGTGCATCGGACTAGCTTTGCTGCCGGTGGACCAGTATCCGAAGATTGTACCACCGGTAGTTCGTGTCTCTACATCATATCCTGGAGCTAACTCGCAGACGGTGTCACAGGCTGTGGCGACTCCGATAGAGCAGTCGCTTAACGGTACACCAGGGATGCTTTACATGGAGTCCAGTAATTCCAACAATGGAGGTTACTCTGCTACATTGACCTTCGACATCTCGACAGACCCGGATATTGCCTCTGTTGAGGTGCAGAACAGGGTCAAGCTGGCGGAATCAAGGCTTCCTGCGGAAGTCGTCCAGAACGGCATCTCCGTGGAAAAGGAATCATCCAGCAAGCTTATGACTATCACCATTATGTCTGATGATCCGAAATTTGATGAGATATACCTTAGCAACTATACGACATTGAATATTCAGGACCGTCTGCGCAGGGTTCCGGGAGTGGGAGTCGTGTCCAATGTGGGCAGCCGTTACTATGCTATGCAGATATGGGTTCAGCCGGACAAGATGGCCAGTCTTGGAATAACGGTAAAGGACTTGCAGAATGCACTGAAAGACCAGAACCGCGAAGCTGCGGCGGGAGTGCTCGGACAGCAGCCTATAACTGACGTAGATGTTACTATCCCTATCATGGCTCCTGGAAGATTGTCTTCTGTGGAGGAGTTCGAGAATATTGTCGTCCGCACGGATGACAGTGGCGCTGTCATAAGGCTTAAAGATGTCGCCAGGGTATCGCTTGAAGCACAGTCATATAATACCGAAAGCGGAATCAATGCCCGCAATGCGGCTGTTGTCAATGTGTTCATGCTTCCAGGGGCCAATGCTGTCGAGGTCGCTGACAATGTGAAGAAAGAGATGGAGGAAATCAGCAAGGCTTTTCCGGAGGGCATGTCTTACGAGATTCCATTCGATATGACCACATATATATCGGAATCCATACATCATGTTTATAGGACATTGTTCGAAGCGCTGATATTGGTCATATTGGTCGTGTTCCTTGCACTTCAGAATGTTAGAGCTACATTGGTCCCTGCCATTGCTGTACCGATATCATTGATAGGTACATTCGGGGTTATGTTGATATTCGGATTTTCTCTGAACATGATGACCCTCCTGGGGCTGATTCTGGCTATCGGAATCGTGGTGGATGACGCTATCGTCGTGGTGGAGAATGTGGACCGAATAATGACGACTGAGCATCTGTCTCCTTATGAAGCCACGAAAAAGGCAATGAGCGAAATCGGTGGTGCGCTTGTGGCAATGTCTCTTGTACTTTGCGCAGTATTCGTGCCGGTTAGCTTCCTCTCTGGAATTACAGGCCAGCTTTTTCGTCAGTTCACAGTTACGATTGCCGTATCGGTCATAATTTCCACTATAGTGGCGCTTACCCTCAGTCCTGTCATGTGCTCTAAGTTCTTGAAACCTCATGATGAGAGCAAGCCAAAAAATCGGGTGTTTCGCAAGATAAACTTGTGGCTTGACAATGGTACGTCGTTCTATGCACGAATGGTACGTCTTGCTGTCCATAATTCCAAGAGGATGTTTGCATTGTTCGGCATCGCCATAGTCGGAATATTCGTGCTTGGACGCATTGTCCCTCAGAGTTTCATTCCGAAAGAGGATCAGGGGTACTTCACGGTAGAGCTTGAACTTCCTACTGGTGCTACTCTGGAGCGCACCAGAAAAGTGACTGATAGGGCTATGGACTTTCTGCTCAGGCAGCATGACGTCGAATATGTGCTCAATGTAACTGGTTCCAGCCCTCGTATAGGAACTACGCAGTCAGGCAGTACCTTGACAGTAATCCTCAAGCCGTGGAACAAGAGACGGGAAACGGATATGTCCAAAACCATTGCAATGGTGCGTGATTCACTATCCAGGTATCCTGAAAGCCAGGTGTATATCAGTTCTCCGGCGGTTATCCCGGGACTTGGAACATCAGGTGGCTTCTCCATGGTTCTGGAGGCGAGAGGAGATGCGACTTATCAGGATCTTCAGAATGCTTCGGATACATTGCTGTATTATGCCTCTAAGCGCAAGGAACTTACAGGATTGTCATCGGGAATGCAGAATGATATACCTCAGCTGTATTTTGATGCAGACAGGGATAAGATTCAGCTGCTTGGCCTTTCCATGGCGGACGTGTTCTCGACCTTGAAGGCCTTCACTGGGGCAATCTATGTGAATGACTTCAATATGTACAATAGGATATATCGTGTCTATATTCAGGCCGATGCTCCGTACCGTGCTCATACGGATAACCTAAATCTGTTTTTCATGAAGAGCGCCGGTGGAACAATGATTCCTGTCAATGCCTTGGGTAAGACGAGCTTTACGACAGGTCCAGGAACGATAAGGAAGTTCAATATGTATAACTCGGCGATGATAAACGGGGAAGCGGCCAATGGTACGAGCTCCGGGGAAGCGCTTGATATATTGGAAGAAATTGCAGCAGAACATCTTCCGGACAACATAGGTGTCGAATGGAGCGGAATGTCGTATCAGGAGAAGAAGGAAGGCGGCAAGACAGGCCTTGTCCTAGCATTGGCTCTGTTTTTTGTATTCCTTTTCCTGGCGGCACAGTATGAAAGCTGGTCAATCCCTGTGGCAGTGATCCTGTCGCTTCCGATAGCGATTGCCGGAGCATATCTTGGCATCGCCGTTCTGGGGATGGAGAGCAATGTGTATTTCCAGATTGGCCTTGTCATGCTTGTCGGCCTAGTCGCAAAGAATGCCATACTCATCGTGGAGTTTGCGAAGGATGAGGTCGAGAAGGGCATGGACCTAGAGGAAGCAGTCGTCACGGCGGCCAAGCTCAGATTCCGTCCTATTGTTATGACTTCATTGGCATTCATTCTCGGAATGCTCCCTTTGGTATTTGCTAGCGGTCCTGGCTCTGAAAGCCGTCAGAATATAGGCACAGGCGTTTTCTTCGGTATGATCATTGGCATTACGGTAGGTATTGTATTTGTTCCGTTCTTCTTTGTCGTCATATACCGGCTCAGGTCATGGCTGTCGGGAAAATGCGCCCACCGCGTCCATGGTGGTGGAAAGGCTATGTCAATGCTGGCTGCCGTCATATTGTCCGCATCAGCATTGGAATCATGCTCTACATCCAGATTGTGCACAAAGCCGGATCTTGGCAATGTCCCTGATTCTCTTTATGGTTTTCAGGCAGACAGCAGCATGGGCGATGTCGAATGGCAGAAAATATATACTGATGCAGAATTGCAGAAACTGATAAAAGAAGCTCTTACCTATAATAAGGATATGTTAATTGCTGTTGAACGGCTTAAGGAGGCTCGTTATCGGTATCGTATTCAGAAAGCTTCGCAGTTACCATCAGTATCTGTAAAGGGGTATGGACAGAATGATCATAGCAATTATGGAGGTGTTGATTCCGACCCGGAGGATCCAGAATTTGGTCTCAAGGCTTCATTTCAGTGGGAAGTAGATTTTTGGGGCCGTTTGAAATGGGCGAACCGCGAGAAGCTGGCAGGGTATCTTGAAATGACGGAAAATCAGAAAGCGGTTAAAATGAGTATAATTGCTTCTGTTGCAACATGCTATTATGAACTTGCTGGGCTTGACAGAAAGCTTGAGATCGTGAAGAATACGTTGATTACCAGACAGGAATCTGTGCACCAATCTAAATTACGTGCAGAGGGGGGACTTACATCGGAAATACCATATCAGCAAGCTCTCGTTGAACTGGCTTCCGCTCAGGCTCGTGTTCCTGACTTGCAGAGGCAGATAGCCTTGAAAGAAAGCGAGTTGTGCTTTTTGACAGGATCATATATTAAGGATATAGAAAGGAGTCTTTCAGCCTCTGTGTCTTATAGTTCTGTAGAAATACCCATTGGATTGTCTTCAGATTTGCTGAAGCGCAGGCCTGATATTATGCAGTCGGAGGATAGATTACGTGCTTCGGAGGCTCGTGTAGGGATAGCTGTGGCAGATAGGTTCCCTTCATTTGTTATAAATCTCGGAGCTGGGTTGGAAAATGACGCATTGACCTCTTTCCTTAAGTCTCCTTTCTGGTTCACTGGTGCGACATTGACGTCACCACTGTTCGAATTTGGAAAACGTAGGGCTGCCATGAAGGCTGCTGTATCTGCTTATGAACAAGCTCGTATATCGTACGAGAAGGATGTAATGCAGGCATTCCGTGAGGTATATGACGCAGTGGTAACGCTGCAGTCAGCTCGCTCAAATTCCCTTGCTAAGGCTGAGATGTTAGATGCTGCGATGAAATATGTGACATTGGCAGATAGTCAGTATATCAATGGCGTCATAAGTTATATGGATGTGTTGGATTCTCAACGTAAGTACTTGGATTCTCAGCTTGAATTTTGTGAAGCCGGGACACGAGAAAGTCTTGCGATAGTTGATCTTTACAAGGCTCTTGGAGGTGGTTGGAAGTGAATTGAGGTAACTTTTCCGAAGAAAACTCTTTGATAAGGTAGAGGGATTTTATAATTTTGCAGGTCCGGTCCGTGATTCACGGATTGGACTTGTTTTTAATAGTTCTAAATGTGGCTATTATGTGTAATTTTTGTAACTACATAATTGATAGCTATATAGAATAAAAAAATCTTCTGATTATGGATGTCTATAAGACTAATGGCTCCTACGAGGAGTATGATAGAGAGAAACTTATCAAAGGTATTCACGAGGCTTACAGGACTGCAGGCGAGGCGTGCCCAGAATCTGTGGTTGTGTCCATTGTCGATAACCTATATATTTATGACAAAATAGCCAGTAAGGAAATTCGACGGCAAGTTGAGGAGTCATTGATGTCCATAAACAAGAAAGTCGCATTGGCATATATCGAAAAATTCGATGCCGGAATCGATCTTCGCAAGAAGCGCGACTTTATCCGCGACTATATCAAGGCGTCCAATGCTGCTACCGGCTCCAAGTTTGATTCTAATGCCAATGTTACACGCAAAAATATTGTGACACTTGGTCAAGAACTTTATAAGGAGAATAATATCAAGCAGAACCGCTACATAATGAAGGATAAGATCAAGGCGATGTACAGCAAGCGTCTGGCGGACCAGTACATCGAGGATCTTGAAAGCCATGTACTCTACAAGCATGACGAAAGCGGCACTCCGGGCTATCCGTATTGTGTGGCTATTACCATGTATCCGTTCCTGGAGAGCGGACTTAAGGAACTTGGTGGGGTATCGGTAGCACCGACTGATCTGAAATCGTTCTGTGGTGAGTTTATAAACCTTGTCTATTCAATATCATCGCAGTTCATGGGTGCTGTTGCCACACCAGAATTTCTAATGTATTTAGACTATTTCATTCGTAAGGATTACGGTGAGAATTATCTTGAAAGACTGGATGAGGTGGTCGAGAATAATGTCAAGCAACGCACTCTTGAGAAGGTTATTGACAATTATTTCCAGCAGGTTGTGCACTCGATGAATATGCCTGCAGGTAATCGCGGGTATCAGACTGTATTCTGGAATATTGGCTATTTCGATAAGCCTTATTTCGATGGCGTATTTGGTGATTTCCGCTTCCCGGATGGTACAGCTCCGAAATGGGAGACGTTGTCCTGGCTGCAGAAGCATTTCATGAACTGGTTCAATGAGGAAAGAAACAGATATATTCTCACGTTCCCTGTCGAGACGATGGCACTTCTTACCAATGGTAGCGATGATTATGCAGATAAAGAATATGCTGATTTCACAGCGGAAATGTGGTCCAAGGGGCATAGCTTCTTCTGCTACATATCGAATAGTCCGGATAGTCTTTCAAGCTGTTGTCGTCTGCGAAACTCATTGAAGGATCTGGATAACAGCGACGAGGAGCATAATCATACGACGCACCAGTATTCTATGGGCACGGCATCTGTGGCAACTGGCTCGAAATCTGTAATGACCATTAACCTTAACCGCATTATCCAGATTGCCGCAAGAAAGTTCTTCAAGGAAACTCAAGGCATTGACCTGCCTGAAGGAAAACCGCTTCCGAAAGATCTCAAATACGACAGAAAGGCATTGTACGAATGTATTGATGCTGAAATTAGCGAGATGACCGCCAGAGTCCACAAGTATCAGACTGCATTCAACGAAATCATCCGTGATTTCCTTAAGGCTGATATGCTGGATGTCTATAAGGCCGGGTTCATCGATATGCGAAAGCAGTATCTTACTGTGGGCGTTAACGGACTTACCGATGCGGCGGAGTTCCTCGGACTGGAGATTTCCCCTAATGAAGCCTATCGCGAGTTCGTGAACACGATTCTGGAAACCATCAATATCTCCAACCGTAAAGATAAGACGCGTGAGACAATGTTCAATACCGAGTTCGTGCCGGGCGAGAATCTTTCCGGAAAGAACTACAAATGGGACAAGAAGGACGGGTTCTTCGTCTCTCCGAAGCATAATATGTACAGCTCGTATTTCTATAATCCTGAGGATGATTCCTTGTCAATGATAGATAAGTTCAAGCTTCACGGGGAGGAATATGTGAAATATCTTGATGGTGGCTCTGCACTGCACATGAACATTGCCGAGCATCTCAGCAAGGATCAGTACAGGCAGCTGCTGAACGTCGCTGCTCACTACGGGACGAACTATTTCACATTTAACTGTCGCAACACGGTTTGCAACGACTGTGGCTATATCAGTAAGGATACATTGACAGTCTGCCCTAAGTGCGGAAGTCATAATTTGGATTATCTCACCCGTGTCATCGGGTACTTGAAGAGAGTTTCGTCATTTAGCGAGATGCGTCAGGAGGAGGCTGAGCACCGCTATTATGCTGAGAAATAAGAATCTGTGTATCAGCTTCTTGATGCGCAACTGCTTCGAACTTTCCGATAATTATCTGAAATAGGACATCGATGATTAAATATATACCGGAGATGAATAGCATTGTCTTGGAAGAGATTCCGGACAAGGTGACATTGGCAGTGGATATTTCGAACTGCACTGGCCTCTGTGAGGGATGCCATTCTCCGTTCTTGCGCAAGGACGTCGGAGAGGAACTGACGCCGGAGGCTGTCGAGTCAATGTTAGATGCGAACTTCGGAGTGAACTGTTTCTTGTTTCTCGGCGAGGGCAATGACCATGTTTCCTTGATGGAGATTGCATCTTATATCAAGAAGGCTTACCCATCATTGGCCTTGGCGATATACTCGGGTCGTGAGAATGTGGAAGATGATATCTGGAGGCTTTTCGACTATGTGAAGGTGGGGCCTTACCGACCATCTTGTGGACCGCTTAATGAACGTAGTACAAATCAGAGACTTTATCATATAAAGCATAAAAAATCCGCCACAGGATTGTCTGTGACGGATGTAAAGTCTTATGTTGTAGAAGATATTACATATAGATTTTGGCACAAAGGCATTGATCCTATTGTGAATCTTTGAGTTTGTGTACTGCGCTCATATATTCGAGAATTGCTACAAGCAACAATCCTAAGATTGCAAAGAAAATCGCTCCAGAAATCTGCAGGTCGAAATTTTTTAGATTTGCACCTCCTGCGATCAACATCTCTGCGCTTTCTCTGGCGGCATCAGCATTCATCCCACTTCTCAGTAGTTGAGCTTCTGCTATTGCAGTAACATTGTTCCAAGGCCAGACTTTTACGAGTGCTCCGATGACGAAACCTACGAGTACGAGCATGGTCTGTCTTTCACAACGAGCAAGAAGCCAGTGGAGAAACTTGGAGAATCCGAGAATACCGATGATACATCCAATTGCGAATACTCCTAATACGGGTATATTCATCTGGTTCACAGCCTGCATTATGTAATCATATTTTCCGAGAATAACGAGGATGAAACTTCCTGATATTCCTGGGAGTATCATAGTACATACTGCTATGGCTCCGCAGATGAATATGAACCATAAGTCGTCAGGTGTGGATGTGGGGGATAATGTGCAGATTGCCACGCCAAGAGCTATTCCTATTGCGAAAAATAGAAAGTCATTGATTTTCCATCCTTTTATGTCATATATCATGTATGCTGATGATGCTATGATTAGACCGAAGAAAAATGCCCATGTTTGAATAGGGTAGTAGTCCATCACATAAACCATAACCTTAGCCAGTGTGAAGATGCTGACGAGTACTCCAATGAATAGTGATACGAGGAATGCTCCGTGTATTTTTTTCCAGAAGTCTTTGAATTTGCCGTTGAGAAGTAATTTCCATGATTCTGGAGACATCATGGCATTCAATGCATCGATGATTTCCGTGAATATACCTGTAAGAAGAGCTATTGTTCCTCCCGAAACTCCAGGTATCACATTTGCGGCTCCCATTCCGAATCCTTTGAAACCTGTAATAATGTTTTTTGTCAATCCGTTCATTATGGAACTTATTTTATCGTGTTTATATATTTGATTATTTCATCAAATGCAGTTTCTTGTGTAAATGCTTCTGATGGTGAGTCTTCGATGATAAGATCAAGTGTTTTTCCGTATAATTGTCTGCGCCCAATCTTGAATCCGGCTGTGGAACTTTTAGCTATGCATGTGATTGGGAACTTGTCGTTATCAATGAGAGATATGAATATGTCGGCTTTTTCTTCAGAAATTTTTTTCAAGATTTCTTTCGAAGGACGTCCGTACCAATTGACATCATTACTGGTAATTGTATTCTCTATTGTGTGGTCACTTGCACTTTTCTTGCTGAAATTAAAATAATGAATCTTGGCAATAATCCCTTTCTCATTGAAATAGTCATTGATGTGAGATATACACTTTTCAAAATTATTGTCCGAGGCATCAATCACGATTGAAATGGTGTGGACTTGCTCCATAGATGTCAGCCCAGTAGTTATGGACTTACTATTTCTTTTGAGGTATCTTTTCCTAAATATGGCTTTTATAAACTCAAACATTGTAGTTCTCTTCTTTGGATGAAATTGTTACTCCGTTATCCGCAAGCAACTCTCTAATTTCCTTTTTCGCTGCTTTCCAACGTGGTATATCAATTTTTGTTCCTATTACTTCCACTACTTTAGCGGCTATGATGGATCCGACTTCTCCACATACTTTTAACGGCATGCCGAGCGAATGTGCATATAGAAAGCCTGCAGCGTAGGTGTCTCCTGCTCCTGTTGCGTCAATCGTGTTGGCAGGCCAAGCTTCTATATAATAATATTCATCACCTTTCTTTACCATTGAGCCATCTTTTCCGACTTTCACAACGGCTATGCTGCAATGTTTTGCTATTTCATCGAGGGCTTCTCTTGGTGCCATCTTTGTGAATGCCTTTGCTTCGGATTCATTAGCGAACACGATGTCTACATATTTGTCCACGATGTCGTGAAGGAACGCATCGTTAGATTCTACGACATTATAAGAGGCCATGTCAAGTGAGATTATGCATCCGGCATCGTGGGCCATTTCTACTGCGCGTCTGATAAGGGCTTGATTCTGTACGAGATATCCTTCAATGTGGAAGTAATCATATCCTTCGAAGTACTCTGGCTTGAGATCTTCTGGCACCATTTCCAATGCTGCTCCCATGTAGTTCGCAAAGGTTCTCTCCGCATTGGCCCCTGATACAAGTACCATCGAGCGACCTGAAGGATTTTTTCCTTTCAAAAGCAATGTTTTTACGCCATATTGCTCCTCATCACTTTTGAATAAGTGTCCTAATTCGTCTTCTCCGACTTTTCCGATGAATGCAGAGGTCATGCCGAAGATGGCTGTGCATGTGATTGTGTTGGCTGCAGAACCACCTGCGACATAATGCAATCCGTAAGGCTTAAGACTTTCAAATATTTTATTCCCAGTCTCCATGTCCACAAACTGCATGCTCCCTTTTGGTAGATGGTACAACTTAAGGAATGAGTCATCTGGCAGCACTGCCAAAATATCTGTAAGCGCATTCCCTATGCCGAGAATGGATTTTTTTTCTGATGCCATTATAGCAAATTTTTCGTGTAAGGTTTATAAATCCCAATGCTTACGCAGATTATTAATATCCGCGTAAAGTATGTGCAAATTTAAGAAAAAAAAGTGAATCAAATTTTATCCCGATGTTGGGCTGTGTAAGACTCCTTAGAAGTTTACGTTTTCAAACGTCCGTCTGAAA
>CAKUVA010000041.1 GCA_934693135.1 uncultured Bacteroidales bacterium | reverse complement strand
GCTTGCTTGATTTTGTTCATTTCTTTACATTTACCTGCCATGGCTTGCTCAATTTATGGTTGAGCTGCAAAGTTAACTTTAGATAATGCCAAAAGTAGCACTACAATTACGCGAGCATGACCTTCCGGCGGAAGTCATTGATTTTCAAGCTTGCCGGGACGGTCTCGCCGATGAGCTTGTAGTACGCTTTGACCTTTTTATTAGGTGTTTCTATCAATATTTCGCCATGCTTGTTTCGGAAGCACATGAGGGATTGAGTCTTGCCGGTCACTTCACTGACCGACAATCCGCTTTCGTCCAAGGCTTTACGCATGTTCAGGAAGATGATGGTGTTCATTATGTCACTGAGTATCTTTCCCCGCACGGTGTCTGCAGACCACTTGGACAGCGGCAGCAGCCCGAGATACTCCTTGCTGGTCTTGATGACTCCTTCAATATCAGTTCTGCCGAAGTATTCTGTGAGCAGGTCGACAGGCTCGAGTTTCCTGTTGGAAAGCAGCACGAAGTAACCGAAGCGCACGGACATCCAGTCCTTCTCTTTATCCTTCAGGGCGGCATATTCCTCGGGGTGATCAAGCATGTAGTTGCGCTCCCTCTGGAGGGCGTTGTGCTTGTCCACATAAACATAGGCGAAGATCTTCTCACCAAAAAGTTCAATCTCCTTCCTCTTGCCAAAGTAGACGTGACCTCCACGGACGAAACGGTATTTCCCTTTGTCAAGGCTGGACTTGAATTCGTGGTAGAGCGTCTTGAACGGGAAGCCCTTCCTTGCCGGCATCCTGCCGACAAGCGACTTCTCGGTGCCGTTGTGAAAGGCGTGCATCACTTCCTTGGATATGTATCCGGCATCCAGCACAAGGGAGTTGATTGTAATGTCAAGGCTTACTGCAACGTCATTCAACACGGTCATTATGGTATTGATGTCAAGGACGTTACCGGGGATGATATCATACCATACGGGGGAACCGGTTTCCTCGTCCAGTACGAGGACAAGCCTGGTCTGTACGGAGGAGGAGTCAACCCCATGACAACTGAGGGCGTTGAACGGGTTGTTGTCAATATCGTTGGGAAGGGGCGTAGAGTCGACGTAGCAGCACTTTCCGAAGTCGGGGCTGGTCTTCCTCATTCTTTCAACAAATGCTTTGAAGAAAGCCAGACGGACGCTGTCCTTTCCCATCATGCTGAAGTATGCGGTATCACAACGGAGAGATGCCGTGGGGATGTCCTCAAGCACATAGGAGGCGAAAGACTTCTCGATGAAGTTGTCGCAACTTATGCGGCTCCCGTCGCGGAGGATGCTGTGCAGGATATGGCACAGGACGCGTTCCCGTTCAATTTCATCGGGGAATGCAGTCTTCAGCACTTCGGCCATTCCGCTCTTGACAAGAAAGCAAAGCAGGAGGTGCGCATCGCCGAATACGGTGTGGATTTCGGTGTCAGGAAAAACATCGGCACTTACGCCGGACAGGCGTCCGTCATCGCGGCCGACCTCGTCAAAACTATCGGAGACGGAATCATAGGACACAAGTCCTCTGCTGGGGGAAAGGAATATTCCGGATTTGCCGTCCGAAGCCAGCCAGACGACCTTCCCGAGACGTTCGCGTACAATCTGCCTGGAATGGAACTTGCCCTCCATCCCTGATGTACTGCGACTCCTTGATGGCCGCACTGCCGCTGAGAATATTCCCGTCACTGTCCCGCACCAGTTTCTGAACCCTTATAAATGCCATATCAGAATGTCTTGTATTGTAGTATTAAGTAGCACTACAAATTTAAGAAACATTTTTGACACTAGCAAACATTTGAGCTGCAATTTTATTAGAAATCAATTATTTGGCAAATGTGGTCGCTTAGCCCGATTGCTGTAGTGCTACTTTTGCGCTGAACTAAAGTTAATTGTTCCACCTATATCTTCGGGACAACTTCTGACGGATATTTCCAATATCCCATGGACTCGCTAAAAACTCAATTGCAACCTCTGGCAAATAATTTCAAGTCGGAGTCTCAAATTGCAGTTTTTAGGAAGCCTAACATGATGTACTATGCTTATATGCGACGAGTGGCGGAAAAAGATAATACCCTCTATTTTGGTATTTGTATCTCAATTAATAGTATGGCCACGTACAATCTATCCTGGCTGTTCCGCTTATTTGAGTCTGCATATCAAGCGATTGTTATTGAAGGCAATGTGTTGACTGTTAATAATGAAGGATTAATTCATTTTTTAAAAATCGCCAACGGCTCACTCCTTTATGAACACGACTTGATTTCCAAGAGGATCAAGAGCGACATTTCAGACGGAGAGAAGTATTTTGAGGCTATGCCTCCCGTCAATTATTCGTCTTATGTTGGTTTTCAAGGAGCATCACTTTCAGATGGGGTGCAAATAATAAAGGGTAAAATCACAATTAATAACATGGTCTATGTTGTTAAAAATGACAACATTGGCACTCCGGCCTTTAATGGGTTGATTCTTAAAATCCAACAACTAAGTGAAGAGCTCAAACTGCAGCGCACTTTATCCGCAGAGCGGCCTCAGAAATCAAAACAAGTAAAAGCTCAAAAATTTATGGCCTCCCTGTCATTCTTACTTCTCTTCCTGCTCGTTTGTTTGACGATTGGATTCATATATATGTATACGCATCAGCTAATTACACTGAACATATAAGATCATGAACATTATTCATTATATAATTGTTGTCCCTATTATCCTAATTATAATTATCTATCAATTAAGGATATTTAGGCTAGCTGTCAATAAAACCAATACATTCAAGGACATTTTCCCCTCAAACAAGTTGGCATATTCGATTAATAAAGCCAGTATCACCATCCATGAATCAGAAGACCCTAATTCTGATGAGTTATGGAATTCCAATGGCACCTCTTTTACAAGAGAGGTTGAAGTATCACAAATATCAATCAATAGTACTGATCCGACAGCCACAAACATCAAGGATGCCATCAATATGTACCTTCAGAAAAACAAAGGAGCAGCGAGCGATTTTTCCTTGATGAAGGACGTAGTAGAAAGATATTGTGGCGCCGAGGAGGAAGAGATATCCATCATGCAGCCTATCCCGCTTTATATGGGGCTGATGGGTACAATGGTGGGAATCATTGTAGGCATTTCTATCATTGCATTCAACGGTGGGGTTGACAATCTGACAAATGTTTCTTCAATGATGATTTGTGTTGCCATTGCAATGGCCGCAAGCTTCGTTGGTATACTATGCACCACCATTATATCATGGAAGTCTAAAGGCGCAAAGACTCAGATTGAAACCAATAAGAATCTATTCTATTCCTGGCTTCAAACTGAACTCTTGCCAGTACTTTCAGGCAATTCAGTAACGGCGTTATCCCTCCTTCAAACAAATTTGATGACTTTCAACCAGACTTTCCAAGGCAATATCAAAGAATTTGATAATGTCTTGACAAGTGTTAGGCAGGTCTCAAAAGATCAAGCATATGCATTAGATGCTATTAGCAAAATTAATATAAAGGATGCAGCCAAAGCTAATGTCGTAGTACTAAATGAACTGCAAAAATGTACTGGGCAAATAGGACAATTTACTCAGTATCTGACCAATGTGAATAGCTATCTGAATGCCGTCAACAGCCTCAACGAGAATCTGAATAATCACCTTGATCGAACAGCAGCAATTGAGAATATGGGGACTTTCTTCGAGAAAGAGATGACTCAAGTGCAATCAAGGGAAGAATATATAAAACAAGTAGTAAGTAGTGTCGATAGCTCTTTGGAAAAGTCCTTTAAACAGATAACAGAATCTCTGGGGCAATACATGGAGACTCTTAAGACTCAAGCAGCAACAGAAGCTGAGATGTTTAAGGGGACTTACGAAAAGCAGCAGGCAGATTTTGTTGAAAAATTAAAGGAACAGCAGAATGGCATTTCTCAAAGTGCTGCAGATATAGAAGAGATTTTCAAGAGGATGCAAGATATGTTGGAAATGAGTGGCTCGATAAAGTCTCTTGCTGATATATCAAGGGAGAATTCCAAACGGCTTGATCAAATCGTTAGGCTGATTGAATCTGGTGCTTATAGCATACGTGATGGTGCCGTTCGATTACCATCTTCAGAACAGTTTTCCACATCCAAAAGGAACAAATCCAGAAAATGGATGAACATTCTGAACACCTCCATTAGGATTATCGCACTTCTTGCGTTTGTGATGTTTGCATACGAATTTGTTGTTAAACACATCGTTGGATAGATGACGGAGAAAAAGAATAAATCCTATTTTTGGGCCAGCTATGCTGATCTCATGACGAGCCTTTTCTTTGTCATGCTTATGCTTTTTGTTGTCGCGGTTGTTCAACTGAACAAAGAGAAAGGAGAGGTTATCCAGAACAATATCAATCTACAAGCAAAGTTGGACAAGGCTCAAGAAATCGAAGATGCTACCAAGGGATTAGATGAAGATTATTTTGAATATAAAGAAGACTTCAAAAAACATAAACTCAAGATAGATGTATATTTCCCGAAAGGACAGTCAAATATCGACAAATATGTTTCGGATGAGATAAAAACCAAACTACTTGAAGCAGGGAAGAGCGCAAAATCCTTTATTGAAAAGACCACTAAAAAATATCCTGGAATACAGTACATCCTTATCATTGAGGGGCAGGCCTCAAGAGATTCTTTTGCGGGGAATTATGAATTAAGCTACAGCAGAGCACTTGACCTCAAGCGCTTTTGGGAGGCCAACGATATCAAGTTTACAGAACAGAATTGCGAAGTCCTCATTTGCGGCAGCGGTGATGGTGTACAAAGCGGTACTGGACTAATGAGAGAATCTGATGAGCATCTCAACCAAAGGTTTTTGATCCATATATTGCCAAAACCCGGAGTCATAAAGGAAATACGCAAATAAATAACATTCAATCAATTAATATCATGGAACAAAACAACACCTTGAAAGTCATTTCAGTTTTCGCATTTATCGCATTGGCTTCCGTCAGTTGCTGGGCAACACAAGAGTCATTGCATCTTCTTCTCTCATCTTGGCCTCAGCTCTTGTGCTGGATTGTAACCATCGCTTTCTTCATTATTGCTTCTTGGGGAACTAAATTGATTGTTGACAGCTTCAATCAGAATGTTTATGTTGAAAAGAGAGGTGGAAAGTTAATAGCCGGCATATTGGTTGTTCTTGTATTCTGGCTTCTTTTCAGTATGCCAACCAATACACATACTTTCTTTTATCGAAGCTCGATAGAAAGTGTCGCAAGTACCGACATTTCTACCACAAAGGGATATTTGGATCAACTGAAGAACAATACTCTTACGGAGACCAAGATCAGAGACAAACAAACTGAATTCCAAAATAAGGTTTGGAGTTTGTTTGCCGAACTTGAATCTGAAATAAAGAATGATGCAAATCCCGGATTCGGGTCTAATGCCAGACGCATTCTGGCACAGTTCGCTACGCTTTTGGAAGTGGATAAGGTGGAGCCATTATCATTTAACGATAAGTCCGTACAAACTCGTGCAAAACTCGTTGACGCGTACCGCCAGAAGATCAATATTCTGATGCAAAGTAAACTTACGAATATTCGTAATTCAATGACAG
The DNA here is from genome assembly GCA_934693135.1 of uncultured Bacteroidales bacterium. GTDB lineage: Bacteria > Bacteroidota > Bacteroidia > Bacteroidales > UBA932 > Cryptobacteroides. The sequence continues at coordinate 5,780 of CAKUVA010000041.1, read as the reverse complement.
CTCCTGACGAAAACACTTATAAGGGTCAAGCATCTACTGACTATAAAAATCTTGAGTATGCCGAGAATCTGATAAAGAGCGGGGAGATCGATTTGAACATTGCCGAGCAAGTTAAGGATGTTAATAGCAGACTCGTTAGAGGATATTCAACAATCAAGACATATAGTAATTACATCGACTTCAATACAGGGGACAAAGAAACATATCTACCGGAAGATGCCGAAGGTAATCCTGTTCAGGCTGTGACCCGGGTGGAACGTATGCTGAGTGTCTTTGATGTATGGAAAGATTTCTTGAATGGGAAGTATGCCGGGCGAGGCCTAATCATATGGGTTCTTCTCTCAATCCTTGTTGACCTTGGAGCCTTTATCTTCTTTGACCTTGCTTTCAAAAAAGAATAGCACACAACAAAAGCAACCAAATTTAAGTAAATTATTATGGCAAAAAAATTCGATTTTGAAGGAGTCTCTACTGGCGAACCTACTGTCACAGCTGCTCCTATAATTTCAGAAGAATCTACAATCAACGACACCTCAGAGACAGGCCTCAGCCAAACTGAGTACAATGATCCCAATAGCATAGTCGTCACCATTGCGGATCCAAACGTTCCTATCGTTGTTTTGTTCGGTCCAACTGAATGCGGAAAAACGATGACTCTCATTCGCCTTACTAGGTTTTTACTGAAATATGGATATCGCGTGTCTCCAATCCGTTCGTTTAGGCCTGCGGCGGATGCCCATTATGCCAAAATGTGCGATGGATATAATGAACTTGTCAATTCATCAAACGCGGCTCAAGGTACGGAGATGATTAGCTTCATGTTGGTTGAAGTACTTGATAAAAACGGCCGTCGTATCTGCCAGATCCTTGAGGCGCCCGGCGAGTATTACTTCAATCCCAAAAAGCCAGATAATCCTTTCCCGGCGTACGTCAATACTATTATTAACAGTAATAATAGAAAAATATGGATTTATATGGTTGAACCTGACTGGAAAGATTCTTCAGATAGAAGTGGATATGTTTCCAGAATACATCATCTTAAAACAATGATGCGAGTACAAGACAAAGCTATTTTTCTCTATAACAAGGTGGACAAGTCAAACTTCGTGATTTCTCCAGGTAGAGTTAATATAGCGGGCGTAAAGAATGATATCAGCAATATGTATCCGGGTATATTTACGCCATTTGTTAACGAAGTACCGATCTATAAATGGCTGAAACCTTATTTATGTGAGCTTGTCCCTTTTTCTAATGGCATGTTTACAGAAGCGACACGTGCAGATGGTTCAGCATACTTAACGTACCAGCAGGGAGTGGACGAATATCCTCAGATGTTGTGGAATACCATAATGAAGAAAATTAGGGGGTAAACATGGAGATAGCAGAATTTGTTTTTCACGGAGTGCCTCAGGGCTTTGATGCCTGGGGCACCTCCGATGATTCGTACTATAATTCATTCTATAATATTCTTGATACCTTCAATAAAGCCCAATCAGCATTCGTGATTGAAATCAGAAAGGACGCTAATAAGTTCTGCTCGTACTACTCGTACATAAGACCACAGAATGTTATCGCAGAGGGAGGCCGTACCGGCTCATATTTTGGGATGTCATTAAAAGTGGAAGGAAATTATTGTACCGATGTCCATTCCTTGTTTAACCTCTTTGATACAATTTATACTCAAAAAATTTCCGGAAAACTTTTAAGTAATAACAAAAATTCAGAGAAATACTTAATTACCAATTTCAAGGATGTGGGCGGAGAATTGACTGAAATCTCAAAATTGGCAAGAAATCAGATAATCTCTAATTTCGGAAGCGACTTTGAGGTGATCGATTCTTCTTTTACAAAACAAAACGCGTCGAAATCTGTTTATTACAACATTAACGATGTGGATTGCGAGACTTTTTTCAACGCCACCAAAATATATGGCAAAGTATATGTCTCTCCAGTATATACATCTAAAGATGCGATAATATCTTCTCTTTTGTCTTCGGATCAAAAATATCAAGAAAGCAAGAAAGAATATGAGAATCAAATTGATGCTTTAAAAAAAGACAGCAAACAGATACCGGGACTTAAGCAGAAATTGACTACTGCTTCCAATGATTTATCAACAACAAAATCTGAAAATCAAAGATTAAGTGCAGAATTAAATTCATTAAAATCCTCCAATAGTTCTCTCAAGCAAGATAACACAAGATTAAAGCAGGAGGTTGATAGGTTAAAAAAGTGCTCAGATATAGGTGCTGTGGCCGATAGATTAGAACCGGATTTGTCCGAGATGCTGGAAATTCTTAGATCTGTCAAGCCTAATGCTGGGGCCATGGATCACCTTGACATTGGGCGGAATAATGATTATCGTAATGACTCATCTCTTTGGAAAGGAGAAAATCGCAGGAAATACATTATAATCATCACTGCTGTTGTTGTTGTAATTATTGTTGTGCTTTTCTGTGTCAGAGAAATTAAAAGTGCTCCTAAAACGTCAGAACTGAAAAAACAGTATTCAGCATTAACGGCTAAGAATTCCGAACTTGAGGCTAAATACATTGAACTGACCAAGGCACTCAGCCTAATTCAATCCGAGCAAACTTCACCTCTGATCGTTATTAAAGACAACTCAAATGCAGATGTAAATGAACCTCTTATCCTCGGCAAACAATATAGGATAATCTTGACTGGTGTGCCAGAACAGGAAGGCGAATGGAAGTGCAATGGTTTTTCTATTTCTGGCAGTAAGAAACAAAAAGAGATTTCTGCTACTCCTATCTCAGGGGAAAACCATGTGTTGTCTTATTATGTTAACAACAATAAGGTCTTTACTCATTCTTTCAAAGTGAATAAACAATGAAAACTGTTATAAGACAATCGTTGCTGATGGCCGCCATCTTGCTTTTAGTGTCTTGTTCTGGCAGTAATAAGTCGAAAAAGGTTCATATTCCTTATGTCAACTATCCGACCGAAACCGTGTCGGATTATGAGACGATAAATGTCCCCTATACATTAGAAGGAGGCGTGAAGTTTGTTCAGGTAAAGATTAACGGGCTGAGCACCGACATGATTTTTGACACAGGATGTTCCCTCACTCTTATCTCGCCACTTGAGGCCAAGCAACTATTGAAACGTGGTCTTTTAACAGAAGACGATTTCCTTGGAACAGCCAAGTCCAGCATTGCTGATGGAAGTGTCGTGGAAGATGCCATTTTCAACATACGGACGCTCGAAATTACTGATGGAATCCAAACAATAGTCTGCCGAGATGTACTTACTCAAGTTTCTTCAAATACTGAAGCTCCGGTTCTTCTTGGTAATGGTGTCCTAGACAGGGTGGCCTCCTATACCATAGATAATGACTCAAAAGTTATTCGATTCAAACTGAAGTAGAGTGAATCATTCCACATATATTTTCGGAGAATTTGGCTCTGGTTATACTCAATATCCAGATGATTATGCAAAAGATATCTTCAAGAGCGTAGCGACCTGTAACGAGGTCAAAACACAGATTGCTATCAGAAGATATGACAATTTGGTGTACTATATCTATGTCAGGAGATTATACAGCAAATCTGTTCCGAACAAGTATATCGGTGTGGCGGTATCATTCAACGACCTATACTGCAACGATATAAAGCAAATGTTCTCAATTTTTGAAGGCACTATGGCTGAGCTTGTAGTCGTGGGCAAGATACTTGAATTTACTGATGCTGGTGATGTCACGGTTAAAGCCATAAAACTCCATCAAGAACGCACTGAGGTCGATAGGATTATGCAACACATTTCCCTGTCTATAGATAAGATATCGGGGTATAGTTTTAGGAAATTACCTCCTTTAAATTATGCTGCAGGTGCAGACAAATTTGTTTTACTACCCACAACAGCCACAGCTGCTGATATTAACAGTAACATAAAGCTTTTTAACTTAATTCATATTTACAAAAACGAAGATTACGATACTCAATTACTTGTTGGCTATTCCGGTAAAATTAAAAGTCTGAACAAGCAAATTGAGAATTTAACAAACACAACCAAGGAACTTTCTGATGAACTAACAAAAGTTCACCGCCAGAAGAAGCATACAAGAGTGGTGGCTGCGTTAGTACTTATGGTAGTTGTTGTGATTATATTCGTATCAATCAGTGTGAACCTTTCTAATCGAGTAAATACTCTCTCTACAAATGTTAAAGACAATGAAAAAATTATTGAGGAGAAAGAAAGCATTATTAAGGCGCAAAATAGCACAATCAAGTATCTGGAAAATAGCCTTGCAGTTGTTAAGCAAGAATTATCAAATGCCAATATGGAGATTAAAAACCTTGATGATAAAAATTTAAATGACTAATCAATGTTCCACCTAAGGACGAGCTTTTGTCAAAAGTTGTCAAGGCCTGGCGGTAACTTTGTCCCTATAAAACAAAGGGACATGAAACTTATTGACTTTATGCAGGTCTTTCCTGATGAGGGAAGCTGCGAACGTAAGCTGAGAGAGTACCGTGAGACACAGGGAGTCGTCTGCCCTCACTGCGGGTGCAAGGAGCATTACTGGAAAGGCGACAAGAAGTGCTTCGAGTGCAAGCACTGCCATTACCGCCAGAGTCAGAAGGCGAACACCGTGATGCACGGGAGCCAGCTGCCGCTGCGGTACTGGTTCATCACCATGCACCTGCTGACCTCGACGAAGAAGAGCTTCTCCGCAGCCGAACTCCAGCGACAACTCGGACACAAGAACTATATGCCAATCTGGGCGATGCTTCATAAACTCCGTAATGCCATGGGTAAACGGGACGCCGAGTACAAGGTGTGCGGCATGGTTGAACTTGACGAAGGCTTCTTCTCCACCGAAGCCCTTGATTCCGAGAAGGATAAGCCTCTCAAACGGGGACACGGCAGCCAGAAGAAAAGCAAGGTCCTGGTGCTGGCGGAGACAGACGATTCGAAATCATATACGAACTTCAAGTCTCTTGTGGAGGAGCACGTCCATCAGGTCATAGAACCTGTACAGGTCGGCAAGATCCTTCCATGGGTCCATATCGCCACCAGCAATGCCAAACGGCTTCTGCTGGATGTCTACCATGAAATCACGCCGGGCTATCTCCAGAACTACCTGAATGAGTTCTGCTATAAGTTCAACCGGCGGCGTTTCGGCAATGCACTGTTAGATAAGCTCATGGTTGCGGCCCTGGCCTAAAAAACGAATTTAAGTACAACATTGCGTAATCATTTTAAAAATGCATTATCACACAAACATTTAATTATGTATCGGAGATCCACAAGCTTGAGACGAGTAACTGGTATTTGGGACGGATATACTTCATTATATATTGGCAAGATTAAAACATTTTCTGAATACTTTGATGTGCGCGGTCCCGTTTTTTTGCTGGAATTATCGAATTCTACCGACAGACAATTTGTACAGTTCTCTAAAAATGGGACTCCTATATCAGAAATTCTTCATAGCATTAAAAATGACAGTTATTCTGGCCATTATTATAACATACAGGACGGAATACTCAAGAACTTCCTTGCATCTCATCCCAAGAATGAGTATGATTCAGCTGGTCGTATTGTAAAAGAATTTGACACCTGGCCTGGACTTTCAGAAGATGAAATTAACGAGTATTGTTACGATAACAAGAACCGCATTGTTGAAATAAAAACGCAAAAGATTCTTCATCCTAATCTCAAAGAACATACAATCCTTAAATAACGTGAGTTCGATGAAATATAATTGATTGAATATTAGGAAAATAGCGAGAATTTTTGTAAATTTGAAAAAACGA
>CAKUVA010000040.1 GCA_934693135.1 uncultured Bacteroidales bacterium | reverse complement strand
TTCTGACGTTTTCCTGCGAATTTAGACCATTGGACGAATTGAGCAATACTCACTATGTGAGAGTATATATTGATGAACATATAAAAAATACGACTGAGGGATTCTATAATCCGGATAATGTCAAGCCTGAATACAAAAGACCAGGAGTAATGCGTGTCACTCTTGCGGATAGGAATACAGGAAAAGTGGTGGCAGAGCGTTATTTGCGAAGCCAAGGAGATGACGAGCACGGTCATTATTATGATGGATATATTATTTGTGATCCTGGGGAATGGAGTCTGCTTTCGTGGAACTTTGATACAGAAACGACGCAGATAGAAGAATCATCAAATCAGCACATGGCGAAAGCATTCACTAACAAGATTGCATCGCACTTATACTCTGCGCTCCCTTCCAGATTAAATAAGAAAGCTGACGGAGACGATGTTTATAGAAATGAAACTATTGTCTATGAACCTGACCACTTGTTCGTTTCCGAAGCACAAGATGTGGATATAAAATATAATATGGAGTTAGATACCTTGCGTACTCCTTCTGGAGAGTACTTCAGAGCAAATACTATTGTAGAGGCATGGTATATCCAAGTGAATGTGAAAGGGGTGTCGTATCTGTCCTCATCATTGTCCCTTATTACTGGTCTTAGCGGCTCCAAGAAATTATATACCTCGGATCTTGATTCCAAGAATCCTGTGACATTGTATTTCGATATGCTTGGAGAAACAAAGAGCAAGGCTGATGATGATACTGGCATAATATATTCGACATTTTATACTTTCGGTAAATTGCCGGATTTCGAGAATGGATTTGAGGTGACGTTTGATATACAGACAATTTATGGTACACCTGTCACTGCAAAATTTGACATTACAGATGAGTTTCAGACTGAAATGGCAAAGGAGCACAGATGGATAATATTAGATAAGACCATAGAGATTCCAGGACCTCCTGATAGTGGCAGTGGAGGAGGTTTTTCTCCGGGGGTTAAAGACTGGAATGATGTAAATACTGACTTGATTATTTAAGAAATAAATAACGAATATTAACAATCAAATTACTATAACAAAATGCGTAAATTAGTTTTACTTTCCGGCATTGCGGTTGTAGCAATGTCAGCATGCACCAAGACGGAGTATGCGCCTGTGTCTGACAAGGGAGCTCAGATTGTATTCAATTCACCTATTGTTCAGTTAAATTCAAAGGCTAGATATTATGGTGAAGAGCCAACAGCAGACGGAAAATATTCTATATATGAGAAGTTCAGTGTTTATGCTGTTTGGACATCAGGTGATTTTGCAAAATGGGCTGAAGGAACTGCATATATGAATAATGTTGAAGTCGCATATAGCTCTTCGTTGGGTTCAAATCCAAAAGGTGGTTGGGAGCCTGAAAAGACTTATTATTGGCCTAAGAATGGAAAACTGACTTTTGCAGGATATTCTCCGAGTGACCTTAAAACGACTTCTGCTAATCCACGAAGTAATCCTACTGTCAGCTATAGTGCCGCAGGTCTTATTGTTTCAGATTTTGAAATTGATCCATCTCCAGCAAAACAGTTCGATTTTATGTATGCTGAGCGTTCGTATAACAGAACCTCAAGTACAAATCAGTCTTCTGAAAGCACTGATCATACATATCAATCTTATGATGGTGTAGATCTCCTTTTCCATCATGCTCTCTCATCAATTGTATTTAAGGTTAAAGCGGATGGCACTACGAATGCTCCTGAATTTAAACTTAAGAAAATTGAGGTTAATAATGTTAACTACAGAGGTAATTTCAGCGAAAATATTACCGATGGTGCAGCTTATGTTAGTACTCCAAGCTGGTCAGTAAATGAAAGCGAAACTAATTATACTGCATGGAATGGTGAACAGGTAATAGGTACTTCAGATTTTTCATCATTGGAAAATGCCAGTGCTCTAATTCTTCTTCCTCAGGCATTTAAACATACATCTACTTCGGTAAAAGTTGCTATTACTTATGATGTTACTACAAATGGTGTTACATTGGAAGACCAGACTGCTGAATTTGATCTTTCAAACTCATATAAGGATAAGAATAATAATGTCATCAGTGCATGGGAAATGGGTAAGAGATATATTTATAAGATCTATTTCGCTCTTAACAAAATCTATTTCTCACCTGAGGTTGATAAGTGGGATGAGGTAGAGATGGAGCCATTTGAGGTAATCTAATTTTTTTACGTCCAGTTAGGCCTGACCGCCTAACTGGGTGCCAAGATGAAAACATTGAAGTTAAATATAAGAATCTATACAGGGGTTTCATACATCCTGCTGCTGGCGATGTCAGCGGTAGGATGTGTGAAGTTTACGTCCGAACCGAAAGAGGAAATTTCGGACGCTCCTATCGCATTCTCCACACCGATTGTGAAGCCAGTCACCAAGGCTGCTGATAAAATAGATTATCCTGAATCTTCCACATTTGGAGTGTTTGGTGTCCATTATCCGAGTGGTACATTTTCCGGTTGGACCACCACCCCTGGAGCTGTGACATATATTGATGGCGTTGAATTCCGATATGACGCCAGCATTGATGATTACACCCCTGGTTCTGGAGCATGGATATCAGATCCTGCATACTTCTGGCCCAAATCTGGAAAGATGGCATTTGCTGCTTGGTCTCCGTACAGTGTAAAAGAACAGTATGGAAACGACTTTAAATATGATGCGAAAGGGTTATCCATCATCGGATTCACTACGGGAGATACTGATGGAGTGGACTTGATGTATTCGGACCGTGTGTATGACAAGTATTCAAGCAGGGGAACTAACACTAAGTATGATGGCATAGACATTACATTCCATCATGCATTGGCAGCATTGGCATTTAAAGCTGCTTCTACAGACGTTGGAGTAAAGATCTCGGTTACGAAAATTGCAATCTGGGGAATCAGCAAAAAAGGAGATTTTAGCGAGAATGTAAATGAAAACAGCGATTCGCCCTCGACTTATCAGTCTGCTCCTAAATGGAATATATCGACAACCGATGTATATACTGAAACTGATCCATTCATCGTGACCAGTGATCAGCTTTACATTATTCCGCAGAATATTGATATGGCTAAGATGAAGGTTTACTATACTGTCCAAGTTGGTGATGCAACGCCAGTACCTGCGGTGTCCAATAATTTAGATTTGTCAGGACATAAAATCAAAGATTCGACAGAAAATCTTTATATTTGGAAGATGGCGCATAGGTACGTTTATAATCTACAGATAAGCAGATTAGTACCTATACGTTTTAGTGTGGATGTGCTGAAGTGGGAAGAAGACATTTAACATTGAGTCAACTTGCATGAGAAGAAGTGTTTTCTATATATTAAGCGCATTAAGCGTATTAAGCGTATTGTCCTGTTCACGAGAGGAACCTAATCACAAGCTGGAAAAGAAACATCCTGTGTCTTGGAATATAAAGTCTGTAGATGAATATGGGACTAAATCATTGGTAGAGAGCAGAAGTCTTTTGGAGCGTTCATGTACTCCAAAAGATAAGTTATATACAATGGGGACTGGAACCTTACCCGGTTTAGGACAGACGATAGGTGTTTGGGCTGACTACACTATTACTATTGATGGTATCTCACAGGAGGTCTCAAATGTCTTTTCGGGAACGAGTCTGATATATGATCCTGAAAGCAATGATGTGACGACCAAATGGGCATATCTCAGCGATCCTGCCTACTGGGTAATCGGCGGAAAATATATATTTAGAGCATATTATCCTAAAAATGAATTGAATATCAATGAAAAATTGTCTAATGCGAAGAATCTTATAATCGAGATGAATACTACGACTACGCAGCGTGACATGCTTCTTGCCTTCAATTCTTATGATACTAAGGAAAATAAATATGCTGATGGATCTTCAGGGGGTGAGGCAGGACTTTCTAATCCAGTTCCTCTTACATTCCGCCATGCCATGGCTACACTTAAGTTTAATTTTAAGTTCTATGATGGTTCTGATGGCATTTTCTACGCTGAAGACAAGATTACATCATGTTGGATGGAAGTAGATGAAGATGAGTCATTTGCTGTTACAGGATATATGGTATATGGTAATGGCGAAAATTATGATTCAGAGGGTTTGATTCAGTGGAAGAACCAATATTACCCGGAAAAAGGTCTGAAGTTCTATCAATGGTCCAATTCTGAAGGTATTTCGTTTAGTAATAAGGAAATTGCTACTGGTGGTGGCTTGAAACAGAAGATTGCTACAGCTTATAGCATTGCCGGTCGTAGTGACGATAAAGGACTCGAATTCACGAAACAGGATGGTTGGCTTGTCATAATACCTCAGGTCTCTCGTGGAAAACTTAAACTTTGCTTCACGACTAAGACAGGAGGCGATGCGGTGTTTTCTGTACCTGTACCGGAAATTACGGGAACCTCACGAGAATTGTATGAAAATGGAAAGGATGCGCGACTGCCAAATGGTACAGATTTCGTACCTGGATGGAGGTACACCTACACTATTTCTATTTCCAAGACTGATGCAAGTATGAACTTGAGCATTTCCCAGTGGAATCGTCTTGATTCGTCTTTTGATATTAAATTCTGATGGTTATGAAGAGATTACATATAATTGTAGCATTGACATTGACCATTATATTGGGGATAGCTTGTCAGAAAAATGTTCCTAAGGATAGTGGTAATTCTGAGCCGGCGAGTTTGACGTTCAATGTGACATTACCGAATATTGGTATTAGTACTAAAGCGAGGGAGTTGTTTTCGGATGCTGATAATGGAGATCCGATTGTCAGTGACCCGTTTGGGACCGATTTAAGTAAATGGACTGAGTTTGAGAAATTGATTGATGGTAGAGTTATATATCGCCTGACGATGTTTTTGGTGGATAAGGTGGATGGAGTCTTAGTCGGCTATAGAGACTTGTATTATAAGGGGTATGATAAGTCTGAGGATAGTGAGGACATAACAGGTGAAGGTAAGAGGGAAGAGTGTGGTGTGAATGGGTTGAGTAAAGATGGTTTACAGGCTACCATTACATTTAATTATGACCATCCGGTACATATCTTGAAAGATGGCTCGAGTCTTGAGAAGCTCGAAAGAGGAAAGTATAGGATGATTGTTGTTGCTAATTGGAGTTCTGTGAATATGAAGGTTAAGGATAATGACAATAAAGATGTTGATTATTCTTATAAGGGATTGAAGGGGAGAAAGCCTACCGATGGCGAGGCTCCTGAGTTCGAGACCTATGTAAAAAATATTATAGCAAAGTACAATGCACAGAATGGTGATAAACCGTTAAGATTTTCAAGAACCGTGAGTTCATCTGAGTCGGATTATGGTGATGATTATCATAATCTTATGGACTTTGCTATGTATTCATGTGATACACATTTCCTTTGTCCGCTTGAGCCAATGCCTCTCGTGCTTGTCAAGGATTTTGAGCTCCATCCTGGAAAAAATGAGGTATCTGGTCAATTAATACGTACAAGGGCGAGACTTCGTATAGCTATTGAGAATGTATCCAATGATGTTCTTACTGTTCATAATCTACAATTTGGAGCAAATACCACGAGAAATGAGAGTTTTTTGTTCTATGCTCCGGGTAATGAGCAGGGAACATTGTCTGATCCGAGTCCTGAAAGTAATGGAGGGACTACCAAATATGGTTCACCTACAATAAACAAGGATGATGGATTGAATTCTGACCATGATGCGACATATAATGCTCTTGTGTCATTTAAACCTAATACTGAGGTCCCAAGTTTGAAATCAAATAATAGAAAGGTTCTTTTCGATGGATATATTCTTGATGGGAACGGACAAGGTAACTTGTTTACGTATGATGTGGATTTCGAGTATGAGGGAAAACTTGTTAAGAATCTTGCTCGTGCTAAAGATAATGGTTCTTGGGTGAAAATTGAATCTGATCCGTCAGCAATAGAAGATGGAGGATTATATGTTATTCAGAATCAAGAATCATCTAAACGTATTCTGTATGCTGGCGATGGACAGGTTGAAACAGCGCTTCTTACAAATGACGGACATGGAGTTTTCACAGATGATGTTAAGTATTTCGAGCCAGATCAGGTGTTCCGATTTATTGCAGAAAAAGATTCTGATGGAAAAACAAAGACGGAAACAGTGACGAATAGGTATACTGATAAAGCTGGAAAAGAAGAGGCTTACCCTATATTTTCTATTCAGACTTATGATGGAAAATATTGGATAGGTACTCCGCAAAATGGGTATGCTACAAATTTGGCTCTCGAAAGTATAGAAAGCAATCGTACTCCATTTGTCGTAAGAAATGATGGCTATAGGAAGTCACATCCGGAGCTTAACTATCTGTGTTTTTATTCGACTAAACCGGACTCGCAGAATAAAACAAGGTATTTTATCAATGTAAATGGAGACACAAACTTTCAGCACCAAGTAAATGGATGGAGTGACAATGATGGCGGGTCTGAGTTCTATCTGCATAAGGTTGTTGTGGAGGAGGATAGGGCTCAATACAGTGGAACGGTGACATTGTCAACACTTGATCCGGTTACGGCTGTGGTCTCTCCTGTTACATCCATAAGACGTAATGATTTCATCAATATCCTCATAACAGTTTCATATAATGAGAAGGCTGGTGAGATGCAGTTTGTGGTTAAGGACTGGAATGAGATTGATAACAATATAGATTTTGACTGATAATGAAAGAGATTTTCAGATATATGTTGTTGCTTGCCAGTGTAATATTGGCATTGTCATGTGAGCGAAAAGAGATAGCTGAGCCTTCTATCGGTGAAGGAAATGCTTTAGTGAATATAAAATTTGGCTATAGAGATTTCGAAAAGGTAGATGTAGAAACTAAGGCAACGCTTGATATCATTCCTGAGTCACGCGTTTCTAACATGTTCGTTTTCTTCTTCGTAGGGGAGAAGAGGGTCTATTCCCATTATTTTGATAAAAGCCAAATGGTCGCGTCGTTCAACGATCTTGAAGAGGAAACTACAGAGGCATGGATTGTGAACCAGCGCACTGAGACCAGTCAGAGCAATACCAATGGTGCATTACGACTTAGCGTTCCGCAGTGTTCAGGTGCGGAAATCTATCTTATTGCCAACATAGATGCTGATATGGTCAATATATCTCCTGAAAAGCTAAATATGATTTCCACAAGGTCAGAGCTTAGACATTTTGTGACGACTTTAAATCAGGAGATTACATCACGAAATGGTTTATTCCCAATGGTCGGAACTTATGCTGGAAATTCTGGACCAGCGACTGTAGATGTTACAGACAAAGGTATTTTTCCTTCAGGTAGCACTTCGGGGACTATATCTGTAACTTTGGAGAGACTTGATGCAAAAGTCATGGTAAATGTCCGTGTAGCAACAGACAATGAGCTTAAAGTGACTGGCGGTGGACAGTCGATGACGCAGACGCTTAAAGAGTTTAAACCTCAATCATGGCAGGTTGTGAATCTGCCTAAAGGTTGCTATCTTCCTGCCCATCATGAAGGATTAGATGCTGAGTCTGGGTATTTTTCTACTGAGCCTGTAATGTTTGAGACAGAGAGTAGCATAGATTTTTCATACAAGAAGAATGGAAAGGACACGACAGTGGTTAGTCCGGTTCATGGTTTCTCGTTCTATATGCTTGAAAATCATAAGACCGCCAAGAATCATTCGACTTCGTTCAATGAAAGAGAACGTAAGAATAAGGATTCTGCCGGCAGGTTTGATGCAAGTGATGGTATTTGGACAAATGCTCCTGAAGAGGGCACTTATATGATCATTAAAGGGGAGGTTGTGATGAATGTGGATGTGAGCGCAACCGCCAAACAGCAGCAGCTTTCGGCAGATGTCACTTACTATGTACATTTAGGAAACATCAGTGACAGTTTCGACAATTATAATATAAATAGGAATACAATATACACCTACACGATTACCATTAAGGGTGTTAATAGTATTCAAGTGGAAGTGGAAACGTCACAGAGTGGCGATCCTGAAGATGTGAAGGAAACTCAACCTGGAGCCGAGGGAATGGTTTATATCGCCAAAGAATCTATCTATACATTTGACGCGCATTATGGTCAGAGAGTGTTCTGCTTTGATGCCGATTATGTTGACCCTAAAGCCGTTACATGGTATGTCAAGACTCCTTTTGGAAAGGAAGGTACACCTGAAAAGATAGGTGACGTAGAAATTCCATCTGGTATGGACTACGAATGGGTTCATTTCATGGTGAATAAGGTATCAGATTCCAAGTCATATCAGTGGAAATCAGGTAGTACTGTAAATTCTGGCGAATTGGATAATTATCCTTATAGCAGAAAGAATCAGAGATATCCTGGTGATGGGAAGCCCGAACTTATGGATGTGGTGCAGTTCGTGGATTTCATAAGGACTGAGAAGAAAAAACAGCTCGCTGGGAAGGATTGTGCTTTCCGTACGGAGTTCGATCAAGACTGGTTCGACTGGTATAACAAGAATAATCCTAATGCTCAAGTAAAAGATCCGAATACACTTGTTAGTGATGGAAATGGTAACATGGTTCGAGGTCCGTGGTTCAGAGATAAGATTTATGTCACAGTGTTTGTCGATGAATTTTATTACGAGAAAAATCCTATCACAGGGGAGGAAGACTCTCAGCTTTGGAAGCGATTTGTGAACCAGCCGAACAGAATTATGCATGTCCTCTGTGACAATGAAAAGAGCCTTGATGGTGCAAGTTCAGCCACAGGTAGTGTGATAACCATACGCCAGCGTTCCATCCAGACGCCATATAACATTGACGATCCTAATCTTGTTTCTGCATGGGGGTGTGAAACGGAGGATGAAAATGCTGATAGTTATCTCTGGTTTTATCCAGGGGAGAGCAGGAGTAGCTCAATAGGTACTCTCGCTAAGAATTTCGGAAATACCTCTCTTTATAATGGACTATATAATACGGTTCGTATATGGGGATGTATGTCAGGCTCTTCGTGGAAAGAGGTATCATGGGATGATTATCTCGATTATGACAGAGAGAATGATTATACCAATGATTTGGGATATAATATAGTGTTCCTGAATAGAGACAATGCATGTCTGCAATATAGTGCCATGATGCGAAATAGAGATAATAATGGAAATGGTATAATAGATCCAGAGGAAGTACGATGGTACAATGCTTCAATCGGACAGCTTGAATGCATGTTTTTCGGCGAACTTGGTCTTTCCGAGGAAGCGAAGCTATATCCTCGAAAATATTCGAGCAAGGAGAAAGATGACAAGTATGTTTATCCAAATCCATATAATGGGGTGCCTAAATGGGCTATTCATATAATTAGCAGCACGATTTATACGGAGACGAATCATCCTCAAGTATTGTGGGGTGAAGAAGGTGTCTCTATTTCAAGTTATAGACAGTGGGGTGACTATGCCTATGCTGTCAAATGTGTTCGTAATCTTGGATTTAAGACAGAGACTTTGGACTATTTTACCAATGATAACGAGGCTCATAGACCTCAAGACTTGATAATAGTCGAAAAACCATCAGATTCTCAGATTACGACTTCATCTGTGTATAAATTCGATTGTAGCCGAGTTAATAGTAAATCTAAACGTTTTAAGACGTCTGTTGAGCTCGAACCTTATGACGAAACTTCTGAAATGGCAAGATTGTATGATGGATTTGAAACGGGAGAACTATTCAAAGGAGTGTCAGTGGGAATTAACGATTATTATTCTCTCAGAACAATGCTTCAAAGTGGAAAATCACCTTGTCCTGACGGATATAGAGTGCCGAATATTCGTGAGGCGGTTGCAATCCATCTACTTGCCAATGATTCTATAAATTGGTGGACACTATCTGATGATATAACGCGTCCGATAAATCAATCGAGAATTTATACGAGTACTTATTATTCTTTAGGCCGTTTGGGAAATAATAAAAACCCTGGAGCTGATAACACTCCGAGAGTGTCATGGAATACATCAAGCCCACTATTTGGTAGAGAAGGTAATATAAATCTTAACGGACATAAGTGTGTATATATACGTTGTGTTCGTGACTGGGACCCTTCATCTAAATGATATAGCCGTGGTTTGAAGTCCAAAATCGTGTGCCACGGGTTGTATCGCATTGACTTGCGTATATTATTGAAAAACAGGATATTGGCTATTATCCGCATGCTCACGCCGTGGAATACGCCGCAAAATAACACCCTCCATGCCACGCGTTTGGAATGACTTAATTATGTAAGTTATTAAGTATAAATAACTTAGTTAGAAGTCATATTCTTTTACCGTGGAACACGAATTTTAACTGTGTCTATTGTTTATGTAAAATCTTCTGTGCAACTTTGTAGCTATGGGATGTTTCAGCTTACATTTATGTGAGCTTTATGAAATAGTTTTACGAAGCCGTTTAAGAAATTGCTTCAAGCCAAACAGGAAACACTATGTCCGAAAACATCCAGACTGCATTCTCTTCAGAACCACTCATAGAAGAAATTTACCATATCTACTCACAAGGTAAAAATACTCCATTCCTTGTAAAGGACACCGACGGATTCATCTTTATCATGAACAAGATAGCTGTGCTTTCATTGTTATATGAGGTGAAGCTTCTAGCATTCAGCGTCATGGACACGCATCTGCATATTATCATGAACGGGAGTTCAGAAGAATGCGGCAGATACATTAAGGCATTGGCACGTGCAATCATCACTGAGTTATCAGACGATGTGAGGATTCTGACGACGAAACTCATTAACTTCCAAATGAGCAGGCTGAAAGACAGGTACGATGTGAAAGAAAAGATTTGCTATGTCCTACTCAATCCAATAGAAACGGATCCGTTTCACATCGTTTCCGATTATCGATGGAGCTCGAACGGCATCTACATGAGAAAACCTGAAAGATTTATATCTGATGGTCGACCGATAGGATGTATGTCTGTCAGAAAACAGAGAGTAATGTTTAGGTGCAGGACACGATTGCCCGAGACGTGGAGGATTGATGAAGAGGGCATGATACTTCCATTCTGCTATGTGGATTACATGTTCGTTAACAAGTTGTTCTATACTGCAAGGACATTTTACTATTTCATGAATATAAACAAGAAAAAGGAAAGCATGCTCAAGTTGGAGGAAGTTGGTAGCAGGATTGCTTTCTATTCTGACAATGAACTTAAGGAGCGTGCCATGACTATAGCCAAACGTCTATATGGAAAAAGTTTGAAAACTGTTGATATGGTGGGCCGTGCGGCAATAGCGCAGGAATTGCGTAAGGAATATTTCTCTTCTCCTGGCCAGATTTCAAGAGTGCTTCAGCTTCCTGAAGATCTCATTGTCGAGATAATCTGAATATTCTTCCCGGTAATCAATCTGTCAGTTTTTTTCTGTAATCTGTCAGTTTTTT
>CAKUVA010000039.1 GCA_934693135.1 uncultured Bacteroidales bacterium | reverse complement strand
CTTCGTGGTACTGGCGAGGTTGCAGGGCCGATGTTGAGTTCTGTTCTTACTACTTGTGCAGTATTTCTTCCGTTAGTGTTTGTCAGTGGGATGGCAGGGGCTTTGTTTTATGACCAAGCAATGTCTGTGACGATAGTGCTTCTTACATCTTATGTGGTGACTATAACTGTGATTCCTGTGTATTATTGGCTGTGGTATCGTCGCCAGTCATGCTTCCTTCCTGCAAGGTTTTTGGCAAGTCATTCCATTCATGAACCTATGCTTCGTTTGGAAGAGCGATGCGTGAACTGGTTTATTCGGCATAGCGCTGTTGCCTGGGGAATACTGGTAGTAGCAATGGTTGGTACAGTGCTTTGTTTTATCTATATGCCTAAAACTCAGTTGCCTGAGATGACGTATGATGAGATGGTTATGAATATTGACTGGAACGAACAGGTGTCCATTGAGGAGAATGTTGCCAGGGTAGCAGGGCTTGAAAAGGTGGTTTCTGCCAGTACGGAGCAGGTTACCTCGATGGCTGGTTTGCAGCAGTTCATTCTCGGACATAGCGGAGATCTTGGAGCTTCAGAGGCTTTAATCTATATGAAGTGTTCAGGGGCTGAGACATTGGAAAAGACGCAAGCAGCTGCAGCTGAATACATGTCTGCATATCCATCGGCCGACTGGTCTTTCGGAATTGCCGGCAATATATTCGACATGGTGTTCGGAAGTTCCGAGCCAGAGCTTGTTGCCCACCTTTGTCCTGTATCTTCTCCAGAGTTGGATACAAGGAAGCTACATGATGCTTTGGCTGACATCCGTTCAGCATTGCCGTGGACACGCATCGCTGAAGTTCCAGAAAAGACCGACATGTTGTTCATTGCTGATCCAGATAAAATGGCTCTTTACGATGTGTCGTACTCTGATTTGGTGTCTGTGCTGAAGAATGCGATGAATCAGAACCGTCTGTTCACGATTGTCCAGGGGGCAAGGACGTTGCCAGTCGTGACGGGAACTGACAAGAAGTCGCTTTGGGAAATGTTGCAGAAGACCTATATAAAAAATGTGCCTGTATCTGTCATGATGAGGCAGACGTATGTGAAGGATTTGAAGAGCATTGTGTCAGGAGTCGAGGGTAACTATTATCCTCTTGAACTGGATGTTCCTCAGAAAAAAGTACAAGAAACTATGTCTGTTGTTCGTGATGCACTTTTGCACAAGGGTGATTTTGAGGTGTCATTCAGTGGTTCATGGTTCTCTTCGCGTGAGATGGCTGAGGAGATGATTGTGATATTCCTCATCGCCGTGATACTTCTATATTTGATACTTGCTTCACAGTTCGAGTCTCTTCTTCAGCCGCTTCTTATAATGTCTGAGATTGTTGTGGATGTGTTCGCTGGTCTTCTTGTGCTATGGGTGTCCGGTGTGTCGATAAATCTGATGTCACTCATAGGTCTTGTAGTAGTCAGTGGAATTGTGATAAATGACTCTATTCTTAAGGTGGATACAATAAATCGTCTGCGCTGTGGAGGAATGGAATTGAAACATGCCGTGGTGGAGGCGAGCGGTCGCAGGATGAAAGCGATAATAATGACATCATTGACTACGATACTGGCTGTGGTGCCGTTCCTCAGTCGTGGAAACATGGGAGATGAGCTCCAGTATCCGATGTCGTTGGTGATAATTGCAGGAATGACTGTTGGAACGTTGGTGAGCCTTTTCGTCCTTCCGGCATTGTACTGGTCTGTCTATAGAAGATAATGAAGAAGATAAGATTTTCGCCGTTTTCGGTAATACTGGTGATGGTAGCGATGTCGGTAATCGGCATTGCCTCATTCAGTATGCTTCGGATACAATACAAACCTGCATCTGGTGGTCATTCTGTTACAGTATCTTACAGAATGGGCGGAGCCTCATCCGAAGTGGTGGAATCGGAAGCGACATCCAAGCTTGAAGGCGTGCTCTCTGGTTTGAAGGGATGCTCTGGTACGTCTTCTATATCACGCAAAGGCTCTGGTTCCGTTACAGTGTCTTTCGATAAGAAAATTGACATGACTGCAGCACGTTTCGATGTCGCATCTGCCATACGCAATGTCTATCCAAGTCTTCCCAAGTCAGTCACATATCCTTCCATTTCTTTGGATGTGAACGGCAACAAGAGTACAACCGCTATTACTTATCTTATAAAGGGAAGTCTTCCATCACAAGAGCTGAGCCGTTTTGCAGTGCGTAACATACAGCAGCCGATATCGTTATTGCATGGAGTCGACAAGGTTCAAGTTGGAGGCTCTACTCCTTTTCATTGGGTAATAACATTCGATGCAGACAAGGTTGCATCGTTTGGAATTCATGCTGATGATATTTCCAAGGCTTTTTCTATCAAGTATGGAAAACAAGTTCTTGGTATGACGGATATCCAATCAAAATCTTCTTCCGAGCTTATGGCGGTACGGCTTGAAGTAGGAGGTGACGACGATTTTGGTTCTATTCCGGTGAAAAGCTCTGGCGACCATATTGTATATCTTCGTGACATCGCTACATGGAAATACGTCGAATCGCTCCCAGATAGTTATTATCGCATCAATGGCTTGAACACTATAACTTTGTCGGTATCTGTCGCTGGAGATGCTAACTTGGTTTCCACTGCAGACGCTGTGCGGAGGAAAATGTCTCTGCTTCAGAAATCATTTCCTAAAGAGATAACCGTAAGTATTGGATATGACGCATCGGAACATGTGGCAGAAGAACTGAATAAGATATATGTACGTACAGGGTTATGTCTGCTCATTCTACTACTTTTTGTGTTCATGGTAAATCGGTCTTGGCGGAGCATGGTCATTGTTATGGCTGCATTAGCAGTGAACCTGCTCATCGCTGTGGCGTTCTATGCATTTCTGCGGATTCCTGTGCACATATACACGATGGCCGGAATAACAGTATCCTTGGGCATTGTCATTGATACTACTATAGTCATGGCTGACCATTATGGATATTACCATGATAGAAACGTATTCACCGATTTGGTGGCGGCCATATTTACGACTGTGGCGGCGTTGCTTCTGATATTGTTGCTTCCGGAATCTGAACGTGGTAACCTTACTGATTTTATTTGGGTGGTGGCCATAAACTTGTGCATATCACTTGCTGTGGCGTTCTTCTTCATTCCAGCTATTATGGAATATCTTCCTGTGCGTAAGACGGCATATTCTGCATCATTTCGCCGTCGACGTCGTGTGGTTAGATGGAATATGTTGTATTCCAAATATATATTATGGGGAATACAACATCGCTGGGTATACGCCATCATATTTGTGTTAGTTTTCGGCATCCCGTTGTTCTTGATCCCTCAACCAGAAGAGAAAGAGCAAGGACAATTCTATGAGAAAGTCGTAAGACCTATTCTGTCGTGGAAACCATATTCGGACAACCGCACTTTGATTGATAAATGGGCAGGTTCTACATTCGGCATGTTCTATCGTGCTCTTGATAGAGCAAATTTCTATCGTGAACCTGAGAAAAAGACACTCTATATCCGTGCTGGAATGCCAGAAGGTTGTTCTGTGCAACAACTGAACGAAGTGGTGAAATCTATGGAAAACTATCTTGCCTCTTTTGACGAGATTTCAGTGTTTGCAACGAGTATTGATTCTTACGATGAGGCTACCATAACAGTCGAGTTTCGCCCAGAGTACGAGAATACATCGTTTCCGTCAATGCTAAAGTCACAGGTGACAGGAATGGCTATAAACTTCGGTGGTGCGAACTGGTCTGTTAGCGGAGTGGACGATAATTATTTTAACAATAACATAATATCTGACTACAAGTCCAACCGTGTGTCCCTTTATGGGTATAATTACAAGGAACTTTATGGCTACGCAGAAAAGCTTGTAGCGCATCTTTCCCAGCACCGCAGGGTGTCTGGTCTTGAAATCTGGAGCTCCGGATGGAGTGGTCGTCCTTCCACTGAATTCGTCCTCGATTATGATTTTAGCCGTCTTGTAACTACTGGTGCCGATCCTTATGCCTACTATGGTGCCTTATCATCGCTTCTGTATGATGAATCTATTGGGTCAATGCGAGTGAACGGGGATATGACGGAGGTTGTGTTGCGCTCTTCCGCCACTGATTCTTATGATTTGTGGCATGTTCTTAATGAACCAGTGGAAGTCGACTCTGTGAAAATGACATTGACAGACATCGGGAATATCACCAAGAAGCGTTCAGGTATTGACATAAAAAAGAAAAATCAATCCTATGAACTGAATGTCTGCTACGATTTTATAGGCAGCTACGAACTTGCAAAGAAAGTGACTGATGAAGCAGTGAAATATATGAACGATGAAGTTCTTCCAGTAGGTTATCACGCGGAGAATCCGTATGGAGGCTGGTTTGAAGAACATAAGGAAAGGTACGCCTGGCTGATTCTTCTGATTATCCTAACTATATACGTCATGCTTGCTATGGAGTTCGAATCGGTGCGTTATCCTTTAGCCGTGATATTCATGATACCTGTTTCATTTATAGGACTATTTTTAGTATTTGGACTTTCCGATTTCTCGTTCGATCAAGGTGGTTTTGCCGCGTTTGTTATGCTCTGCGGTGTCGTGGTCAATGCTGGAATCTATCTTGTGAGTACTTGGCAGTCACAATGTAGCCGTTACATACCGCGCAACGTATCACCTTCCGATTCTGCTGCCAAGGAACTTCAGGCATATATCAGGGCTTGGAACCACAAGATAAACCCTATAATGCTCACGATTCTTTCTACTATCCTCGGCCTTCTGCCGTTCTTGACGGATGGTCCTAAGGAAGTGTTTTGGTTCGATTTCGCAATAGGCACTATCGGCGGTATGGCATTCTCTGTCATTGCGCTTGTCTTTGTTCTCCCAGTGTTCCTTGTGAAAAGAAAGTAGCCTATAATGAGTAACTTATGAATGCAAATTAGAATTCTTCCTTGATATTGTATTTGTTCCTTTCTGTAGAGGTCCTTGAAATCATTTCGCAGATGAATCCAGCGAGGAAAAGCATCACGCCTAATATGACAGCAAGAAGGGCTATGTAGAATAGTGGCTGGTCTGTAACTGGGCGGAAATGCATTCCTCCAGCTTGATGTATAAGCTTTGCGACTATAAGTATTACTGCGATAATGAATCCGCTCAAGAACATCAGTATTCCTGTGAACCCGAAGAAATGCATAGGCTTCTTACCGAATGTGCTGAGAAACCATAAAGAAAGGAGATCCAGAAAGCCATTCACGAAACGCTCCATACCGAATTTGCTCTTCCCGTATTTGCGCTTTTGGTGATGTACCGGTTTTTCGGTTATTCTTTCGAATCCGGCATTCTTGGCGAGGTATGGAATATAACGATGCATCTCCCCATAGACTTCAATATTCTTGACGACCTCATTTTTATATGCTTTCAGACCGCAATTCATGTCGTGTAGGTGGATGCCTGTAATCCAACGTGCGGTTGCATTGTATAGTTTAGATGGTAAGTTTTTAGTCAGTTTGTTATCCTGGCGGTGCTGTTTCCATCCAGATACGACATCCCAGTCTTCCTCAGTTATCATCCTGTACATTTCAGGTAGTTCATCAGGAGAGTCTTGTAGGTCGGCATCCATGGTAAAAACAACTCTGCCTTTTGCAGCCTTGAAGCCATGATAGAGAGCTGCGGATTTTCCATAATTTCTTCGGAATTGTATGCCGCGGATACTTTTGTCTGATGCTGAAAGGTTACGAATAGTTTCCCAAGAGCCATCTCGGCTTCCATCATCCACCATAATGATTTCGTGTGTCCAACCTTCTTTTTCTACGACTCTTCTTATCCATGTCACGAGTTCAGGAAGAGATTCTCTTTCATTGAAAAGAGGAACAATGATGCTGAGATCCAAAGGGTATTCCATAGTAGACTGAATTTATAGATTATTGTTCGTCTGTATTGTTGAAGATATCCTTCTGCGGAATACCTGCTGAAAATATCTTGGATAGAGCAGTTCCGTAAATGAAACAATATATGAAAGTCGTGAAGAACGAAATTTGAGGAATCCATCCCATCATACGCTCAATGCTGGCACGTTCGCTATCGCCTATTGGGGTCATTGCTGAATAGCTTTGCATGGCAGTATCAATGATTTCTTGCATTGATGCAGGGGAAATTAAAAGAATATTCGCGAGACTTATAGCGGATACGATAAGAGCAGATGTTAGTGCGGTGAGCATTCCGAATTTGAAAGTTGTTCTGTTCGTGGCCTCAGAATGATTTATCGCGAATTTTAACATGAAGAATCTCATGAGCCAAATGCATCCGATGAACTTTACAAGCCACAGTGCTATGTTTATCAGTGAGCCGGCGAGCTTTGCTCCAAAACTATTGCCAAGAAATGATGCCGCAAGAGTATTGGCAATGATAATCGCTCCTGTGAAAATGCCGAGCCATAGGCCTGCCTTTGCAGCCTCATTCCAGATGATACTTTTATCTGCTTCGATTTTCATGATTTCATGTACGGGTTATATGCACAAAGATACGAAAAAAATAGTATCTTTGCACTCTTGACTAATAATATGGCTAATCAAGTTTAAGTACTTGGTTTGTAAATACTGGTTAGTCCAATTTAATTATTATAGTTTTAAGTTATGATTAACATTACATTTCCTGACGGAAGCGTCAAAGCCTTTGAAAAAGGCGTAACAGGTTATCAAATCGCTGAGAGTATCAGTCCGAGACTGGCAGCGGAGGTTTTAGCTGTATCAGTGAAAGCCGAGGGTGATACTACAGGTAAGGGAACTGTTTTAGGGTTGGACACGCCTATTGATGAAAACAGTACGGTAAGACTTCTTAAGTGGGATGACGAGGAAGGCAAGCGTGTTTTTTGGCATTCATCGGCGCATCTTATGGCTCAAGCTCTTCAATCTCTTTATCCTGATGTGAAATTTGGTATAGGACCAGCTATAGAGAATGGTTTTTATTATGATATAGATTTGGGTGGAAAGCAGCTTACAGATGCTGATCTCCCTGCTATTGAAAAGAAAATGCTTGAGTTCGCGAAGAACAAAGAATCATTTAAATGCACCCATGTTTCTAAAGCTGATGCGCTCAAATACTTTGAAGGAAAGCACGAAGAGTATAAAGTTGAGCTTATCAATGAGTTAGAGGATGGAAAGATAACATTCTATGAGAATGGAGATTTTACGGATCTTTGCCGTGGGCCTCACCTCAGGAATACGGAGCTTATAAAAGCTGTAAAACTTACAGCTATTGCTGGAGCTTACTGGAGAGGTGATGAGAAACGTCAGCAGCTTACGAGAATATATGGTATAACATTCCCTAAAAAGTCTCTTCTTGATGAGTATCTTGTGCTTTTGGAAGAGGCTAAGAAAAGAGACCATAGGAAGCTCGGAAAGGAAATGGAGCTATTTACATTTTCTTCACGTGTAGGTTTGGGGCTTCCATTGTGGTTGCCTCGTGGAGCTGTTATGAGACTTCAGCTTGAGAACTTCCTTCGTAAGAAACTTGATGAATTTGGCTATCTTCCAGTAGTAACTCCTCATATAGGAAGCAAGCAGTTGTATGTTACTTCTGGGCACTATGCAAAGTATGGAAAGGATTCATTTCAGCCTATACATACTCCGCAGGAAGGTGAAGAGTATATGCTAAAACCGATGAACTGCCCTCATCACTGTGAAATTTATCGATCTGCGCCAAGATCTTACAAGGATCTTCCTCTGAGATTTGCGGAGTTTGGAACAGTATATCGTTATGAGCAGAGCGGTGAACTTCATGGACTTACTCGAGTTCGTTGTTTTACACAGGATGATGCTCATCTCTTTGTCCGTCCAGATCAGTTGAAAGAAGAGTTTGAGAAGGTTATTGACCTTATATTATATGTATTCGGTACATTCAACTTCAAAAACTATACTGCGCAGGTTTCTCTCCGTGACCCTAATCATAAAGAAAAATATATCGGAACTGATGAAAATTGGGACCGTGCAGAGCAAGGAATTATCGAAGCTGCTGCAGAAAAGGGTTTGAAGACAGTCGTTGAGTATGGTGAAGCTGCTTTCTATGGACCTAAACTTGATTTTATGGTCAAGGATGCACTTGGAAGAAAATGGCAGCTTGGTACTGTTCAGGTAGATTATAACCTCCCTGAGCGTTTCCAACTTGAATATACGGACAAAGACGGCTCGAAGAAACGTCCAGTTATGATTCACAGAGCTCCATTTGGATCAATAGAGAGATTTACGGCAGTTCTGCTTGAGCATACTGCTGGACATCTTCCTCTTTGGCTTGCGCCGGATCAGGTGAAAGTGTTGCCTATCAGCGAAAAATATGCTGATTATGCAAAAAAAGTTTGTGATTTGATGAAAAAATCCGATATTCGCGCTTCCGTAGACGATCGTAACGAAACATTAGGCAAGAGAATTAGAGAAATTTCACTTCTCAGAGTTCCTGTACTTGTGATCGTTGGTGAGAAGGAACTTGCTGAAAATGCGGTTTCTGTACGTCATGAGGGAACTGATAAAGGCTCTATGCCGATTGAGGATTTTATAACAAAATTCAAAGCTGCAGCTTCAGGTGAAGCGAGCTTGTAAAAAGTATAATTTAACAAGAGTAGGAGGACCGATTTATCGCAACGCCTTTTAAACCACACTTCGGTGGCCCAAAGCCATCAGGTAACAGACCAGCAGGTGCACCTAGACCAGTTGGTCCAAAGCCGGCAGGCACACGTGACAGCCGAACGGCTCCGCGTCGCAAGGATGAGAATGAACTGAACATCAATGATGAAATCAGGGCAACTCAGGTACGTTTGGTAGGCGACAATATTCCCGAACCGGGAGTTTATTCTATTGCTCAGGCCATGAAGATGGCTGATGAGATGGAGCTTGATCTTGTCGAGATTACTGCCAAGGCTGATCCACCTGTATGCAAGATACTTGATTATCAGAAGTATCTGTACCAGCAGAAGAAAAAGGCCAAGGAGATGAAACAGAATTCTACCAAGATTGTTATCAAGGAGATTCGTTTTGGACCTAATACTGATGAGCATGATTTTCAGTTCAAGTTAAAGCATGCGCAAGAATTCCTTTCTGAAGGTTCTAAAGTTAAAGCTTCGGTTTTCTTTAGAGGCCGTTCCATTCAGTTTGCGGATCAGGGAGAAAAACTTCTTCTTAGATTTGCCGTGGAGCTTGAAGAATACGGAAGAGCTGAGCATATGCCACAGCTTGAAGGAAAACGTATGATAATGATGATTGCTCCTGTTAAGAAAAAGTAAAAAAAATTAGCCTTTGAAGAATAAAAGTTCGGAGAAGGCTATATATAACTAATTAAAATTTTTTTGTAAAATGGCAAAGCTTAAGACCAACTCCGGTGCTAAAAAGCGTTTCGCGCTTACCGGAACGGGAAAAATCAAGAGAAAACACGCTTATCACAGCCACATTCTCACCAAAAAGACCAAGAAGCAGAAAAGAAATCTTGACCACTTTGCAATTGTCCACAGAGACGATGTGAAGAGAGTTAAAGAGCTTCTGGTAATGTAATTATTTATTATTTAAAGTTAAACTTGGAATGCAGTCATAAAGAACCGTTTGTCGGTCACTGCCTCCAAAAAAAACAAAATTATGCCAAGATCAGTAAATTCAGTAGCCTCAAGGGCTCGCCGCAAGAAGATTCTTAAGAGAACACGCGGCTATTTCCTTTCAAGGAAGAACGTTTGGACCGTTGCTAAGAACACCTACGAGAAAGGTCTTACCTATGCTTATCGTGACCGCAAGGCCAAGAAGCGCGAGTTTCGTGCACTTTGGATTCAGAGAATCAATGCTGCCGCTCGTCAGTTCGGTATGTCATATTCTCAGTTCATGGGTAAGCTTGCAAAGCAGAATGTAGGTCTTAACCGCAAAGTCCTTGCAGACCTCGCCATGAATAATCCGAAAGCTTTCGAGGCAATCGTCAATCAGGTAAAATAATTGACGATGTTCTGGAAGGATCTATACCATAACAAATGGCTTAGATTGGCTTTTTGGTCAATCTTGTATCTGTTGTGGGTGATCTGGTTGGGAAATTATTGGTGGCTTTTCGGTCTTGTAGTAATTTTCGATCACCACATTACACATAAAGTTAAGTGGTTGTTCTGGAAAAAAGAATACAAGGAAGGTGAAAAGCATGATTCCCTGCTTGATTGGCTTGATGCCATTATCTTTGCAGTGGTATTCGTTACATTTATCAATATATTTTTCTTTCAGGCATTCAAGATTCCTTCCTCATCAATGGAAAGCTCCTTGCTCACTGGAGATCATCTTTTTGTGAGTAAGCTTACATTCGGACCCCGCATTCCTGAAACTCCGCTTACAATTCCTTTTACTCATAATGTAATATTCGGAAAGGAGTCATATTCGACTCTTATCCAGAATAAATACAAGAGACTTAAGGGATTTAGGCATGTTGAAAGGGGAGACTATGTTGTCTTCGGGTTTCCTGATGGTGATACTGTCCTTACCAAGGCCCCAGCAGATGACTATTATGCTGTTTGCCGGTTTTATGGAAGAGACTATGCGATAAAATCATATGGACCAGTGATAGCTCGTCCTTCTGATAAGAAAGATCATTATGTGAAAAGATGTGTTGCCGTTGCAGGTGATACCCTTGCAGTAAAGAATGGTCGAGTTTTCATAAATTCGCAAGCTCAAGAAGTATGGCCAGGTATCCAGACTACATATCAGGTTACCACTGACGGAAGTCGGATTAATTTAAAAAAACTTGAAAAACTCGGGCTCAATATTTCTGAACTGGAGTACGATGAAACATTGCCAGGCTATTTGGGAATGCCTCTGACAGCAGCGATGCTGAAAGAACTCGAAGGCTATGCAAATGTGATAGGAATAAGTGAGGATATAGATGTATATCCGCCTGACTATCCTGATTCGTATCTGATGCTCTTCCCTTATACTGAGAATTTCAAATGGACACGTGATAATTATGGTCCGATTTGGATTCCAAAAGCCGGGGTGACAGTAAAGCTTAATACTGAACTTCTGCCTCTTTATGAGAGAATCATTAGAGTTTATGAACATAATGACATGAATATTGCACCTGATGGTCGCATATTCATAAATGGTAAAGAGACAGACGAGTATACTTTCAAGCAGGATTATTACTTTATGATGGGTGACAATAGGCATAATTCTCTGGATTCAAGATATTGGGGCTTTGTTCCCGAAGACCATATTGTAGGAAGACCTGCATTGATATGGCTTTCAACTGACAAAACGAAGTCTTTCCCTATGAATATCAGATGGGGACGATTCTTCAAATTTGTGTAGTTTTCTTGGAAATCAGAAAATTAAACGCGATATTTGCAGCCCCGCATAAATTTTTTTGAATTAGAAATTAAAAAAGTAAAATAATATGGCAAAGGTTTGTCAAGTAACAGGAAGGAAGAGAATGATCGGCAACAATGTCGCTCACTCTAAACTTCGCACTAAGAGAGAGTTCTCTTTGAACCTCAAGAATAAGAAGTTCTGGCTTGAGTCAGAAAAGAGGTTCGTCACACTTAA
>CAKUVA010000038.1 GCA_934693135.1 uncultured Bacteroidales bacterium | reverse complement strand
ATCCTTCGGGGAAAATCAGCCTGGCCCTTTCCTCCGGCGAGGCATACAGATACTGCTTGCCGGGGATGAACTTGAGCCCTTCGGTCACAGTGCCCCAGTGCAGGCATGAATACTTTCTCTTGCCGTCATCGGTGATCGTATATGGATGGGTTGTCGCGTACATATAGCCTCCGTTCTTATGAAGTGCTACCCGATAGATGCTGTCCGCTTTTGTTGGTCTTGCCATGTCTGTTATGTTATTTATACAAATGTACAAATAATAATTCGGACATGCAAGAGGTAACTACAGTTTATTCGACTAATCCTCAGTTGATTGCGACTACGGCTGCGGATTAGTTGTACAATTAAATGTTAAACTCACGAAGATCTTCTTCGGTCGGAATCACGGGATTTGCACCCGAATCCATTGACTCATAATCGGCTATCCACTTCCTGAAAAGTTCCTTTATCTGGAGACAAATCCTTTTATCATTTCCTTCTATATTCTCTAACACCCATTCTGACAATGGCGAGCAACCCAGTTTCTTACAAATGGCAATATTTGATTCCCTATACTTTTCTTTCTTTTTACCAAAGTAATTATTACTCGCGGAAATATTCAAACGTTTTTCAAGAGGTATCTTGTTTCCGATATGTTCTATTATATCATTAACCTCATCACCGTCCAAAGGATAGTACTTGGTATCCCATGATTGAGGGAAAACATGTTCAATCTCCCAATACGCAGGAAGCAGGTCATCCTGTTCTTCTTCCTGATAAGCCAGAAGTTTCAGCATCATTCTTTCTACCTTCTTATTAGGCCTTATCAAAAGGCCATCAAAGCTATTCATTTCCGGCTGCAACTCTCCGCCTGTTTTCTCCTCCTCAAAATCAGCACAGAATTCAGGGCGACAAGTATTGATAATCTGCGCATTAAGTTTAAGGATATCGCCTTTCACTGCACTTATTGTCGGCTGCTCAAGGAAACGTGTAAGAAGCATGACACAGAATTTTCGCAGAAATCGCAAAAACAAGTCCTCAAAACC
This sequence comes from uncultured Bacteroidales bacterium, assembly GCA_934693135.1. GTDB lineage: Bacteria > Bacteroidota > Bacteroidia > Bacteroidales > UBA932 > Cryptobacteroides. Next base: position 11,208 of record CAKUVA010000038.1, on the reverse strand, counting down.
TGCCCTATCCTTGTACTGCATATAAAAGATAGAAACAGGATACTTCCAAAACTCATTCGAATAAGACGACAAACAATCAAGAATCTTCCTGATCTCAATATTATTACTCCACGTCTCACCCGCAATAGGTCCTATCCTGTTAACCACTTCCCAAAGATGCAAGTTCTCGGCCAATGTGTCTATCACTTCTGCAGACAAACGATTCTTTCCCTTTTCAAGATAGTATTTTCTGACACCCGGTGTAGTAGTCTTAACATCATTATCTTTAGCCCGAAGGTAAAACATATGATAGTAAAAAAGAGACTGAATGCTTTCGGAAGCAAGCTCAGAATCAGCCTCAAGTTTTTTCCATTTGCCGATGAACTCCTTCTTTCCGTGTTCATCAAGGTGCTTATAGATATAAGATTTGAAGATATCAGCATCTGAAAGAGGGAGCCCTCTATTATTTAAAGTATTAAATATAGTCAATGCTGTTTCCTGATCATCCGCATCTATAGGAAGTAAAATTGTATAATTAAGCAAGGCCAAAATGAACTCGAATATTTGATGAGGACTGTTTTTTGATTTTTCCTCATACAACTCCATAAATCTGTTGAAATTTCTGGAATAATTATCCATAGCCGCATTGTCAGCCGTTCCATTTTCCAAAATCCCGCGCAACAACTCATTTCCATAGTCTGAAACCACCTCAGAATGCAGCAGCATCTGAGTCCTGTTTTCCTTTCCAGTCATCTCATCCCTTTTCCATAAGGCAGGTATAATCTGGCTGATAAAATGGGTGACCTTATCAGATTTTGCCTCCTCATTTTCTAATTTGGCAAATATTGCACGAAGGAGAAGGAACAATGAAGTAATCCTCTGCTGACCATCAATAATCTGCCGCTTACCATCATCCATATAAGATACGATACAACCAAGAAAATAGCTCTTCGCACCATTGGGCTGTGTGCGGTCAAGCGAGAATTCCCACACATCGTCAAACAGCGTGCATATCTCATCATCACTCCACGAATATGGACGTTGATACTCTGGGATGACAAACGGCACATCCTGCCCGCTCGTCAAAAATTGCAAAACCGTCTGCTTATTTACGTTAATATTTGCTGTGGCCATAACAATCTAATCAGCAATCAAGCAAAACATTCAAGTTGAATGATACATGACAATGAAATAAACTGTCACAAGGCAAAGTTACACATTTTACCACTATATTCAATGTACGCAAGGAATGATTTACAGAATAACTGACGATATAACACTCTCCTCTGCACATCCCGCACAAAAAAGCCCCCTGTTTCCAAGGGGGCTTAATCACGTAGCTACAAACTCTTCACTATCTCCACGAAATTCTCAATCACATATCGGGCATCGTCCAGAGACATCTTGGTGTTGAGCGGAAGAGTGATTTCATTCTCAAAGAGATGACAGGCATTAGGGAAATCTGCGATGTCAAAACCCATAGACTTATAAGCGGTCATCATCGGCAGGGGTTTATAGTGGACATTCGTCGCAATCCCACGCTCCGCCATCTGCTCTATAACCCTGTTGGCATCCTCGCGACTGCGGCCGCCAAGCCTGACAAGATAAAGATGATGAGACGAACAGTGATCATCAGACCTGTGATTCAAATACGCCACCTGATGGCCAGAATCAAGTCCGGAGTTCAGTTCATCTATAGCGGAATTGTAGACAGCCACGATTTCGTAACGTTTCTCAAGCATTTCCGGATAACGCTCAAACTGCACCAGCCCCATAGCCGCCATGATGTCAGTCATGTTGCACTTGTACCACGGGCCGATAATGTCATACTCCCACGCCCCCAATTTCGTCTTAGCCAGAGCATCCTTATTCTGACCATGCAGTGAAAACAACTGCGAGAGACGATAGATGAACTCATCCCAGCTCTCACCCTCAACAAATGGCACCGGACTTCCGCAATACACCTGCTGACACAGAACCTTATCGCCACCAAACGGCAGGTTCCAAGTCATCGCCCCGCCTTCGGCTGTCGTGAAATTCTTGACAGCATGGAAACTGAATGACGAGAAATCAGCAATCTCCCCAGCCATCCTGCCACCACGTGAAGCCCCGAAAGAGTGCGCACAATCGTTAGAGATTACAATACGTCCGAAAAGTCGCTGAATATCATTTACGGGGTGAAATTTAGCCCTGATCTCCGGACGGTTAATGATCTCCCGAATCCTGTCCACATCAGCGCATATACCGGCAATGTCCACCGGGACTATGACTTTGGTTCGTTCTGTAATCGCCTCTGCAAGCTTATCATAGTCCATCTCTACACTGTCCCTCTGAGAATCCACCAGCACGAGACTCGCTCCGACATGTGCGACCACCGAAGCAGAAGCTGTATAAGTGTATGCCGGGACTATCACCTCATCCCCCGGCCCAACCCCAAGGACATGCAGAACCATTTCCATCGCCGCAGTAGCCGAATTGAGGCACACAGTCCTCTGTGTATGGACATATTCCGAAATCAGCTTCTCCAGTTTTTTCGTCCGCGGCCCGGTAGTAATCCAACCGCTGAGAATAGCGTCACGCACCTCATCAGCCTCCGCCTGAGTCATGTCCGGAGGACTGAACGGGATATTTCTTCTTTTTAGATCTGTACTCATATTATCATGGTATTATCTTTCCTTTATAATCACCGAAAATGTCTTGAATATCAATTTGATATCATACCAGAACGAAGCATTCTCCACATACTCGAGATACAGCTTGATCTTCTCCTGCATTATCACGTTGATATAATATTCCTCCGGATTCTTTGCCTTAGCCATCAATTCATTCTCATTTCTGAATTTGATGGAAGCCGGATCAGTGATGCCTGGACGCACGTCAAGCACATGCATCTGCTCCGGAGTCCAATAATCAACATAATGACGCACCTCCGGCCTGGGCCCGACAAGACTCATATCCCCGATGAACACATTTATAAGCTGAGGCAGCTCGTCAATCTTGAACTTCCGGATAAAATAACCGCTGCGCGTCACCCTCGGATCATGTCCCCCTATGGTCACCAGACTCCCCTTGTCCGCCCCGATCCTCATGGAACGGAACTTGAAAATCCGGAAATCCCTATTGTGCCGCCCGACCCTCACCTGCCGGTAAAACACCGGCCCCGGCGAATCCAGCTTCACCCAAACGGCGATGACAAGAAACAACGGCCCTAGAACCAGCAGTCCAAGACCACTGGCCACCATGTCAAAAAGACGCTTCATGACGAAGTATTTAAAGATGCTTTACATAGAACAGCTTCTTGCAGGCATTACCGGCAACATTCATCAGCACCCAGAATGAAGCCTGCACCGGATTCATTCCCTCCGCAATATGAAACAACGGATAATGTGCCCAAATACGCTTATACAGAGGCTTCGGAGTAATAGAAACTTTACGACGTCGATAACGACCCAGATTTTCTTTCAGCAAATAACATGGTGACTTTTTTACCACCTTGAGCCACATTGCGGTATCGTTGTTCTTCTTGATGTCTTTGATTTGAATCAGGCCAATTTTATCAGCATCATACATCACGGACAAACATCCCGGCCAGCAACAGGCATACATGTCAAATTCTGAGACCCTCCTCTTACCTGACACATATATGCCCAAATCATCTCCAGCCTCACTTATCTCCGTATATTCGTGATATGTGAAAGCATAACCATGTTCTACCATGAATTTCAGCTGATGTTCAAGCTTTTCCGGAAGCCACAAATCATCGGAATCCAAAAAGGCAATCCACCGCCCTTTCGCCCTTCTAAGCGCATTGTTACGAGTGACAGCAGCCCCGGAGTTCTTCGGATTGCACTCGTATCTAATGCGAGAATCCGCTTCGGCAAATGGCCTTACCACTTCGGCAGTCCCGTCAACCGAACAATCATCCTGAATCAAAAGCTCCCAGTTCTTATACGTCTGGGCCTGAACACTCCTTATTGTCTCCCCAATGAACCGACCACACGCCCATGTCGGGGTTATTATGGAAACTAAACCGTAGTCTTGCATAATTCACTTCTTAGAGCAGGAAAATCTGCTCATTTCTCTAACATCGTTCTTACAGCAGCAAGTATACGAGTATAATAAAAACATACCTCGTATCGGAAAGGGGCATGACCAAAGATGTATGTATATCCCTTAATCATAGAGCATTCATTTTTTATAACGTCCAACCGACTGCGTTTTGTGCTGGTAGCCGAATTACACCTTAAACGTCTATAATACACAGCATTTTTTGAGGTAAAATCAACCTGTTGGATTTTATCCGAAATCAGAAACATAAAAAGAGAATCCTCCCCATTCTTGAACCTCACATCAAACCTCCTATCCTGTATGAAACTCATGGGTATGAGTTTCATACAGGGCCCGGAAAAAAATTTCCGAGCCCTGGATGAAAGATTATTGCACCCATGTTTTATGCAATATTCATATGCATCAGTAATGCGATATTCAAGTTGTTTTTCCGGTTCCCCATCATAAAAAGCATAGGGATAGCAAAGGGGCACAGTGTTCGGAGATGCCTTTTCGTACAATTCATCCAAATATGATGGGGATATAAAGTCATCATCGTCTATGAAAGTGATGTATTCTCCTTTCGCACTATCCAAAGCTATATTACGCGCATTCGAGACACCAGGCTGATCCGTCTGGAAATATTGAACTTGCATTTCGCAATGTGACACGAGCCAGTTCTTTATCTGCGAGTCATACGGGTCTTTGCACCCGTTCAAAACCAGAATCAGTTCATAATCATCTTTGGGCAATGTCTGCTTATAAATCGAATCTAAACATTCCCACAAATATGCCTGCGGCTTGTACGTAGGAACAATTACTGATATCTTCATCGAAAAAAAACGGTTAAAGAGTTCTATACCTAATTCGATATTACTCGACAGAACGCATCCGGCAATGACCCCTTTCAAGGAATTTGCTCTTTGCATATATGAAAATATATTTTTGTTTTCCTTCATAGCTTCAAGCATTGCTACTTGATCCGCTTTTTTTAGACTACCATAATGACGCAAATGATACGATATTATTTGAGCTACCCGTGTCGCATATGCCCCGACAAGCCCACTTTCAACCCCTTTGCTGAATTCAATCAGGCTATTGCAGACTTTCAATGCATCGAGGCCATTTTTAAGTTTATAATTTGAAGTGATGCTGCCAGAGGTTCTCTGCAGGTAATAATAGACATATTTGTCATACGAAGACATTGACTTAGCATAGTATAAGGCTCTTGGCATGAATTCGGCATCCTCATGATAAATCCCGGGATAAAACTTCAGACTATGTTCAACCAGCATGCTCCTTTTATAGATACTCATCTGTGCCATAGTATTGTATCTGCCCCTTTTGAACACATCAATACCAGTACTGCCTCTCTTTATTATCGTCTTGCTCTGAGGAATTGGTTGACGCCCATCCTCATATGAAAAGTATTGTTGAATACTCATAATATCAACACCCGTAATTGTCAGCTCACGAACAATCCCCCCAAGACAGTTTTCTTCGATATAATCATCTGAATCTACAAACCAGACATAATCGCCATTTGCATACTTTAACCCCGTATTTCTGGCAACACTTAACCCCTGGTTCTCTTGATCTATCACTATGGCGCCAGTATGGCCGGACGCAATTTGTCTTGCTATATCGGCACTCTTATCTCTTGTACCATCATTCACGCATATGATTTCATATCCCTTCCCCAACTCAACATCCTGACTGATACAAGTTTTTAGGCATTTTTCGATATATCTTTCAACATTATAAATAGGGATTACAATAGATAGTTTCATACATTCATTTCCTCTTTTAAGCTTAGAACCCGATTATACCTAAACTGCCATATATTGCCTTCACTATCATACTCCTGAATCCAATTTCTTTTGGAATGCTTCTTTTCAACAGCTGGAACTCCAGCAACCACCATATCTGAACCAATAAATGATTTGTCCACAACCGCACAAGCTCCAACCTTAACATTATCGCCTAAAGCGACTTTCTTAATCACCGTTGATCCACTTCCAAGAAAAAAGAAGTCCCCAATAATACTTCCATTTTGGATAATACATGTAGAGGTATTGATATTTGCGAAATTCCCAATCCTGTTATTATCTCCACATACTATTGTGCCGTAATGATGAATAACCAACCCATAACCAAAGCAATCACACCCTATACTAAATCCACATTTCTTTGACAATTTTAAAAAGCGGAGTTTATAGTAAGCAGACCTTATCTTATTTAGGCTGCCTTTTTCATGCTGTCTATAGTAAGAATAGCACCGCATATATTTTAGAAAATCCATTACGATATCCGGATTAACAATACTGGCGACCTTTTTACACAGGGGGGGGTGAAATATCCACGATTCATCATCGTATCTGCCTTTATATAAAAGCGCAGTTCCTTCTTGGAAGTTATTTCCATAGCCAATTTAACTTTTCACAAATAGATTTTGATACTTTGCCTCTTCTATCCTACAATAATTTGATAATATAGACGTGATCATTAGAGGGGTAATGAATGTTGCAGAGTTAAAACCGTTAATAAAAACTAGCGGTATAAAAAACACCAGTATCGTTGAGAACATGAACTTTCTGTTATATCTATTTGATTTCGTACAATTCTTAATAAATATATAAAGCAAAAAAGTGTTACCTATTATGCCCCCAGCAGCCAATGCATCAATATAAACATTATGACAATGATTCCCGGCTAAAGTGTTTGACATAACGTTGCTAGAATTCAGGCCGCTACCAATTAGCGGGTTATTTAAAAATGCCTTCATCCCAGCATGCCACAGTGTAAGTCTAGAATCGTCAGCAGAATCCCTAAGGCGATCAAATACCTGCTCGGGCATAACGGAAACAAATACTCTATACATCATACAAAAGATCCCTGTCGCAATAATTAGCACGGTTATCTTTTGTCTATGTGACATACAATCATCCATCATATAGAACGAACCTAAAGCAACAATAATAGTCACAACCGGAGCGCGCGATCCCGTACATAATATTGCGACAAGTAACGTAAACAGACTTAACAGAAATAATAATTTATTCTTAAATGTCTTTGCGTGAATTGTCATTACATACAAAAAAAACACCGCAGGACATATATATGCTGTTACGTAATTCGGATCCTTGTATTCTCCAAGGAAACGATATGATGCGCGAAGTGTCCACGATATATAGAAATCACCGACTAGCCAATTATGTATAATAGATAACGAACAGAACAGTGCCGACAAAACATATGCTCCAATAATTAGCTGAATCTGATTCTTCTCGAAAATGATTGTGCTTACTAAATAAAATGAAAATAAAAGAACAGCAAACGATACAATATCCTGCTCAACTTGAACGACATTAGACAACACGGTAGAAATTAATATCGTAATCCAATAGAATATTAATGCTTTCGGAGTTGATTTAACCTTTTTATTAGGACAAAAGATGTATCCAACCATAATCATCATACACCCAGGCAACATCCATGATAATGACGCCCCGTATTTTGACGTGTTATGTATCGTTATCAGTGTAAATAATATTATTCCTATCGTTATTATATTGACATCAGTTTTGAACATCCTCATTTCAGCAAGTATTCGTATTTATTTCTTGGCATAGGAAATAAGCCTAACGCGCATAATAATGCCAAAAACCGTTCCTTCAGATTAACCCTATGATTCAATAAAACACTATAATCCGATAAAGGGAACGAATCTGAAAACTTCCTATATGCGCATTTATCACCCAGCAACGGGAAAAGCATGCACTTTGTTTTAAACTGAAGGTATTCTATTTCTTTCTTATAGGTCTCGTACATTCGCTCTTCTTTTAAGAAATTTTCCAGCACAGAAATGTTGTCACACATGTCTACAAATTGCTTTAAACATGACTCCTTTGTTTTCAAGCGGACCATTGAATTCATATTACTAAAATAATTATACGCCGATGACTTCACATAGCATATTGATTTACACCGAAAAACTAATTGGATCATCAAAGCCATATCTTCCCCCATTCCTTTGACCGGGTATATTATATAATTGTCATATACCGTACGCCTAAACATCTTATTCCAAACTTGCCATCCCACACGGATATAAAACATATCTAAAATAAAAGCATCTCTATTATTGGACAATAACCCTTTGTATCTTATTGCGTGTTCACCATCTGTCTCATTCCTGTCACAAACTACAACATCACAATCAAACTCTTTAGCCTTTTCATACATGGCAGAGTATAAATTAATGTCTGGCCAATCGTCAGAATCACAATGTATTACATATTCCCCCGTGGCCGCCAAAATCCCTGTTTTTCTGGCAGAGGGCAGGCCTTGATTTGACATATGATTAATTATAACCACCTGCTTTTTTCTATTGGGATATTCTTCAATAATGGCACGCAGTATATGCATGGATCTGTCTCTCGTACAGTCATTGACAAAAACATATTCAATGTCATCCAAAGTCTGCTCGAACAATGCTCTTGCACATCTTTCTATATACTGCTCCACTCCATATATAGGGACAATCACCGATACTTTAGGCATTTTCCAATATCTTTATTATTCTTGCTGGAACACCGGCTACAACTACATTAGCAGGCACATCTTTTGTCACAACGGCCCCTGCGCCAATAATGGCATTATCACCTATATGTATATCACCTATGATTATTGCCCCTGCACATACCTTAACATTGTTACCTAATCTAGGTTTTTCCCCATCTTCATTGAACTTATTCCCTATCGTCACTTGCTGCCATATCTCACAATTATCACCTATGGTTTCAGCGTTAATAATTGTTGAGAAGCCATGCCATATAAAGAAATTTTTCCCAATATGGGATTTAACCTGTATATATAATGTTGTCTGTGGGGGATAAAACCTGCATAAAAAATTTACGTATGCGTTTTTTATCCTAAAATATAGAATACTTCTATATTCAGGAAACATTTTCACAACCCACAAGAAAGCGAACATGCCAGAATATGGTGAAATCCATCTTTCCGCATACCGCATCCACTCATCCGTAAGGTCTGTTTGCTTATTAATATTAGCATACACAAGAATGTATGGCCAATACTTTAATAAAAGTAACAATTTTAGCCAGGCATGATTCATGACAACATGTCTTTTTATATAAATGTTAGCAGTCAATTTTTGGACCTCCCTGTAAACAAGACACTTAAGTAGCATCCGGCATACCAGAGAGGCCGCCGTTGACCGTTTTTCAGTATTTTTTCGTGTGATTTTTCTTGATTTTCTTAAGCCGTCGACAGCTTCAGCAGGGACCGGTGCTTGCTGCCGCCCGTCACCACGTCCTCGAAGAAGTCCCCCAGGAACTTCCACACCGACACGCCAGCCAGCTTCACCGTGCTCACCACGCTCAGGTATACCGCCGCCCTTTCCGCACCGTCATCGCTCCCGTAGTGCTGGATTCCCTTACGCATTGCGGTGAACGGGCGCACCTGACGCTCCGCGAGGTTGTTGTCTATCGGATAGTTCCCGTCCTTCCGGTACCGGAACAGGTCGTCCTTGAAGTGGTCGAAGTAGTTCAGAGCCTGCTTCATGTAGTAACTGCGGTTCGGATTCTCCCGGGACAGCTCCTTCGACAGCAGCTCCCGCAGCTGACGTTCTATCTCTCCCGTCTCTTCACTCTGCCGGGCAGCGTAGATCTGCTCCGCCGTGTAGCCTTTTTCCCTGTAGCTGCGCTCAAGCTCGTACAGCCTGCGGATCAGCCTGATGAACTCCTCAGCAATGGCATCCCCTCCCATCTCGTGCGCCTTGCCGAACTTCACCAGGACATGCGCCATGCAGATCAGGTGGTCCGCCTTCAGCTCTCCGCCGATGAAGTTGTACGCGTTGTAGCCGTCCGTCATTATCGACTTCACCTCCGCGTCCCCCAGGAAGTCTGTCAGCACGTGGCGGCCGCGCGACCCCTCGTCGTAGAAGAAGATCACAATCTTCTCCGCCTTGTTCACCAGCACCCACATGTACTTCTTCAGGTACCTGTTGTAACGCCGCACCCTGCACCACGTCTCGTCGCAGTTCAGGATGCTGTCACGCTCCAGAGCCCTCTCCTTCAGCTCCTTCACCAGGCTGTCCATGTATCCCTTACCCTTCTCGAGCCAGTTCTTTAGTGTCCCCTTGCTTATCTGCATCCCGAGGTCCTTGAGCTGACCGTGCAGCACTCCGCCCGTCACACGCTTCACGTAAGTTTCGTAGGCCAGTGCCTGCAGCAGCTCCGGAGAGGCCTTCGTACCATCGACGGGACGGCGACCTTCCTCGCCGCGCATCGGGATGTACATCCAGCGCGAACGCTTCTCGCCCGGCAGCTTCACACGCAGCTGCTCTATGGTCTCCTTGAGAAGTATCGTCCTCATCGTATAGAATGTCCGGCAGCGCCTGTCCTTGATGACCGCACCCTCGGGAAGGCGGCTGCGGTCGAACTTGTGTTCCGTCTTCTTCAGCAGTTCCTCCAGACCCTTGACGCCGGACACCTCACGCAGGCCCATTGTCTTATAACACTCCGGACGGTTCGCCGGATTGAACGTGCAGTCGGTCGACGAGCTGTTCTTGCCCTCTCCCGACCTGTCCTCCGTCACCGGCTCCTGAGGTGTCACGCCGTCGTACTCCTCCCCGCACCGCTGGCGGTCTGCTCCGCCCGGGTTGCCGTTGCCGCCATCATTGGCGCCGTCATCGTCTTTTTTGCCGGATGTCTTGCCGTCTCCCGGCTTACCCGATGACTTCTCGTCCTTCACCTTCCAGCTTCTGCGGCCGTAGCGGTTCACTTTCGACTCCTCCAGCTGTTCCTCCAGGTCGCTGATATGCTTGTCCTTTTCCGCAAGCGCATTGTCCTTCTTTGCTATCGTCTTGTTCTTGTCGCGGATCACCCGATCCTTCTTCGCAAGGGCCGCATCCTTCTCTTTCAGCGCGGCCTTAAGTTCCTCCAGTTCCGCGTCCTGCGCTTTCATGGTCTCGTCCTTAGACGCGGACGCGCGGAGCGCCTCGTCAAGGGCCTCCTTCACCTGCCGGGACTCTATCATGCTGTTCTCACGGCTGCGAGACAGGAACGCTATCAGATAATTCAGTTGCTGGTCCGTCATATGGGCACAATAGTCATATACCTCGGGCGCCGACGCGAGCATACGCTCGAACTCCAGCAG
>CAKUVA010000037.1 GCA_934693135.1 uncultured Bacteroidales bacterium | reverse complement strand
TCCTGAACCAGGACTTGAACCTGGGACCCTCTGATTAACAGTCAGATGCTCTAACCAACTGAGCTATTCAGGAATTTTGAACCCCCGTTGTTTTGTTTCGGGATTGCAAAGGTACAACAAATTTCTTTCTCTCCAAATTTTTTTTGTGTTTTTTTGCTAACTTTGTAAAGATTTTTTGAGGCAACTCGATTACGACATAGTTTATATCATTGATTGTAAACGATTTGTCCAAAATCACGGTAAATACAATTTTTTTGGCATAGTAAGCGTAAAAATAGGTTTGCAAAGATTTGTGGTTGGTTTTCGATGAACGATTTCTTTTAAAAGAAGGAGAATGTTGGGCAAGACTCGACTAATGAGACCGAAAAAAGACACACAAAGATTCCAAAGTTATTTTAAGGATTACATAACACATGTTTTAGGGAGACACAAGCCTAAAAACAAATAGTTTTCATATGGATATCGACCTCTTGTCAAAGATCGTCAAGGAAATCATACTTGACAAAGACGAAGTTTCACTACCTGGCGTAGGAAGCTTCGTAGCTGAAATTGTCCCATCTGTTTTCTCAGACAAGGGGTATACGATAAATCCGCCGTATAAAAGACTCTATTTCAAGCAACGCGAAAATCCAGATGACAATTCCATCGTAGAATTATATGCATCAAGCAACAATCTAGACAAAGAGATTGCATCCGGAATCATACAAGATTTTTTGAAAGAACTAAGAAAGATTCTTGAAGTTAAAAAGACTATCATCTTTCCTGGTCTGGGAAAATTACGTGCAACGAAAGAAAATTACTTCTTTTTCGTTGCAGATGAAAATCTTGATATATACCCTAAAGGTTTCGGTTTGGAGCCAATTTCCCTCAAGACACATGAAGAAACCCCTTCAGAAGTCTCTATGACAATGGCCACGCTAAAGTCAATTCTCTCTCCAGAAGAAGATAATGAGGCCAATATTCCAGAAACTGTCGAAACAAGAGATAGCGAAACAGTAGAGTACATGGAGAGTCTAGCAAATGATGAAACACCTGATAGCGAACAAGAAGTAACAAATAAGACTAATACAGAAGAGAAGAACATCGTTGAGACAGTTCAATATAAACCTGAAGAAAATGATTCTATAGATACTAACACAACTGTAGATTCTCACGCAACTGCAGGAACTACAGAATCAACAAACATTAAAGACGCAGAAGAGGCGAAAAACACTGAAAGCGTCAAAGAGACTATAGAGGTTAATACTCTCTCAACTCCAATAGAGCCAACTGAAGCTAAAGAGGTCGCCGTAACAGAAACGACGACGCAACCCACATTGGCAACAAAAAGAAAATCCATCTGGAAAATAACCAGATGGATAATCATCGCGTTAGTGGCATTGGCCATAACAGCTCTCGCAGCATTCGTCATCCTTGCACACACGGCACCGGATTTCATTGATTCAATCCTCTACACACCGGAAGAACTCGAAATTATCAACATGTAGCCTATTTCAGATATTTGCTAAAAAAACGCCATATTTCACTGCAAGTATCCATATCAGCCTCTGCCCAACTATGCTTTCCACCGACAACCTCGTATAGCCACACTTCTGTTTCAGGACCGCCCTTCCATGCAGGTTCTCCACCACAATACATGTGTAGAACTACCCTATTTCTCTTCTCAGGTAAGACCTCGGTAACCTCATGCGTACATTTAGCCTCAACAGCCCACTTAGCAACAGCCAGAGGCACGGACAAGTAAGCACCCCATCCACCTGCATTCTCCGGGTCTCCTGCCCATGCAGATGTCTTGTCCAATGTTCCGTGAACCTCCATCAAAGGCACAGATTTCTTCGCCTTAAGTTCCTTATCCATCCAAACCAAAGTAAGGCCAGAAATAGGGGCAATTGCACTGAAGAAATCAGGTTTGAGATAAGCCATAAGATAACACATCTCTCCCCCATTGGACATACCTGTCAAGAAAGTATTCTCCCGACTAAGATTATAAGTTTTCTGAAGATAGCGTGCAAGCTTACAAAGAAAATCCACATCATCAGTTTTCAATCCATCTTGGAACGGATAGCCAACATTCCAACAAGTCTTTCCTTTGGCATCCTTCGCTCCTTGGGCATAGCACACTACAAATTTCTCTTTATCAGCGACTTCACGAAGATTCTCGCCACCTTTCATAGCACGTCCTCCATATCCGTGCAATACCATAACCAGAGGTGCATTCGCCCCTATTCCCTCCGGGATATACAGCAAATACTCGCGCTCCATGCCTTGATGCCGGAACGTAAAATGCTGTTCTTTTCTTGTCAACGCAGATGCTGCGACAGATACACCTATCGCAATAATAACGAACAATGTCTTTCTGAAAATATGTTTTCCCATAATTATTGTGATTACACATCTAAGTTATGGAATTTAAGATAATTCTACAACCCGCTCCATACAAAAAAAGCAACTATCCTAAGACAGTTGCTCTAAAAGTGATTCGGTTGGGATTCGAACCCAAGACCCACAGCTTAGAAGGCTGTTGCTCTATCCAGCTGAGCTACCGAACCATCCTTAATGTTCCAAATGACAAGTTTGCGTTTGCACATTCGAACAGGACTGCAAATATAGTCATTTTTCCTCGGATTGCAACATTTTTTTTATTTTTTCACATTGTTCAGGCCCAAATTTTGACTTAGAAAGCAATAGAATCATTAACAACGCAACTACAACAAGCAGACAGGCTAAAACAAGCGCAATAATATTAAATTTAGAAGCAAGCCAAAAAGCAAGCAGAAACATCGCTCCATAGACCACATCCGCAACACGACTGCTCTTCTGTCCATATTTAATCTCTATACGATATTTCCTACGCCGTTCAGGAGTATCTTCGATACCATCCTCATATATGTCACATAGCACATATCGTGTCTGAAACATTCCGGACCAATCCGTAAGAATACGACCACATCCGAGATCAGCAGACTTCACATCTGAAGGCATGAGAGACAACACTTTACCCGCAAAATCATCAGGTTCAAGTTTTGACACAATATTTATTTCAGTGCCGACAACCATCGGTACGCTTGAATCCATTTCCATAAATTACTATATATTTATCATTTTTATCCAAACAGCATAACGAGACTCCGCGCTTACAGACGTCAAGCATGCTTCAACATCGGACATACTTGCATATAAATCTCCACGATGAGGAAAATACTCTACCACCATAACATGACGACCATCAATATCTTCATTCTGACAAGGATTTGCAAGACCGAGGAGTTGAGTAAGGTGTTCATCGAATACACGGCGAGCAAGTAAACCCATCGTCATTCTAACATTGATTTCCACGCATGAAGCCAAACAAAATTTACCATCTTTCCTAAAAATAAACATATCTACCCCAACAAATCCATGATACTTTCCAACAAATGTTTTCAACAAATATTCTGCCAATGCTGCTCTTACCATCCATAGCAATTCCTCTGGGACATACCTTGATAACTCGGAAATGATAAAGTTGTCACTTGCTAACACATTCCCTTTATAAATTCCATTATCATTGAAGAAAAGGGAATATCCTTCAAAAACGACCTCGCTTTCTTCAATCCGAAATAACATGGCAAAATCACGTACTATATCACAACGTTTTTCAGCCATAACACTTCCCTGCTTGGAAATCACATTATCACACCATCCAAGATCGTTAGTGGATAGTTCTCCAGCCCTCGCCCAACGAAGACCCTTGCCGCTTCCTGACCATGGAGCTTTCAACACAGCATCGCCATAAATATTCACCGCCCCGATAACACCACTAATG
The DNA here is from genome assembly GCA_934693135.1 of uncultured Bacteroidales bacterium. Lineage (GTDB taxonomy): Bacteria > Bacteroidota > Bacteroidia > Bacteroidales > UBA932 > Cryptobacteroides. The sequence goes on along the minus strand of CAKUVA010000037.1, from coordinate 9,674 downwards.
TCATACAATTCCTTAACATCATCTGCATCTCGAAGAAAGCAATCGAATTGTGGGTAATCACGATGGACATAATCATTGACAAAATGACATCCTTGAAGAGCGATCTTCCTATGCGACAATTCACGTATAGCAGCAATAACAGAATCGGGAGGCAGAATGTCCTCACGTATGCCAGATTTCCGAAGACGTCGTTTCAACACGGCATCCCAACCCCACGGAATCACTTCGTTATCAGAGGATGCTTCTATCCATTCCGTCAGACCAGCACAATCATTTCCAAATTCAAGTGCAGACGCAGGCGGCACAAAATTAGCATCGCCATTGGCCATGCACAAATCATGTTCGGGATTAAAAATATTCATTATTGCATCACCGGATGTCCCTGTCCTTCAAGCGCAGCTTCCATGCCTTCCTCCGGAGATTTCGAAAAAATCTTACGAATATCACTATATCTTGAAAGTTCTTCCACCTTATCTTCATCCACAAGTCCCGACTTATCGTATGTAAGATAATTATCCGCAAAATCTTTCCCTCTGTCAGACACCATTTTAAAGTATTTGTAGGCCAAATCCTTATCTTTCGCTAAACCGCACCCCCAATAATAACACTTCCCAAGTTCACAAAGGCATCTTGAATTATTCTGGCCGTCCAACCAAATATTTAATGCTTTCTGTATATCCACTTCTATTCCAGCAGCGCCATATCTATATGCAAGTCCCATCCAGTAATAACTGCCAGGTTCATTCATATCATATGCTGTTTTAAAATACGAATAGGCCTTACTCATATTAGGAAGCACCCCTTTTCCATGAATATAGCATTCGCCTAAAAGTCTGATGCACGTAGGGTCTGATTTATCCGCTCCCGCCTTGAACCATTTGGCGGCCAAACGATAATTTGGAATAACACCAAGTCCGTAATAATAGGCTTTTCCAAGGATTCTCATTGCTTTAACGAAACCGAAACGCGCAGTCTTCTCACACCACAAGTAAGCCTCATGATACTTTTCCTTGTTCTTGTAATCCACATAGACATTCCAAGCAGCCTCGGCTTTCTTCTCAGAATCGGTTTCTTGTTCATAAGCCATCTTGAACAACTGAAGTGCGAGTTCATTCTGTCCTTTAGCAGTCGCATCCCACGCCATGCGCAGATAAGATTTCTTAACAGGAAGTCGAACAAGCATTTTCTTTAAAATAGACATGTGGCGTAAATTTTATGTACTGATGACAAATATAATTATTTTTCGTTTTAATCTTTATGTTTTTTGTATTTTTGTAATTTTACACATTACAGAAAATAAGTATGAAGCATATAGAACTACAGAAAATTGCATTGGCAATGATCAGCCTTTTAGTTTGCTCCGGGATATCTGCTACAGAAAACGACCAAGACAAGAAGCAGGACAAAACTATCAAAAAATATATAGACGAGGCCATCAAGGACGAACTACATGAGCAACTTGCCAACATGCCTAATGTGGAGATAGGAAAAGGGCTCTCATTTATGCCTGCAGACAACTCATTCAAGACTACAATTCGTTTCCGCATGCAGAATACCGCAGGACTTACATTCGACAAAGACATGGCCCTAACACAAACTCAGGCTGAAATAAGGCGCCTCAGATTAAGGTTCGATGGATATGTATTCTCGCCAAAAGTATTATATACCATACAATTAGGCTTTTCAGGAAATGATTCCAAACAGACACCTAACGGCAATACAAACATCATCAAGGATGCCATAGTTTACTACAAGCCAAATAGTTCATGGAACTTCGGCTTCGGCCAGACTAAGGTAAAGACAAATAGGGCGTTGATGAATTCTTCAGGGGCACTACAATTTATAGATAGAAGTATTGTCAACAGCATGTTCGGTGGCAATCGTGATTTCGGATTTTTCGGAGAATATCATAGCGGGAGCATTGACAAGGCCGGAATCTCAGCATACGCATCTGTAACAATGGGAGAAGGTCCTAGCTGGCGGTCATCCACCAACAACGGATTCGCCTATGCAGGCAGGATAGAGTTATTCCCGATGGGACATTTCAATGCTAAAGGTGCTTATACGGAAGGCGATACTTATTACGAAGAAAAAGCAAAGCTGATGATAGGTGCCGGCTATCTATACAACCATAACGCATGCCGCACAAGTGGGTTGACAGGGAGTATAATGCCTGATGATATCACAAGAAACATAGGTTCCTATTTCGCAGACATTGTCCTCAAATACCGGGGCTTTTCATTTCATGTTGACTTCATGGGCCGATATTCAGAAACACCTTCCACATTCGGAGATACAGGACTATTCATTTTCAATGGAATGGGAACAAACCTGCAAGCAAGCTATATATTCGAAAAAAAATGGGAGTTAGCGGCGAGAAGTTCTTCCATCATTCCAAACAAAGACACAAAGCCAAATGTAGGATATAAATTTTGGAACCAAAGTACAATAGGACTCACACGATACCTCATCGGGCATAATGTCAAACTACAACTCGACCTCTCATATAATACCAGAAGCGAGTCGTTCAGCAATGATTACGATCGTCTCGCAGTAAGATTTCAGGTAGAACTCGGATTATAATAACAATTCAACATAATGACACACTCAGCAAAGATACTAATTTTAGCTTCAGCAATCCTCTGCTGTGGCCACTCATTAGCATTCGCAGAATCGGTAGGAAACAAAGGGCTTTCATCCGTTTCAACATTAAAGTCCCCAGACGGAAAATTATCCATGCGCTTCGGCATTGACACAAAAGGAACCCCAACATACTCATTGGATTACGGCAGCAAGCATATCATCCTACCGAGCAGCATGGGATACGAACTGCGTGGAGTCCTTAAAGCGCAAAAACTCGTCTATGGAGAAGAAAGCATAGAAAAGGTAGACAAGGAACCATGCTGGTCATTCTACGATGGATTCTCGGTAGAGAGCAAAGACAGCACCTCTTTCGATGAAACATGGTCTCCAGTATGGGGAGAAGAATCTGAAATCAGAAATCACTATAACGAACTTTCCATCAATCTTCTGCAAAAGTCTTCCGATAAAAGGATGACTATCCGTTTCAGACTTTACGATGATGGACTTGGATTCCGATATGAATTCCCTGAACAGAAGAAGATGACATATTTCGTCATAAAGGATGAACTTACGCAGTTCGCCATGGCTGAAGACTATACAGCTTTCTGGATTGCCGGAGACTATGATACACAAGAGTATGAATACACAAAATCCAAACTTTCAGAAATTAGCGGTCTTATAGAGAAGGCTATTAGCAGGAATGACTCCCAGACTCCATTCTCAAAGACAGGCGTGCAAACGTCTCTACAGATGAAATCCAATGACGGGATTTATGTTAATATACACGAAGCTGCATTGGTGGATTACTCATGTATGCATCTAAACCTTGATCCAAAGACATTGACATTCACCTCAGCATTGACGCCAGACGCACAAGGATGGAAAGGTCGCATGCAGACGCCTTGCAAGAGTCCGTGGAGAACTATTCAGGTAACGGATGACGCTCGCAAGCAATTAGCATCCAGAATGATTCTTAACCTCAACGAACCATGCGCCTATGATGATGTATCGTGGATTCATCCTGTAAAATACGTTGGAGTATGGTGGGAAATGATTACCGGCAAGGGCTCGTGGGCATACACCAGAGACTTCTCTTCCGTAAAACTCGGCGAAAGCGATTATGCTCATGCAACACCTAACGGACGTCATTCTGCAAACAATGCAAATGTCCGCAAATACATTGATTTCGCTGCCGAGCATGGTTTCGATGAAGTCTTAGTAGAAGGTTGGAACGTAGGTTGGGAAGACTGGGCAAATAAGAATAAAGACTACGTATTCGATTTCGTAACACCATATCCAGACTTCGACATTGACGCGCTCAATGAATATGCTCATTCTAAGGGTGTGAAACTTCTCATGCATCACGAGACATCCTCATCTGTAAGAAATTACGAGAGACACATGGAGAATGCTTACAATCTTATGAACAAATATGGATATGATGCCGTCAAAAGTGGATATGTTGGCGACATCTTACCATTCGGAGAACACCATTACGGACAATGGATGGTAAACCACTATCTATACGCTGTAAAAGAAGCAGCAAAGCATCATATTATGGTCAACGCGCATGAAGCTGTTCGGCCTACAGGCCTCTGCCGCACATATCCTAATCTTATCGGTAACGAGTCCGCAATGGGTACTGAGTATCAAGCTTTCCGCGGAATCACGCCAGGTCATGTAACCATTCTTCCTTTCACTCGTTTAAATGGTGGTCCTATGGATTATACTCCTGGCATCTTCGAGATGGATCTGTCTAAATTCTGTAAAAAATCAACGCATGTTAAGGCTACCATTGCAAACCAATTAGCTCTCTACCTTACAATGTATTCTCCTCTTCAGATGGCAGCGGATTTTCCGGAGCATTATCAAGAGCACATGGATGCATTCCAGTTCATAAAGGACGTAGCCGTGGATTGGCAGAAGAGCAAATATCTTCTCGCTGAGCCAGGAGATTATATTGTAGTGGCAAGGCAGGCCAAGGATACAGGAAAGTGGTTCGCAGGCGGCGTAACCAACGGAATAAGCAGAACTTTGGATATCCAGATGGATTTTCTCGATCCTGGCAAGAAATATATTGCCAAGATTTACGCTGATGCCCCAGATGCCGATTTCGAAACCAACCCACAGGCTTATGTAATTTCCGAAAAGAAAGTGACATCAAAGTCGGTCCTCAAGATGTTCATGGCTCGCGGCGGCGGATTCGCTATAGAGTTCACTGAAATGAAGTAATATGAAAATAGGGTTCCCCTACGGTTATCACAACCCTGAGGAACCCTAAACAATACTTATTTATATATAGCCTCCTGATAATTGGAGGTTTTGTCACTATTTTCCAAATGGATTTTTGACTGCCTCTGCAGCACATTTCTGCAAGATTAAGGCTTTATCATCATTAACAGGGAAGAACTTTCTTCCTTCAGGAGCATCGGATTCTCCTGACATCATCTCCGTCATACGGAATTTATTGCCAACTACGCTCACACCATATAAAGGTTGTATAATGGATTCAAACCATGTGCACGAGCCAAGATAACGCCCGACACCACGAGAGCAATGAAAACCATCTCCGTAGATTTCATTTACTAGCTTTATTTCTGTGCCATTACTATTATATGATGTATTACGAGCAATATCAACAGCTGTCCCTGAAGGTATTATAATCTCGATACCTGTTTCAGACATCATTTCTTTTGTAGCTTCCCTGATTTTAGAGACCATATTGTCATAGCCACCATCATAACCCCAGAACATGTGCCATCCGATAAATGGTACCATTCCGTAGTTCTTGATTGAAATATCTTGAACACCTTTAATGAGATTATTCAAATAAGGCTGATATGTACTATATGTACCAGCACCAGTCGTATTTATACTCTGTTGGAACACAACTATATCCCACCACTTCTGTTCAACAACAGATTTCAAAGTCTTGGAGCTGGCAGTATATTTGGTATCCCCTGCTGAACAATAATAAAATGTGTATGGAGTCTCATTTACGAAATAGTCATAGTGACGAGCAAGGTCGCAGTTAGGATAATAAAAACGCCCTATATTGACATTGTATATACCGGCATTGACCAAAAGAGAAGGTAGATATTCCGTCGCATCAACTCCAAAGCTATGTCCGACAAGAAGTATATTCAATGTTTCCCCATCTTCTGGTTTATCTGGAAGAATATTTGGCGTATCTGCCGGAAGAACATCAACATCATAATTATATATAACGCCATTCTGCTGGTCGTATTCACAATGGATTTTTCCTGATAATGCTTTGTTGTTCTCTGTCCATATCTTGACTTCAATGTCCTTTCCTCCCAATGATGCAGGACACATCATCATATATGCAACTATTTTCCCATCGTCGGGAACAATATCAGCCATCTTAAGAGATAGAACTTTACTATATTCTTCCTCACCAAATGATGGCTTTTCATCATTCTTAATACCCGCAATGTTAAATATTCCTTTCCCGACAAATACATTATCATCAGCAGAGATTGACATACTCTTTATTTTGGAAGCCGCATATTCTTCAGGCACATTGACAACGAACTTAGCAAGGGCGCACAAATGCTTCAACCTAAAATTTGCAGCAGATGAAGATATCGGAGTTACAGCTTCGGAATATAGGTAATCGTATTTCGAAAGATGTTCAGTAGCGCCATTCTCTAACTGTTCTTGTGAAGTAAAGTCAATATAAATTCCTTTTGTCATATAATCCTTTGAATAAGGATAGTATGCGAAATAACCATATCTTCCATCTGAAATCAATGACCAGCCAGCCCCCGTAGTGAACTTAGCGGCAGTACTCCCCTCTCCATCAGTAATATTCAATGGTAGTTGTGATGTCTGAGAATTATTTCCGTCTTTGGTGAATGGCACAATGCCGATCTTGTCACCAGCCTTAAACGAAAACGTGAAACCATCCTCTGACACTGATTTAACATTGTCACACATAATGAAATCCTCGACTACGACGGATGCGGTCACCGCATCGTTAGCCGGAACATCATGGGCTGGTTCATTTACAGAAGAGCATCCTGCGGCAAGAATCGCCAAACAAATAAATTTTATGATTTTCATATGCAAAAAAAGACTCCTCCGCAGGCAATTATACCCACGGAAGGAATCCTGAATCATTGTTTATATCATTTACTGATTGCTTTTCTGTCTTGCCTCCCATGCGGTCTTCTCTATTACAGGACGAATGGCAAGTCCCGCATATCCTGGCTTAACACTTCCCATATTTTTAGGTGAATCTTTATCGCAAACCTCATTATAGTACGTTTTTACACCAGACTCATTTTCGGTCGTGTAGCTTGTCCAATAATAGCCAAATTTACTATTCATGACATTGCTGCCATCCTTATAGCCTGTTGCAGGGAGGAAAATCCATTTGCTGTGATCGCTCTTATTGTAGCACTTCCAGCCTTGTGTACCATTGATAGTCACCCATTCCTTATCACAACTATCCTGTAGGAATGCATTCAATTCTATATAATTAGGGGTTTTCCAGCCATTTCCCCAAATTGTTGCGGCGGCATCAAATTTCGTTTCGAATTCCTTAAGGACAATATTTCCGCTCTTTCTTCCGTTTTCTCGCCATGTCGCACTCTTGCCACTCCAGTTATCTTGAGTAAATTCAGCTTTCGTAGCGACCTCACCATTAGCAAAGTAATCACCTATTTCCTCAATAGATGTAGCTCCGACATTGAAAGGAGCAAAGAGGAGATATTGATGACCGAGATCTACAGGTTCAACAGAAGCTGGATTGAACTCTGGCTTATCTTCTTTAGCAACTGTTACGCTATACTTATACACTTTTCCAGACACCTGGTCTTTAGTACAAGAGATACTGCCAGAATACTTATTATTGTTACTATCATACAACTTTATTGTCAATTCCTTTCCTGAAAGGGCTGTAGGGCACATTATGAACCAAGCAGTCAGTGGAGCTCCTTCTTTCAATGATACAGCATTGATAGACATACCGATAGTATTAACCTTTTCCGTCGCTGTGATTGAAGGCTTGTTAGCTTTCGTTGCTGAAGTAAGGTCATATGTAGCTTTCGTGACAAAGATATCCTCAGCTGAAGAAATTGTCATTTTGGTATATTGCACACCTGAAGGAGCAGTGATGACGAATTTAGCGAGAGCACTCAACTGATAGAAGTCAAATGAGGCAGATTCCGTATTTTCTGGAGTAATAGGAGTAGCGTACATATAGAGATATGGGAATATCTGCGATATCGCAGCATCATTCGACAAATCAAGATTGGCCGGATAATTCACTTCTATAGCTTTTTTATCGACATTATCGCTATATGGATAATATGATGTATATTCATATTTTCCATCACAAATCAGTCCCCAACCAGAGCCTTTGAACACTGCAGAAGCCCCATTAGACTCAGACAATTTAAACGACATCTGTGTAGCAGTCTGGTTTTCATCTACAGTAAGTGGCCATACACCGATAACGTCATCTTTAGTCCAACTGAATGATTTCGGGTCGTTATAGCCGATTGTCGCTTTGGTATTATTTTCCCCGTCGAAATCATGGATGCGTACAATAACATTCTGAGAGAGAGTCTCAGCTGTTTCATTTTCAGTTCTTGAACATGCTATCAGTGCAAGTGCTGATGCTGTTAATGTCAGAATTTTTTTCATACGACACGTGTTTTTAAGTGACCTATTCTTCACACTCATCATCAAACCCATAACCATTTCCTCTTGGGGTATCATAACCGCCCGATGCGAAACAATTCTGTGTCTCGACTCCGAAGACTGTAGCTTCAGGAGCCTCGTAATTCATGATTCTCTTTTCCATGTTTATTGATTTTTTTGGTTGTTTTCTCATGCCTTGTTAGTACTATTTTTCATGCGTTTTCGGACTGATGTCTGTAGTGTCGTTTTTCCAACGTTTTCAAACGTCCGTCTGAAAAACAAGTGCAAATGTAAACAGATTTATTTAATATTCAATGAAATAATTTAAAAAATTATGGTTTACGCATATCTAAGAATTAGCACGGATAAGCAGTATATCCGTAACCAAAAAGAGGAAATTCTCAATTATACTGCACAAAATAGCCTTTTTGTGGATAAATGGATTACTGAAATCATAAGTGGGAAGATTTCTAAAGAATCCAGAAAACTCGGCAGACTTCTCAGACGTGTCAAGAAAGGAGACACAATCATTGTCACGGAAATCTCCCGTCTTAGTAGAACTCTCGTCGAAGTTATGGAAATAATGAGTCACTGCCTAAAGAAGGGAATCCGGCTCTATTCGATCAAGGAAGGCTATGCATTTGACGATTCCATCAACAGCCAAGTCTTGTGTTTCGCATTCGGTCTCACCGCAGATATTGAACGCCGAATGATTTCGATGCGGACAAAAGAGGCTCTTGCCGTTAGAAAGGCTTCAGGTGTCATTCTCGGCCGGAAGCAAGGATTCTGTCCCAAATTATCCATACTGATATCGCAGAAAAGTAAAATCATCGATTATTTCAATGCCGACAGATCCCTGGAGTATGTCTGCCGCGTCTGTGGAGTTTCTCGAACTACTATGAGTCGATTTCTTCGCGGCAATGCGGATGTAGCATTGGCTTTTAATCTTAGCAAGGAGCGACGTTATCAACGTAAAAATAAAACGCTCTCCTCGGAAAATGGTAACACTTCTGATATCGTTTAGTCGCGTGGGTCTCTGATTTTCTACCCACCTGGTGTGGCCTGTGGTATCTTGCTGAATAATAATATATTATAGCTTTTGGACTATGTCAGGTACTATGTTTTTTTTGCAGGACCTGGCATGTGTGCTTATGTGATGAAAATTAACCTATGTTATTGAATTACAGTGCTATATATTATACACTATCTTTTCGGAGCTGTGTCAGGTAGGTAGAAAACATAAACCGACAGCCACACCTCTCTCAGCCAACTCCATTTTTCAGACGGACGTTTGAAAACGTTGGAAAAACAGCACTACAGACATCAGTCCGAAAACGCATGAAGAATAGTACTAACAAGGCATGAGAAAACAACCAAAAAAATCAATAAACATGGAAAAGAGAATCATGAATTACGAGGCT
>CAKUVA010000036.1 GCA_934693135.1 uncultured Bacteroidales bacterium | reverse complement strand
GCAGTGTTCAAACATAGGCCTGATGCCGCCGTCAAAACCGACGACTGGGGTTTCTTTGCATTAAGGAACATTGCTGATACATCATATCGCTTGTATGCTGTCAAAGATGAAAGCTCCAACAATATCTATGATCCCGACAATGATCTCATAGCGTTCTGTGACAGCATTGTGAGGCCTCATATCATAGCCTCTGATCGCTTGCCGGAACTTATGAAATATGACATGAAAGATACATTGCATTGTATGGCAAGAAAAGCAGAACATGAGCTCGTCATGTTTCGTGAGCGTCCATCAAAACAGTTGATTGTCAACAAAGTACGTACTGGACTCCGCTCTGCTTACATTACATTCATGGCACCGGAAGCCAAGATTGATTCGATGTGGATTCGTGGAATACCTGAAAACAAGCTTATTACTCAGTTCAATCCGAGGCGAGACAGTCTTGAAATCTGGGTCAATGACAGAAGACGCCAGCCTGACACATTGCATCTATTCGTGGATTTTTTGAAAACCGACTCTCTTGGTGTGCTCAAGCCTTTTACAGAACATCTTCGGCTTGCTATGGAGAAGACAGGCTCCAAGGCGAAAAGTTCAAGACGCGACATCAAGCATGAAGACACGACATGCGTTATGAATATAACGGCTGAGCCTGAAACTATAGAGCAATACGGATTTGGAATAGAATTTAAATATCCGATAATCAATGAATTCTTCGATTCTCTTTCATTGATATCCGTCAATCCTAAACAACAGGAATCTCCTGTGAAATTTAAGGTCACTCGTGATACTTTAAATCTTAGGAAATATGTTCTAATGCCTGAAGGCAAACTTCTTTCCGGGTATGAATATCGCCTCAAGGTACCTTATCGCAAGTTCCGTGACATAAATGGATACTATAACGACAGCACTGAGGTCAAGGTATCTCTCCCGAAAGATGACAAACTAAGTAGCCTTCAGCTCAAGCTGACAGGGGTTGGCCATAAATATATAGTAGAATTGTTGAATGAAAAACGAGATAAGGTGATTCGTTCCTATATAATAGAGAATGATGTAGATTTGTTGTTCCCTTACTTGAAGGAAGGAAAATATTCGATCAGGATTACCGAAGACGTGAATAAGAACGGAATCGTGGACACTGGTAATCTACTTGCTCACAAGCAACCCGAAAAAGTTATATTCTATAAATTGAGAGATGGCTCTGAAGTTCTGAATATCAAGGAGTCAACTGAGATGGAACAGACGATAGACATTGCCAAATTATTCGGAAAATGATAAAGAGGACGATTATGATACTGGCCATGCTCGTGATATGTGCGGCAGCATTGGCTCAGACAGAAATTAAGCCTGTCAGAGATTCAATTGTGGCAGAGATTCCGGATTCGCTGAAAGCGAAAGTTGCGACAGCTGCGGATTCGGTGAGAGTTAAGCCTGAAGTTGTATATACAGATGAATTTCTCGATACTGTAAAATTGAATAAAAAATTGGCCATCAATGACTATTCCATGATTGGTGTCCAGTATGGAATGGCACTCAGCCAAATGATGTTCAATCCGACTAAGAAACAGGGTATGCTTTCCAATCCGGGAAACATAGGTGTCACTTATACACGTTACGGAAAGATGTTCGGTTATATGCCGTATTTCGGTTTTCAAACCGGAGTTTTTTATGGTAAAAGTGGATATAAGTTCAAGAAAGACAAGAAGACTGGCGAATATACGGAGAGTGTGGATGGTGCTGAGAAGGCGGTGTATTCTTATGTTGAGGTACCTGCATTAGCCCACATGCACATGGATGTCTGGCATCTGAAATTCATTGCCAATGTAGGTTTGTTCGCGGCTTATAGAGTAGATGTGGAACGAGAAGGAGCGACAGTCCCATCTGCTTACTTAAACAAATTCTATGATTACGAGAGGCGTTTCGAATATGGTGTGAAAGCAGGACTTGGAATTGGTATTATCTTTGACCCTGTAGAACTGCACTTGCAAGCCACATATAGATACTCGATGGGTTCGTTATACAAACCTGATTATGCCAGCGAGTACTATTATCGGTTCGCCTACCCTTCAGATATAATTATTTCAGCTGGGCTTCATTTTCAGTTGACTAAAAGGACTGGGAAGACGAGGTCTCAGTTAAAGAAGATTGCAAAACAGATTGTATATGAAACAGATGAAAACACTGACAGCAACAGTCGGTAATGTCAAGATAGGTTCCGGATATCCGATTGCGGTCCAGACAATGTGCAATACGCATACTTATGATGAAGATGCAACTGTAAGCCAATGCGTTAGAATGCATGAGGCTGGTGCGGATATAATCCGTATCACAGTTCCATGTCTTGCAGATGTACCTCATATAAAGGCTATTAGAGAAAAGCTAAGGTCAATGGGAATAGACACTCCTATTGTCGCGGATATCCATTTTTCATCTGAAACAGCAATAGCTGTGGCCCCGTTTGTGGAAAAGGTAAGAATCAATCCTGGAAATTTCAACAAGGATTTTGATGAGGCGTCACGTCAGCTCTCACGTCTTGTGAAGGTATGTTCCGAAAATGGAACTGCAATTCGCATTGGTCTGAATCATGGTTCTCTCGGAGAGCGTATAACCAATCTTTATGGGAATACGCCGAAAGCTATGGCTGAGGCTGCAATGGAATGGCTTCGTCTGTGCGTAAAAAATGATTTCTACAATGTGGTCGTTTCCCTTAAGTCAAGCAATACTTATGTGATGGTAGAGGCTTATCGTCTTTTGGCTGAATATATGCAGAAAGAAGGCATCGTATTTCCTCTCCATGTCGGGGTAACTGAGGCAGGTAATGGTGATTCTGGCCGCATAAAGTCTTGTGTAGGAATATCGGCTTTGCTTTCCGAAGGTATAGGAAATACTATTAGAGTTTCTCTTACGGAAGACCCTGTCAATGAGATTCCTGTGGGACGTTATCTGGAACAGAGATATGATGGCAAACTGGTTTCATCAATGACATCAGTGAAGATAGAGGGACGTACGGCTTCAGCTGTCTACGACTCCCCTTCTCGCGAACGTCTTCTTTTGGATTTCGCTTGTGATTTCGGCAAGCGCCTTTTGGATAAAGAGCTGGATGAAGTGCATGTCGCAGGTGTTTATCGAGAAGCTGACGGCTCTGTTGTTTCTGTCGAGGAATCAGGCTTGGGAAAATATCTTGAGGATGAGCTGATGCAGGCTGCCCGCCGTAGGTTTTACAAACCAGAGTATATCGCATGTCCAGGATGTGGACGAACGATGTACAATCTTCAATCAACGTTTGAGCAAGTAAAAGCTCGGACGGCTCATCTGAAAGACGTTGTCATTGCAGTCATGGGGTGCATAGTGAACGGCCCTGGAGAGATGGCGGATGCTGACTGGGGTTATGTTGGAGAAGGAAATGGAAAGGTTTCCATCTATCACAAGAAAGATCCTGTCCTTCGCCATGTTCCTGAGTCAGAGGCTGTCGACAAACTTGTCGCGCTTATCGAGGAGGATAGGAGATAGGCAAAGATTATTAAGTGATTATTTTTTGTGCTTAGGATAAAAGTAAATTGAAAATCTTGGGAATTTTGTATTGAATTTTATGGGAAATTACAACTGAAAATCTTGGGAATTTTGTAATTTTGCAGTGGAGAACCATAAATAAGCATCTTATGTACTACACTAGACTTGTAGAAAAAGAGATAGAATTGAAGTTACGAACTTCTGGGGCAGTTGTTGTTGCAGGTCCAAAATTATGTGGCAAGACCACTACTTGTATGCTTTATCAAAAAAGTTTTGTAAAGCTGAATACTAAGCAATCTATCACAATGGCCCGTATGAGCCCAAGGGGTATACTTAATGGCGAAAAGCCAAGGCTTATAGATGAATGGCAGAAAGCTCCTGATATTTGGAATCAAGTGAAAGATGATTTGGATTTTGACTACCAGTTCGGAAAATATATTCTTACAGGTAGTTCCACTCCTGCGGACAAAACAGAGGTTCATCATAGTGGAGCAGGTAGGATTGCACCCGTAAAGATGCGTCCGATGAGCCTATGGGAATCAAAAGAATCTAAGGGCACAATATCCTTGATGGATTTGTTTGATAAAAAAGGGGATTACCCTTGGGATATGAACACGGAAATGACCCTCGATGACATTGCTTTCCTTATGTGTCGTGGTGGTTGGCCTATATCTGTACAGTCATCCAAGGATATTGCTGTAGAAATAACCAAAAACTATTATAATGGCTTGTTCGTATTTGAGGACTGCGAGAATGAGAGATTCAGAAACAAACGCCCAGATGTATTAAGGATGATATTGAGAAGTTATGCACGACATATTTCAACGGAGGCTTCTCTCTCAACTATTATAGCGGATGTACGCCAAAGCAATGAGCGGACAATGGATCCAAAAACCTTTGATGATTACATGGAGGCACTGAAAGACCTTTATGTGCTTGAAGATTTGCCGGCATGGAATCCCAATATACGTTCAAAGACCTCAGTAAGAAGCACTCCAACACGACACTTCATAGACACGTCTATCGCTTGCCGTTCTTTAAGCATAAGTCCTAAAGACCTTATGCATGACTTGGAAAGTTTTGAATTGTTCTTTGAGGATTTTGCAGTAAGGGATTTGTCTATATATGCAAATTCCATAGGTGGCACGTTATCTCATTATCGTGATAATACTGGTTTGGAATGTGATGCTGTCCTTCATCTTGAAGATGGAAGATGGGGAGCTATAGAAATCAAACTTGGAGGGGATGATTTGATTGAGCATGGAGCAAATTCTCTAAAAACGCTGCAAAATAAAATCAATGAAAAGAGTGATGAACAAGCCCCTTCATTTTTAATGGTGCTCACAGCTGTTGGTGGTGCCTATCAACGGAAAGATGGTGTATATGTCGCACCTATCAATTTACTCAGACCGTAATAATAATTACCCATGTGGTCAGCCGCGACGAATGGACAAGCGACAACCCAATCAATGGCATCAACCACCTTCACCTCGGCGAATTTCTAAAGCTTGACGTCCTTTGAAGGTAAGCCTGTGCACCTCGAGCACAAACAAGCAGGGCTGCCGACCTTACAGCCGACAGCCCTGTTTGCATATACGAATTGTAAAGCCACATAAAAGACTTTTCTCATATATAGTTATTTCACAATAGCATCTTTGATGCAATCCACGATGTAGCGAACATCATCGTCGGTTACGTATGCTGAAAGAGACTCTTAGCAATTCTTCGTAATTATTCTTCCCGAAAAAAGATCGGCCTGTTTTAGTTTAGATGACGGATATATAGATAAAATCCGACAGAACAATTTTATTTTTACGACTCAATCGTTTATGAAGAACTATTTACACTTCCTCTTTAGCGAACGACACCACCCACTCCAGAGTATTTACTCCATCTTTTACCGCAAAGTTGAGTCCGACTGGAACAACGGATTTGCCCTTCAACTTGAAAGCATCGCCATAGCGTTTCGACGCTATCTGCGCAAGTGCCTCCTCTGCATTCCTGCCAAACTTCAGTTCCATCACATAGACTGTATCTGACGTTTCTAATGTAATGTCAATACGCCCCTTCGCCGTGTGCTGCTCGACCGTGATGTTATAATTAGTGAGCAAAGCAAAGATGATGTAGAGCAACTGCTGATAATGCCCCTCGTAGTTCGTATTGTCGCAATAAGGCACTGTTTGGAGAAAATCTGCAAGCATAGATAAGGCATCATCCATCTGCCTCCTCTTGATAAGCGCAGATATCTTGGCTATGGTAGTATTGCCCTTTACTGAGTTCTCCTTCAAATAGTGTGGCAACAAGCTGCGGAACAGCCCCACACGAATCTCATTGTTCGGAATATCAAGCTTGTACAATTTCGTTTCCTCGTCATATCCCTTGATGGTCATATATCCGCTCTGATAAAGCAGCGGAATAATGGTGGTCATAGTCTCAGTGGCCGCATCGAAATCATTCTTGTCAGCTTCCATACCAGTCCCCAACTCAGACGGCAGAAAATCGTATTTCCGCATCATGTTGATGAGATAGGTCGGAGTGCCGGAACCGAACCAATATGAATCTAATTTTTTATCCGCAAAGCAGTTGAGAAGGCTGTATGGGTTAAATACATCGGGCGATGGCCAGCAGAAATGATAACCATCATAGTTATTCTTCAATGCCTCAATAGTTTTTTCCTTATTAAATCCCAAAGCCTGAGCCAAATCGTCTATATCTCCGCTCATCTGAATGAGTAGTTCGTCCTTTGTGATTCCACATATGCCGGCATAAGGCCCGTCCATACTCACGTCTCTGATGTTGTTCAGTTCGCTGAATATGCTTAGCTGCGAGAATTTCGTGATGCCGGTGAGAAAAACAAAGCGGAGCATCGGTTCGCATGCTTTCAGCGGACTATAAAAATTACGCATAGTATTGCGCAGAACATCAAGACGTTCCTTCTCGTGGACAACATCCAGCAAAGGGGCGTCATATTCATCGATAAGAACCACTACCTGTTTCCCGGTCTTCTGATATACGGCTATCAGTAAATCATATAGCCTAATATTAACGTCTGACTTGCTGTTCCTGCAATCAAAGCGAATCTCCTGTTTTTCGATAATATCAAGCAAATATCGATTAAGCTGCTCATTATCCATGTGCTTTCCTTTGCTCATGTCAAAATGCAGCACCGGATAGTCCTTCCACTCCTTTTCCAGTTTCTCGATGGCAAGCCCCTTGAAAAGATCCTTCCGCCCCTCGAAATAACTCTGGAAAGTGGACACCAGCAACGACTTTCCGAATCGACGCGGACGGCTCAAGAAAAAATATTTTCCATCCGTATGCGTCATACGATACACATACTCCGTCTTGTCGATATATAGATTGTCAAGTCTACGAATCTCCTCAAAAGTTTGGATTCCTATAGGGTATAGTTTCCGAGCCATAGCAGTCGTATTTTTGAATACTTTCGTAAAAGTATAACAAATATTCGAATTTGTCAAGTAGATGCTACTTCGAGGTTACATTCTACTTCGACGTATTCACCAAGGAGATTCTGACAGCCAAGGTGTCTTGAAATGTTCCCTATGGATTATGAGGAATTTCGCTGGGCTATGGAAGATAATACGACAATGCCCCTGATGCGAAAGTTCTTTGAAAGAAAATGCGCGAACTGAGGTTGTATATGCTGGTCGATGGAATGCCACAGGCTGTTAACGCCTATTTGGATACAAAAAATTTGCAGCAGGTCGATATAGAGAAACGACAGATTATACAGCTTTATGCAGACGACTTTAGAAAAATAGACCCTACAGGAAAAATATCCAAGTTGTTTATGGCTATACCTTCTCAATTAAGTCGCAATTTGATGCGTTACCAACCGACACCAGTAATAGGAAAAACCAGGACAGGCAAAATCGATGAGATGATTCTTTGTTTGGAAGACAGTAAGACTGTCAATGTGGCTTATCATGCAGATGAGCCCAATGTCGGTATGACACTGACTGCTGATTATGGGAAATATAAGTTATATGTAGGAGACACAGGGTTGTTTGTGACACTTGCATTTTGGGATAAGGATTTCACGGAAAATATCATATATCAAAAATTGCTCAATGATAAACTGGCAGCCAATTTAGGATATGTCTATGAAAATTTAATTGCACAAATGCTTCGGGTGTCTGGCAATAAGTTGTTTTATTATACCTTTCCAAAGGGTGACACACATTCTTACGAGATGGATTTTCTCTTATCAAGAGGGAACAAACTTTGTCCTATTGAAGTAAAATCATCAGGGTATAAGACCCATGCTTCATTGGATGCCTTTTGGGCAAAATATGCTGACAGAATAAGTCAGCCATATTTGCTCTATACGAAAGACCTTCATAAAGATGGAAATGTACTACTAATGCCAATATATATGACTCCACTTCTATAAAACGCACAAAGGCGGATGCGCAAGACTCGGAGCTAAATGTCCGATTTGTGCAATATAGTAGTTACCGGAGGCTTACGAATAACGACTATTTCTCTTAAGGAGTTTCTAAAGTGACTTGCAAAAATGCGATTTATCCCTTATTTTTGTAGAAATTTTACAAATGCAGGGATGATATGCTGCTCAAAATTGAATTAGAGAACTTCTTCTCAATAAAAAACAGGGTGTGTCTGGACTTTGTTGCTGCGAAAAGCAACACCAAGCATGCCAGAGAGTTGTCCTATAATGTCATTGACTGGAAAGGAACGAAAGTCCTGAAGACTATCGGCCTTTTCGGGCCTAACGCATCCGGAAAATCAAACATCCTCAAAGCCATCAATTTTTGCTGCCGGATGATTCTGGAATCCCACCAGAACAATGAAGGCGTGGTGTTCAATTTTATGCCATTCAAGTTCGATGGGTATGACAAAAAGCCGAGCGAGTTTTTTATCGATTTCGTTTGTAATGAGGTAGAATATGAGTATTCATTTGCATTGACGAGAACGGAGATTATCCGTGAGAGCCTATACTATTATCCTAACGGGAAACGAGCAAAAGTCTTCACTCGTGATGAGAATGCGGAAGATGTGTATTCATTCTCTCCGGGTGTAATCGTAAAGCCGAAGGATGTCGCACTCAACACGAGCCGAAAGAACCTGTTCCTCAGCAGGGCAAGTTCCATGAACCGGGAACTTGCACAGGAACTGTATCGGTATTTCCTGAACACTTTTCTTCTCGGACTTGTCGATTTGAACAGTGTCTCTGTGGAGGAGAACTTCAAAGCTTACAAAAAGATTATTTTGAAGGCTCTTGCCATCTGTGATACAGACATCTGTGATATAAAAGTGAGACACGAGCAAGTGCCGGCTCCTGTAATGTCATCTCCGGGGTCTCCGGAGTTGAACTTCCGGATGATTGACATTCTCCGATTCCAAACCACGCATAAAAGATCTCCAGAAGTGTCTTTCGATTTGGACGTAGAAGAATCAAGCGGGACAAGAAAGTTGTTCCAGATTCTCTTGAGGCTTCTCGATGTCGTCCGGAACAGAAAATCACTGATGATGGATGAGTTTGATATGGGGCTTCATACTAGATTGGCAGATTTCATTCTGGACCTCATCCACGCATCTGAAAGTTCCCAGTTGCTGTTCACCTCGCACAATACGAATCTTATTGATATGAGACGGCTGAGAAAAGATCAGGTCGTCTTTGTCAACAAGCTTGAAGATGGCTCCACCGATGTCTATTCTTTGTACGACTACAAGGACTTCAGGGAGAATATGGATGCGGAAAAGGGATACATCCAGGGGCGCTTTGATGCGATTCCGTTCGTTGATTCCTCAGTCATGAACTTAAAGAAACTTTTGGAGGACTGATTATGGCAAGGCAACGGACACCATCCCCTTCAAGGACAATGAAACGGATATTCCTCGTGTTCTGCGAAGGTGAAACGGAAGAGACATATTTGGATTTCCTTAAGCAGACATATCGGTCACCGATAAAGATTGTCCCAAAGGTGGAGGGCGGAAGTATTTCTCAACGGCTGATAGATGCGACAAAGAGAGAACTGAAGATTTCAAAGACGGACAAGATTATTGTCTTTCTTATGTATGATATGGATGTGCCTGCCATCAACGAAAAACTAGATGATTGCCGTGCATATAAATTGCTGAGCAATCCTGCCATTGAACTCTGGTTTCTGCTGCACGGGAAAGATAAGAAAACAAGATTATCCACGGAAGAAGCCTTCAATGAACTGCTAAAAATGGATGATTGCTGGGCAGGATATGAAAAGGCGGCATTGATAGATACTCAAAAGGCTTTCCTCTGGGAGCATCGTCTTGAAGCGACGGAACGGGCAAAGAAGCTTAAGGTTTTTGAGAATCCCTCATCCAGCATCTTCAATTTGATATTGGCGTTGGAAAAAAGCCTGCGATAATCGAGGCCAATCAAGCAGATTTTTGTCTTCGTTTTCCAAAGTGTCAATTAGCACACCAAAAGATGTCCGAAGTCGTTATTTATTTAGACTCCTCCAGATATCCTCAATTAGCATTTTATCAGTGTTTTGTCCTTGCCAATGGCAAATAACTAGACTACAAAGCCTAAAACTGCCATATTAATCGTTTCAAGACGATTACTCAAAAAAACTCCATCCCTGAAGGGACAGAGTTTTCATAATCTACAAACCTTTAACAATCTCCACGAAATTCTCCACCACGTATTCCACATCCTCCATCGACATCTTCGTATTAAGAGGAAGCGTAACCTCATTTTCAAACAAATGATACGCATTAGGGAAATCCGCAATATCGAACCCGTAAGCTTTGTAGGCAGTCATCATCGGGAGCGGCTTATAATGAACATTCGTTGCGATACCACGCTCAGCCATCTGCCCTATCACATGATTGACCTCCTCACGGCTGCGACCAGAAAGACGGACAAGATAAAGATGATGAGAAGAACAATGATCAGGGCCCATGTGATTCAGATACTTAACCTGATGATAGGCATCCAGATCAGCATTCAGAGAATCAATACCAGCATTGTATATAGCCACCATCTTGTGACGCTTCTCCAACATTCCAGAATAACGCTCAAACTGGACAAGACCGAGAGCCGCCATGATATCAGTCATATTGCACTTATACCATGGACCGATGATATCATACTCCCATGCGCCGAGTTTTGTCTTCGCAAGAGCATCCTTATTCTGACCATGAAGAGAAAACAACTGAGAAAGACGATAAATGAACTCATTCCAAGGTTCCCCCTCGATAAAAGGAACTGGAGAGCCACAATATACCTGCTGACGAGGTACAACGTCATTGCCAAAAG
The DNA here is from genome assembly GCA_934693135.1 of uncultured Bacteroidales bacterium. Classification (GTDB taxonomy): domain Bacteria; phylum Bacteroidota; class Bacteroidia; order Bacteroidales; family UBA932; genus Cryptobacteroides. The sequence goes on along the minus strand of CAKUVA010000036.1, from coordinate 3,737 downwards.
CCAAATTCCAAGTCATCGCACCACCCTCGGCAGTCGTGAAATTCTTCACAGCATGGAAACTGAACGACGAGAAATCAGCGATCTCGCCAGCCATCTTACCATGGCGCGAAGCACCGAACGAATGAGCGCAATCATTCGAAATGGCGATACGACCCATAAGGCGCTGAATATCATTGCCCGGACGGAATTTCGCTAAAATCTCGGGACGATTTACGATCTCACGCACCTTATCTACATTCGCACAAATACCAGCCAAATCCACAGGAACGATAACCTTTGTCCTCTCGGTAATCGCATCAGCCAACTTCTCATAATCCATCTCCACACAATCCATCTGCGAATCCACCATAACGATTTTGGCACCTACATGAGCCACCACTGACGCAGACGCCGTATAAGTATATGCAGGGACAATCACCTCATCACCAGGCCCGACACCCAACACATGAAGCACCATTTCCATCGAAGCAGTCGCAGAATTCAAGCAAACAGTCTTCTCAGTATGCACATACTCCGAAATCTGCTTCTCAAGTTTCTTAGTCCGCGGCCCAGTAGTAATCCAACCACTAAGAATAGCCTCACGAACTTCATTGGCCTCTGCCTCCGTCATATCTGGCGGACTGAAAGGTACATTTCTTCTTTTCAAATCTGTACTCATTGTATAAAATATTTATCTCTCACTAATGATTACCCAGAACGTTGTGAAAATCAACTTTATATCATACCTGAAGGAGGCATTCTCCACATATTCCAGATACAACCGAATCTTCTCCTGCATAATGACATTGATATAAAAGCTCTCAGGATCCTCAGCCTTATCCATCAACTCATTTTCATTTCGAAACTTGATAGAAGCTGGGTCAGTAATGCCCGGCCGGACATCAAGCACATGCATCTGCTCCGGAGTCCAAAAATCCACATAATGGCGAACTTCCGGACGAGGTCCCACCAAGCTCATATCCCCCACAAAAACATTGATAAGCTGCGGTAACTCATCGATCTTGAACTTACGGATGAAATACCCACTGCGAGTAACCCGCGGATCATGCCCTCCGATAGTCACTAGACTCCCCTTGTCTGCCCCCACACGCATCGAACGGAACTTGAAAATCCGGAAATCCCTGTTATGCTGTCCAACACGAACCTGCCGATAAAACACCGGCCCGGGCGAATCCAACTTAATCCAAACAGCCACGATTAAAAACAACGGAGCCAAGGCCAGCAGCCCAAGACCACTAGCCACTATATCAAATAGTCGCTTCATAATTTACTGATATGTGGTACTATAGAATAAAATTCCCCCTCTCGCTATACTCTCATTTCTAGACGCTTCAAGTCTATTCCCACCAATCGGTTAGATTAGTTTTTTTAGAATAATACTCTTTTATTGTTTCTATTTCCTCTTACGTTGTTTTATTTTTCGTTCTTAATGATACGTTCCATAAGTGAGGGTAACAGGCGTTCGCAAAATCCAGCAGCGAATCCAAATACGCAGTAAAGGAAAAATAGTCCCTGACCCTCTTCAATGGCAAGCATAAGACCACTACGGATAGCAAACATGACAACTACGGCAGCGATAGCCCCCACAAAGAGACGAGAAATGGATTCTAAATAGTGAAGGCACCTAGAGGCTAAACCCGTCATCTCTTCTTTGCCGTAGCGAGTCCAAATGGAAACAAAGGCCCCAAGTATGCCGAATAAAATTCCGTATAGCCAGACGTTGCGATTACCCATTAAATACATAATAAGACCGATGATGGAAGCCACTAAAGCAACAGCTCCAGCGGAAAAGAGGAAGAATTCTCTTGCCATTTCAACATTGCGTTGACGAAGATACTCTTTGGCATCATTGATTACCATATCGACCTCCGAGAAATCTTTTTCAAGAATTTGTAGATAAGCTCTACCGAGAATTTGCTTGAATGCAAGGAGTTGGCGTTTTTTTAGGTTATGGCAAGGGGTTGCTTCTGCTTGCTGAAGTTTACCAAGGCAACGCTGAAAATTCTGGATATCAGACTCCGTCCATGAGGTTTTATCACGCTTATCAATGTAGTCAAGGTCATTTTCCTTATCAATGAATACTATGTAACCAGTATCAGCTTTTTCATCCATCGTGTAGTAGATAAGATACTGCAAACTGGTTTCTACTTCGAAGAAATTTTGATAGACCTTTCGGTTTTTATCATTCATGAGATTTTGTCTCTTTAGGCACATGGTTATCTTGCATTGTCTATTATATACAATTAACATACCTAATGGTATGTATATCAAATCATCTTGTTCTCCTCCAACATGCGTAAGTGCACTCTTCTCTCAGGGAAAGCAAGATTGCACAAAATATGATAGTCAAAACATTCTTCAATAACTACATTATTTATTATCTCATCGTCAAATAATAATCTATTCAACACTCTAGATGTTGAAACATACATTCCTAACGTACGCGTCCACTTTTCCGCACACAAGCTTTTCACCACTGATTATCAGCAGCTTTGTTAATAATATTTTTTTTGTGATTTTTAGTTCCCTGCTAAAAGGACATGTAACATGGCAGGCAACACGTCAAGTCTTCGCCCTCCTTCACTGTTCACAGTCGATGGAACAGTGCCTTCAGATAGTCCTCCACATTCCGCTTCATCATCTTGCAACTCTCGATTATAGAATACATGAACGCATTATGTTTGGCCGACTCCTCACTCCCGATATTTCCTGCATTCTTCAGGTTCATCTTTATCCTACGCATCATCTGCTCACTCAAGTTCTTTAACCACTTATCCCCCAAACTCCATCCTCTTCATAACCATCAGCCACATCGCAGCACAATAATATTCCATTGTAACTGTACCTGAAGCCCATAATCACACACCTCTTGAGAACACTCTACCCCTTTCGACCAATCCTCGAATACAGCATAAATTTTTCATAACTTTCTTCCTCACAGAATCACCACATCGAACCACCTCTGCCAATTCACAAGTACTTTCTAGGCACCAACGAGCTCACACCAAATTCCTGCCCGACCCCATACTCCCAGAATAATTGTTTCGGTCAATACCTATTCTCTTTTTGAGGTATTGTCTAACTATTTCATTATAGGTTTTCTCTTAGATTCTTCCAAAACTGAAAGATCCATGGTTCGTGTCTTTCCCCGAACCCCCAATTCACTACGATACACGAATCTTCTTAACATAAAAGACCTTCTTGAATGCATTACCGAAAACATTCATCACAACCCAGAAAGTAGAGCAGACGGGATTCATTTTCTCAGCTATATGGAATAGTGGGTAATGCGCCCAAATACGTTTATACAATGGCTTAGGAGTAATTGAAACAGCACGTCGACGATAGCGAGCCAAATTCTCTTTTAACAAATAGCAAGGAACTTTCTGCACCACTTTCAGCCACATAGCTGTATCATTATTTTTCTTTACATCTCCGATCTGTATGAGACCTATCTTCTCAGCATCGTACATCACCGCCAAGCACCCTGGCCAACAACAAGCATACATATCAAACTCGGACACTTTATTCTTGCCAGACACATACACGCCCAAGTCCTTCCCCTCCTCACTCATCTCAGTATATTCATGATATGTAAATGAATAGTTATTCTCCACCATAAACTTCAACTGATGCTCCAGTTTCTCAGGTAGCCACAAGTCATCCGCATCCAGGAATGCGATCCAACGCCCCTTTGCTCGGCGCAAAGCATTGTTACGAGTTATTGCCGCCCCGGA
>CAKUVA010000035.1 GCA_934693135.1 uncultured Bacteroidales bacterium | reverse complement strand
CCCCTACGTGCAGGCGCCGGACTTCTCCCAGAACTTCAACAGGTATTCCTATGCGCTGAACAATCCGCTGAAATATACCGACGAGACCGGAGAGTTCTTCTTTTCTCTTTTTCTGGGTCCATTGGGCTCCATATTAGATGCTGCTTGCTGGGGTGCAGTAATAGGAGGTGCATCGTACACAGCTGGAGTCGTACTAAGTGCTGGAGGATTTAATAATTGGAATTGGTCTGATTTTGGTAAATCTGTTGGCTTTGGAGCGTTATCTGGGGCTGTGACATTTGGCATTGGAGAGGCTTTTAGTACTTTCGGTAATTTCGCGGGGTCATTTGGGACAGAACTAATCAGAGGTGTTACTCATGGTTTTACTCAAGGGGGAGTGTCATCGTTGCAAGGGGGCAACTTTTGGAGCGGGTTTACTTCAGGAATGCTTGGTTCATGGGCAGCGAGTGGTTATTACATTTTAGGTTTGGAACAAACTCTTGGCGAAGCAGCAATGCTGATATTTAGTTCTGTTACGAGTGGCATATCATCAGAAATAAATGGGGGAGATTTCTGGCGAGGAGCTTGCATTGGCCTAATTACTTCCGGATTTAATCACTTACAGCATTATACCGAAGAATATAAGTTTTTTAATCGATTACGACATCATTACTCAAAAGGAAATGGTGAGGATTTTATTATATCAAGCAGAGAATTCAATTATTTGGTCTCTAAAGGAAAGATAGATTATGCTAATGCTATATTAGGAGAAGACGGATACTATACTGCAAGCATTGATTTCTACGATGCTAGTTTTGATTTGAAATACTCTTTTGGCACGGCATCTGTGAAGTTTTGTTCGAATGGCATGTATACAAAGTTACTCGGTTTTAGGGACAGATACGACTTCGATGCAAAGTCCTGGGGAGTCAGAAGTATACCTGCCGAGTTGATCACGAGGAGTTATGGCGGTATCGTTAATGGTTCATCGTTCGACATATACTATAGGAAAAATATCTTTGTTAAATAAATGAAATATGGGGATTACTTTATCACGAGTTGTTTCTATGCTAAGTCTTGTATTATGCTTATCTTCCTGTCAAGATCGGATCGATCATATTTGTTCAGGTTTCGGCATCAATTTGCAACAGATAGAATATAAGGTTGTGGAAAAAACAGAGAAGTGGTATCCTAACGGGGATGGAGAATTGTTCATCCTGTTATCTTTTCCCACGGCGCAAGATAGTGAATTGAACGACATTTCAAGTCAGATGTCAGATTCCGGAGCAATTGAAATGCCCATGTTAAAACAGCATAAAAAGATAATGTCTGGAAAGGGAATCGGTTATGTACGGGGCTTGGATTCGGGCCTCTACCTTATAGATATAGACAAGAGTGATCCGAGAAATTACAGCTTAATAGTCTATAGTGAGACGAAGAAGGAGTTGGCGATACAGGTTGTAGTGTATTGAACTTACATCATTACTCGCTTAAAATTTGGAACCCCTACGGGGGTATCGTATCGTGGATCAATTCATCAAGCATTACTAATTTAACTGTCTTTAAGTATTAAAATGAAACAGATATTGTCACTTTTCGTCTTTGTTCTCGTACTCTTGTGCCAATCCTCTCAGATCAGGGCGCAAGACATACATGATTTTATAGAGGGTTACAAGTCAGCATATAAGAAACACTTGAAAAAAGCCCGATTGGACACCTCTTTGACGTATGTCCCGTCGGTTGTGAATCTCAATTATGTAAACAACCATTTATCGTTTTATCAGTTGCCGGTGCAAGAACGCCCACAAAAGCTTTGGTCTTATATATGTAACCCTATTTTAGCTAATGATTTCGCTTTCGATGTGGAAAAAGGAAGGTATTTCTTTTTTCCGTACGGATGGCTTCCGTTGAGACTGCGTATGAGGGACGCCTATCGGGTTCTTGGAGGGCGGAACGCCGCTGTTGGCGCTGGTCTTCACAATGGGTTTGGCGCCGTGCTCAAGTTCCGCGATTCTGACTTTGAGTTTCTCGATCTCCTCATCCTTGCGGACAAGATTGCGGTTCAGGACATCAACCACACGGGCCTGTTCGTGGAGCTTCTCCGCGAGCTCCGTGGAGTCAAGATCCTCGGCGAGCCCCATCTCCCGAAGGAGCTGCTTGCGCCTGCGGGTCAGTCTCACCCGGTCCGCCTCGACGCTCCTTCTCAATCCTGTGTTGAAGTCCTTTTCCACACCACGAAAGTAAGGGAAAGATTTGACATACGCAAATTTAACAAATTGAGCGTCAGGCTATTAAATGCTATTTCCGGGCTTTTCAGTGAGGCTGGCACCCTTTCATGTGGAGGACCGGACGGAAGGTTTTGGGGCGCTTCTGCGAGGCGCGCAAAAGGCGATAGACGGCTGATTTTAAGCGACCAGAAACGCGACTTCGCAGAAATGGGGACAGCATTTGAAAAAGTTACAGTGAGATGGCGAATGCCTCGCGTCATCCTCGGTTTATGGTCAGGACAGGGGCATCTGAGTAGTTACGATAATACTATGATAAAGAAATTGGTGTTATTATTAGTCATCATGTTTTTGTTTTTCCCTCATATTAACGCACAAAATGAACCTAAAAATAAAGACTCAATAGTCGTGAAAAATGTCGATGTATATGTAGAGTATTGTTTGAGCAATGATGCAACAATTGAGTTCGCTATAAAGAATAATATTCCTATTCATTATCCAATACTTATTATCAATGATGAAATAATATCTGATGAGAATGATATTGACATAATTAGGAATACAGTCACTCATACTCGAAAATTGTGTGGAATAACTGTCTGTAATCGATTGGGACCATATCGTATTAAACGAATAATGAGGTATTCATCTAGTCAAGCTGAAAAAAAAGGTATTATTGCACAAGACGGAGTAGTGGCAATAAGTCTTCAGCCAAATACAATATTGGATGTCATAGTTCTAAAAACTTGGTTAATAAACAATAGAAAAGAAACCTCTTATTTAAATGATGAAACGGACTATAGATAAGAATGCGTTCTCGCTTCCCGAACTCCTTGTAGTTCTTGTGATTATTGGAATCCTTGTGCTGTGGCTCTGCCGAACCTTATGCCCCTGATTTCAAGGGCCAAGGCTACGAAGGCGCAGCAGCAGCTCACTTTTCTGCATTCTCTGGAGCAGAGTTACTTCTATACCTAAAGGTATGTGAGACTTCAGGGAGTATGTCTAATCCATCTGGCAGTGAGTGGCTAAGTCTCGGGGGCAGTTTGGCAAACAATATGGAGGTGTTGTCCACTACAAATAATCATGCCGTCAACGTGAGGGGCATTACCATCGGATACAAACTGAATATGTTCGGTGGAGGCATCGGGAACATACTGCACTTGTTTTCCGCCTACGTCCATGACCCTTTAATTGGCGGCTATAGATATTATTCGCGTCTCGATTGTGTTGGAATAATTGGATACAAATAATTATGAATGCTCATTTGTTGTTGTATGTTTTTTTGTGCATGTCCGTTTGCATGCCTTCAGAAACGGAATCCTTCATAGAGAATTACAAATCGTATATGAGGGCGCATTATCGCAAGTTCCATAGACTTGCGGAAAGACACTCCGATGGTTCTATCAGAGCGTCCGATTCTTTGATTTTTATACCTACATTAACCATCAGAGAAGATATTAACAAAAAGTGGAGCTATAATTTTGTTGAAATAAATGGGGAAGAACGCCTTGTCTCACCCTCCGGCAATGAAAAATATGCATCGTGGGATACTTTTTACTATAAAAAGCGGAAACCGGATGAATTCATACTGTACGCAAATGGTCAATGTAAAAAAATGTATATCGATGCGGTGATTGGGAAGGTGAAATACTCTGACGCTACTAATGATGAAAAAATAGAACTGATGGAAATGGTCACAAAATATAAGCCAGATGGTGTTTTCTCGGTCTTCGGCATTCCCGGGTGGTTCTTTATTATAGGCGAAAATATTGCCCTTGTTAAAAATGTTTATTGTTCTGAGTTGGGCAAATTCAAATTGCTCTATCATGAGAATGCGTTGGATTACGTAAAACTTTATTTCTCCGATCCTACTTTCATGCCTATCACTGCTAAACAGGAAATCAAATAGTTGCGTATGAAATTTAAGGAAGGAACAGGTGTTTTAGAACACCCTATGCGCCTAGAGGATATCGCGAAAGGGTTTTTCTCCGCAGAAGACATGGACTTATTGCGGCTGGCCGATCAAAACTTTGCAAGCAGCCTGCATTCTGGCAACAGGCTTGTTTCTCTACTCTTCGAGTACAGCAGTAATATGAGGCATATGGATGTTGTCAGATCTATACGTTATTACTCGACGAAGACTGTCATTAAGCTCAGAGTAGGAAGTTACAGTCTGGACAAACTTGTAAGCAAGAGCTTCTGGGCTCTTTCTATTGGTGGATTAAGGTATTGAATATGAAAAGAATGATTACTTTTTTGGTCTGCGCATTATGTTGCACGCCAATATTCTCTCAAGTGGTTTATAACAGGTTGATGGAACAGATAGCTGTATGGGATACAGTCAGAATTGAAAAAGTTCTTAATGAGAAGTTCAACAACCTAATAAATGCTAACAAGGAAAAATGGATTTCTCAAGTCAATTATGCAAAGGAAAATTACGATGTGACTGTCGTATTCCAAGTGGAAGTATTGTGCAAGGATTCCTTGGTCGAACTAAGTCTTGTGCATAATGATTTTCCTTTGGACTTATGTTACAGCGATAAAAAACAGACTGTAAAACTCAGAGTAGCAACATATAATGGAGAAATTGTATTCATAGATGACGGCTTCTCGGCCCTGATGATAGGCATGGCGAAAAAGGAAGAAAAAGCATTCAACTACATAAAAAAACAAAATCCGGACGTTATTTTAATATGCAAGAAGTTTTATGGAAGTTTTTTCTATGTAAAGAATGACATTGTATATATTTATGACTATTACAAAAAAGAAAAAGGCCTCTTGAAGGATTACAGTAGATTGTCGGAATTATTAGAGGCTAATAACGAATGTTTCTGATCAATTTCAAGCATTACTAATCTGACTGTCTTTAGGTATTAAAATGAAACAGATATTGTCACTTTTCGTCTTTGTGCTCGTACTCTTGGGCCAATCCTCTCAGATCTGGGCGCAAGACGTACATGATTTTATAGAGGGCTACAAGTCAGCATATAAGGAACACTTGAAAAAAGCCTGCTTGGACACTTCTCTGACTTATGTCCCATCGGTTGCGAATTTCTCTTATACAGACAACTATTTATCGTTCTATCAGCTGCCGTTGCAAGAACGACCGCAAAAACTTTGGTCTTATATATGTAACCCTATTTTAGATAATGATTTCGCTTTCGATATAGAAAAAGGGAAGTATTTCGTTTTTCCGTATGGGTGGCTTTCCGGTAATCATAGATTTCGCAATAGAGTGAACAAGATGGAGGAGGCTGAAATATGGGCTGGCAATGTCTGGAGTAAGAGATTACTTAAGTATCTGCAGAATAATCATATAGATTATGTTTTTACAATACAATTAGGGGAATCATCTGATAGAAGGTTCTGGGTGATATATGATAATCAGCTATATATATTGCAATACGATGAAAGTCGGGATGAATTGTATCCCGTTGATGCTGAAGATTTCATGAATGACAATATAGAATTTTTTAAAGAGCCAATTAATGAAAAATAACATTCGCGCGTTCTCCCTTCCGGAACTCCTTGTGGTTCTTGTTATTATCGGCATCCTGGTGCTTGTAGCTCTCCCGAACCTTATGCCCCTGATTTCAAGGGCCAAGGCTACGGAGGCGCAGCAGCAGCTCACTTTCCTGCATTCTCTGGAGCAGAGTCACTTCTATACCTATTCCCGGTACTCAGATGATCTCATGGAATTGGGCTTTGAGCAAGCTTTGCTGGTGACAGAGGGCGGGAATGCAAACTATAGGATTGAGGTCATCTCTGCCGATGAGAAGGGATTCAAGGCGCAGGCTGTATCTGTCGTTGACTTTGACAAGGATGGTATTTTCAATGTCTGGGAGATAGATCAAGACAAAAAACTGAAGGAGAGTGTCAAGGACTGATGGTCAGGTGGTTGTCAATGTCGCTTTTATTTCCGCTTGTAATCTTGATGATTTCCGATATCAAGAGTCGGACGGTGTCCTTGTGGTGGCTTCTGGCTTTCGGAATCCTCAACACTATATTCCTTGGGCTTCTCTATGGTTGGAGATGTGTGGTTCTCAGGATTATCGGTAATTTGTTGTTATTGCTTATTATCGGTATCACCCTTTTGGTGTATGCAAAGGTTAGACACAGACCGTTGGCCGAGTTATTGGGTGTGGGAGATCTCATTTTCTTGCTAGCGGTATCCTCCGCTTTTGGGTTAACAGATTATATCAAATATATTGTGGGATCTTCCCTCATGGGCATTCTGATTTGGCCTCTGACCCGAATAACTCAACCTCACAAAACCGGAGTTCCGATGATCTCGGTCATGGTGGTAGCCTATTCTGTCGTTATGGGCTATAGATTATTAACTGCATAGTTGTGAATTTAATGATAAACGCGAACACATATACGGTAGAAACTGAAGCCTTGCAGGTGTTGACTTCTGAAGAGTCCAAATACTATCAGTTGCTTCCTTATCATCTGGATGGGAACACGCTGTGTTGTTTAGGGATAGAGGGCCGGGAGTATGCTGACACCATAAAGGAAATATCATTGTTGTTCGGCAAGGCGGTGATAGTACAACCTGTTGTAAGAGAAATTTTTACAAAACTTTTAGGCGAGCATTATCGTCAAGGCTCACGTGGTCTTGCCACAGAAGTTATAGAAGATGTGGCCGTCCTGATAGATGAGGCATACCGGATGCGCGCAAGCGACATTCATCTGGAGCCTGAAGAGCAGAGTTGCCGCGTACGTTTCAGGGTTGACGGAAAACTGCTGGAACGGTATGTAATACGGAAATCTTCCTACACTGCATTGGTTAACCGTATAAAAATCATGTCCAACCTAGATATATCAGAAAAGCGGCTTCCACAAGATGGACGTATCATCCATGAGAAGAACGGTGTGCGTTTTGATATCCGGGCTTCCACTCTTCCAACGATATATGGCGAGAAAATAGTCCTCAGGCTTTTGACCATGAATGCCCGGCATCTGTCTCTTTCGGAACTTGGTTTGGATAAGCACCAGTATCAGGATTACATAAATGCGGTATCTCATCCGCACGGGATGATCCTGATAAGCGGGCCAACCGGTTCGGGTAAAAGTACGACATTATATGCGACACTTGAATTGCTGAATAAGGAAGACAATAACATTCTCACAATTGAGGACCCCGTTGAATACACACTTGCCGGGGTGAATCAGGTGCAGCTTAAAGAAGATATCGGTCTGGATTTCGCCATGGCGCTTCGTACATTTCTCCGTCAGGATCCCGATATCATCATGCTTGGCGAAATCCGTGATGAGGTAACAGCAGAAATGGCCGTGCGCAGTTCTCTAACCGGACATCTTCTTCTTTCAACTCTTCATACCAACAGCGCCTGGGGATGTATTACAAGGTTAGTAGATATGGGCATTCATCCATATCTACTTTCTGAGACGTTGGTTGCCTGTGTCGCGCAACGACTTGTCCGTGTCCTTTGCCCGCATTGCAAACAAGAAATAGCCATCGAAAGCAGCATAGCTGGACAGATAGAGGCCCCTGTTTCACAAAAAGTCTATGCCGCAAAAGGGTGCGAAAACTGTTATTACACTGGGTACAAAGGGCGAAAAGCCGTATATGAAGTCATACCCATAAAAGGTGAATTGTCGGAGGCTGTTAAGGAAAAAAGAGCGAATATCAGTGAATTATTAGCACGACACAAAATCAAGACTTTACGAGACTCCGCCATTTCACTCCTAATAGAAGGCCTTATTTCGCAGGACGACATTCTTCCTTTTTTGAATAATTGAGCAATGATAAGACAAATTATTATATCTTTTGTTTCAGTGACGTTTTTCGGCTTGCCTATGCTGGCACAGGAATCAGAACGAATCAGGTCACTGCAAATGGCATTGGATTCTCTCTCTGTTCGCCATGTCGCCCTTCAAGAACCGATTGATGTTTCCGTGACTAATTTCCAAATTGCTGATTTGTTGAAAACGGTCGCCATTGGTAACAGGCTCAATATCAATCTAGAGCTGGATAAGCATAAGCAGTCGATAACCTGCAATTTAGAGCAGGTGCCCTTAAAAGAGTTCCTTTTATTATGTTGCAGGGAAGGGAATCTAGATTTGACTGTGGACAGAGCCGGGATTATAACAATAAGCCCCTTGCATGAACTTACGCCTATACCCCCATTGACCGTTGCTCGTGATTCTTCCGGCCTATATAAAATGGATTTTTTCAATTGTCCTATGGATGTTCTGGTCAGAAGATTGATTGTCGAAACGGGGTGTAATATTGTATATGAACCTTCTCTTGCGACGCGGACAGTTTCGGGTTTTGGTACAGGCATGTCTCTTTCTCAAATGATGGACAATATATCCGCCGCCAATGGTCTGCGATGTGAGCAATCGGAATCAGGCTACTGGATGATTGGAGAAAAGGGGCGAGGCGGGCAGTCATTCTTCCCCGACGAAAACACACTTGCGCCACAGCCGATGTTCTGTGTCCGCCAGTTTCCTATGCGGTTCCGCACGATAGATGATGTAGTAGAGATAATCCCTTCCGCTCTGAAAAAAGATATTGAAATCAAGTTGTTCTCGGATCTCAACAGTCTGGTGCTCAGCGGGAATCAAACTGATGTGGAAGCGGTAGAAGTTTTTCTGGAGAGCATAGACAAAAGTGTTCCTCTAATATCCATTGATGTTATGATTGTTGACGCTACGAATCGGAAAAGCCGCAGCACAGGAGTTAAATTGGGCAAAGATGGCGAGGCGACATCCAATTCATACGGGACACTCTCGCCTGGAATTGACGTATCTCTTGGGGCTGGAAAAATCAACCAGCTTTTAAATGCGTTTAACGGTCTGGGACTTGTCAACCTCGGTAATGTCGGCCCAAACTTCTACGCAGATCTAAAACTGTTGGAAGAGGACGGGGAGATAACTCTTCGTTCGACTCCGAAACTCTCTACTCTGAATGGTCATAAGGCTGTCCTGAAAAGTGGAGAGGTAAAGTATTATCGTGAAAGCCAAGTAAACATTATCGGTACACAAAACCCTCTTCAGTCAGAATCATATATATGGAAGAACGTTGAGGCATCGTTCGTTTTGGACATGACTCCGATTGTAAGCGCCGACAGCACCATCACTATCCGTATTGAACTCGGACAGGATGAATTCACAGAAAGGGACACAGGAGATCTTACAGCTCCTCCGGGAATGACAAGACGAAGTTTCAATTCTATCGTCAAAGTAAAAGATGGGGAGATGATTCTGCTTGGTGGAATTGAGAAGAATCTCACCGAGGATTCAAGTTCAGGGCTTCCGTGGATTGCTCGTGTGCCTGTCCTGCGTCTATTCTGCGGAAATGTAACGAAAACACGGGAAGTGCAGAAACTGAATGTATTCATAAAACCTACAATTATGTTATGAGTGGGATGCGCCCCGAAGTGATTGAAATTCGTCTTGACAATCCCGACAAAGTATCCGAGGTCAAGGCGGTTAACGGTATTGTCGTTCTTTCTGTAAGTGGCTCTGAAGTAACATCTCGGCAAATTGGAGATAACGATCCTTTTATGTCCAGACTTAAAATGAGCGGCTCACTGATGTGGACTGAATACAATGACCATGTTTGTTACATTCCTTCTGCCGCCTTGGAACCGGTAAAGACGCAGCTTGTCGATTGTTATATTTCAGGGATAGTCATAGGGGCAACAGAGGAAGAATCCCGTGGTGTGGCTCGGCGATTGAGAGAAGAATTTTCCGATGTGAAGAAAATGGTCTCATCCAAGCCATTGTGTGAATTCCTGATGAGAAGTTTGTATCGTAAAATCAGGCTTCCTGTTCTATTGTTCTGGTTGCTTGTGCTTGTGGCCAATTTCATTGTATCATCTCATATAGGAGAGGAGTTGAATGTTGAACAACAGCTTAAACGACAGAGTGAGGCTCAACATAGAAACCACCATGAGATTGTCACGCAAAAGGAGAAAATGATAGCCGACTACCAAGGGCTCATTCTCCCCAAATCATCTGTTGCGTTTGATAGAATCGCCTCATTAATGCCGGATGGAGTACGGCTTTACTTGATGGAACGCACAAAGGAACATGCAATTAAGGTGTCAGGGTCAGCATCGGACGTGTCAAAGATATTGCTCTACTCAGAGTTGCTGAAGGGAATATCTAACACCGTTGAAATCAAATCACTGGAGGCCAGAATCAATGACTCTAACTATTATTTTGATTTTCTGATAAGACAATGAAGAAGAACAGTTTTATATGGGTGAAACTACTTTCTCTACTTGTTTTGTTGCCATTATTTCTTTGGTTGACAACAATACGGAATACTGTTTCGCATTATAGAGAACTTAAGGAGTTGAAAAAGGGAAGCTCACCTGCTCTGCTTCTTGAAGATGACAGGTTTGCTATCAATCAGGAAAACCTGTTGACAGGAGACTACCTGTTCAAAGAACACTTGAATGCAGCAACTTCAGATGGGTGCGAGATTGTTTCTTTTGCACCTTCATGTGACAGAGTCGAGGGGCCGGTATCTTTATGTCGATGTCATTTGCTTATGAAAGGGCCATTTATCCCACTGCTTAAACTCGTCAATTCATTGGAGAGAGAGCCAGACATCGGATACGCGATGTTACGTTTCTCCCATAAATCCGGACAAGAACCGCTGGTTTCTCTCGATATTGATTTAATTCAATTGACACTCAATGAATAAACGCATCTGGGCTTTTTCCCTTCCAGTGGTCATGGTAGTTTCCGTCCTCGTCTCTTTGCTTGTCCTGTTCGCCTTGTCTCTGGCCGATTTGGAGCGTCAAGAGTATCAAGCATACCATACACGGAAACAGCGGATATTGGATCTTCACTCCGCTGTCGCTCGTTATTGTATCGACAGCAACATGTTTTATGGGCAGGGTGATATGGTGCGTGTCAAACTCTTTGATATGTCCGAATCACATGTTGTCCTTACCAGAAAGGATTGGGGACTATATGAGGTGCTGACAGCAAAATCGGATTATTTGCCATTATCTCACACCGTGGTTTGCGGGAAAGCCCGAGAGACGGATTTGGACGCGGCAATCTGGGTTCGTGACAGAGCCCGTCCGCTATCGTTGTCAGGGAATACGAGGATAGATGGACGTGCTTATATACCTCCAAGCGGTATCAATTACACCGGACTTTCTGGGGAAAACTTCTCTGGTGACTATGTTGAGGAATCCGCCTTGCGAATCTCTTCGGCACAGCTCCCGGTCATTGATTCGTCTTATCTAAAGAGTATCCGATGTTATCGTGATAGCATCTCACAGGCGTGGTATTTCAGGAACAGTCAAGCTGAATACGTGGACCACTCAGCCCCGACAGCTTTTTTATACGGAAAAAACTCCGACAAGGTTTATCATTTGGGTGGCAACCAGATTTTATACGGAGACAAGTTGACGATCAGTGCCAACTCGCATTTGGACGGAATACTGCTCTTTGCCCGAACAATAACAATAGAGGATGGTTTTCATGGCTGCGGCCAGTTCTTCTGTGCGGACTCTTTACTGATAGGGACAGGGGTTCATCTATCCGCTCCATCAGGAATACTTGTCTCTGGACATGAGCATCCATATATCGAAATAGGCAAAAATTCGAAAATAGACGGCTATGTCGTTGTGTTAAATGACGGGTGGGAGGATAAAGAGTTGCTGTATCCAAGTTTGATACAACATAGGGGCAGCCAAATGTCAGGTCTTGTGTATATTGACGGTGCTGCCATGCTTGCCGGCGTTATAAATGGAAGTGCCTTTCTGGGAGATTGTTTTACGCATGTTAACGGGCGTAAATATCCTGGCGTACTGCAGAATGTGCAGCTCAGTTACGATGCGGATGCCATTTACCCTAAATTGTTGAAAGGTCCATATAGGAGACGTGAAATACGAAAAGTTTATTAATGTCATGGGTGAAAAGATCAATACCATAGTTCTGCTGGCAATAGTTCTGATTATCTGGGGCTTGGTCGCTTTCCGGATATTAAAGTGGCTGATCCCCAAACACAACGTGTCATATTCAGAGCGAACAGAGAGCCCTCCAGACATGTCCGCGCCAGCTACTCTGAATCTCAATTACAAAGATCCGTTCCTTTACGAAGAACGAAGCGTTGGGGGAACTGAAGCAGTTGCTCATAAGGTTGAGAGAATATCTAAGCCGATGCCTTCAGTCAAATATAAGGGGTCGCTTCGGGACAAGGATGGTGTTAAAAGAGCGATTGTTGAGTTCCAAGGGGAAATATCTACATTGACAGAAGGAGAGTCTATCGTCGGCATAAAAATACATGAAATTGCTCCGGACTCGATTTCTGTCTGGTGGAATGGTCAACGGCAAATACTTGGTGCACAATGAAAATATCGGGTTCAACATTACTGGAGACACTTGTGGCTACCATTCTGTTTTTGCTTGTCTTCAGCATCGCAATCGAAACTATCGTAAGGATAAATAAAGTGAGAAATGTAGACTGGGCCAGCATGGAACTGGAGTTTAACCGGAAGAGAGAATCAGAAGTTCCTATAAGAGATACGTCATTTGCCTACGCCTGGGGGACAATGCGTTGGGCAGTTGTCTCTGATGATGAACTTGCCGAACTTAAGGCATATACAGTAACGACATATATGAAGAGTGGGCAAATAATTGTGTATCACTTTATCAAAGACGGAAGATGAATAAAAATGGATATACACTGCCGGAAGTCCTTGTTACCATGTTGATTGGTGGGATTCTGCTTCTATGCCTTTTTGACGGAATTGATATGATCCGTGCTGTCGTCCAACAGAATCATGATACTGAGCAGAAGCCAAACATTAACAGTCTGGAGAAATATGAATTACTGAAAGAAAAAAGTGATAGTCTTTCAATTGGCGATAGCATTCGTTTTTTTCGTCAAGGAAGAGAAATCGGGAAATGTGCCAAATGGGATTGAAAAAAGAATTCAACGATGTAAAGAAAAAGCAGTTCTACACTCAAATACATGAACTGCTTCGGGCCGGTCTTAGTTTTTCCGCATCTTTCTCTCTGATAGTGGAAAGCGCAGATGGATCTGATAAAGAAATGTATAAGAACATACTTGACAGAGTCATCTCTGGAGACAGTTTATGGGGTGCACTTGCTGCACAAAAACCATTTAACCGCTTGGACTATGGCGTGATAAGAATCGGCGAAGAGTCCGGAAGGCTAACGGAGGCTCTGTCTTTTCTGATTGAATACTACGAGAAAAGAGAAGCGCAGAGGCGGAGTTTAATCAGTGCAATCAGTTACCCTGCCATTACTTTGGTCGTAGCAATCATTGTCCTTGTCTTTATGATGCTGGTAGTTGTCCCTATGTTCGAGCAGGTTTATGCAAGAATGGGAGGGGAATTGCCACATCTGACTCGTGTGATCATCAAACTGTCATCGCTGATGCCAAAAATTCTGTTAGTGCTTTTGGCTATGTTGCTTGCATGCCTTCTGCTTCGTCATATATATGGTAAAACTGATATTTATCAAGAACTTAAGACAAAAATTCTTTTCGGCGTTCCTGTCCTTGGTGAACTCCTGAAGAAAGTGGAATTATCTCGGTTTACACGAATACTGCACCTGCTTGTAAGTTCCGAAGTTCCCCTCCTCCAATCATTGGAACTGGTAAGTGAGATAATGCAATTCGTACCATATCGGCGAGCCATGACAAGGGCAAGTACTGAAGTCATATCAGGACTGCCCATATATGCAGCACTATCCGAAAGCCCAGAGTTGTTTGATAAGAAGACATTGGTCATGCTCAAGGTTGGGGAAGAAACGGCTTCAATGGATAAAATGCTTAAGTCCTTGTCAGATGACATTACAGAAGATTTGAACTACAGGATTAAGCAACTGAACAACACATTGGAGCCAGTTATGATCCTAATTATTGGCATCGTCGTTGCTTTCGTCTTGATATCCATGTATCTTCCAATGTTTAAATTGGGCATGACAATACAATGATGTGAGTCAATGCACTACAACCTGTACAAAATTCGGAGCATGACCACCCAGTCTCACGGCTGAAAATCCAGTGATTATTTCGGAGCATAACCACCCAAAAAGCGGTAAAACCTTACAAAAAATGCGTGCGCGAGGCCGACGGCCGCCCCACATTTCGGAGCATTGCCACCCAGACGCTGGCCAAGAAGGGCAAAAGCCGGCGGCCGCCCCACCTTTTCGGAGCATGTGCACCCACTTTTGTAAGAAAATCGTTTGAGGGACAATGCCTTTCGGAGCATAGCCACCCACTTGTTCGTTAACCTTTAGTTCAGCGCAAAAGTAGCACTACAGCAATCGGGCTAAGCGACCACATTTGCCAAATAATTGATTTCTAATAA
>CAKUVA010000034.1 GCA_934693135.1 uncultured Bacteroidales bacterium | reverse complement strand
AATCAGTATAATGGTGCGACAGGTATGGCTCCTTCAAGGCCGGCGAATCCTAATCTTTCATGGGAGAAGAATAAAACATGGAACGTGGGTGTTGATTTTGGTTTCTTCGATGATAGACTTACAGGAAGCATTGATTATTATAAGAGAAAGACTGATGACATGCTTCTTTCCAAGCAGGTTCCTTATACTACCGGTTTTGGCTCTAATTTCAAGAATGTAGGTTCTATTCAGAATAAGGGACTTGAGTTCCAGCTTGAAGGTGTTATCCTTAGAAATAATGATTGGCTTTGGACTGCCGGCTTTAATGTTGCGTTCAATAGGTCTAAAGTTCTTGACCTTGCTGGCTCTGAGTATTTGAGTGTGACTGATTCAAGGGCAGGATCAACTGGTAACAATAGTACGACTGTCCGTATTGTGCCGGGACATAGTCTTTATACTTTCTACACGAGGGAATGGTATGGCGTCAATCCATCCAATGGAGATCCTGTTTGGTATGATAAGGAAGGTAAACCTACTTCAGATGTTTCCAAAGCACGTTATATTTATGCAGGTTCCCCAGAGCCTAAAGCTACTGGTGGATTTAATACAAGCATTACATGGAAAGGTTTGACCTTGTCAGCTTACTTTGAGTTTGTAGCAGGAAACAAGGTGATGTCGTCTATGAATCAAGATACAGATGGATATGATATGAATACGAATGTATCTACTCTCGTCCTGAATTATTGGAAAAAACCTGGTGATACAGGCGTGCAGCCTAAACCTGTTGCCGGAAATTCAAAGAGATCATATGTTTATTCTACACGTATGCTCCAGGATGGCAGTTATATGAGAATAAAGGATTTGTCTCTGTCATATAACCTTCCTGAAAGAATACTCAACCCTATAAAGATGAAAGGTGTAAGAGTTTATGTAAGTGCATTGAATCCGTATACATTCCACCATGTAAGAGCATTGGATCCTGAACTTGGAGCTCTTGGCTATACAATGGGAGCATCACACTCTATGGTTAAATCTTTTGTCGGAGGCGTGGAAGTGTCATTCTAAAAGAACGATGATTATGAAAAGAACAACATTATATATTTTAGGCGTTGCATCGCTTCTTGGAGCTGCCGGATGTCAGGATTTCCTTACGAAGGAACCAAAACTACAGCAGAGTACTGAGATAACACTGTCTGATTATACAGGCTTGGACGATGCTACTTTCGGAGCTTATTCATCATTGGCATCCACCGGGTGGTATGGTCAGAGTTGGATTGTTGGTGCCGAAATGCGTTCTGGAAACGGAAAAAAATCAAATTTCGCAAATTCAGGTCGTTGTGTCCAGCCTTATGTTTGGAACTATACTGAAACCAGCACTTCCGGGATGTGGTCATATTGCTATACTACCGTTGCGATGGCAAATAATGTGATAGACAATCTTGACGGAAAGGAAACAGCAGATGTTACTGCTCAGGACTTGAATAACCTTAAAGCTGAATGTCTTTTCCTTCGTGCATTCTCACATTTCTGCAATGTGTTGATTTATGGCCAGCCATATACTTATTGTGTGAAATCTGCACCGGAAAGTCTTGGTGTTCCGTATGTTTATCATACTGATCCTAATGGACTTCCTGCGCGTGAGACTGTCGTTTCAAATTATGAAAATATCGTAAAAGACCTTCTTGAGGCGGAAAACATCATTGACCCTGATTATAAGAGAGATGGTGTCGCAGACCCTACGGCTGTCGTTAGTCTTTCTGCTATTCAGGCTCTTCTTTCTCGTGTTTATCTTTATATGGGCAAATGGCAGGAATCAGCTGATTATGCAACTAAAGTTATTACAAGCGGCAAATATAATCTCTGGTCAGCTGAGGAATATCCTTCTGTATGGGGTGAAGAAAGTGGTTCAGGAGAAGTTATCTTCGAGGTATATGGCAAGCGTACAAATTCTGCTTACGGAAGCTGGGAAGATATGTCCTACCTTACCAATCCTGCAGGTTCTGGTGATGCTCAGGCTGCAGATCCTCTTATCAATCTTTATGAAGACGGAGATGTGCGTTTGAAGGCATATAGAACTGATGCTGCCAACGAATCAGGTATTCTTTGGACTAACAAATACCCTGGAAAAGGTGACAATGCGGCTCCTGACTGCAATAACATTGTTGTACTTAGACTTTCCGAGATGTATCTTAACAGGGCTGAGGCTATTATGCGTGGAGCAGTTATTGAAGGTACGACTGCTGTGAAAGATCTTAATGCTATTGCTACTTTGAGAGGAGCTTCAGCATATAATTCTGTAGGTCAGACAGACATTGAAGCAGAACGTCGAAAAGAGCTTGCTTGGGAAGGGCATTATATCTTTGACTTGGCGCGTTGGGGTGAACCTGTTGAGCGTTCAGCTGAAGATTATCCACTCTGCTCTGATAATCTAAATGTTCCATTCCCGAGCGTTAAATGGGCACTTCCTATACCTAAGAGGGAACTTGATTTGAATAAGAACCTTGAACAGAATCCGCTTTAGTTATGAAAAATTTATACACATATATGGGTGTGGCTCTCATGTCGGTGTTTGCTTTTGCTTCATGTGACAAGAACGAACCAGCCAAATTCAATGATAAGGATGCGTTTGTCGCATTCGACAAGGTTACAGTGAATGTCTCTGAAGATTATTCCAAAGACGGGGCTGTACTTCAGATACCTGTCACTCTTGCTTCCGTAAAGGGCTTGGAGAGTACATTTAGATTCGAAGTTAATGAGCCTGAGTCAAAGGCTGCTAAGGCAGGAGTGAACTACGAATTGGTTACTTCTTCTGGTGTGCTTTCATTTGATTCCGAGAATCGTACCAGATACATTGAAATCAAAACTATCGCTGACGGGGAATATACTGGAGACCTTTCTTTCAGCATTACATTGTTTGGAAATGATGAAGTTCAGGTTGGCTCAGAGAATACCTGTACTGTGACTATCAACGATGTCGATCATCCACTTGGATTCATGCTCGGTGCATATACAGCTTCAGGTGTAAATTATTGGAATGGTCCAAGTGAGTGGACAATGACATTCTATAAGGATGCTAAGGATGACCATAAGGTATGGATTGATAACCTCTTCGATGTCGCTGGTTGGGCAAATGAGAAGACTCGCTATTATGGTATCGTAAATGATGAGTTGGATACTATCAATATTCCTTTCGGCCAGGAGACTGAATATAAGTATTCGAATGGTAATCCTGTCCTCCTGCTTGGATTTGATGGTTCAGAGGGATATGAAAGTGGCTCTATGGACGTGAAGATTATTAGAAATGGAGACAGTGTTACCCTTGACTTCGGTACAGAATGGGGTATTTGGGTTTATATTGAAGATGCAGGTAATCTTAATATTACCAACCCTGGAATTACGGCTGTAAAAAACTAAAACAAGAGTAAATTATGAATAAGACAATATATGCAATGTTGGCGCTTGCGGTATCATTTACCGCTTGCACCCGCTTTGCGGAAGACGATAAGATTTCTTTCGCGGAAGCAGTTGCACCAGAGGTGTCTGCAACAGTTGTTGATGATAATACGGTTTCTATTTCTGTGACAGCAAAAGAAGGGAATACATATTTTTCTTTTGCGCTCATCGAAGGAGAATCTAAGACACTCAATGCTTCTACTCTTTTGAGCGGAGGTTATGCGAAATCAGCACTTATATCTGCGGTTAAGAATGTAGAAGATGTAGCTTTTCTTTCATTAACTGTAGATGGCCTATCACCTAATACAGCATATACACTTTATGCTGTTGCTTCGAATAGCCAAGGTGTTGTAAGTCCTGTTGCAAGTGCATCAGTAGTTACAACTGATAGTACTGCGCCTGTGCTTCTAGATGATGATATTGAGGTTGGAGAAAAAGATGGTGTACTTCAGTTTGCTTTACCATTTGACGATCCTGTCGCTCTCGGTAGTGGTGCTGTCACTGCACATTTTTTCGCTAAATATGGCAGTTTGGATGCTGATAAGAACCTTGTTGAGTATAAAAGTGTGGAGCTTCCAGCAGAAAGTATGTCGGTTGATGAGAATTATTTAGTAGTGAATGTCCCTGCCTCAGAGTATATACCGGGAGCAATAGTTGCTATTACTTACCCTGAGGGTGTTGTTGTCAATGCCCTTGGTGCCAAGTGTGCCGCATCTCCTGCAGCGGTTGTTAGCAAAGCGTCAGGAAAGGTTACTACAGCAGCAATTGCTGCTTCATATAAGGCGGCGACATTCACTCTTTCAAGAAAAGGAAGTGAGGCTGATGCACCAGAGTATTTCAGTGATTGGACAGAGCTTGTCATGACTGCAGCCAGTGATGGTGCTTATCCTCTTGCTGGAGTAGCTTCCAAAACAGGGGTAAGTGTAGCTGTAAGTAATGGAAAAGGACGTGTTGTTACCTATTCTGCATCATCTTTCAATAAGACTGATGAGAAAAATATCGGTATTGAACTTGATGAGGATCCAGGGTATGGAACGTCTATCTCATTTACTGTTGCCGCAGGAACATTCGTAGATATTTTCGGAAATGGGAATGCTGAGTTCTCTGCTGCTGATGCATACTACTGTTCTTATGGTTATACTGTTGAAGACGTTATCGGTACTTATGAGGTATCTGGTGTAAATGCTATTACAGGAGCTTCTGTTTCATACAATATGACAATAGTTGCTTCGGATGATGAGGAGTATGGAAATGTTATGATTACCGATTTCCTCGGATTTGCAGGAAAGCTCTATTGTGAATTCAATGGTGATAGTGGTGAATTGTTGATGTATGAATATGATATCTTTGCTGGATCAAAGGACAGTGGCTATTGTATATACTTTGTTGGTGATGGAGACAAAACATTCTCCTTTGTTGATGGTAATATAACTGGTGATGGTTATATCTGTGTCGCTGTTGTTGCTGGAGGGAAGCTTACCGGTTACGCTAAAGATGCCAACGGTAATAATGTTGTCGTAACTAAATTTAAGGCTGTACGCAAATAACTGATTTATATATAATGATAGAGGCGCCTATGGAAACAATCCAGACGCCTCTATTTTATTTTTTTTACATTTCATAAGATGAAAAATATTGTCACAACAATTTGTGCCATATTGTTGGCGTCGTTCGGAGTGACATTTGCGCAATCTCCGACCACTACATATCCTTATCTGTATCCTCATTTCACTGAGGGGAAGATCATAATGAAGGGTGGAAATGAAGAAGTAAGGCAGATGAATCTTCATCTTCGTAGGGATATGTTGCATTATATTGACAATGGCGTTATAAAAGAAGCGCTTCTTAAAGACGTGACGGCAGTGGAAATAGGAAAGGATGTTTTCATTCCTCTGTTCGGTAAGATGATGAGAGTGGAAGCTAAGGATAATTTTGGATGTGTTGTGGCTGAGATTCTTGGAGATTTTGAGAGTGCGAGGGAAGCAGAGGGTGCGTATGGTGTATCATCCACATCTTCTGCTACAATGAAGGTTACATCTATACAGACTGATAGTCAAGTTAATCAGAATTATATGAATATTCTGAACGAGAAGGATTCTGGTGCAGAACTCAATACAAAAACTACATATTATTTGGTTACTCCACTTTATAAGGTTGAGGCTTCCAAGGCCGATGTTCAAGAAGCACTTCCTGCAGAAAAGACGGCTGCTTGGAAAGCATTCCAGAAGGAGAATAAAATCAAATGGAAGGAGCCACAGAGTTTACTTCAAGTTGTTGATTTTCTGCATAAGCAATAGGTTTAATCAATTTATTCCTAAAGTCGTCACTTTTTGACAGGTGGCGACTTTTTTTAGTCTAAATTCTTGAGTATATTTGTAGTTTGGTTAAACTTAAACTATCATAAGCTTATATGAAGAAAACCGGTCTACTTTTAATGGTAGTGGCTATGTTTCTTTCAAGTGCTGTGGCATTTGCACAGAACTTGAACGTGACAGGCGTCATTACCGATGCGACGAATGGGGAGCCTATTCCGTTTGCGTCCATAAGGTTGAAAGACACTATGAATGGGACTTCTGCCGATGCTGATGGCATATATAGCATTTCTGTTCCATCAAAAGGAGTACTTGTGTTCAGTTTTGTCGGCTATGCTGATGCTGAGGTTCCTGTTAATGGTAATTCTGTGGTGAATTGTAAACTTGAGCCAGATGCTAATGTTCTTGATGACGTTGTCGTTGTAGGATATGGCTCAGCGAAGAAAGTTGGTTCTCTCGTAGGTTCTATCTCTACGGTGAAATCAGACAAACTTAAGAATTCTCCGTCATCTTCCGCTCTTGACCAGCTTCAAGGACAAGTTGCAGGATTGTCTGTCATGACTACTGGAGGAAATGCCGGAGAGAGCAATGTATCAATGTCCATACACGGAATAGGTTCTCTTGGTTCAAGTCCTGAACCATTGTATATCATTGATGGTATCCAAGCTACAAGTCGTTCAGTAATGTCTATGAACCCTAATGATATCCTTTCAGTGACTGTGTTGAAGGATGCGTCAGCGACATCAATCTATGGATCTCGTGCAGCAAATGGTGTTGTATTTATCACCACTAAAGCCGGTTCGTATGATAGCAAATCTACGGTCACCATAAGAAGCCAGGCTGGAATTTCGACGTTGGCTGATATGACATTGTACAAGAACATGATGTCTGGCAGTGAACTGAAGGATTTTTGGGTGAGAGCGGGAATACATACCCCTGAATATATCAAGACAACTTATACTGACAAAGGGTATGATGCTAACACTCAGTGGTATAAATATTTCCAGCAACTGAACAATCCTCAATTCCAGAATGATATAACGATTGAGGGTGGAGGGAAGAAAGTTGCTTATATGATAGGAGCCTCGCAGTTCCATCAGAGAGGAACTGCTGTTGGAAACTATTATGACAGATATACATTTCGTTCTAATGTGCAGGGCCATCCGAAAGATTGGCTCAAAGTAGGTGCAAATGTCAGCTTGTCATGGGATACCAACCAGCAAAACCCATTCTGGGGCGGTTCGTCATCACAGTCAAATAGCGTGCGTGGCGGTATGTCATATTTGAACAACCCTTTGTTCCCTGCTATTGATCCGAATACGGGCAAAGAGTATGAGACGACTTATCCGAATGGAGTGACCAATCCTCATTGGTATTCCAAGAATAGAACTGATGTAGGAGATCGCTATGGACTTCTTGGAAATGTTAATGTGGAAATTGAACCTTTCAAGAACTTCAAGATAGCTTCACGCTCTGGAATTGATGGATATGTTTTATTCCAGAATTATAAGTCCAAGCCTTCATTTGAGATGTCAGGAGGATCTGGCGAGAGAGTGAGACAAGTAGCTATGGAATATACGGCTTCTATCACAAATACGTTGGAATATAAGTTCGAAATAAATGAAAATCATCAGTTTACTGTGCTTGCTGGACATGAGGGGATAGCAAATATATACGATTATACCTATGCTGGTTCGTCAGGCCAGAAAGATGATAGACTCTTGAACCTACAAGATGGAGTGCAGTCCAATTTTAGTGTTACAGAAAGCTATATTGAGAGTAAATTCCTCTCGTTCTTCGGACATGCGGATTATACGCTTTTCGGAAAATATATTATTGATGCGACTGTCCGCAACGATGCATCTTCAAGGTTTGGTGCGGATAATAGAAATGCTCAATTTTGGTCTGCCGGCGTTCTTTGGAAAGCAAAACGTGAAAATTTCTTGAAGGATGTATGGTGGCTGGATGATTTCAATGTTAGGACAAGCTATGGAACACAGGGTAATGCGGCGATTGATGACTATCAGTCTCTTGCACTTATAGGAACCACCACCAATTATGCTGGTGGTGCTTCGATGGTAGTTACCCAACCAAGTAATCCTAAGCTAACATGGGAAAAACAGTCATTGTTCTCGGTCGGAATTTCAGGCCGCGTAGTGGATCATGTGGATTTCAATATTGAATATTATAATAGAAGGACTTCATCGATGCTGATGAGTGTACCTTACCCTTATACGACTGGCTTCAGTGAGTTGGTGGACAATGTCGGAGGCTTATCTAATAGTGGAGTTGACATAACTCTCGGTGTTGACATTCTCAGAGGTCGTGATTATTTCCTTCGTTTTAACACTACTTTTAGCTATAACAAGGAGAAAGTTACTAAGCTTTTTGACGGAAGGAAGAGATGGGACATAGCTAATACAGGTATTACCTATGTAGTTGGCTCACCTGTAATGTTCTATGCTCCAATATATGCGGGTGTTGATCCAGAGGACGGACAGATGATGTGGTATTTGCCGGGAGAGGATACTGATAAGACTTGCAAAGACAAGAATAGAACCACTAAAGTCTTCGATGAGGCTACATTGACGCAGAATACAGGAAAGAGGTTTAATCCTCCTGTCAATGGTGGTTTTGGGCTTTCAGGAGCATGGAAAGGCTTGTCGTTTGTAGCAGATTTTTCATATGTGCTCGGAAAGACTCTTATTAACAATGATGCATATTTCTACAAGAATCCTAACCAGTTCTCAACATTGAATACTTCTAAGGCAGTGTCGGATTTCTGGACTCCGGAGAATAAGAATGCCAAGTATCCTGATTGGTCTACTGGAGCTATCATGCAGTTTGACTCTCATATACATGAAAATGCAAGCTTCCTGCGTCTGAAGAATCTTCAGGTAGGGTATAATTTTCCGGAAAAATGGTTCAGTGGTCAGAATGTCTTAAGTGCAGTAAAAGTGACATTGACTGGACGTAACTTGTTTACAGTGACCAAGTACACTGGCATTGACCCAGAAGTGGACGGAAACCTCACTTATGGACGTACTGGAAATTCACGTCAGTATCTTTTCGGTATTGAACTTACATTTTAATGTATTTAAAATCTGAAAATATGAGAAATTTCAAATATATCATCGCTGTCGGCCTTGCAGTGCCAATGCTCTCATCATGTGATATGGATCTTACTCCAAGTACAGCCATTTCTTATGAGGAGGGAAAACGTCTGTTCATCAGCGAGAATGACATAACTGCTTTTGACAATGGGCTTCACTCGTCATTCCGCTCATTGTTTTATGGAAAGAATTCTCAGTCCGAGGAGGTTATGTTCGATGCTTTCAATGCTGTTGCTGATTTCGGTAATAATTATGGGCCTGAGCACCGTTGCGATCAGACGTTCAATGCGAGCAATTCTGACATTGAAAGCATTTGGCAGGGACACTATTCTGCCATAAAGAATTACAATATCGCGATTGCGAATGCTGACAATGTTAGTGATGAACTTAAGTCTGCAGCACGTATTCTAAAAGGAAATGCATATTTTTATAGAGCAGTTTCGTATCTTTATCTTGTAAGGCATTTTGCGAAGGCTTATGATCCTGCTACTGCTTCTACTGAACTTGCTGTCCCTCTCGTTACTGTCTATAATCAGCTTGAAAAACCGGCAAGAGCTACTATAGAGGCTGTGTATGCGCAGATAAAAACAGATCTTGATGCAGCTTATGCAATTCTTCAGAATACCAAAGGCTCTGTGAGAGCGCAGCATCCTACTGTTGATGCTGTAAATTTTGTGTATGCTCGCTATTATCTTGATACTAAGAATTATACACTTGCAGCAGCTAAGGCTGAATCTGTGATAAATTCTTCCGCTGGTTATGCTTTGGCTTCTTCTGAAGAAGAAATGACGGATGAGTATATCTATGATAGGGGGACTGAACCTGTCATGCAGATGTATGTAAGTAAGAGTGAGGGCTGTGTGTATAATACTGTGTATACTACTATCCGCAATGATAGAAATGAGGGTAATTATTTTACTTCCAAGTTCATACCTTCACAGGTCTTGATTGATTCCTATGGTAAGGGCGATTTGAGGTTTCAGACATGGTTTACTGATTCTAAGTATCCTACGCAAGTTTCTGGAACATTTCACAAAGGACAGTTCTACACTTTTGTCAAATATTTTGATAACCCTGATCTTCGTGATGGAACAATCGAATCCGGAGCGCATGCTTGTAAGCCTTTCATGATAAGTGAAATGTATCTTATTGCTGCAGAGGCTTATGCTCAAAATGGAAATTCTAATTCCAGAACTATGCTGAATGTTCTTCAGACAAGACGAGGAGCGTCCGCTACTGATGGCTCTCTTGCCAATGTGAAAAGGGAATGGTTCAGGGAAACTGTTGGCGAAGGCCTTCGAATGAGTTGTCTCAAAAGGTGGGGTGATGGAGTGCAAGCCCGCACTGCGCAGCTTGGGGCGGTTTCTGCCAATGTTTTGATGACGGGTTCTACTTACGCTGAGAGGGCACTGTCTGCTTCAGATTATCATTTTAGTTGGCCGATTCCTACTTATGATATTAAAGTGAATAAGAATCTTGTCCAGAATAGCGGATATGCTGATGAAAAATAAAGAATTAGGATTATGAAAAATATTATATATGCGGTAGTGTTATCAGCTGTATTGGTATCATGTGGCCGTCTTGATGATTATAAGACTTCAGCTTATGTATCGTTCGGCGTTTCGTCATATACTGTGGATGAAAATGTTGGGACGGTTATTGTTCCTGTCAACGTGTTCAATACTGACGGGAAGCCTGTAACCATTACTGTCGGAACTACGGATGGGGCAGCTGTCAAAGGTGTGAATTATGAAATTATGAGTCCAGAAACAGGAGTGTTGGAGTTTTCTGGTAAGGAAACGGAAAAGAATGTAATTATTTCCATAAAAGATCTTTCAGGGAAATTTACTGGGAACCTTGATTTCTCTCTAACTCTAGCTTCTGCTACAGACTGGGTAGTATCGAATTCGTATAATGTTGTCAAATTCGCCATAAATGATTTGGATGATCCGCGAGCTCCATTTATTGGAAATTGGTCGGGTACTGCTGTTGCGACGAGAGATGGTCAGACATATAATATGGATGTTTCAATTTCTGCAGATCCTGAAGATAAGACTTATAGTAAACTCATTGTTAAGGACATTGATCCATATATCGTAGAACTTGGAGGAACATCTGCGAAAGGAATTCAAGTTTATACTGCAGAACTGGAGGATGATAGAAAATCATTCGTGATTGCTGCTGGAACACCTTCTGGTTATCTTGATTCGACTTATGGAGAAGGCTATTTGTTCGGTGCCACTGAAGATGGTTTGACTGATTTTGTCGGGACAATGCAGCAAGATGGCAAGATTATCATTGAGAGCATGTTCGGGACATATTTTCAGACAACTCCTGGAAAATATGGCTTCCGAGAGCGATATTCATCTGGAATAGTGCTGACGAAAAAATAAATGCGAAATAACATTTACTTGACAGAAAAGAAGAACCGGCCATTTTTTGGTCGGTTCTTTTGTTGAAATTTGTTTGAGAATCTGCTTGGAATTATGCCGAAAAAATACTTTTCGAAAAATCCTCATGAAATTTAAACAGATGCTTAGTTAGCAACTTCTGAAAGGAATTTCAGACGAACAAGCCTGATTTCCATTTCTTCATAATCTTGTCCAAGGTCGTTAATGGCGTCTTCTATGGAATCAGATGCCGCTTCTTCCTTGAAGTAATGGTAGATGTCTTCCACGACATCTGAATCGATATTCTGCTCTATGTAATAGTCAAGGTTTAGCTTGGTGCCGAACTCCACTATTTCTTCTATCGCATGCAACAAGTCGTTCATGTCCATTCCTTTAGAGTCAGCTATGTCTTCGAGATCCATTCTTCTGTCGATGCTCTGGATAAGAGCTATCTTATCCGAGGATTTGGTCGGCATGGACTTTACTACGAGATCGTTTGGACGTTCTATCTCGTTCTCATCTACGTATTTGGTGATGAGATCCATGAAAGGCTTGCCATATTTCCGTGCTTTGCCTTCGCCTATTCCTTGGCAAGTTTTCAGCTCGTCCAATGTTTCAGGGTACATGATAGCCATGTCTTCAAGTGAAGCATCGCTAAATATTATCCATGGCTGTAGATGTCGTTTCTTTGCTTCATCCTTTCTGAGGTCCTTCAGCATTGACAGAAGTACAGGGTCCCCTCCGGATCCTCCTTTTGTTGGTGAAACTGCATTGTCATCATCGTCATCATCTCCAGCATCTTCTGAAAAAGAACGCTCTCCGGCAAGCATGAATGGTTCTGGGTGCTCTACGAAAGCTTTCCCTTGTTCAGAAACAGATATTACACCGTAATTTTCGATGTTCTTGTCCAATAGATGATGTATTATGCATTGGTGGATAATCATCTCCCAATATTTGACATTATGCCCTGTTCCAGCTCCGAAAAATTTCAGCTTGTCATGTTTATAAGATTTGATCATCGCAGTAGGTATTCCTGCGAGTATGTTGGCAAGATGCTCAATCTTGAAATGTTCTGGCAAGGCATCTATGAGTTCGAGAGCGAGGCAGATGTCTTTTTGTGCGTCAAATTTTGGCCTTGGATTTAGACAATTGTCACATGCACCGCAATTACATTCTTTGTAGTCTTCACCGAAGTACGCAAGTAGAAGTTTTCGACGGCATTCACCGGATTCGGCATAGGCTACTGTTTCCATGAGAAGTTGGCGACCTATCTCCTGCTCGGAAATCGGTTTACTCTGAAGAAACTTGTCTAGTTTACGTATATCTTTGTAACTATAATATGCGATGCATATTCCGTCTTTGCCATCTCGTCCGGCACGTCCGGTTTCTTGATAATATCCTTCCAGACTCCTCGGAATATCGTAATGTATTACAAATCTTACATCAGGTTTGTCGATTCCCATTCCGAAAGCTATGGTAGCCACAATGACATCCACTTCTTCAGAGAGGAATTTATCTTGGTTTTCTGCACGAACCTTAGCATCCAAACCGGCATGATATGGTACTGCACGTATGCCGTTGATAGTTAGAACTTGTGCCAGTTCTTCTACTTTTTTTCTGCTCAGACAATATATAATGCCAGCTTTACCTGGGTTTTGTTTTATATACTTTATGATGTCTTTTTCTGGTGCTATTTTGTCTCGTACTTCGTAATATAGGTTAGGTCTGTTGAATGATGTCTTAAACACGGAAGCATCTGAAATGCCGAGGTTCTTCAATATGTCACTCTGAACTTTAGGTGTTGCAGTTGCTGTTAATGCGATGACAGGTGCTTTACCGATTTCATCTATAATAGGTCTGATTCTTCTGTATTCTGGGCGAAAGTCATGTCCCCAGTCTGAGATACAATGAGCTTCGTCTATGGCGTAGAATGAGATGTGTATCTCTCGTAAAATAGCTATATTCTCTTCTTTTGTAAGGCTCTCAGGTGCTACATATAGAAGCTTTGTGACTCCAGAGATGAGATCTTCTTGGACCTCTGCTATTTGAGCCTTGTTCAATGATGAATTGAGAAAGTGTGCTATTCCTTCGTTTCCAGCTACAAAGCCTCGGATAGCATCCACCTGATTCTTCATCAACGCGATGAGAGGGGAGACAACAATTGCAGTTCCGGGCATCAGAAGGGCAGGAAGTTGGTAACATAGCGACTTTCCACCTCCAGTCGGCATGATAACGAATGTATCGTGCCCATCAAGAAGGTGCATGATAATCTTTTCTTGATCGCTCTTGAAGTTTGAATAGCCGAAAAACTCCTTGAGCTTTGCATGAACGACGGCTGAATCCATAGATGTAAATCTTCTTAGAAGCTAATTCTTACCAAATGTAAAAAAAAAATTCGTTTTATCAAAGGATCGGTTCTCTGAAATGAATTGGAAAATGCTTTGCGTCGAGGAATAATGCTAAAAATTATAAAAAAACAGCGCAAACTATTGCAGAATCGAAAATAATGCGTACCTTTGTAATCCATTTCACAAGTAATTGTGGTTTGGCAGATAAACGAGAACGTTTCTGAAATATTGGAGAGATGGCAGAGTGGTCGAATGCGGCGGTCTTGAAAACCGTTGATCTTCACGGGTCCGGGGGTTCGAATCCCTCTCTCTCCGCTGAAATTAAGTTCTAAATTCTTGATTATTAAAGAGTTTAGAACTTTTTCTTTTATAAAAGTTGTACCGAAATTGGGTATAATTGCCAAAACTGGTTGGTAAAATTCTTATAATTCATTGATTCTCCGTAATTTGCGTAAATTAGATGAAAACATTTTCATCTAATGAGTGATAAGCAAAAAATAAGACGCCGTCTGCGATGCCCGAGATGCGGCTCTTTAGACAATATAAAGTGGGGCATCAGGGAGTGGGTCAAACGATATAAATGCAGGTCTTGCGGATCCCTGTTTTCATCAAGAAGAAAAGACATATCGATATCCGACCTGGACGATAAAGATAACGACACCGATATATCTTCTGATTGATGGGACATACTATTCGAATGATCATTGCCTGATAGTTTACAGGGCGGAGAATCTGAAGCGTACGCTGTTCTACCGGTTCACGAGATTGGAGGACGATGACGAGATAGCATCAGACCTGCAGAACATCAGGTCAATGGGGTATGTTATTGCGGGCATCACCACGGATGGCGTTGACAACATAATACGAGCTGTTCAATATGTCTATCCAGACGTCCCAAGGCAACGCTGCGTGGTACATGTGCAACGAGAATCCCAGCACTGGACAGTCATACTTTGTCAGGGATGACCTCCGAAAGGCTTATATCCATCTGAAAAGGTTCCTGCCCAACATCTTCACATATATTGACAGTCCCGG
>CAKUVA010000033.1 GCA_934693135.1 uncultured Bacteroidales bacterium | reverse complement strand
CTTTTTGGAGTGAGATTCGACACGAGCTTAAGATTAGGAAGTGCAAGGTACAAAGAGTACTAAGAGCACTTTGTCTTTCATTATTATATAGACCTGTAGCTCAGTTGGTTAGAGCACTACACTGATAATGTAGGGGTCAGCAGTTCAAATCTGCTCAGGTCTACAAATTTTGGGGATATAGCTCAGTTGGCTAGAGCATCTGCTTTGCAAGCAGAGGGTCGTCGGTTCGACTCCGTCTATCTCCACTTTAAGAGATTGTCAGTTTTGACAGTCTCTTTTTTTATTTATCTACCACGGTTTTCTTTCTCATTGTACTCTTGGTCATACTTTCGATCCCATTCGCGATAGAAATTTAATTTTGGGTCCTCGAATAGTTCCATTTGAATAATCTCTCCGTGTGTGAATTTTGATACTCCTATCCCTACTTGTCTTATAGGTGTTTCTCCATTCCATATCTCAGAGAGCATTCGACGAGCTTCGTTTAGAATTATTGCTGTTATGTCAGTGGGTTGACTTGTCTGGCACTGCTTCTGAGCTACTGTAAAATCATTGAACTTGATGAACATTGATACGCAGGAGCACAACTTCTCTTGTTTTCTGAGACGATGTGCCACTATGCATGCTGTCTTGAACATTTCTCTATCAAGGTCTTCTGGATTTGTTATATCTTTTGCGAATGTCCGTTCAGCACTGATGCTTTTTGCTTCTTGTTTTTCAGTTTCTACCGGTGAGTTGTCTATTCCGTTTGCATTTTCATGCATCTGTGTGGCAAATTTTCTTCCAGCGATTCTTATTAGAACCTTTTCAGGAGCCTTGGCCAAGTCACCTATAGTTTTGATTCCGTAAGAAGTGAGATGTTCCTGAGTTTTTTTGCCGACCCATAGCAAGTCACCGACAGGTAATTTCCACATCTTAGATTGTACCTCATCGAACCATAAAGTGTGAACTTTGTCTGGTTTTTCGAAATCTGAGGCCATCTTTGCTAAAAGTTTGTTCGAACCGATTCCAACATTTACCGTGAAACCTAAGTTTGATTTAATTTCATCTTTTAGCTTTTCTGCGACTTCTACAGGCTCTTTTCCGTAAACTCTAAATGTCATGTCTATAAAACACTCATCAATGGAAAATTGCTGGAGAACTGGCGAGTATTTTCTGCAAATTTCTATAAAGCTATTTGAACATCTCTTATACCATTCCCAATCTCCATGTACAATCTTGAGATTAGGACACATTCTCATGGCCATGCTTATCGGTATTGCAGTCTTTATTCCAAGCTTTTTTGCCGGAATGGATGCTGCTGTGACAATGCTCCTACGGTCTGATGGATCGCCTGATACGACAGAAGGAATAAGCCTGATATCCGGTCCTCCCTCAGATATAATCTTGACAGCCGTCCAGCTCAGGAAAGCGGAATTTACGTCAATATGGAAAATAACTCGTCTCAATAAATCTTCATTTGATATTCTACAAATGTACGTTTTTTATAGAATCCTAAAGAAAAAGACACATTACGAAAAAATTGTTAACTTTGCAGAATATTGTGTTGAAATGGGGGATATGTTCCCTTTTGTGTTGTACCAGAAATTAATAGATTATGAATAAGGCTGATATGCCTGCACCATACCGTTGGTTCAAATCATATGTAAGATTTCTCACAGAGAAAGTTTACTATAGAAAAACATATTGCATAAATGGAGAAAATGTGCCTCAAGATGGGACACCGCTCTTAATAGTTTCTGATCATCAGAATAGTCTGAATGATGCATTGGGTATTCTGATGTCTATCAGAGATAGACTTGTTCATTTTATCGTGAGGGCAGATGTCTTTGCATTGAGTCCTGTTGCAGACAAATTTCTCAGATCCATAGGTCTGCTTCCTGCATTTAGACTGAACTGGGAAGGTGAGGCGGCATTGAGTAATAACGGTGCTACTTTCAGAGATTCCGAGAAATCTCTTATAGAAGGGAATACGGTCGTTATATATCCTGAAGCTGGCC
The DNA here is from genome assembly GCA_934693135.1 of uncultured Bacteroidales bacterium. Lineage (GTDB taxonomy): Bacteria > Bacteroidota > Bacteroidia > Bacteroidales > UBA932 > Cryptobacteroides. The sequence goes on along the minus strand of CAKUVA010000033.1, from coordinate 15,758 downwards.
ATCAGGACAGACATTTCCTCGGGACTTTTTCATACGGATATACGAAAATGGCTTTCGATGCTGCCGAAATGGGCAATTTCGAGAAAGATGTATTCATTCTTCCGAGTTGTAACCATTATTCTTCATATAATGGTCTCAGGACGGATATGCTCATAAAATATGGTACTCCAATATCCCTTAAGCCATATTATGAGCTTTACAAGACGAAGCCAAGAACGGCGCAGAGGCAGGTTAATGCCATTATTCGTGAACAGATACAGAGCATGATGCTTGATATCCGTGACACTGAAAATTACGGTGCAATCGATTATATCAGGACAGGAGTTTACGGGGAGAAGTTTGCATTGAGCCAAAATGCAGATCCAGATAATCTTCCTCAAAGACTTGTTACCGACAAGAGACTTGTTGCAATGCTTGATGATGCCAAGGAGAAAGATAATTCAGAAATGATGTCGATTTACCGAGAAGCATCTGCATTGGAAGCTGATGTGAAGAAAGCTGGTTTGGTCGATAACATTATAGGAAAGGTGCCGTCTATGGCTGATATAATTCTCCAGGCGGCAGTTCTTGTGATTTTGTTTCCACTTGCATTGTTTGCTTTATGGCCTTCTATTCCTGCGTGGTTCATTCCGAAGTATTTTTCCGATAAAGCTGAGGACAAGATGTTCTCAGGGACTTTTTTGATAGCTCTGAACGCACTATTCATATTTCCTGTGCTTGGATTGATTACGCTCATAGTGACATGGGTTAAAGCCAGTTTGGTTTCAGCTATCATATATGTGGCTCTTTTCCCTGCTCTATGTCTTTTCGAATGGACCTATTGCAGATGGGTGAAGGAACTTTTTATAGGAATTAGAGCTGCAAAGGCGGAAAGCAATGGCTTGATGGATAGTCTTGTACAGCGCAGGAACAGTTTGTTCTCCCGTATTGACAATATCATTGGAATCAGAGAAAAATAGTGAAAATAACACAGAAATGGAACAACATAGAGTAGTAATTACCGGAATGGGCATTTATTCATGCCTCGGTAGCACATTGGATGAAGTAAGGGACTCTCTTTATAATGGAAAGTCCGGAATAATCTTCGATCCGGAACGTAAGGCGATGGGCTTCCGTTCAGCATTGACTGCAAAAGTAGTCGAACCTGACCTTAAAAAAGAACTTCCAAGAGCGCAGCGTGTTTTCATGCCTGAACAAGCAAAATATGCATATTGCGCTACAAGAGACGCACTTAAGAATGCTGGCATTGACCAAGATTATCTAAATACTCATGAGGTGGGGCTTCTTTACGGAAATGATAGTTCTACTGTCCCTGTAGTCAATGCTGTAGATATAATGCGTGAGAAGAAGGATACTACACTTTGCGGTTCAGGTGCAATTTTCCAGTCAATGAATAGTACTGTAACCATGAATCTCGGTTGTATCTTTAAACTTAAAGGAATAAATCTTACTGTATCAGGAGCGTGTGCCAGTGGATCTCATGCTATAGGACTTGGAGCCCTTCTTATCCAGAATGGGCTTCAGGATATGGTTGTTTGTGGAGGTGCACAGGAAGTTAATCCGTTCTCTGTAGGTTCATTCGATGGTATATCAGCCTTCTCTACGCGGGAAAGTGAGCCTGAAAAGGCGAGTCGTCCGTTTGATCGTGATCGTGATGGTCTTGTTCCTGGTGGCGGTGCTGCTACTGTAATCATAGAGAGCTACGAATCTGCTGTTCGTAGAGGTGCTCCGATTATCGCTGAAGTTCTTGGATATGGTTTCTCTGGAAATGGTGACCATATATCTTCTCCTAATGTCGAAGGTCCGAGCAGATCTCTTGAAATGGCGATTCGTCGTGCCGGTATCAGAAAGGAGGAAATCGGTTATATCAATGCTCATGCGACATCTACCCATGTCGGTGATACTAACGAAGCAAAAGCGATATTCAATGTGTTTGGAAACCAGAAGGTGGAGGTTACCAGTACTAAATCCCAGACCGGACATGAGATGTGGATGGCAGGTGCAAGTGAGGTAATATATTCCATTTTGATGATGAAGAATGATTTTATAGCTGCCAACCTGAATTTTGAACATCCGGATGAGGATTCTGCTAAGCTTCTTATACCGGCTCAGCGTGTAATTAAGCATTTCGATACGTTCTTGTCGAATTCATTTGGATTTGGTGGAACGAACTCTACATTGATCATTAGAAATATCACAAAATAATAAATCACAATAACAATGGAAAAACAGGAATTAATCGAAAAAATCAATTCTGCTCTTGCTGAAGAGTTCGAAGTAGAAGAGTCGGTAATTACACCGGATGCTCCTATAAAGGATACTCTTGAACTTGACAGCCTTAGCCTCGTAGACCTCGTAGCTCTTATTGAATCTAACTTTGGAATTAAGATTCAAGGATCTGAAGTGTCACACATCCAGACATTTGGAGCTCTCTACGATTTTGTTTACGACAGAATGAAGTAAAAACACTTATGAGCTGTTGTCTGGGATTTTTGATCGTGGCGACAGCTCTTGTTTTGTCTTCTTCATGGAAAAGAACGTTCTTGCGTGCGGAGATGAAATTTTCCGCCTGATACCTCAGCGACCTCCAATGGTTATGGTCGATTCCCTGTACTCTGCTTGTGAAACTGGTGGTGAAACTGGTCTTACTGTTTTAGAGGATAATCCATTCTGTATAGGTGATAAGTTGATTGAACCTGGATTGATAGAACATTCGGCACAGAGTGCTGCAGCGTTTGCTGGTTATAGATATTATTTAGCGGGAGAGGAACCACATATTGGACTTATTGGCGAGATAAAGACATTCAAGATAGATCGTCTTCCTAAAATAGGTGAGGAGCTTCACACGAAAATAATTGTTGAAGGAGAGGCGATGGGAATGTCACTAGTACGTACCGAAACTTCCGCCAATGGTGAGTATATTGCAGGAGGAATGATAAAAATTTTCATAGTGGATTGAAGATTCCACATTACTGATATGTCTGAATTAAGTGTTACAGTCAGAGTCCCTGTCCGCTTCTCTGAGATGGACCCGATAAGAGTGGTTTGGCATGGCAATTATCTGAAATACATGGAGGATGCGAGAGAAGCGTTCGGAAGAAGATATGGTCTTAGCTACAAACTGATGGTGGACAGCGGATATTATTGTCCGCTTTTCGACTATCATGTGCGTTTCGCTCATTCTGCCAACTATGAAGATATTTTACTTGTTACCATAAAGTATAAGCCGGCAAAGGGTGCCAAGATTTGTTTTGAATATGAAATTTACCGAGAGCGGGACAATGCTCTTGTGCTTACGGCATCCACTATACAGCTTTTCACTACAGTTGACGGGGTATTGGAGCCTTCGGAGCCGGAATTTTATCGTAAATGGAAATCACAATATCCGGAATTAAAATAAAGCCATGACCAAATTTTTTATATCAGTTTATCGCTATTTCTCGAATCATAAAGCAGCTATGTGGGTGCTGATGTGCCTGCTTGTTGCTTTTTCTGCATTCTTTGGTTTTAAGGTTAGTTACGAAGAAGATATAACGAAACTCCTCCCTTCAGCTGCGACATCTGATAGCGGATTGGCGTTTGGTAACTTAAAGGTTAAAGATAAGATATTCATACAGATAACATCTAAAGATTCGCTTCTTGATACCTATACATTAGCATCATATGCAGATGAATTCGTGGATTCGCTCATGGTTCGTGATTCGTCATCTCACTGCATAGACAATGTCTTGTATCGGATTGAGGACGACCTTCCTGTTATGGCTCTTGATTTCGCCTTATCCCATGTCCCATCGTTTGTCGATACGTCATGTTATAGGAAATTCGCTGCTCTTTTGACACCGGAGTATGTGGACAGCATGATGAATATCAATTATGAGATGGTAATGGCGGACGAGACAGGGTCGGTTACGCAGATGGTGTCGACTGATCCGCTTGGATTTAGGAAGGTTATCATGTCTGAGTTTGGTGGCCTTTCTGAAAATCAGGGATCTTCGGCAGGTTTCTCTATCATTGACTCTCACCTTTTTTGTCCTGACAGTACAGTAGCATTGGCATTTGTGTCACCTGCATTGACAGCATTCGATACTAAAGCAAGCACGGTTTTGGTGGAAGAAATAGAGGCGCAGGTGAAGGAGTTTTCGCAGCTGCATCCTGACGCCGAGGTGCTCTATCATGGCGCTCCAGTTCGTAGTTATGGTAATTCACATATCATAAAGCGCGACCTTTTATGCACGGTAGGCTTGTCCCTTGTCATCATCCTTATAATTATCTGTCTATCATTTAGAAGCATAACATTTATACCACTGAATGTTGTGCCTGTTGCCTTCGGAGCCATAGTTGCATTAGCGTTCATGTATTTTTTGAAGGGAACAATGTCACTTATGGCACTTGGCATAGGATCCATAATTCTCGGTGTTGCAATTAGTTATATTTTACATATTCTTACGCATTTCAAATATGTAGGTGATTCTGAAAAAGTGCTTAAAGATGAGTCTGTTCCAGTGTGTCTTGGATGCGTAACGACGGTCGGTGCTTTTCTTGGCCTCCTTTTTACGGAGAGTGATTTGCTTCGTGATTTCGGAATATTTGCATCTGTAGCATTGGTAGCCAGTACATTGTTTGGTCTGATTTTTCTTCCACATTTTCTTAAACGTGGGGATACTCGTAAAAATGAGAGGATTTTTGCTTTAGTAGGAAAGATAAATGATTATCCTTATGAGACTTGCAGACCTCTTATCATTGCCGTGATAATCATGATAGTTGTGGGGGTTGCATTCTCCGGTAAGGTAGCATTCGATACTAACTTGAAGAATATAGGATATGTTTCGGAAGAGACACTCCGTTCTGAAGCTTTATATGCTGAAAAGAATATGGGTGAGGATCTTCAAGTATATTTTGCTGCAGCAGGCCAATCTCTTGATGATGCTCTGAGGAGTAATGATGCTCTTGTCAATGTCTGTGATTCCATGCGCAGATCAGGTATGATATCTTCGTTTTCTCCGCTTGCATCAACGTTGTTCATTCCGGAGTCGGAGCAGCAGGAACGTATCAATGCATGGAATTTATGGTGGAATAGTGGAGAGCTATCACGTTTAGAGACTGCGCGGAAAATGATTTCGACATCTGCCATACATCATGAATTGGATCCGGCTATGTTCGAGCCTTTCTATGAAATGGTGGGTGGAAGTTATATCCCAGAGTCATTGTATGATGCTGGAATACTCCCTTCAGGATTGGCATCCACTCTTGTGGAAAAAACAGATGATGGACGTTATCTTGTGTTTACTCCAGTAAAGGTCTCTTCTGACAATCGTGCTGCTGTTAGTGACAGGCTTGCAAGGCTACCTCATATAATCGTGGCTGATCCGTTCTATTATACGGGGAACATGATTTCTATAATTCATGATGATTTTACTGTAATCTTGATGATTTCGTCATTGTTTGTGCTCTTGGTTCTGTTGCTTTCGTTTAGAAATATTTTAGTTGCACTGCTTGCATTTATGCCGATGTTCTTCAGTTGGTATGTGGTAGAAGGTTTCATGGCATTACTTGGATTGCAGTTTAACCTGATAAATATCATAATCTCCACCTTCATTTTCGGGATAGGTGTAGACTACAGCATCTTCGTCATGGAAGGTCTTCTTGCTGAGGCACGTACTGGACGGGCTAACCTATTGGAATGGCATAAGACTGCTATTTTCTTTTCGGCATTTGTACTTATAATAGTCGTGATGTCGATGTTCTTGGCGGTTCACCCTGCTATCAGGTCTATAGGAATCAGCACATTGATAGGTATAGGTGCGACAATTCTTATTACATATACATTGGAACCATTCTTTTTCTGCAAAATGATGAAATGGGAGTGGTTCAGAAAAAAAGTTACGAAGTGATATGGCTGAAAATAGCGCAATAATAATAGGAAGCGGTATAGGTGGCTTGGAATGTGCCTTTATATTGGCAAAGCATGGCTATAGAGTCACAGTACTTGAGAAAGATAAAGTTATCGGTGGCAGCCTTCAGACTTTTGTAAGAAAAGGCTCAGATGGCAAGCTTCATAATTTTGACACCGGCTTCCACTATGTTGGTGGTCTTGAACCTAAGCAGCCGTTATATCCTCTTTTTAAATATTTTGGGCTTATTGATGGTCTGCCTTGGAAAAAATTGGATGAGGATTGTTTCGATGAAGTATCTTTTGTCAATGCTGAAGGAACTGGATTTTCGGTCTATCCTCATGCTTCGGGACATAGACGTTTTGCTGATCGTTTGGCTGAATTTTTTCCGCTTCATCGGGACGAGTTGGAAAAATATTCGTCTGTGTTGAAGAGAATAGGTGACAATATGTTCGATTCTTTCCATCCTTCATCGGAAATGTTCGACCTCTTCGGAAAGTCTGCATATAGTTTCGTATGTGATACAATATCAGATCAGCGCCTTCGTGATGTGGTTTGCGGTGCTACTATGAAAATGGAGCTTGATGCAGACACTCTTCCAATGTATGTCTATGCTCAGGCCAACAATTCATTTATAGATAGTTCATGGAGACTGGGCTATGACCGGAATCTTAATCTTGGCGGTGGTGCGCTTCTTATAAAGCGGTTGTCTGATCAGATTTGTTCAATGGGAGGAAGCATACTTTCGGGAAAAGAGGTGAAGGCTATCCATGTTTCTGAAGATGGCAAGGTGTCAAGTGTTGAAACGTCTGATGGAGAGATATTATCCGCTGATTGGGTGATATCTGATATTCATCCTGCAGTTACAATGAGCCTTGTCGATAATTGCAAGCAGGTGAAGAAGGTATTTAGAAATAGAATTGGTGGTCTGAAGAATACACATGGAATATTTACGGCTAATATCATATTGAAGCCTGATACTTTGCTGTACATGAATAGGAATTTGTTCGTGCATAGTCATGACGCAGACCTTTGGCATCCGAATCTTTGCAAAACAGACAGCATAATGGTTCATTTCTATCCACCGGAGAATGGCAGGTATGCGGATTGCATAGATGTGCTGAGTTTGATGGACTGGAATAGTATCAGTGAATGGGACGGGATGCGACCTGGAACGCGAGGGGTGGATTATGAATCTCTCAAGCATAGGAAAATGGAGGAATGTCTGGATCTTCTGGAAGTGAGACTTCCTGGAATTCGTGAGTGCATAGACAGAGTCTATACAAGTTCGCCTTTAACGTGGCATAGTTATACTGCCACTCCTTGCGGATCTGCTTATGGCGTAGCCAAGGATTATCATAATCCTCTCGTTACTTTCCTATCTCCTCGGACTCCATTGTCAAATCTTCTTCTTACAGGCCAGAGCTTGAACTTGCATGGAATACTTGGCGTCTCTAAGACTGCTATAATTACATGTGGATTCATGCCAGGAATGGAATCACTTGAGAAAGACATAATAGCTCAATAACGATAATATTTAAAATTTGTATTGAAATGAAAACAGCATTGGTTACCGGTGGGAGCCGCGGAATCGGAAAAGCGATTTGCGTAAGACTTGCCGCTGAAGGTTATCACATCATAGTAAATTATGTATCCAACGATGCGGCTGCGCAGAAGACATTGGAAGAGATAATTGCCGCAGGTGGGACAGGCGAACTATTGAAATTCGATGTCAGCGACAATGATGCGGCTGAGTCTGCTGTGAAAGGTTGGCAAGAGGCTCATCCAGAAGAATTTATCGAAGTTTTGGTGAACAATGCCGGTATTCGCCGTGACAATCTTCTTCTGTGGATGGAGCAGGATGATTGGTTCAAGGTGATGAAGACAAATTTGGACAGTTTTTATAATGTTACAAGGCCTGTACTTCAACCGATGGTTGTGCATAAGCGTGGTAGAATCGTGAACATGGCATCGCTTTCTGGGCAGAAAGGTTTGCCTGGGCAGACCAACTATTCGGCTGCCAAGGGAGGAATTATAGCGGCAACAAAGGCGCTTGCACAGGAAGTTGCTGCAAGGAAGATTACTGTCAATGCTGTTGCTCCAGGGTTTATACGCACTGATATGGTTGAGGGCCTTGACGAAGCCGAGCTCAAAAAAACAATACCGGCGAAGAGGTTTGGAGAACCTGAAGAAGTGGCAGAACTTGTTGCTTTTCTTGTCTCAGACAAGGCTGCTTATATAAATGGGCAGACTATTTCGATTAACGGTGGACTTTACGAGTAATAATTATGAAGAGAATTATTTCAGCATTCATCGCCATGGCTATTTGCTGCGGCTCTGTCATGGCACAGGATATTACATCCAAAATCGAAAAGGCAAATGCTCTCGTAAAAAATGTTGAGAGCAAGTTTACCTTGGTCAAGACCATTAAGGCATCTGGTAAGTCAATAAATTCGGAGGGTACACTTTATTACAAGGTAGAAGGAGGAAAGTTGGCCATGCGTTATTCAAAACCTGCCGGCGAACTTTTGATTGTGAATGGTAATAGGTTCTATATGAATAAAGGTGGTCATGCTTCCAATTTCGACATCTCGAAAAATGCCATGATTGGTGGTATAGCTAATACGCTTACTGGGTGTATTAAGGGGTGCCCATCTAAAGTGGCAGCAGATAGTAAGGGGGGAATTTCATCTGTCGAAACAGCTGCCGGCTATGAGGTAACTATTACTCCGGCTGCCCAAAACGGGCGCAGGAGCTATTCCAAGATAATGTTGACTTACAGAAAATCAGATAGTCTTCTTGTGAAGATGGTGCTTGTGGAACCTACAGGAATCACAAGTGTATATGAAATGACGGGGCTCAAGAAAAACACCTCTTTTCCAGAAGATGTTTTCAAGATTCCTTCGCGTCAATAGCTTTTTCGCCATATAGCTGATATTGGCGTGGAGAGCATCCTGTTGCCGACTTGAAATATTTGCAGAAAAATGACGAGTTTGGAAAGTTCATCTTGTCACTTACTTGTTGTACTGTGTAGTTATGTGATATGAGCATCACTTTTGATTCAAGTATCACGTTTTCCTTTATAACATCTCCTGGCTTTTTTCCAATCATTTCCGTCATTATTCTAGCAAAATATTTCGGGGAAAGGTAGCATCGTCCGGCATAGAATGAGACGCTCCTTTCCTTGTTGCAATATTCATGGACATCGTTAATGAATTTAACCATAAGTCCTTTCTTTCTGGATAGTTCCACACTTTCATCCATTTGGAATGTATTTTTGATAATAGTGGCTATCACTGACATGAATGAATGTACGAGGCCGATCATTTCGTCAATGAGAAATTCATTGTCAATGTATGAACAGAATTTGCGGAATGTCTTGTAGGTATTGATGAAATCATCGCTGATTTCGTCAGGTATATGGATGATTGCCGGCCCATCTTGCCGGAGAAGCCATTTTCTAATATATTCGTTGCTCTTCATTGGGGATTTTCCGAAGAGGTTGGTGGCTGTGGCCGCCATTATAGTTTTTGTTTCAGGCGTGAATTCTATGTGCTCCATTATGAATCCTGGCAGAGCAACCAATAAGTCATTTTTTTTGAGAATATATTCTTTCTGATTCAACCGCATCGTTATGGCTCCTTCAACACAAAAAATGGACAGACCCATCAATACTTTGAATGGAAATTTCTGATTTTTAGGCCTTGCTCCCGCCACTGGTTCGAAGTTGTCATCTATTATTGCTACATTCTCTATGCTGAGTGCTCTATTTGTTACAGGGAGCATTTCGAATTTTATCTGAGGTAATGTATCTGTCATCTTGTTCACTAATTGTAAAACTTCAAATATAGTAAGAATTTGTATAATTAGCGGAAATAAATCTAATTTTGCCAAATAAAAGAATATGACGATGAATCTTGATTTATTTAGGCAAATGCTGGAATTTGAGTCCACAAGTGGCACGGAGCGCAGATTTGCTGAATTTATAGAAAAAAATATACATGCTGATAAAAATATAAGATATGAGGTTGGTGATGGCACATTGAATCTTATGTTTTCATGGGGTGAACCAAAAGTTGTGTTTTGTACTCATATGGATACTGTACCTCCTTATATTCCGCCTGTTTTCAAGGACATTAAGGCTGGGGAGATACTACCGGATGGCGTTGTCTTAGATAAAGACGACGTATTGATTTTAGGACGTGGCAGCTGCGATGCTAAAGGACAGATATTTTCGATGTTGTCAGCATGCTTGAAGATGGCATCTGAAGGGAAGAAGGGTTTTGCGTTATTGCTGCTATCGGGAGAAGAGACTGGATCTTTTGGTGCCAAGGCATATACTCGTGACTGTTCTGGAGGGGATTGGCTCATTGTTGGGGAACCAACTGACAATATGATGGTTTCTGCTTCTAAAGGAACGAAGTCGTTTCTTGTAAGAATCCATGGAAAGGCTTGTCATTCAGGTTATCCGAAACGAGGCGAAAGTGCTGTGAATAAATTTGTTGATTTTGTCAATGATTTGAGGCACATAGATTTTCCATTGGATGATATTTTGGGACCTACGACATGGAATATAGGAAAATTGTCATCTGACAACCCTCAGAATATTCTCAGCCCTGAACTCTCATTCAGATTGTATTTCAGGACAACTCCGGCTTCAGATAGTTTAGTTCAGGAATTGATAATGTCTATGGCATCTGAAGACATTGAAATAGAATCTTTTGGCGGCGATACTCCTATGCGATATATGACATTGAATGGATTTGGTACGAAACCAGTATCATTCGGAAGTGACACTCCTCGCTTGACGAAGTTTCGCAATAGGGCGCTTTGCGGCCCCGGCTCCATTTTTACTGCGCATACTTCTTATGAATATGTGCTTCTGAGTCAACTTGAAGCGGCTGTAAAGCAGTATGAACTTATGTATGACATGATAATTAATCGTGTCTGCAAGCTTCCAAATGCCCAATAGAATAGTTATATTTGTGTAGAGTATGTTTTATGAAGCATGAACAAAACAACATTGGACATGAAAATTTTTATAAGCGGTTATGGCAGGATGGGCAAGATGGTTGAGACTGTTTTAGCTGACAAGGGAATAGAATGTTCCGGCAAAAGTGATGATATACAGGCGGTAGATAAGGCATTGGCTAAGGACAGTATTTGCATTGATTTTACGATCCCCGATGCTTTTAGAGCTAATTACAAGTTTATAGCGGAGAACTTCAAGGCGGCTGTTGTCGGTACCACCGGATGGTATGATATAGCTGACGAAGTTTTCGAGTATTTCAAGGAATGTGGAACTCCATTGATATGGGCCTCCAACTTCTCTGTTGGTGTCAATGTATTCTCAGCTGCTGTGAATATAGTTTCGTCATTGCTTGCGAAGGCCGGCGGATATGCTCCATATATAGTTGAGAAGCATCATTGTCACAAATTAGATGCACCGAGTGGTACCGCAAAGACATTGGCAGCAGTCATTGACGAGAATATGGGAGTGAAAGCGGATGTGGCGTCTGTGCGTGTGGGAGAGATTGCTGGTATCCATACTGTCGGCTTTGAGGGAGGATGTGACAGAATCACTCTTGAACATGAGGCTTTCTCACGTCGTGGCTTTGCAGAAGGTGCAGTTATGGCAGCCGGAATGGCTGAGAATTTGGCAAAGAGTGATGTCTCTGCTGTGTATGAGTTTAGGGAGCTTTTTATTGGAACATTAAAATAGTTTTAGTCATGTTATCAATCAAAGGGCTTGGAACGGCTTTGGTAACTCCGTTTATGGCAGGACGTGTTGATTTTGTGTCTTATAGGTCGATGGTGAGGCGTCAGGTGGATGCTGGGGTGGATTTTCTTGTGCCACTTGGTTCTACAGCAGAGACACCTTGCTTGTCAGCTGATGAAAGGGTAAAGTTGTTGAAAATAGCTGTTGAAGAGGCTGATGGTATTCCTGTTGTGGCAGGTGCTGGATCTAACTCGTTAATGGCTACAATAGAGAATATCAGGCTTCTTGAACCATGTTGTGCTGATGCTTATCTTATTGTGGCGCCATTCTATAATAAGCCAACGCAAGAAGGCCTATATGAATATTTTAAGGCTGTGGCAGATTCTACAGAAAAACCTGTAGTTTTGTATAATGTACCATCGCGAACAGGTGTAAACATGAATGTTGACACTATTTTAAAACTTGCTTCAGTGCCGAATATTGTTGCTATAAAAGAGGCGTCCGGCAATCTGTCACAGATAATAGATATTAGGCGTCTTGCTCCTGATGGCTTTTCAGTGCTAAGTGGCAATGATGACCAGACATTAGCTCTTATGGCATGTGGTGCAGATGGCGTGATAAGTGTTGCATCTAACATTGTTCCGAAACTTATGAAGGAACTGATTGAGGCTGTGTCAGACTCCGACTTGAAGAAAGCAATATCTGTCAACAACAGGCTTGTGCCTTTATATCATGCGTGCTTTGCCGAAAGTAACCCGATTCCAGTAAAAGCTGCATTGGCATCAATGGGATTGTGCAGTGCTGAAATGCGTCTTCCGCTTACTGAAGCTGAGAATAGTACTAAGACATTATTGCATAATGTCTTACGAGAACTTGGAATGGAAAATTGAAATTTATTATTATGGTCGATATAGAAAGGGAACATTTTCTTCAGATATGTTCAGATTTGGAATCAGGCAGAATCCGTGTCGCTGAAAAACATGGAAGTGAGTGGCGTGTTAATTCATGGATAAAAGAGGAAATACTCAAAGGCTTCAGACTTGGTGTTTTGACAGACATGTCGGAAGGGATGTTTTCATTCATAGATAAGGACACGATTCCTTTAAGAAAGTTCACTGTGGAGGATCGGGTGCGTATAGTGCCTGGAGGAAGTTCAGTTCGTCGAGGAGCATATCTTGCACCATCTGTAATTATGATGCCTCCTGCTTATGTCAATATCGGAGCTTATGTTGATGAAGGATCAATGATTGATTCTCATGCACTTGTCGGCTCTTGTGCTCAGGTAGGGAAGTATGTTCATATAGCTGCTGCTGCCCAAATAGGAGGTGTGCTTGAACCTGTAGGTGCAATGCCTGTAATCATTGAGGATAATGTGTTCATAGGCGGAAATTGTGGTATATACGAAGGGGTGCTTGTTCAAGAAGGGGCTGTACTCGGATCTGGTGTTATTATAAATAGGTCTACATCTATTTATGATGCTGTCAATGGAAAGTATATCAGACCTGATGCTTCAGGGCGCCTCGTAGTGCCTGCTGGTGCTGTAGTTGTCGCTGGAAGCAGACCCATACGGAAAGGGGTTGGTGCGGAAGAAGGCATACATATATATGTGCCGGTCATTGTGAAGTATCGCGATGGCAAGACAGATGCTTCTGTGGAATTAGAGGATTTATTGCGATGAAATTCTATAAGTATCATGGTGCTGGCAATGATTTTCTCATAGCGGATGGACGACATTCTACCATTGAAATGAATCCTGATCAGATTGCTGCCATCTGTGACAGGCATACTGGGTTTGGGGCTGATGGTTTAATGATCTTGGAGAATAGTAAGACGGCTGATTTTAGCATGCGTTATTATAATTCGGATGGCTCCGGAGGTATGATGTGTGGAAATGGTGGTCGCTGTATTGCAGCATTTGCCGCTGATCTCGGATACAGAGAATTTAGATTCAATGCACCTGACGGGGAACATGTCGCTTATGTGAGTGATACTGGTCATCCTTTTTCGTCTATTCCAAGAAAAGTTAAGCTTCTAATGAAGGATGTGGATGGAGCTGTTGCCTATCCTCGGGGCAATGTTATTGATGGGCCTCTGTCGTGTGACTGGTTCTTAGATACCGGTACTCGTCATTTTGTGAGGTTTGTGGACGACCTCACAAGTTGTGATGTGTTCGGAGAAGGTCGTAAGATTCGTTATGATGCAATGTTTGCTCCTGCTGGTGTCAATGTTGATTTTGTCAAAATCGTTGAGAATAAGAGGATAGATGTTCGTACTTATGAAAAAGGTGTTGAGGATGAGACACTTGCATGTGGAACTGGAATAGTGGCATCCGCGATGGCAACTTTTATTGTTTTGTCCAATGACGGCTCTTGGGTACATGATGGTCCTGTGACATTTGATGTTGGAGCGCGGATTGCAGACCTCTCTGTTACATTCACTCCTCATGGCTCTGATTCTCCGGCAGACTGCTGTTTTTCCGATGTGTGGCTCACAGGTCCAGCAGCATTCATAGGAACTGTAGAAACTTCCAAGTGATCCCTTTTAATCACGATATGAACTTCTTTTGGTCAAAATAGATGTTTTTCGTAAATTAGCATGTTTGAAAATCTGTTAGGATTTATGTTTTCTAAGACCACGTTCTTTATTTGATAATAATATTAAAACGTTAATATAATGGCAAACAACAAAAACAGCAACATCTTAGCGATAGGAATTATGTTCTTCCTATTCGCAATGATTTCATTTGTTACGGGACTCCAGAATCCTATGGGTGTCATCGTTAAGAACCAGTTTGGTGCAACTAATGCGATGTCTCAGCTCGGAAACCTTGCAAACTTCATTGCATATGCATTCATGGGACTTCCAGCAGGCTTTATCCTCAAAAAGTATGGCTATAAAGTTACAGCGCTCTCTGCTGTTTCAGTCGGATTTATCGGTGTCGCCATCTCTTATCTTTCAGGCGTAGTGGAGAGTTTCCCTGTGTATCTTACAGGAGCTTTCGTGTCAGGTTTTTCAATGTGTATGCTTAATACTGTTGTCAATCCTATGCTCAATACTCTCGGTGGCGGCGGAAATAGAGGTAATCAGCTGATTCAGTTCGGAGGTTCGCTCAATTCTTTGTCTGCTACCATTGTCCCTACATTTGTGGGATATCTTATGGGTGATGTAGCAAGCGCGAAGATATCAGATGCTAATCCTGCATTGTTCATTGCAATGGCAATCTTTGCATTGGCATTCATAATCATATTTTTCTCAGCAATTCCTGAGCCTGAGCTTGAAGCAGCGAAAATGTCAAACGAAAAGTCGGAGAGCATTGGCGCAAGTATAAAAGGTGCGCTTTCACATAGTAACCTTCTTTTCGGAATTATCGCGATTTTCGTATATGTAGGCGTCGAGGTAGGTATTCCTAATATTGCAAACTTGTATATGACATCAGAGGCTGGCGTAGCGGCTGCTACAGCCGGAACTATAGTCAGCATGTACTGGTTGCTCATGCTTTGCGGACGTCTTCTCGGAGGGGTTGTCGGTGGAAAAATTTCCAGCCGTAGCATGATGATAGGTGTTACATCTCTTGCCATTGTCCTTCTTCTTATCGGAATTTTCCTCCCTGGAAGTGATACTGTTGCAATTGCAGGAAACGCAGTCCCTATTAAGGTTATCTGCTTTGTGCTCTGCGGTATTTGTACATCAGTTATGTGGGGTAGTATATTCAACCTTGCTGTTGAGGGACTCGGAAAATATACATCCATTGCTTCAGGTCTTTTCATGGTGATGGTTTGTGGTGGGGGTATCTTGCCTTATTTCCAGGGACTTCTTGCAGATGCGTTCGGCTATATCGAGAGCTATTGGCTAATCGTAGCAGGCGTAATATATATGCTCATATTCACGCTTTTCCTTTCTAAACCATCTAAGTAATCCTTAAAAAATAACTTGATAATCTTTGTGTGTCTTTTCGGTCTATATTCATTTTCTCATCTGTCGTGTACCCCGGTACACTCCCTCTTCGAAACCGAATCTATCCTCGAAAATACACTACAAATCTTTACCAACTTATTTTTTAATGCTTACTAAGAAATAATATAAACATAATAAATTTGATATGGTGAATACAATGGATGCTCCTTATGTTGTAGGTGTTGATGTAGGTG
>CAKUVA010000032.1 GCA_934693135.1 uncultured Bacteroidales bacterium | reverse complement strand
CAAATTTACAGAAATTTCTGGAATACTTTAGAAAAAAAGCGACCGGACTGAAAAAAAGTCCGATCGCTTTTAAGATGCTAATTTGGGCAGGTTGAAATTACTTGGCAAGATTCATCGTGATACAGAACTCGTCAGTAGCTTTCCATATATTCTCGAGATCAGCAAATTTCTCGATGCCAAACATGCCCTGTATCATTGTCACGTACTGGGCGAGTTCAGGATTTTCCTCAATGAGTTGTGGAAGTACCTTGTCCAACATTGCGGCGGCAGGAATGATAGCGCTGATTACGTTGCCACAAACTGACTTATCGGCATAGATTTTCAAACCATCCCCCTCGGCGGTAAACTTCAAGGCAAAACCTTGTTTCATTATCTTAGTCAGTTCTGAAACGAGAGCAGTTACGTCCACGCCATACTCTTTAAGTTGTGAAATCTCCTCAATAACTTTCTTGATGTCCAAGCTTCCTGCATCTGGATCTGAAGCATCATCGTCATCTGAAAGAGCCTCCACATTAGGAACGATGAAGAGATATTCTCCTGCCGTGTACCAAAATGCGAGGTTAGCCTTTGGTGATTCAGTCCAGTCTGTATGTGTAGCCGTAAGTTTCCCGGATGTTTCATCCATGCCACCCATTGCGAAATCGCCGTCATAGTAAGAAGCCGTGATGTTTCCATCAGCATTGAAGGTCACGGATTGGAGAACATTGAAGAGGGCCATGCTCCCGAACAGACCTGCCATGTTTGAAAGAACTGCAAGCTTTGCGTTGACCTGGGCATCGTTGGAAGTCCATTTAAGCATTATTGGCGATGATGCTACAGCTCCGTCTTTGGTAACAATGTTGTCCTGGAGTTTCCATGTCCCGGCAATACCTCCCTGTGCGGCCTCAGATACAGCTGTAGTTGCATCTACCGTAATCTTGGAATCACTTGAAATGCGTCCTGTTACACTTACGGTATAGATTGGAGTTTTGTCTACACTGAAAAGTGATATTATTGATGGCGCAGAAGCAAGATTCTCAGATCCGGAGAACTCATACTCTTCCTTGCTGATTTTCTTCAATGTTACAGGAACTTCCACTGTCGTATATCCTGGAATTACATTGGTCAATGTTAATGTCCCTTTCTCTTTGCTGCTTGCTATGAGCTTCGTGTTTCCGATCTTATCAGGTACTCCATTGACTGTAAGAGTAGCGTCTCCGCTTTCCGCTGTGATGATGTTATCTGGAATATTTTTCCAATTGTCATCAGCCTTGTCACTGCAGGCTGAAATCATGCCCATTGACACTGCCAATGCAGCAAGATAAATCAATCTTTTTTTCATAACTTTTTATTTTTGTTATTATAACTTTATGTGCAGTATGATCGTCATACTATGTGTTATTGTCCACCAAGCCTATCAAAATAAGTCACTACATCCTCCCACGTTTTAAAAGGCTCCTCCCCAAAATGTAGGATAGTGCCCATGAAATTGTCAGATGACAATCTCTCAGGGTATCTATCCAACAAGTAGTCTCCGAGAATGAGATCTTTCTTATTGCCGACAATGATTCTGTTCCATGCCGGCACGCCAAGTTTCTTTTCTACCCAACGATATAGGTGGACAAGTTGCTCAGGATCATTGTAATCATTTGAAATCAAGATATATGGAGTATAGTGTTTGCAAAGGTGTGCGAATGATTTCACTGCACTGCCATACGGTTCCATATCCTCGATGGAGACTCCGTGTAACTCGCCGTTCCTTACATCCATCAATGTATCTGTCAATGATATGAGCATTACCGGCTTGGATCTCTTTTCCTGTATGTCATACACGCGTTCGATAATCGGCAAGACACTATGTAGGAATACACTGTCATCAAGATAATGCTCGCCATCAAAATGTATTGCATTTGGATAATACTTTCTGAATTCATCGAATGTTCCTGTGACCAACGTATCACGGACTCCGAATAGTCCATAGACTCTTTCTCTGTCGCCTGTCGCGGCACCATAGAAATCAATATCTGATGCATTATTGTCAATGCCCTGGAAACATCTTGAAGAAACTTCACGAAAGGCTTCTATGAGTCCCTTATTCACTAAAAATGAAGTCTGACCATCGCGTCTCTGATTATGGAATTCCTGTCTGCCTAAGCCATTGTTTTTTAGAAGAGTATCAGCAAGATGAAATGCAGGGTTTACGAGAATTCTGTCGAATCCGCGGAGTTGTTCCGCATACATACCTCCCATCGAAGCTCCAATTATCAAGTCTGGCTTCTCATCGCTACATATCTTTTCAAGTAGTGTTATGGCTTCTTCTGGTTCTACAGGGAGATCTGGGGCAATGATTTTGCTCTCCGGAAGGAGAACTCCCATAGCCTTAACTGTTCCGTTCTGTCCGCTTGAGGCGAACCCATGAACGTAGAGAATTTTCTTTCCTGACATCACGTCAGGTCTTGCATATTCGTATAATTCCATATTCGTTTTATAAAGGCATATTTTTGCCTAACTTTAAAGAACAAATATAGTGTTTTTTTGTTTATAGTGATATTTTTAGTAGAAGTATCTATGCTTTGTCGCGTAAACGCCACTCTTGGGGTGAAAGTCCGGTATGCCGTTTGAAAAAACGGGAAAGATATGACTGATCTGCAAAATTTAGTTGCTGAGCTATGCTTGTGACACTGATTGTCGGATCATCCAGAAGAACTTTTATCTCAGCTACAAGCTGACTGTCAATGAGATCTTTCGGCGACTTTCCATCGAGGCAAAGCGATGTTGCACGATGAAGATATCTCGCTGAAACACAGAGTCTTTCTGCATAAAACATCACGTCATGATTCTTTGCACCATGTTCTCTGACAAGTTGGAGAAACTTTTGGCAGAGAATCTGGAGCGTAGACAGCTTAGGACTTACCTCTATCTTATCTGGTACTGTGCTAAACTGCCATAGTAGAAGTCCTTGTAGAAAGTTAAACTCTTGCAATTCACGGTATTGTGAGCGATGGCCTTCGAATAAGTCTGAAGCCAAATCGAACCAGGTACAGATTATTTCCCACGATTTTCTGTTGCGTATGTTTTCATCATGATGGAAGCACGGATGTTCGTATGAATAATTCAGATAAGGTGTATCTATAGGAAGCATTGCTTTCATAAACATGTCCTTTGGGAACAGAAGTAGCCTTGCATAGAAATCATCAGACATGCTCTCAATCTGGAACAATGTCCCTGTGAAGAATGTTAGGTCCGTTTCCGGCTGTATGTCATAAGTCTCTACTCCAGTTGTCAGCGTACAATGCCCTTTCACACATATCATGAAAAGACCGCACATGAAATGATGCGGTTTCTCTTGGAGATCCGCCATGTTTCCGTCAATGTAGAAGAGGCTTTCTACGTTAGCCGGTATTCTATTCTCTACCATGATGTTTGAATTTTATGCCGAAAAATACATATTTATTTCTAATTTGTCCACAATATAAGTTTTTTATAGATATAATTATACTTTTTGTTCCTAAAATTACATAAAAAAGTCAAGAACAGAAATGAATTGCATTTGCAATGCAATATATATTTGCAACCGAAAAAAATGCGTAGTGATGCCAGAATGGCTTAGAAGACATAATCAGGTGATACTGATGCTAATATTTCTTGGAGCGCTCAGCGCTTTCGGGCCGTTCGTCATGGATATGTATCTACCGGTACTCCCATCCATGACAGATTGGTTCGGGACATCGGATTCACTCGTTCAGCTTGGCCTTACTACCGGACTCATTGGACTGGCTGCAGGGCAACTCTTGTTTGGTCCTTTAAGCGATAGATATGGACGTAGGCGACCGCTTATTGCTGCTATGGTCATGTTTCTATTTGCAACGGCAGGATGTATCTTCGCACAGGATATATCCCAGTTCATAGTGATGCGTCTCTTTCAAGGGCTTGCAGGCTCCGGAGGTGTGGTCTTGTCAAGGAGTATTGCTACAGACAAGTACAACGGTACAAGACTTACATCCACGATGTCGCTCATTAGTGCAATAAATGGTATTGCAACAGTTGCTGCTCCGATTGTTGGAGGGGTAATTGCTTTGTTCGGTGGTTGGAAAGCCATCTTTTGGACTCTAATGATTATAGGTGTTGTACTTCTTGCTGGAGCACTGAGAATGAGAGAGCCTATGCGCCCAACCATGAATGATTTCAATGTCAATGCCGCACGATGTAATGTGAACCCTTTTTTAAGGGTTATGGGAAACAAGCAGTATGTGAAGTATGTCTTGGTCTACACATTTTCACTCGGTGTGCTTTTCACGAATATTGCATCAGCACCTTTTATCATTCAAGACCACTATGGCCTATCATCCATGGATTTTAGTATCGTGTTTGGATTCAATGCTGTTATGTTTGCTGTGGCTTCTGTGATAATTCCCAAGTTTAGTAGCTGTGACAAGGCGATAATGTTCGGGACTGCAGGTATGGTTATGGCTTCATCTATAATGATTGCGGCATTCATTGTAGGATGTGGATTCTGGATATATGAGTTACTGATGCTCATTCTTCTGTTTATGGTCGGTGTTACGTCTACCGCCGCGAATGTCTCTGCCATGGACTCTGGCAGAGACATCGCAGGAGCGTCTTCGGCGCTCCTGGGAGCCGTAGGCTACGGCTTCGGCGGCATTGTTCCACTTATCGTGTCACTTGGCAATATCTTCGTAATGACAAGCATAATGTTCCTCCTGTGCTCTGTGCTGACCGGCCTATGTATACAGATTGCCGAGCCTAGTCACAGTAGTCCTTGTCGATATGAACATTCACGATGAAACCGGGGTAGCGTTCTACGATGCAATCTGTGATATCCCTCTTTAGTTTCGCTACATCATTTACAGAAAAATCTATCACAATATCGAAAGAAATCCTGTGCTCCACAGTGTCGATGAACATTCCATGAACCTGTATGATACCAGGCATTGATGAAACCATAGAAGAAATGCTTTCCTGCATCTGGACAATCTCCTTGTTTCCAGTGATAACGGCATAGATTCCCACGGTTAGCACTACTCCATATCTTGCCTTGATCTCCTCCCTTATTCTTTGTGTGAGAAAATGAATCTCTTGTGCGGTCATCTCCTCAGGGATGGCAATATTTACTGCGCCTATCATCTGTTCTGGTCCGTAGTTGTGCAACTGGAGATCATAAGCACCCATGACTGGACTGATTTTGCAGATATCCGCCTTAATGGACTTCGCCAAGCCTGCAGGAATACGTTCACCCATAAGTTCGTTTATCGGAGCCATAATCATGTTGTATCCAGCCTTTACGATGACAAGTGAGATAAATGCTCCGAGAATTCCATCAATAGGAAACTTGTCAATCTTATTTCCGAAAATTATTCCGCATAATGCCGCTACGAGAGTTGTTCCTGTAATCAAGGCATCGAACAATGCGTCTGAGCCAGTTGCCTCCAGCGATTCGGAATTAACCTCTTTTCCTGTTCTTTTTACATGCATGCCGAGAATGACTTTGGCTACGATTGCCACTACGAGCACACCAACAGTAACCAAAGAATAGTCTGATGGTTCAGGCGACAAGATTTTCTTGAACGATTCGACAAATGACGAAGCCCCAGCGATGATTATGACGGCTGCTATAATGACTGCCGTGAAATATTCCGCACGTCCATGCCCATAGGGATGCTCTTTATCAGCCGGCTTTCCTGCTACTTTCATTCCTATGATGGTTACTGTGGCTGAGAATGCATCAGAGAGGTTGTTTACGGCATCCAATACGATGGCTATCGAATTAGAAAGCAAGCCTGACACGGCCTTGAATGCCGACAATGTGAGATTCACTCCAACTCCTAACCAGCTTGTCCGTATTATTTTATTTTCCCTGTCTGTCATGTCTAATCCTCCTGTTTGTTCGGACGTCTGCTGAAAAACATAAGTCCTATGAACGTAAATAAGGCATTGATTATGAGCAATTCATAACTAAATTTATATCCTCCGAACCATTGTTCTGAATTCAGTTGTAGCACGAGACAGAGTGCAGGGGCTATAACGGCCGTAAACGGAACTGCCTTGTCATTTGTTTTTCTCTTAGTAAGTATTCCGAACGTGAACATTCCAAGAATAGGACCATAAGTGTAGCTTGCTAATTTGTACACCGCATCTATGGCGCTTGTGCTATTGATCATGTTGAAAACAATTATGGTCACTCCCATGCATATTGCCATAATCAGGTGGACGTGCTCTCGCATTGACTTTATCTCAGACTCGGACTTGCCCTCAGTGCCGAGTATATCGACGGTGAATGAAGTCGTCAATGCTGTAAGAGCGGAGCCTCCGGCAGCGTATGAACATGATATTAAGCCTATGACGAAAAATATTCCAACAGCTGTGGGAAGAAGTCCACTTGTAGCCACGGCTGGAAATAGTTTATCCCCCGTAGCGTTGGCAAGTTCAGGTGAAGTTCCGGCAAACATGTAAAGTAGCACACCGAGCATTAGGAACATGACTATGACTATAGTCTGTAGTAATGCACTCGTTATGATATTTTTCTGAGAATCAGCGATATTGCGGCATGTGAGAGATCTCTGCATCATATCTTGGTCAAGCCCGGTCATAGCTATGAGGGTGAACATGCCACCGAAGAATTGCTTGAAGAAATACTGCGGATTGTTAGGATCATCGAAAAAGAACACCCGTGACATGTCGCTGTCAGATACAGCCTTCAACATTCCTCCAAATGTGAATCCCAGGGCTTTGCTGATAAAGATAGTGCACAGAATTATGGATGCAATCATACAGACTGTCTTGAGAGAATCTATCCATATCACTGCTTTTACTCCGCCTCGGAATGTGTACAGTATGAGTATCGCAACTGTCACGGCAACATTGAGCCAGAACGGTAGGCCGAGAGGACCGAAAACCATCAGCTGTAACGATATACAGGCGAGATATAGCCTGACGGATGCACCCAACATCTTGGAAATGAAGAAGAACCATGCTCCAGTCTTATAGGAGGATGAACCGAGCCTATCTTCGAGATATTCATATATTGATACAAGATTTCTCTTATAAAATAAAGGTATTAAGATGTAGGCAATTACAAGTTGGCCTGCGATGAAACCGAGAGCCATCTGTATATAGCCGAAACCTGAGGATGCCACCATTCCGGGAACGGAAACATAAGTAACTCCTGACATTGCCGACCCAATCATTGCGAATGCCACCAAATACCATGGCTGCCTACGGTTCCCGCTGAAGAAGCCTGCGTTGTCGGACTTCCGCCCCGTAAGCCATGAAATGAACAGAACGATAGCGAAGTATGCTACAATGACTGCAATTATGGTAGTTGGTGTCATGATTTTTTATGAGTTTTGTCTGTTGAACTGTCTATGGATGTTACAATTACGCTGTTTTCTGTCACGTGGAATTTAATGTCGCATCCCATGAACGGCATGCCATAGTTTTTTTTAGGATCGTGCTTATATTGTGGAACGGGACGTTGGGCGAGGATTCTGCTCAATGCCATCAAGTCTTGAGCATCTTCTGTCCCACCTTTTCTCCTCTTCAAGAATGTCTCGCGCATTTCATTTGGTATTATGACTTCAGCTTCTTGCCAAATAGAGGTATCTGTGAACCCTGAATCTGCGTCCGGATGTGAATCCGTGTACCGAATGTAAGGTTTAATATCGTATATTGGCGTGCCGTCCATGAGATCCGCTCCTGCAACTATAAGGGATGGGCTGTCACTCCCGTTCATGTCAATGCTGATGAGTCTTACAGAAGACAGTCCGAGTCCGTTTGGTCTGAAAGGTGATCGTGATGCGAAAACACCCACAGACTGGTTTCCTCCGAGTCTCGGAGGCCTCACGGTAAGGTTCCATTTCCCGTCATTGCCTGAAAATCCCCAAACGAGCCATAGATGACTGAATCCTTCTATTCCTCTCAACGCTTCTTCACGCCTAAAATCGTGGGCAAGCACAATCCTACCTCTCACTTCGTCCACCACTCCACTTTGTCGCGGTATGCCGAACTTGGAAGAAAATGGTGACTTGAAATATGCTACAGGTTTTATGACCTTTTCTACATTGTATTCCTGCATAAGCAAGTTTTCCTAAAAACTTTCAAAGATAACTTATTCCGATACTCTTTCAAAACAAATTTGTAAATTAGCAGAATGAAAATCATTGACTGATGCGAAAAGGAAGAACGATACTTGCCGCGGTTATGGCTGCGACATTGACATTGATATTCATCCCATCCTGTCTTAGAAGGAATTCCGGGAAAATTGAGACTCAGATAGATACTATATATCCTCTTGGATTCTGCACAGACTCTTTTGACCTTGCCGAAGGAATATTGCGCAACGGGGAGATTTTTACGGGTCTGATGACGAGGCTTGGGATGTCAGCGGCTGATGCTATGGAACTGGTCTCAGCGACAGACACGGTGTTCGATCCTCGGAAAATGCGTGCCGGTAATACGTGGCAGGCATTTTATGCTGATGATTCTACATCTCGAACACTTGAATATCTCATATATAACGAGAATCGCGTGGATATGACGATATTCAAATGTACACCACCTATGTCAGCATGGAAAGTTTCTCGGCCGGTAAAGCATGATTTGAGGGCTGCCGATGTTACCATTACGTCATCTATGTGGAATGACATGCGCAAGTCTGGTGCTCCGCTTATGCTGATAATGCATCTTGAAGATATATATGCTTGGACATTAGATTTTTTTTCTCTTCAGCCTGGAGACCGCTTTAGCGTAATTTATGACGAATCATCTTGCGAAGGCGAGGTAATAGACATAGATACAGTATTTTATGCGGAATTCTGCCATGATGGAAAGATGTTTCCTGCAATAAGACTTGATCAAGGTGATGGGGGCAATATCTATTGGAATGAAAAGGGTGAGAGTATGAAAAAGGCTTTCCTCAAGGCCCCTCTTAAATTTTCAAGAATTAGTTCAGGTTTTTCCTACCATAGGAAACATCCTGTGACTGGACAAGTTCGTGCGCATACGGGTGTGGACTATGCTGCACCTACCGGTACACCGGTCATGACCATCGGAGATGGAACTGTCATAAGCAAAGGTTGGGGCGGTGGTGGAGGAAACACTGTTAAGATACGCCATAATTCTGTGTATACTACAGCTTATTTACATCTGTCGCGTTATGCCGCTGGCTTGAAGGTAGGGGATCATGTTCGTCAAGGAGATATTATCGGGTATGTTGGCTCTACCGGTGTATCTACTGGACCACACCTTGATTTCCGTGTATGGAAAGGCGGTACTCCGATCAATCCTCTCACCATGGATTCTCCGAGTGCAGAGCCGATACGTCAAGAAAATATCAGTCGGCTTGATTCTCTGAGAGGTCATTTTTCAAGCCTTCTGAAAATGCTTGAGTCTACAACAGACAGCTTGAATGTAAATAACTCAAGTTTTGCAAGTGATTTAGGCCGCATTCCCGGCGGTTTCTAGCCGGTCAAACGCCTCTTTCACTGCTTTGATTTGATTGTTTTTATTGATTACATTTTGGATTAACTCAAACGGATCACATGAGATGAACTCTGCGATAACGTTGATGACTTCTACGATCAGCCCCCAGATTCGCGGGGCAACTGATAGTTCAACAGTTTCACCGGTCAGTTCCGTGAAAAGACCTCCCATGGTTTCATATGATTCAAATCGCTTCACATAACTGAGGATGTTGTATTGAACCATGCATGATGACAACCCTGCAATCTGTCCCGCAAAGTCAATTGACTGGCATTTGCCTAGGTTGAGCAGGCACTTCATCTCTTTGTGTGCCACTTCAATAACCCATCTTCTGGAATAAAGTCTGAAAGCCTCTTTTGCGTCGATAGATGTATCTGTGGATATCAAGGCGTTCCAGGCCCCATTGCCTTTCCTATAAAAGAACAGGCTGACTTTTATGCCGGCATAGCGTGCGGTGATCGATGCGTAGTGATAGCCTATCGATCTGGCATATTTTACGGCTTTATCCTTTGACAGCTTTTTGATGATGTCCGATGCAGTAAGAGCACCAAGGGAGGTCTCATACTTTGTCTTGCCCATCTTTATCATGCCGATAAGGTTGCATTTAAGGTGACGGCTGTGGATAAACTGAAGCAGTTCAGCACACGGTAACCAACTGTCTACCAAGAGGTAATCAAAACGGATTCCTTCAACGATGGCCCTACGCAGCCTTTTGCTTCTTTGTGAGTCCTTGAGGCTTGTCACCGTTTTTCCCCGCCTCTGCTTGTATCGTGCTGTCAAGCATGAATTGGGATTTACCGTCAGTATAGCAAAGAAACATAGCCTTGTAACCCAGAATGCTCTTCATCGCGACATGGGAAAAGACTCTGCCAAGTCCCTCCGCCTTCATCCCGCGTTTGGGAAGATCCGTGTCATCAATAATCAGACATCGTACGGCTTTCTTGGAATCCGTGCGGCGACTTATTCTCGCGATAAGCTGACGGTTGATTGAATAAATGATACGCCTCCAGTTGACAGTGCCATTGTTCATGAAGCGAGAAAGTATCCTCGCTTGCAGCTGAACAATTGCCCGAGGCCGCTATTGGCATAAAGACCCGCATTCTTTATAGAAAAGAACGGAAACAGAATGAGCAACTTGGCCAATTGCACATAGGTAAATTTACAGTTCGGATTCTTTACCGGACCGACCACTTTACTTTGTATGACGAGACTGTTCATTATACTTATTATGCTTTGTATTGCCTTTCTGGCATCATTATGTCTGAAGAAGTCTTGCAGTTCACCGATTATTTGTCTATTTTTGTTCATGGCTAAAGTGTACTATTTTGTTGTTTTTGCTTTTACAATATAGTGATAATCAGTGAATTATCAAACACTTTAGCCTTTTTTATTTCATAAAATATTCACTTGCGAAACTTGAGTTACTTATAGATGCAAAAATACTATTTTCTTGCATGACACGAAAGAAAAACGCATAAATAGTGAAAAAAGTCTCAAAAAGTTTTGGAGATTTAAAAAAATGTCCGTATATCTGCAATCCCAAAGTGAGAGAAACACTACCATTTCACAACATGCGGATGTGGTGAAATGGTAGACACGCTACTTTGAGGGGGTAGTGGGCGTTGGTCCGTGTGAGTTCGACTCTCACCATCCGCACGAAAAAAAGCATCAGAAATTCTGATGCTTTTTTTGTTTTTTACTCCGTGCTATTTTGATAAATATGAATCTTACCTATAGAATGTACACCTAACACATCTATTTCCCATTTAAACACATGCTCTGATGGCAATATCGTAATATCGAAAGATCTCCCATTTTGTATCACAATAACGTTATCTAATGTAACGACTTCCATTTTAGTGGATTTATCTATCTCTGAATTATAGCGAATCCCAACATTGCTACCATCTGAATACTGCATCACCCACCAAATCATCTTCGACTCATAATCTGTTGTAACCGTCGCTTTTCCACCATTAGAATCGAAATACAACTCAGACTTATCAAAATTAATATCTTTAACTCCTCCGATTACAGTATCTTTACAAGATACCAGAACCAAGAAAAACACGATAAAAAAAATGTTTTTTTTCATAATATTAAATATACTTTAATTATGTCCAGAAACAATCAAGTTCTTTCTGTGAACAGAAAAGTTTACCTTAAAACCTTGTGAAGATAAATCTATATTTGAATCCAAGAAATAGCCATTATGAGAACCTCCCCACCCCCAATTCATATGGAAAAAGAACGGATATGTATCATAAATTGTTTCTTCATACCAAGAATCAAAAGACGACGGTTTTCCATCTTCAAACAGAAGCAGATATAACGTATACTTTCTTGATGGTATTGTATACATATACCCATCACACACCCAAGCATGCCCCTCTTCAGGTTTATACTTATCCATACCACTCATATAAACTGGATTATTATTATTAAGCGACTTCACCACCTTAGTGTTATCATGCGTCAACACATCGCTACACGTATATCCATAATCCTTAAAAGCATTTTTTGCACACTTATCCGTAGTTGTACCATTATCTGATACTTTAAGTTTAGATCTTAATGTAGCAAGAAATGAAGCTGAAGCGGGTGTCGCATACCCATTTGCCATACTACTCCAACTAAAAGTGTTCGGATACTCATGATATTTCATTATTTGTCCCACTGCAATAGTAACACACCCCATTTTTTTTATTTCCAGATAATTCCGAATCAAAGCCAGACACTTGATTCCACTTTGTACCAAGTAATGGGCCTTTCGTATTAGAGTTTTCAAATGTTTGTTCAGTTATGACTGCACACTCCCTGAATGGATAACCATTCACTTCTGCCATATCATCTTCCGCCATCCTATAAAAGGTATTATACATATCTTCCGGCATATTTTCAGGCTTATTGTACAAATAATAAACATTGCATCCATCAGCATACCACTCATCAAGATATGATTCAAACAAATCATAAAAATCAGAATTCGCCTTAGTCCTCTCTATATCAACACTAACCGGATTCAAATAGGGCTCCCAAAATCTCGATAAGTCAGGATAATTCTCCATTTCTTCCACCATATTAATACGCTCAGAGAAATCATCGATAAGGAGTTTTAAACCAGAACTAGAATCATCTAATGAAAAGCTTCCACTCCGAACATCAGCCAAAATTGGGTAATACCTTTTCGTTGCAGAAACGACTATGTATCCATCAGCGTAGTTGACCGCATACATCATAACCTTTCCGTCTTCTCCCTTAATCGGAATAACCTCTTTAATCTCCCTATTATTCGATTTTGTCTTTGCCATTTTGGAGTACAAATTCGAAACTATTCTAACATCAGTCTCAGACAATGAGACAACATCTCGCTCAATTTTCTTTTCTATACCAAGTGAATGATCATTCGACTGCGACATATCCACTTCATAAAGTGTATTTCGACATGATGTCATTACGCATAAGGCGAGTAAAAACAATACCACTCTTCTCATATATCAATGTGTAAAATTAAAATAATTAGACAAAGATTACACCTCATCCCGTGATGTAATCTGAGACGTTTGGCAAGGTCCCGCCATCTAGAAAAAGACGACTATTGCAAATATGCAAAATTGTAACGACTAAACAATACCTTTTCGAAAAAAGTTTAAATTACTTAATAACTCAAGTTTTGCAAGTGATTTAGGCCGCATTCCCGGCGGTTTCTAGCCGGTCAAACGCCTCTTTCACTGCTTTGATTTGATTGTTTTTATTGATTACATTTTGGATTAACTCAAACGGATCACATGAGATGAACTCTGCGATAACGTTGATGACTTCTACGATCAGCCCCCAGATTCGCGGGGCAACTGATAGTTCAACAGTTTCACCGGTCAGTTCCGTGAAAAGACCTCCCATGGTTTCATATGATTCAAATCGCTTCACATAACTGAGGATGTTGTATTGAACCATGCATGATGACAACCCTGCAATCTGTCCCGCAAAGTCAATTGACTGGCATTTGCCTAGGTTGAGCAGGCACTTCATCTCTTTGTGTGCCACTTCAATAACCCATCTTCTGGAATAAAGTCTGAAAGCCTCTTTTGCGTCGATAGATGTATCTGTGGATATCAAGGCGTTCCAGGCCCCATTGCCTTTCCTATAAAAGAACAGGCTGACTTTTATGCCGGCATAGCGTGCGGTGATCGATGCGTAGTGATAGCCTATCGATCTGGCATATTTTACGGCTTTATCCTTTGACAGCTTTTTGATGATGTCCGATGCAGTAAGAGCACCAAGGGAGGTCTCATACTTTGTCTTGCCCATCTTTATCATGCCGATAAGGTTGCATTTAAGGTGACGGCTGTGGATAAACTGAAGCAGTTCAGCACACGGTAACCAACTGTCTACCAAGAGGTAATCAAAACGGATTCCTTCAACGATGGCCCTACGCAGCCTTTTGCTTCTTTGTGAGTCCTTGAGGCTTGTCACCGTTTTTCCCCGCCTCTGCTTGTATCGTGCTGTCAAGCATGAATTGGGATTTACCGTCAGTATAGCAAAGAAACATAGCCTTGTAACCCAGAATGCTCTTCATCGCGACATGGGAAAAGACTCTGCCAAGTCCCTCCGCCTTCATCCCGCGTTTGGGAAGATCCGTGTCATCAATAATCAGACATCGTACGGCTTTCTTGGAATCCGTGCGGCGACTTATTCTCGCGATAAGCTGACGGTTGATTGAATAAATGATACGCCTCCAGTTGACAGTGCCATTGTTCATGAAGCGAGAAAGTATCCTCGCTTGCAGCTGAACAATTGCCCGAGGCCGCTATTGGCATAAAGACCCGCATTCTTTATAGAAAAGAACGGAAACAGAATGAGCAACTTGGCCAATTGCACATAGGTAAATTTACAGTTCGGATTCTTTACCGGACCGACCACTTTACTTTGTATGACGAGACTGTTCATTATACTTATTATGCTTTGTATTGCCTTTCTGGCATCATTATGTCTGAAGAAGTCTTGCAGTTCACCGATTATTTGTCTATTTTTTTTCATGGCTAAAGTGTACTATTTTGTTGTTTTGCTTTTACAATATAGTGATAATCAGTGAATTATCAAACACTTTGGCCTTTTTTATTTCATAAAATATTCACTTGCGAAACATGAGTAAATTAGAACTTCAGCTCTATTCCGAGGTTTACAACAAATCGGTTAGGTGATTTTACCGTGGTCCCATCTGGATTGATTATGTTTCTATGCGTCATCCTCCAGAATGCGTCTACGCGAAGCAAGTTAAGAATGTTGGATATGCCCACACCCATCTCTATATAAGGTTTGTTCAGTGAATTCATGCCTTTAGGGAAGAGCATAGGAGCATTGGCAGCATATTCACTCCAAAGTATGCCGTTATTTTTCCGAGACAATGTTCCGTAGGCGGCTTTCAATGTCACGACTTCCCTCCAGTGCAGTTTCCTTATTAGTGGAATTTTGCCAAGGAAGAATCCTCCGAAATCGTGTTCTAAAAACAATGTTCCCCATGTATCTGACGCGAATTCATAGAAACTCATGCAGGAGAACGAACTTGGATCCAGCATGTATGTGCCGTTTCCTTCATGCAACTTCAGCATAGGATATGGCACTGTACCTACGATCTTGCCAAGTGTGAAATGAATCTTTGTAGATCCGACGGGTGGAATCGGTAGGTTATAGTCCATTATCACCTCAGACCTAAAATATGAGTATTCATTCTTCCCGATGCCTTTCAATGAGCCCATTAGATCCAACGTCACAACAGGGTAATCAGAGTGGAGATATGATTTGTCAAATGTCCCACGCGATACGGTTTCATCTTTGGAAAACCTTGCTGAGAAATGGATATCATTTGCTCCTACGGAATTTACATAGGATGTGTCATTTCCTGATACCCTTCGCATCGGGACGAATATATTTGCGTATATTCTTCTGAATTCCAATGCTGTAGATGTATTAAGCCATGGTGTGATTTCCCAATCATATCGAAGTGAATATTCGTTGACTGGACTTCTTTTCGCGCTGCCTTTTCTTGTGAAAATTGAAGTGAGAAGGCTTGTTTCATTGAATGCATTTCTTCCTTTACCAAGCTGCAGCATATCTCTCTGTCCTGTCAATGTCAATTTCATTGTTGGCTGCTTGCTTATCATCCATTCCAAGGTCCCTCCACCCTTGAATTCACGATCCTTGAATCCATATCCTATGAATCCAGTTAGTCTTATCTTACGGCTTACCTCTGAAGTCGTTCTGGCTCCTATTTGGACACGATTCCCTTCGATGGAGTTGAAGCTATATAGTCTTGAATAAGGTCCAAATGCTAAGTATTTGGTTTCCAAATATCCTGAAACCGCAGTGTTTACTATATTATATATATTATTGTATAGCGGCACACTCTTTATGGAATCCACCATTTGGTAGATATTCTGCTCTTTTTCAGTAAGTTGGTATGGCCTTGCTGCATCCCACCATGCATCGTCTTTTTTTCCAGCGTCTTTCTCCACCTGTACTGTGACATTAGCTTTCTTTACATAAGGTTTAGCTTTCTCTCCGACGATCGGATTTATGTAATCTATCTGCCTGTTGCCGAGAAACGAAACGAATTTGGACGAGTCATTCATAGTGACGGAAAAGTCTACGTACAATTTGTCCTGCTTGTAGAACCACACTGAATCTCCAAGCCTTTGATCCGTTCGAACGATCACCATATCTCTGATCCAGTTTACATTAGCTCCTTTGTGGAGCTTTACATGTATCTCTTTGAGCGCAAAATCTTCTGCATCTATTGCCATTTCACCATCAAATACTGATGACGATACACCTTTACCAGGATGAAACCTGATTTTCCAGGTTTTCCTGCCATCTACCTGCAGACTATCAATGAGAAAGTAGTTGTAGTAGACATTTCCGTTGGAAGATAGTGGCGATGGTATTTGTACATTGAATGCATTGATAAAATTGTTGTAAAAATTTGTTTTCAAGTGCATACTTCCAGTGAATTGGGACACTGCATTGTCTTCATTCAAACCTGAAATTCTGGAGGCTTCGATAATCTCCCTATTGACCTCTGGTGATGTGCTGTGATAGCGGTGAGCTCTTGTCTCGGAAATCATTACCGGAAGGTATGGCTGTCCTGATACTACAGAAGTGTCCATGTAGTCAAAAACAAATCCGAAGTTCTTGCGTATCAACTTACTGCGTATCTGCTCATCTGCATTTGTAAGGTCAAGTTCCATTTTTGTGTAGATGTCACATTTGTAGGCATCTCTTCTTTCCGGATCATTTTTTCCTCGATGTTCATCAATCTGCCTGAGAATCCATTTCATATACCTGTTGTCCGGCTTTACAACAGCGGCATTGAGCGATGACGTGATAGACTTGAGCTTAAAATCCACTTCACAGAACGCGCCTCGGCTGATTCTAATTGTTTGTGATTCGTAGCCGAGTAATGATGCAGTCAGCATACAGGCAGACGAATCTCTTGTCTCCATGGCATAATTTCCGTCAAGGTCCGTTGATACTCCTATCGTAGTCCCTTCGAAATATATTGCCACGAATGGAAGCGGTTCTCCTGTTCCAGCCTCAGTTACATGTCCTTTTACTTTAGTGGTTTGCGCCAAAGCTGTTACAGCCGTTAATGCTGATACCACTATTACTATGACAATGAAAAGTATATGTCGTATTATGTCTTTAGCCATCTCTATCAATCTGTTTGGAATATTTTCCAACATACAAGCAAATATAACAAAAGTCAATCATATACGGATATCTATAGTTCAACAAACTTGTTGAGCGGAATTACGAAATATAAAGGCTTTGTTCGGATTAAATCGTATTCTCCGAACGGTTTTGTCATTAAGGTAATTTGTGTTAATTTTGCAAACATATAATTATATTGAAATGATTAACGTCGCCATTTTCGTTTCCGGAAGCGGAACTAATTGTGAAGCGCTCATCAGACACTTCCAAGAATCAAAAGATGTAAATATAGCATTGGTATTGAGCAATAAGGCGGATGCCTATGCCCTTGTTCGTGCTCAGAATCTCGGAGTGAAGACGGTCGTGATGCCTAAGAAGGAATTTATGCGTGAAGATATGCTTATGCCACTCATGAAGGAAAATAGCATTGACTTTATCGTACTCGCCGGTTTCCTTCTTGTAGTACCTGATTTCTTGATAAAAGCATATCCTCGGAGAATGATAAACTTGCACCCTGCTCTTCTGCCTAAATTTGGTGGTATAGGTATGTATGGTCATCATGTTCATGAAGCTGTGAAAGCTGCAGGGGAGACCGAGACCGGGATGACTGTGCATTATGTTTGCAACAAAGTGGATGGTGGTGAGATTATTGCCCAATTTTCCACACCTATCCTTCCAGAGGATGGCCCTGACGATATAGCAGCGAAAGAACATGTGCTTGAAATGAAGCATTTCCCTGAAGTAGTAGACAAGGTCTTAAAGGGGCTTACAAAATAAAATATTAAAATTTTATTACACATATATATCACCAGTATTTTATATTCCACATGGTATCATGCGGAATATATTTTTTTCTGTTTATCAGAAATATAAAATGTTTATAATGATTTTCGTCTTTAACTCTGTTTTGTTTCGGGGGGGGGGTGGTAAAATCTTGTATTATAGCATAATATGTAATGTTATTTTTATAAAATATATTTTGCAAAAAGGGAATTGTTA
Source organism: uncultured Bacteroidales bacterium (assembly GCA_934693135.1). Taxonomy (GTDB): domain Bacteria; phylum Bacteroidota; class Bacteroidia; order Bacteroidales; family UBA932; genus Cryptobacteroides. The sequence goes on along the minus strand of CAKUVA010000032.1, from coordinate 1,044 downwards.
GGCTATTTTTGTAAAAATAGTTAGTGGTAAAGTTTCTATCTTTCGTAGAGTGTCAGTAAGAATTAAGCATATTCTTGTGTTGATAGTCTTGTTGTGTTCTTATTTCCCAACTTTCGGGCAGTCAAGGACTCAGCGTTTTGTTTTGTATTATCTGCAGAATGGCATCGAGATTGACGAAAACTATCTTGACAACAAGGAACAGATAGACAGAATCCGCAAGTATCTTCTTATATCTCCGAAAATTGATAGCATTACGATAACATCTTATGCTTCTCCTGAGGGACCTTTCAAGAGAAATAAGTGGCTTGCTGGAAAACGTGCGGAAGCTGCAAGAAAATTCTTGATGGAGAACTTGCCGGAAGGGACAGATATGACTGAAGACAAGATTCGTCTTAATCCTGTAGCAGAGAACTGGAATGGGCTGCTTGAAGAAGCAGAAGATGGATATTACAGAGAGAACAGGGATGAAGTCCTTTCCATTCTTAAATCTGATATGCTGACAGATGCTAAGAAACAGGCTATTAGGGATCTTGATGGGGGAAAGAGTTGGTGGTATCTCATTAGGCATCACATGGACAGACTTCGTATGGCGACATGGATATGTGTTTGGGTGGATCCGAAAGCTCCTATTCTACATAGTCTTGGTTCAGGTGAGGCTGAAATTATGAATAGTCAGACTGGACTTGCTGTCCAGAGCCTATCTGCAGAACCGGTGATGGCTGAAATTGAGTCTGTGAAATCCAAACGGACTTTCATGGCGTTAAAGACAAATCTTCTCTATGATGCGGCTACTGCTGTGAACTTCTCTGTGGAAGTCCCTGTCAATGAAAAATTTTCATTGCAATATGAGCATGTATGCCCATGGTGGACGGCTGGTCCAAATGGAAATAAATATAGTATGCAGATCCTGTCCATGGGAGGCGAGGCAAGGTGGTGGTTCCGTCCGAAAACACGTCCTGCATCGGATAGAAGAATACAGAGAGATGCTCTTATGGGACATTATCTCGGTCTGTATGCTGATGGAGGAAAGTTCGATGTCCAAGT
>CAKUVA010000031.1 GCA_934693135.1 uncultured Bacteroidales bacterium | reverse complement strand
TCGCGACCCCGACCTTGGCAAGGTCGTGCTCTACCAACTGAGCTATTTCCGCATTATGTAATCCCTATTGGTGTTTCGGGATTGCAAAGGTAGTCATAAAATCTGACTTTCCAAATTTTTTTAATAATTTTTCAGATTTTTTCGGAAATTTCCCCCTTAGAAGCTCCCTATACCTCAACACATGTACTGAACTCACGAAGGAAACGCATATCATTCTCGAAATAATGGCGAAGATCGTTCACCTGCCATTTGAGCATCGCTATACGCTCAATACCCATACCGAAAGCAAATCCGGAATATTTCTTACTATCAATTCCAGAAGCCTCAAGAACGTTAGGATCCACCATACCACAACCAAGAATCTCAAGCCAACCTGTCCCCTTGCAGATATTACAACCTTTTCCGTGGCATATATTACAGCTCACATCTACCTCAGCAGATGGTTCGGTAAACGGAAAATATGACGGACGCATACGTATCTGGGTATCTGGCCCGAACATCTCACGCGCAAACAAGAGAATCGCCTGCTTCAAATCAGCAAATGTAACATTTTCATCTATATACAACCCCTCCACCTGATGGAAGATACAATGTGCTCGAGCTGAAATGGCTTCATTTCTAAAAACTCGCCCTGGACAAATCACGCGGATAGGCAGTTTCATATTCTCCATAGCCCGAACCTGCACACACGAAGTATGAGTACGGAGAAGAATCGGATCTTTATGTCCAGTTGACACAAAGAACGTATCCTGCATATCTCTTGCAGGATGATTAGGTGGGAAATTTAACGCCTCGAATACATGATAATCATCCTCAATCTCCGGCCCTTCGGCGACATCATAGCCAAACTTACGAAATATATTGACTATCTGCTGTCTTGCAATGGAAACAGGATGCCTTGTTCCAAGGGGAATCGGATCACCTGGCATGGTCGCATCAAAAGCTTCAGACGATGTAGAAGCTGAAGCCTCTACAGATGCTTTAAGTTCCTCAATTCTTGATACAGCCTCCTTCTTGAGGACATTAAGCTTCTGGCCGAACTCTTTCTTCATTTCTGGAGCGATAGTCCTAAACTCCTCGAAAAGCTTGGTTATCTCACCCTTCTTACCAAGAAGACGTACTCTTGCTTCCTCTATATCTTTTTCAGTCTTGCACTTAAGGTCTCTCACTTCTGCGAGAATCTGTTCTATTTCCTCTTTCATACTATTTCGTCGTTTAGAAATACAAAATTAATCAATTTCCTGATACATTGTCCGTAGCCTTCTCAATTTTCGCCTTACGCTTCTCACGAGCTTTTATCCGCTTCCCTGCACCACTCTTCAAATACGCAGCCCACTGTTGATCGGTAAAAATCTTTCGATATGTTTTATCTATCTGTTCCATCCACTTATCCTGAGCCAATGTATACAAGTCATAATTATCAACCCGTGCACCCTGCAAACGCTTTATCTCTTCTTGACATGCGGCATAGTCATGCTGTAGCGTAGAATCTACATAGAAAACCTGCCAATCCTCCAACTTGAGCAGCTCCGCGAGCCTATCGGCTTCCTTCGCGGCCATCTCCTCCGGAGACGGAGCCTGCTGCTCCTGAGCAAACACATTGACATTTACAAAAATGAGCACCAGAAACGGCAGGCAAAAAATTCTTCTCATAATCTTTTACGTTTCGTTACGAAAAAATTGATAGCTTTGCAGACGATAATGTCTGATACGTCCGGACAAAAATAATCAAAATAATGGAAGAGAACAAAATGTATCATATTATGAAAATAAAAACATTGATCTGCATAGCCTTCGCAACGGCAGCAAGTATTTTCGCCACAGACAGCAACGCCTGCACAAATGTAATCGTGACTAAAGGTGCCAGCGCGGATGGATCCTGCATGGTATCATACGCTGCAGATTCACATTGGCTCTACGGAGAACTTTACTTCAAGCCTGAGGCAGATTGGAAGCACGGCGACAAACTAAGAGTATACGATTGGGATTCCGGGCAGTTTCTTGGTCTGATAGATCAAGTCGAACATACATATAAAACCGTCGGAAACATGAACGAACACCAGCTTATCATAGCAGAAACCACATTCGGCGGAAGAGAAGAGTTAGTAGACCATAATGGTATAATGGATTATGGTTCATTGATATACATCACTCTTCAGAGAGCTAAAACTGCAAGAGAAGCAATAAAAGTCATGACAGGACTGGTTCAGAAATACGGATATTTCTCAGAAGGTGAATCATTCTCCATCGCAGACAAGAATGAAGCATGGATTCTGGAAATGGTAGGTAAAGGATCAAATGTAGTCAACGGCACAAACAGAAGCAAAGGTGCAGTTTGGGTAGCCAGGCGCATTCCGGATGGTTTCATTTGTAGCCATGCAAACCAGTCCAGAATTACGACATTCCCGCTTAATGATCCTGCAAATTGCATGTATGCACCTGATGTTATAGAATTTGCACGACAGAATGGTTGGTATAATGGGCCAGATAGCGAATTCAGTTTCCGTGATGCTTACTGTCCTGCAGACTTCGGAGCACTCAGAGGATGCGAGGCAAGAGTATGGAGCGCATTCAATCTCCTCTGTAGCGGATGGTTCACATACTATGATGAAGGAGACAACCTCGTCAGCAAAGATGCATATTCTTTTATTGACTACGCTATGGGATACAACCCTGATAACAGGATGCCTCTATGGGTAAAACCAGCCAAGAAAGTAACCGTCAAGAATGTAGCTGACGTAATGAGAGACCACTACGAAGGTACACCAATGGACATGACACAAGATATAGGAGCTGGTGGAAATGCATTGCCATACAGATGGAGGCCAATGGATTTCGAATTTGATGGAAAGACCTATACCAACGAACGCGCCATAGCCACCCAACAGACTGGATTTTGGTTTGTAGGGCAAGCTCGAAGTGCTTATCCGGATGTTGTCGGAGGTATCATCTGGTTCGGTACAGACGATGCTGCTACATCCTATCTCACGCCAATCTACACCAACACAAACAGAGTCCCAGACTGCTTCAGACAAGGCAATGGAGACCTCCTTCATTATTCAGCGACTTCATCATTCTGGATGAACAACAGAATTTCAAACGCCTGCTACAAGATGTACAATATCATGGCTCCGTATGTACGCGAACGCATTGACAAATTCGAGAACGAACAGATGGAGAAAGTTCGGCAGACCGATCGAACTGCACTTGATCTCTATAAAAAAGCATTGGATGGAGCCGAGAAAAAAGGGAAGAAGGCATCCGCCACTTATGATGCACTCATAGATACAGGGGATTCATTTGCTACAGTAAAGAGATTCCTCACAAAATATTCAATAGAAACCGCACAAAACATATTCAATGATTGGAGCAAGCTCGAAGAAACTCTGCTCGTAAAATTTATTGACGGCAATGTTAAGGCTCAGAATCCTGATGGTTCATTCAAGCACACAGAATTCTCTGCTGGAATTCCTGCAGGCCTGACCCAACCAGGATATACAGATACTTGGAGAGAAGCCGTAGTCCAGTTGCATGGCGATGTCATAGAAGAAAGACAGGCCAAAAGCGAATAGCTTCCTAAGACAATAAAAAAACTCCCAGATGACTGATACAGATCTCAATCATCTGGGAGTTTCACATTAAAGACATCTTGTTTTCCTATAGTCTAAAGAACTCTTTCAGCCTTGGTTTCCGCAGGTTTATTCCGTAGGATAATTTCACCATTTTCAACATCTGCTTCTACCGCAGAATCTTTGTGAACAGTACCATCAAGAATAGCTTTAGCAAGTTTATTTACCAACTCGCGTTGCATTACCCTCTTCACAGGCCGCGCACCGAATGCTGGATCATAACCCATATTCGTCATATAGTCCTCAAAGGCTTCAGTAAATGATATCTCAACACCATCTTCGGAAAGTTTATGTTGGAGTTCATTCATCTGTATATGAAGAATATCTCTAACATCCTTCTTGGTAAGAGGCTCAAACATTATTATCTCATCGATACGATTCAAGAACTCTGGTCTTATGGTCTGTTTGAGAAGTTCGAGAATCTTGTCCCTACATTCGGCAAGCATCTCATCCCTGCCCGCACCAGATTCCGGAAGTTTCTCCATATACCCTTGGATAATATCTGAGCCGACATTGGAAGTCATGATAATGATAGTGTTCTTGAAATCTACCGTACGTCCCTTGTTGTCTGTCAACCTACCATCATCAAGAACCTGAAGCAGAATATTGAACACATCCGGATGTGCCTTCTCTATTTCATCAAGAAGTACCACAGAATAAGGTTTACGTCTTACTGCCTCAGTAAGTTGACCGCCTTCATCGTATCCAACATATCCCGGAGGAGCGCCAATAAGACGACTCACTGTGTGTCGCTCCTGATACTCGCTCATATCAATACGAGTAATCATGTTCTCATCATTGAACAGAAATTCTGCAAGAGCCTTGGCAAGTTCAGTCTTACCTACACCAGTCGTGCCCATGAACAAGAAAGAACCGATAGGCCTCTTCTCATTGGAAAGTCCGGCACGGCTTCTACGTACTGCATCTGCCACAGCATGTATTGCCTGATCCTGTCCTACAACCCTCTTATGAAGTTCCTCCTCCATTCTAAGCAACTTCTCCTTCTCGCTCTCAAGCATTCTATTCACAGGTATACCTGTCCACCTGGACACAACATCTGCAATATCTTCAGGCGTTACAGCCTCCGTGATGATAGGATCCTTTACAGCAGCCTGTTTCGCAGTAAGTTCATCTATACGTTTCTGTGCCTCAGCTATCTTTCCGTAACGTAGCTCGGCAACTTTACCATAATCTCCAGCCCTTTCCGCAGACTGAGCCTCTATTTTATAATCTTCAATCTGCTGACGTGCGGTTTGGATGCCTGAAAGAATACTCTTTTCTTCATTCCACCTCTTCATGAGAGCTTCACGTTTCTCATTAAGTTCTTTCAGTTGACTCTCAATCTTCTCTAATTTCAATGAAACGCCTTCCCTCTTGATAGCCTCTTTTTCTATCTCAAGTTGCCTTATCTGGCTATTAAGTTCATCAATAGGCTCTGGAACAGAGTTCATCTCAAGACGAAGCTTTGAAGCCGCCTCATCCACCAAATCAATGGCCTTGTCTGGAAGAAATCTGTTAGTGATATACCTATGGGATAGATTTACAGCCGCAATAAGTGCATCATCCTCAATACGCACCTTATGATGGTTCTCGTACTTTTCCTTTAGACCTCTCAATATAGCTATGGATTCAGCCGGAGTAGGTTCATCCACGGTAACCATTTGGAAACGCCTTTCAAGAGCTTTGTCAGCTTCGAAATACTTCTGATATTCATCCAATGTGGTGGAGCCTATAGTCCTAAGTTCGCCACGAGCCAATGCTGGTTTAAGAATATTTGAAGCATCCATTGCGCCTGAAGCTCTTCCGGCCCCGACCAATGTATGGATTTCATCTATAAACAAGATTATCTGACCTTGGCTATCGACTACATCCTTCACTACACCTTTAAGTCTTTCCTCGAACTCACCTTGATATTTTGCGCCGGCAATAAGCGCACCCATATCCAATGAATACACTACCTTATCCTTAAGATTCTCCGGTACTGCACCATCAACTATTTTTTGAGCAAGGCCTTCGGCAATGGCTGTCTTACCAACACCTGGTTCACCAACCAAAATAGGGTTATTTTTTGTCCTCCTACTCAATATTTGAAGAACACGACGTATCTCATCATCCCTGCCGATGACCGGATCGAGTTTACCCGCAGCCGCTCGTTCATTCAAGTTCGTCGCGAACTTACTTAGGCACTCAAGTTTACCTTGTGATCCGTTGTTCTGCATGTTGTTAATTTCCATAATATAAAACTCCCTTTTGTCCTACAGAGCAACTCTTGGCACTGACCACGAATCTTAACGTCTACCCTAACGGGTTATAGCCGTCTGCTCCGAAGAACAAACGGCTATAATCCAAACTATATTCCAATCCTCTTTAATCTGACATTTTGTCAGTCGAGGAATAATTAGAAGTTTCTTGAAACAGATTTTTACTCTGCAGGCTGAGCTGGTGCTTCAGATGCGGGAGCTGACTGCTGCGCAGGAGCTGATGGGAATGCCGGCTGTTCAGTAGCATTCTTCTCAATCTGGTCAGTAACATCTACCTGAGTACCTTGAGTTCCAGTCGTGAATGAAGAAACAACGGAAAGGACGAAGATGAACGCGATGAGGCTCCATGTAAACTTCTCAAGTATATTGGCTGTTTGCCTAACGCCGAAAGTCTGGTTACCTGCAACGAAGTTGCTAGCCATGCTATCACCTTTTCCATTCTGAAGGAGCACTACCCCAGTAAGGATGATGCTTGCAATCACGATTAGAATCACAAGAACTAAAAATAGAGTATTCATAACGTTTGATTATTTATCAAGTTATCCAATTTTCCAATAAGGGATGCAAAGTAAGCACTTTTTTCTGGGAATGCCAAAATAAGTTTACCATAAATGCGTTTAGCCTGTTCATAGTAACCCTGTTCCGCATAAATACGGGCCAATGTTTCCGTGCAGAAGTCGACGTCATCAGAATCATCATGATTTCTATCCGCTACACTCACAGCTGCCTTAAAGCCAGAAAATATATTATCCTCATCTTTACGCACCTTATCGTATTCTGTTCGACTAAAGAAGTCACCACCAGGGACTCTAACCGCAGGATTCCTTACCGGAGATATATTATCTTCATCTACACTCTTTTTCCCATCTATATACGACCGTACCAAAGTTTCTAAATCTTTATCAGAATAATCCTGACTTTCACCCATACGCATAATATCAGCCACAATCCCCCTATCCTCTATATACAATGCCTGGTCTGCATACTGATCTAAGCCCCAAGACTCTCCACCAAGGCCTGCCATTCTGCGGCAAAGTTCCTTTCTCGCGGCGCCATACCACGGATAGAGATTCACAACTCCGGCTAACTCATCCATTGACAATGTTTTAAGATTTATCGGCTTATGTTCCATACACTACCAATTTGCTACTGTTGCGTTAAATACATCTTCACATATCTTCTCTATAATTTCCTCGCAAAGAGATGCTTCTACAGCATCAAGGGATTGGGTGGAATCATAGTCAGCATAAGCAGAGAAAGATTTGTCATTAAAGTCATCCTCAGGATATTTTCGATTAGCAAAGCTGATTTTTACAGTAACGGTCAAACGGTTCTGCGCTGCCACTTCATCAGCAGTCACAGCCATGGCTCGCACATCATATCCTGTTATAGAGCCCGTTATCTCCAAATCTCCATCCATATCCACTTGTTCAAGACGTGTCATCTTACGAAATTTGTCTTTGAGCGCCTCTGTCATATCATTACTAAGAGACGGGTTCACTTTAAGTGCCTTATATTCAAAATAATTGATAGTAACTGTCTTTACATCAGATTGAATGGAAGTCCCGGAGAAAGTATATATTCCACAAGAATGAACAATCAACGCTGTTATGACCAAGGCAAAAATCACCCCGATAACACTTAATATTCTACACTTATGTTTCATTTATTCGTCTGTCTTTTTTAAGTTCCTGAATTCAGGCGGAAGCTTCCTATACAATGTCCGCTCGGAAATCCCAAGCTCCTCTGCAGCCTTCTTGCGATTTCCGTTATGTTTCTCAAGAGCTTTCCTGATAAGCTCTTGAGAAACTAGCGATATAGAATAATTGTCATGAGATTTCTCATCATCAACTGAATGTTGCGATTGAGACTGTGTTTCTTGTACGTCTACATCATGTCCGGCACGTTCCCATTCAATATTAGGACGTGAAACGTAGCTGTTATCTTGTACTTCTTCTTGTTGCATAGCCGGCAAAGGCTTAGGATGTTCTGATACCACACTTGACTCTGCCTGTCTGAACGCTCCTGAGGCAATTATTTTTTTTAGATTATTCACCTCAGCGTTAAGACTATATAAAGCTTTGAAAATCTCCTGTTTTTCATCCTGAGAAATATCACCACTATGGTCATGATACTTAACAGGAAGAGCGTTAACATTGTCCTTCGGAAGATACTTGGCAAGAGTTTCCGCATTTACTTCACATCGACCTGACACGGATGACAGTTTCTGTCCTTCAAGAGCTGACACTGTGTCAGCAACATTTTTCAACTGACGAATGTTTCCTGGCCACCTATAATTATTCAGCAAATCAATTGCATCATGAGTAAGCGTTATCTTACTCATTCCATATTTTTCAGAGAAATCTGAAGTAAACTTTCTGAATAACAGATAGATATCCTCTTTTCTCTCCCGAAGTGACGGCATTGATATCTGTATGGCATTAAGACGATAATACAAGTCTTCTCTGAATTTCCCTTGCGAAACTGCATATAGAAGATCTACATTAGTCGCTGCAATAACACGAACATCCGTCTTACTAACTTTAGAAGAGCCTACTCTGATATACTCACCTGACTGCAAAACGCGAAGGAGCTTAGCTTGAGAAGCCATCGGAAGTTCGCCTATCTCATCCAAGAAAAGGGTTCCTCCATCAGCCTCTTCGAAATAACCTTTTCTAGCTTCTATCGCGCCAGTAAATGAACCTTTCTCATGTCCAAACAATTCTGAATCAATGGTTCCTTCTGGAATAGCTCCACAATTGACAGCGAAGTACTTGCCATTTTTCCGCCTGCTGTTCTGATGTATAATTTTCGGTATATTGTCTTTACCGACACCACTCTCTCCAGTAATAAGCACAGTAAGATCGGTAGGTGCGACAGCAACAGCCATCTCCAGAGCCCTGTTGAGCGCCGAATCATTTCCAATGATGTCGTATTTATTTTTTAATCTTTGTAGTTCTTGTGTATCCATATTATACAAAGATACAAAAACCGCTGAAAATTACCTGTAGCAGTCCCTATTTTTATATCCTGATAGCCAAAATTTGCAAAAATGTTCGTAACTTGGTGCAAAATTTGGAGAAAACAATTTCAGTATAACAAATTATTATTTTTTCTACCATGAAAAAGGAACTAAAATCATTAGCAGTAGCAGTCCTCGGACTTGCAACTGTTGCTTGTGCTTCTCCTGAGAAGATGGCGGAGATGGCAGAGAGCGTTACCGTTACCTGCGATCCATCCCCACTCGAGGTCGTAGCCGGTAAAATTGATGCAACTGTATCCGTAACTTATCCTAAAGATTACTTCCACCCGAAGGCAATCCTCGAAGTTACTCCAGTCCTCGTATATGAAGGTGGTGAGGCGAAGATGACACCATTCATGTTCCAGGGCGAGAAGGTAAAAGATAACTACACTGTAGTATCTTCCGACGGACAAACAGTAACCGAGAAAGTACACTTTGACTATGTTAAAGGTATGGAACAGTCTCACCTCGAACTTCGCGGTGTTGTTAAATACAAGAAGAAGTCTGTTGACCTCCCTGTAAAGAAGGTTGCTGACGGAGTCAATACGACTTACATGCTTGTAGGTTATGGTGAGGGTCTTGGCAAAGTAGCATACAAGGCTGATAACTATCAGGAAGTCATTCCTCAGACCGCTGAAGGACAGATTCTTTACACAATCAACTCTGCAGATGTACGTAGCAAGGAACTCAAGTCAGAGTCCATCAAAGATTTCCAGGCTGCTCTTGACGAGATTAAGAGCAACGAGAGAAAGACTCTCAAGGGAACAGAGGTCGTTGCGTATGCTTCACCTGATGGTGGCGAGTCTCTCAACGCAAAACTTTCAGACAAGCGTTCAAAGAGCGCAGACAAGGCTTGGAGCAAGGTTGTAAAAGGCAAAGAGGTTTCAGACCCAGAAGTTAAGAGTGTAGGTCAGGACTGGGAAGGCTTCCAAGAGCTTGTTTCCGAGTCTAACATTGAGGATAAGGATCTTATCATCCGCGTTCTTTCAATGTATAGCGACCCTGCAGTTCGTGAGAGCGAAATCAAAAACATGTCAGAGGTTTACACAACCTTGAAGAAAGAAGTGCTTCCAGAACTCCGTCGCGCAAGATTCATTGCAAACGTTGAGTATCAGAACTATACAAAAGAGGAACTCCTCAAACTCGTTGAAGAGAACAGCGATGTTCTCGACGAAGAGGCTCTCCTCCGTTCAGCTTCTCTCGTAAAAGATTCTAAGACAAAAGAGGCTCTTTATAAGAAAGCTGTAGAAAAGTACAATAGCGACCGCGCACAGTTCAATCTCGGCGTCCTCTACCTCAACAATGATGACGTAAAAGCCGCTGAGAAGGCTTTTGATAAAGTTCAGACCAAAGATTCTGATCTCGAATCTGCAAAAGGCGTCGTAGCACTTCGCAAGGGTGATCTTGCTGCTGCACAGAAAGCATTCGCTGCTGCAGGCGACAAAGAGAATCAGGCTGTTGTAGATATCCTTAATGGTAACTACGCAAAGGCTGCTGCCGCTCTCAAAGGAACTAACTCATTCAACGAAGCTCTCGCTGACGTACTCGTAGGTAAACCTGCTGAAGCTGCTGCCGCTCTCAAATGCCAGTGCCCTAAGGCAAACTACCTCCGCGCTATCATCGCAGCTCGCCAAGGCAAAGCTGCTGATGTGAAGTCATATCTTGAGAAGGCAAGCAAGAATAAAGAGCTTGCTGCACGCGCAGAGAAAGATATCGAGTTTGCACAGTACAGATAATAAAAGTCAATGCTGCTTTTCAGCTTGACATATTGATATCAGCCCGACTGAAAGCAATTTCAGCCGGGCTTTTTGTATCATATAAGCATCGCGACGTAGTTACATCTTAACACGCTCTCACAGGTGCCGGACTTGCATAATCAGAGCATCATGAACGCCTTTGCTGATTATCAGTCTTAAAATCCGTTTAAATTTATTATTCAGAAACCAACTATCTGCATTTAATTCAACAGATATCAATAGGACTGTCGAAAGGACAGGCAAGCCAAGAAAGGATAACGCACGAACAAAAGAAAGTACGAATAAACAGCAAAACAGGATATAGAATACAAATAAAGCGTCCGAAGGATCTTCGGACGCTTGGAATATTAAAGTGGCTTAAAAAGCCTTATTTAACGCTCTTTTACTTCTTGACAACCTTTGCAGCCTTTCTCTTCTCGTTCCACTCGTAAGCATCAAACATTACAGGTGTACCAATGAAGATTGATGCATAGGTACCAAAGCAGATACCAAGAATCAAGGCAACTGACAAACCACGAATGGACTCACCTCCAAAGATAGCAATAGCGAGCATAGTTACGAGAGTTGATACTGACGTGTTGATAGTTCTAGTAAGAGTACTATTCAACGCAAGGTTCGCATTGGTCTTGAAGTCAGACTTCGGATGCAGAGCTCGATATTCACGAATTCTGTCGAAGATAACCACGTTATCGTTTATCGCATAACCGATAATGGTCAAAATTGCAGCAATGAAAGTCTGGTCAACATCCAAGTTGAAAGGAAGAATTCCTGAGAACAATGAGAAGAAACCTATGACAATTATTGCAGTATGCGCAAGTGATACAACACCGCCAAGACCCCATGTCCATCCATTGAATCGAACTGCGATATAAGCAAAAATTACAAACAACGCAATAAGTACGGCGATAATAGCATCTCTCTTCATATCGTTTGCAATGGTTGGACCGACTTTATCGGAAGAAATAATACCATTCGGATTATCAAGAGTAGAAGTAAACTCTTCAAAAGACATATTCTCAGCAAAGAATCCCTTAAGAGCATCGTAAAGCATAGACTCAACCTCTGCATCTACCTCGCTTGACTCATTCTCCACTTTATATTTAGTAGTGATCTTCATCTGACTTTCACCACCAAACTGTTTGACCTCTACAGACTCATTGAACTCTTTCTCTGTAGCCTCACGAATCTGCTCAGCTGTCACAGGCTTGTCGAACCTTACAACATAAGTACGACCACCAGTGAAATCTACACCATAAGTGAAGCCTTTGAAGCAGATAGACGCAATAGCTATCACAATAAGAATTCCTGAGAATGCATAAGAGAATTTTTTCTTGGAAAGGAAATCAACTTTAGTATGTTTAAGGAAATCCTTTGTAAGAGAGTTCTCAAATTTGACATTCTTGCCTTTTGAAACCCTATCGTCAAATATTATTCTCGTGATGAAGATAGAGGTTACTACTGAAGTGATTATACCGATGATAAGTGTTGTAGCGAAACCTTGTACAGGACCAGATCCAAAGATAAAGAGAACAATTCCTGTAAGAAGCGTCGTAACCTGACCATCAATGATAGCTGAATAAGCATTTGAATAACCATCAGCAATAGCCTTGGAAAGACCTTTACCTGCGGCAAGCTCCTCTTTTACTCGCTCATAGATAATCACATTGGCATCGACCGCCATACCCATTGTCAAAACAAGACCTGCAATGCCCGGCAATGTAAGAACAGCACCAAATGATACAAGTGTACCAAAGAGCAAGAGTACGTTGCATAGAAGTGCAATATCTGCTACTACTCCGGCACCGCTATAGAAGAATACCATGTAAGCAAGCACCAAGAGGAAGGCGATAATAAATGATATAAGACCAGCCCTAATAGACTCTGATCCAAGGGTAGGACCAACAACCTGTTCCTGAATAATCTTTGCTGGAGCAGGAAGCTTACCTGAATTCAGGACGTTTGCAAGGTCGGTAGCCTCCTCCACATCGAAGTGGCCAGAAATCTCCGAGCTTCCGCCTGTGATTTCGGAATTGACATTAGGGTAAGAATATACGAGGTCATCAAGAACGATAGCGATTTGCCTGCCAATGTTGTCCTTAGTAAGACGAGCCCAAATAGAAGCACCTTCAGCATTCATTGTCATAGACACTGTAGGGTTTCCTTTGTTTACACCCTGTCCGCTATAAGATACACGAGCATCAGTTACAGCGCCACCATCAAGAGGAGCCTTTCCATCTCTGGTCGCCGCCTTGATAGCAATAAGCTCATAAACATTACCTCCCTTCACATACTCAGAAGGTTTCACAGACCAAAGCGGTCTAAACTCTGGAGGGAAAATACCTCTTACCTCAGGCGCTTTGAGAAGTCTATTTACTACAGCAGTATCACCACCCTGCGCGAAACCTATACAAGCATTGTCTCTAAAGTTAGATGGTTGGAGCACAGCGAAAAGAGGATGTGCTTTCTTAAAATCAGCAAGAGCCTTTGCATCACTCGCAGACTTGTTAATCTGACTATTGAGAAGAGAATCCGATGCTGCCTTAGCAGAATCAGCAGCGGCAACAGCCTCAATCTGAGCATCTGCAGTAGTAACGATTGTCGTATCTATCGTCTGAGCAAGAGCGGCATCTGCTTCTTCAAGATATTGAGAGAGTTCTGAAGCTGTATAAGTAGTCCAGAATTCAAGGGATGCAGTTCCCTGAAGCAGTTTTCTAACACGCTCTGGTTCCTTGACTCCAGGAAGTTCGACAAGAATTCGACCACTATTTCCAAGCTTCTGGATAGATGGCTGTGTAACACCGAAACGATCAATACGATTGCGGAGAACGTTGAATGAATTAGATATCGCACTCTCAGCATTTTCTCTGATTACAGAAAGAACCTCATCGTCAGAAGACTGAGGATTGATCCGATTCGACAATTCGTAGGTACCGAACACTTGAGCAAGTCTCTGTCCCTTAGAAACTTCTTTCCATGCCTGTGCGAACAATGTAATGAAGTCATCAGGAGAATTAATGCTACGTTCTTTAGCGAGATTCAAAGCTTCAGTAAATTCTGGAGTCTTGTTCTCTCCGGCAAGAGCACTCACGAGATCCTCAAGCTGTACTTGAAGCATAACGTTCATTCCGCCCTTCAAGTCAAGACCAAGGTTTATCTCCTTAGCTTTAACATCTTTATAAGTGTATCCGAGATAGACCTTAGTATTCGATACTGAATCGATGTACCAACGATTTTTCACTTTTGAGAGAGAATCGAGGTAAAAGGCCTTGTCCACATCAGGGACTTCTGAAAATGCAGCTGACTGTTTGAAAGTCTCAATAGCATTCTGGGCATACTTATCAGCCTTATTCTCCTGAATATCAGTTACAAGAGTGAAAGATAACTGCCAGATGCAGGCGAGAGCTAACAGAATCGCCACAAATTTGATTGCACCTTTGCTTTGCATTTGATTGATATTTTAATTATTTAGTTTTCGCAATAGAGTGCAAATTTATCTAATTTTTTTGTAGAAAGAAACTTTCTGCCAGTAATTTCTTATTTTTGCAGTCCAAGATTATGACTATAGCTAATTTTTACATTCCAATAATTGCCGCAATAAGCGTATCCCTCTCTGCATCAAGCAAAGAGGCTTCAGATTCATTGTCTATGCCGGCACATCATCTATCATTTCCCGAGCTACAGGAAATTACGGATTCATTGATAAAGAGTTACAGGTTTAATGATGCTACTATTCTTTATGAAGAAGCTAAAATGGTGGCAGATTCTGCTACAGCTATTCTCATAGACGAAGCCATGATTCAAGCACAGAATGGTAAAAACATGATGGGCTTCTGTAGCACACCTGTGGCAGTAGCGCGTGAACGATTCTCATTGAATGATTTTTTTCTGTACTATCCACTTCAAGATCACAGCTGGAGATTAGTTCCGAATCAACTTGACAAATCTTCTGGAGATCCTTTCGCAAGGGCGGTATATGTACCTGATAGCTTGAAAGATATCTATTGGTCAAGTAAAGATCAAGATGGCATCCGTAACATTTACCATAGCTCACTCAGAGATTCGCTATGGACAATACCAGAGCTTATAAATGAACAGATGACGACATCGTCTGATGAAATTTATCCGATGGTATCTCCAGATGGAAAACAACTTTTTTTCGCGTCCAAAGGTCTTTATGGAATGGGTGGATACGACCTGTACGTCTCCACTTGGGACAATGACCTAAATGACTGGGGTGTTCCTGTGAATATGGGATTCCCGTATTCTTCTCCATATGATGATTTCCTATTCATAAATACTTCAGATGGAAAATATTCAATGTTCGCCTCTAACAGGGCATGTCCAAAGGATAGTGTAGACATTTACGTTCTCGAATTTGATAGCACTCCGGTTAGGAAAGCCATCGACGACCCAGAGGAATTACGCAAATTATGTAGTTTGGAGCCACTGAATGACCCATCAAGAATTGATAATGATTCTGCAGTCGCTGATGATGTGAAAGACAATGACGATATGCGTAGATATTCAGCGAAAATGCAGACTGTACGAGCATTACGTGATTCCATATACAGATATGGTGTTTCTGGAGAGGCCTCTCTAATCAGTAGAATACCGCAACTTAAAGACTCGCTTGCAGTCGCCAGCAAATCACTTCAGGCTATCGAACTTGAATTTTTAAGACGAGGTGTTTCCATTGATCCGGAGAAACTTCAACATGAGGCGGACAGAGAAGTCGTTGGTGTTTCATCAGGATATACATTCTCAAAGAAATGTATGGGAAAGCTTATAAATCTAAATATGGAGAAGCCTAAACCTTCATTCGACTATACATTCCAAGTCCTACCTGAAGGCCGTTTCGCTGAAGACAATATGCTACCACAGGGGCTTGTGTACCAGATACAGCTTTTCTCAATGGTTTCAAAAGCAACTATAAAGCAAATTAAAGGGTTAAGCCCAGTATTTGAAAGACAGGCTACAAACGGAAAACGAATATACTCTGTTGGGCTTTTCCATAGCTACCGCGACGTTCTGTCAAATCTCAACAGAGTAAAACGTGTCGGCTTCAGAAGCGCTTTCATCACTGCATTCCTTAACGGGAAAAGCATTACCGTGACTAAGGCAAGGGCCATAGAAAAGGAAATACATGAAATGTTCCAAATTAGGATATTCCCTGCCGATGGCAACTCATTAACAGAAAAAAACCTTACAGACATCAAGGCTATTACCGAAGCAGACATGGCACGAACAACAGATGGAGGAATAGTATCATATATTCTTGGTCCATTTGAAGATAAGGCTACAGCGGAAAGCACAGCCTCCTCAATAAAAACAGTAGGGATAGACAACATTCGCATAGAATCCGCAGGAATATCTGAAATCAAGAATTGATTTTAAATAAAAAACACTATATTTGAATTTGTTCATTGATTGAAATTTCAAACAGATTCTGATATGGGGCTTGTAATAACACTGATTCTCGCCGGAATTATTCTCATTCTCGCTGAAATTCTGCTTATCCCAGGTGTTGGTGTGGCAGGTTTTCTCGGAGTTATTGCCTTATGTGGGGCATCTTATTATTCATTTGTTTTTCTAAGCCCTCTAATAGGAGCCATAGTAACAATAGTTGATGTGATTCTTTTATCTGCATTGTTGTTCTATGCGCTACGAGCTAAGACATGGAAGCGACTGGAGCTTGATACCGTCATCGAGAACAAACCAGACTACAATAATGTAGGGGTTGGAGACAGAGGCACAGCCATCACACGTCTTGGCCCTGTAGGCTCAGTTCGGATAAATGATAAAACCTATGAAGTAACATCGCTTGAAGGGATGATTGATGCTGGCACTCGGGTAGAAATTGTCCACATAGAAAATAACAAGATTTATGTCAAGCCTGTAATGAGAGATGAGGCATTTTGACGTATTGACAAATAAAGCATAAATAACTGATATATGGTAATTCCGTTCATTGTATGGGTCGGCATAGCATTTGTCGCTCTTATTATTCTCCTATGGTTTTTCCCTGTCACTCTTTGGTTTCAGGCTATCCTATCAGGAGTACACATTCCTCTCATCCAGCTAATACTGATGCGTTGGAGAGGCGTCAATCCTAATACTATTGTAATCGCCATGATTACAGGAACAAAGGCTGGACTGAAACTAAAATCCAATGAGCTTGAAGCTCATTACCTCGCCAAAGGAAATGTAGTCAAAGTGGTAAACGCTCTCATATCTGCAGACAAAGCAAATATTCCTCTTGACTTCAAGACCGCAGCAGGAATTGATCTGGCCGGTCGAGATGTTTTTGAGGCCGTGCAAATGTCAGTAAACCCGAAAGTCATCAACACACCACCAGTGACAGCAGTTGCTAAAAATGGAATTCAACTAATATGCAAAGCTCGGGTCACAGTACGCGCAAATATAAACCAACTTGTCGGAGGTGCAGGTGAAGAGACTGTTCTCGCCCGTGTAGGAGAGGGTATAGTTTCATCTATTGGTTCTGCCGAAAGTCATGCGGAAGTGCTTGAAAAGCCTGAATCCATCTCTAAAGTCGTTCTTGCCAAGGGACTTGACGCAGGTACAGCATTCGAGATTCTCTCCATTGACATCGCAGACATTGACATAGGAAAGAATATCGGTGCAGTCCTACAGATGGATCAAGCTGATGCGGACAAGAATATTGCCCAAGCTCGTGCGGAGGAACGAAGAGCAATGGCAGTGGCATTAGAGCAGGAAATGAAAGCAAAGGCTCAAGAAGCCCGCGCGAAAGTGATCGAAGCCGAGTCTCAGGTTCCATTGGCAATAGCTGAGGCATTCCGCAATGGCAACCTCGGAATCATGGACTATTACAAGATAAAAAATGTGCAGGCAGATACCGATATGCGCGAGAACATCGCCAAAAAGTAAATTCTTCTGCAATGCATAACTAAAAATCCGGTCGAATAAACGGCCGGATTTTCTTGTTGATATATTTGATGTTGATACCATCAACTCTATTGGTTTCCAAGTCTAACATAATAGTCCGCAGGAGTCATCACAGAGACCATCCCAGTACCACCTTTGACATTACTTGGATAAGGAATATCACCTATGAATGTCCAATCTCCCTGATCCGACATATCAAATGCATAATCATTCATGTAATTATATGAGCTTCTGGACATTGACAATACCCGAAAGCGAATGCTATTGCTTGCTACAGGCCGAAACATATCGCTTGACCATGATCCAGGATAATAATTATACAAGTCATATTTTCCGAATGCCAATTTAAGGGTATAAGCCCCATCAGCAAATGAATTATCCGTAAATAAATTGAACTTATTGGCGTAATAATTATCTTTATCATCTGAATCCGAGTCCATGCCAATCTTCATCTTCTTGTATAACAGGCTTTCGTATGTATTGTCAAAATCAATGGCCTTCGATGCGTTACACAAGAATTGTCCTTCTTTATACCCACTATCAGCTGATACTTGACTTGCATAAAATTCTGATTCAACAGACATGATGATACGATAATAGTTATTCTCACCAGGAACATCGGAAAGAGATACTTTGGCCATGTAAAACTCTTCTACATCACCCTGCTTGTCTTTAGTACTGAACTCAGTCGTATCTACTGAAGTAATCTTAGGCGCAGTAGGAGCAATAGCAGTAATTTCAGCATGGGATTCACCTGAAGCCACTTTTATCTTCACTTTATCTCCTTCCTTGAACGTAGCTTTAACTTTCATTTCGCTCACATAAGAAGAGAAACGGTCTAGTTCATGCACATCATCCGATGTGGCAGCAAGCTCTCCATTCACATAAAATTCCAAATGTGCAGATTCGACCGGCTTAACCGCATCAAATAAGCTCCATGACAATAAAAATGTCTGCAAAGTATCACCACTCAATAGATTAGCATTGACAACAAGCAATCTCTCTGGTCCTATCTTGTTCAGATCAATGTATCTCTCACATGATGTAACAAACATCAATGCTAACACGACAAATATATCTTTAACTAATCTCATGGCTTCTAAAATTTATATGTATAACTGAATGACGGCAGGAACAGCAGGAATGTTCTTTTGCTTAATGCCGGTATGAATGTAGACTCTCCTGTGGAAGGATTCTTAATTTCTCTACTATCCACAACAACCCAGTTGGGGTTCATAGCGCCATAAGCATTATACATCCCGAAGTTCCAAATTCTCTCGCCATGATGTTTTTTCTTATGAATGTTCACACTAAAGTCAAGTCTATGAGATGACGGAAGCTTATAGTTATTCCTGCGATCTATATAATCCTCAGATACAATATTTTTTCCGTCAGGCGAAACAATTACAGTCTGTCTTGTCGGAACAGTCATCCAATTACCTGAAGAATATGTCCATACGGCGCTTAAATCCACCCTCCTACCAAATTTCTGGTTCACACTGATGCAGAAATTATGTCTGCGATCATAAATAAAAGGAAACCATTTCCCGTCGTTGATAGTTCCATTCCGAAATATTCTGTCTGTCTTAGACAATGTATATGATGCTGTTCCTGTCGTACGTCCCAATGTTTTTTGAGCAAAGAATTCCACTCCGTATGAGCGTCCTTGTCCCATCTCAACATTCTCCTCCCAGTTAGAAGCTGACGAAAACGACATCTTGCCATCCTTGTACTCAAGGACATTGTTCAGTTTTTTCCAATAGCCTTCCACAGAAAATTCCCAACCTTCAAGCCCAGTATAGTAGATACCAAGAGAGGAGATGTCTGAAGTCACTGGTTTTATGTTCTTGGTTATCGGCACCCACAAATCTGTAGGAAGACTTAAACTACCGGATGTAAGTTGATGAACATATTGCGACATTCTAGAATATGCTACCTTCACCGCCCATCCTTTACCGAATGAGACTTTTGCTGCAGCCCTGGGCTCTGGGCAAAAATATGTCTTTCCATTCACCATGAACATACTCAGATGCACGCCAGGGTTAAATGAGAAATGTCCACCGAGCGACATGTCGTCTTCTATATATGCAGATATTTCGCTTCCATATAAATTCGGACTGATATTGTTTTTTTTATCGCTCTTCTCTGTTGATCCCCCGACATTCATAAAGTCCTTAGTGTGTTCAACTTCAGGTCTGTAGACATGATTAACATATTCACCTCCAAATTTTATCAAATGTGTTGGTAAAGGTGTATAATCGAAATCAATTTTTGCTCCCAAATCACGGATTCCTGATGTGTACAAATATCTGTACTGTTTATTATAATTCAAGCTCTCTGACTTGAGAATTTCATGTGTTTTCGTAACAAGATTCATTTTGTATGTATTCCATGACGCTGAAACATTTGCAAACAGCCTGTTATTGAAAACATGATTCCACCTAAGAGTTGTCAATGTATTGCCCCATCGCAGGTTTAACTTATTCCGTTCCTCTTGATATCTAATATATGACTTATTATCAACATTATACGGAGAACTTGATTTAGAAACATCATCATAGCGAAAATAGTCACATCCAGTATAGAAAGCAAGATACAATCTGTCAAAATCACCGAAACGATGTGCAATCTTCGCATTGACATCGTAAAAAGCATAATTTGCAGGGCTTCCGCAGGCTTTTATGATACGATCGAACAGAAAGGTATGCATTCCTCTGGAACTTAATGAGAATGTTGTATTCTCATTGAAGATCGGGCCTTCAAGATGAAGTTTTTCTGCAAGAAGTCCTGCACCTACAGAGCCATGAAAACCTTTGGAATTTCCATCATTGGTTCTTACATCCACGATGCTAGACACACGACCTCCATATCTCGCTGGAAATGAACCTTTGTAAAATGTAACTTTCTTTACTGCTTCTGGAGTGAACACAGAGAGTAGACCGAACAGGTGGCTAACATTATAGAGCGATGTTCCATCAAGCATCATGAGATTTTCATCAGCACCACCCCCTCGCACATATAAACCAGAGAATCCCTCCATTCCTCCCTGCACTCCAGGCATCAACTGAATAGTCTTTATAACATCAGGCTCTCCTAAAACAACTGGCATGTTTTGAATCATTTCCTGCGGTATTTCCATCGCTCCCATATATGTAGACAAAATTCCAGCATCCTTCCTTGACACTACTGTCGATGCTTTAAGTGACGATGATTGTGCCAATGCAATATTTATAATAGTATCTTTCTGAAGCTCAATGTTTCTATATACATTAGCACATCCGACATATGAGTATACAAGATTCACTCTTCCTTCTGGAATAGTCAACGTATAATAGCCATATTCATTTGTCACAGCACCTGTTGCTTTCGTCGAAGATATCACCGCTACGCCAGCTCCGATCAATGTTTCACCAGTAGCTGCATCTCTGATATATCCACTGATTGTGCATTTCTTCGTCTGAGCAAACGTATTAATGACAAAAATGACGACGAAAATAGTCGAAATTATCTTTTTCATCTACTACATTTTTTACATTTTAT
>CAKUVA010000030.1 GCA_934693135.1 uncultured Bacteroidales bacterium | reverse complement strand
AAAAAACTGATAGAAAACAGCAAAACAATGAAAGATGAACAATAAGAACATTGGCCGGGGGAAACAAGAACAAGAAAGCCACATCCAAACTCCTCGATATAAAGACTTATATAACCTTCTAAAGATAAATTTAAACAGATTCTATTTAGCATTGATAAACATTACCGAAAATATTATGTACATTTGAAAATGAAATTGAAGAGATAAAAAAGGTATAGCATGAAAAAATTACTGACAATGATTTTAGCGGCATCGCTGGCAACAGGATCCGCTCTTGCCCAAGAAAGTCCGAAATGGGTGAGAACAAACAGCATCTCTCCTGATGGGACTAAAATTGCTTTCAGCTACAAAGGCGACATTTTCGTAGTTCCGACAACGGGTGGAAGAGCACTACAGATTACTACAAACGAAGCCTATGATTCAGATCCAAGATGGACTGCCGATAGCAAAAAAATAGTATTTTCATCAAATAGAGAGAAAAGCAAAGACCTATATATTACGTCATGTGAGGGCGGTACCCCGAAAAGGTTGACGTTCCATCCAGGAAACGAGAAACTCATGGATGTACTGAAGGACGGAAGGATATTGTTCTCCGCCAACATACAGCAAGATGTAAATTTCGACGGTTATCCGGGACAGGCACAGCTCTATATTACAGACACAACAGGTGCAAGGCCTGTTCTCGTAACTTCACTTCCAATTTCAGCAATAAGTGTAAGCAAGGACGGTAAAGTCTTGTATGAAGATTGGAAAGGCTATGAGGATCCGTTTAGAAAGCATCATACCTCTGCAGTGACAAAAGACATTTGGTCCTATACATCCAAACCTGGTTCTGAAAGATTCAGCATCAATGCTGAGGGAACATTCAAAAAAGTTTCTGACTATAAGGGAGAAGATAGGACTCCTGTATTCGCAGCAGATGGGGACACTTTCTATTACCTCAGCGAACGTGACGGAAAAGCAATGAACATCTACAAAAGTTCCCTTTCCGCCCCAGATAAGTCAATCCAACTCACTTTCGAAGATAAAAATCCTGTAAGATATCTATCAGTCGCTGACAATGGTACGCTCGCTTTCTCCTACAATGGCGAACTATACACGATGAAAGATGGGCAAAAGCCATCAAAAGTAGACATCACAGTATATTCCGACCAAGACGAACGTGACATTGAAAAACTCGTTATGAACGGCGGAGCAACATCATTGGCAGTAGCCAAGAGCGAAAAAGAAGTGGCATTGGTAATCAGAGGCGATGTATTCGTAACATCAACAGACTACAAAACCACAAGGAGAATCACGAATACCGCTTCCCAAGAAAGAAATGTTTCTTTCTCTGAAGATGGCAGGACATTGTACTATTCCGCAGAACGTGATGGTAACTGGGGAATATGGAAATCATCTCTTGTAAATAAAGAAGATAAATATTTCACATACGCCACAGAATTCAAAGAGGAACTTTTCTCAGATAAAGGAGAGACATGTTTCCAGCCACAAGTATCTCCTGACGGAAAATACGTCGCATATCTCCGTGATAGAACAGAACTCGTAATCAAACCTACAAAAGGGGGCAAAGCCATATCTCTTCTCAAAGGAGCAAACTACTCTTATAGCGATGGCGATATGGAATTTGAGTGGAGCCCTGACAGTCATTATATTCTCTCGACATATCAGGCAAATGGTGGATGGAACAACAGCGACATTGCGCTCATTGACATTGACACTAAAGAAGCCACAGATCTAACAGAGAGCGGCTATAGTGATGGTTCATTCAGATGGGCTTTGGGAGGAAAGGCCATGATTTGGCAATCAGACAAAGACGGATATAGAAGTCATGGAAGCTGGGGAGCAGAAGATGACATATATATTATGTTCTTCGACGGAAAAACCATGACAGAATTCTTCAGAGACAAAGAGGATGATGAGATAGCTAAGATTATCAATGCTGATGACAAAAAAGTAAAGAAAGACGAGAAGAAAGACGAGAAAAAGGATAGTACTGACACTAAGAAGGTTGAAAAACTCAAACTCGATCTCGTTAACAGAGCTGACAGAATATTCCGCTTGACTAAATTTTCCGGACGCCTTGGAGACCACTATCTATCAAACGATGGTAAGAAACTTTTCTACGAAAGCCGTTTGGAAAGTAGCTATGACCTATGTGTCAGAGATATGAAAGATGGAAGTATCAAGGTTCTCAAGAAAGGTTGCATGGGGTCAATCATTCCTTCTGCAGACGGAAAGACTTTGTATATCGCATCAGGTATGGGTATCAGCAGAATAAATGTCAGCGGAGGTGAAGGAAAATCCATCAGCTATGCTGGAGATTATGAGTTCAAACCGAAAGCTGAGCGTGAGTACATCTTCGACCACATGTGGAAACAGGTTGTTGAAAAGTTCTACGATCCTAATCTTCATGGCGTGGATTGGAACTATTACAAAGAAAATTACAGTCAGTTTTTACCTTATATAAACAACAATTTCGACTTTCAAGAACTTCTTTCCGAGATTCTCGGTGAGCTCAATGCATCTCATACTGGTGCAAGATTCTTCTATAGAAGCGGACTGAACATGGGTACCCTCGGTGTCCTCTATGATGATCTATATACTGGAGATGGGCTTCTAATCAAGGAAGTTCTCCCTGATGGAGCTCTCGCCATAGCTTATCCAGAGATCAAGGCAGGAGACATCGTATCGGCCATTGATGGGCAAGAAATCAAAGCCGGACAAGACTGGTATCAGCTCATGACCGGAAAAGCCGGAAAGAAAACAGCCATTACGATCAAAAAAGACGGCAAAAAGGAAGTGGAACTCTATCTTGAGCCTTCGTTCTCAGACTACGCTCTCATGTACAAGAGATGGGTAAAGGAACGTGAAAACAAGGTAAAAGAGCTTTCTGATGGAAAAGTAGGATATGTACATGTAGAAGGCATGGATTCGCCAAGCTTTAGGGAGGTATATTCCAAAGCGCTCGGAAAGTATCGTAACACGGATGCGCTCATCGTAGACACAAGGCACAATGGTGGTGGATGGCTGCACGATGACCTTGTGACATTCCTCAGTGGAAAAGCCTATGTAGAATACAAGCCAAGAGGACAATATGTAGGCACCGATCCTTATAGCAAATGGACAAAACCTTCTTGCGTAATGGTATGCGAGGATAACTACTCTGATGCATGTGGGTTCCCTTATGCTTATAAGGCTTTGGGAATAGGCAAACTCGTAGGAACTCCAGTCGCAGGGACAATGACAGCGGTATGGTGGGAAACTCAGATAAACCGCTCAATAGTATTCGGAATTCCTCAGGTGGGCTCATGGTGCATTGATGAAGGACACTACAGCGAAAATCACCAAGTAGAACCTGACATCCTCGTTTACAACGATCCTGCATCTGTTCTCAAAGGGGAAGATAAACAGCTTGAAGCTGCGGTTAAGGAAATGCTGAAAGAAGCTGCGGAAAAATAGCAAACAATTTCTGATATGGAAGACAGAAAAATAGTAATCATCCCAACCTATAACGAGAAGGAGAACATTGAGAATATCATTAGAAAGGTGTTCTCCCTCGATGGTGGGTATGACATCTTGGTAATAGATGATGGCTCACCTGATGGGACAGCCGCCATCGTCAAGAGCCTTCAAACAGAATTTCCATCAAGATTGAATCTTGTGGAAAGACAGGGAAAGCAGGGTCTTGGGACTGCATATATCACAGGATTCAAATGGTCATTGGCACACGGATATGATTATACATTCGAAATGGATGCCGATTTTTCCCATAATCCAGACGACTTGCCAAGGCTTTACAAAGCATGCAAGGATGGAGCAGATCTCGCAATAGGTTCCAGATATTGCGACGGTATAAGTGTGATCAACTGGCCTATAGGCAGGATTATAATGTCATACTATGCATCGGTATATGTTCGCACAGTGCTGGGCATGAAAGTCTATGACTGCACAGCAGGATTCAAGTGTTATAGCAACAGAGTCCTAAATACCATCAATTTGGACAATGTACAAATGAAGGGCTATGGATTTCAGATAGAGATGAAATATACCACTTACAAGCTCGGATTCAAGATTGTAGAAGTCCCTATAATCTTCGTTAACAGAAAAGCAGGCACCTCAAAAATGAGTGGTGGTATATTTGGAGAAGCTTTTTGGGGAGTACTGAAACTTAGATTCAGAAAGATATTGCCTAAAACAAATTAAAAATGGTTAAAAACAGAAGAATTCTTCTGTCAGGTGCGTCCATTGCCACGGCCATGCAGGTCAGGCAAGGGACGCTTCTGATTGAAGACGACACTATCGCCGAAATATGGTACCGCGATGATGATGGTAGCACCACATACAATGGAAAGAAAATTAGGTATGAAGAGCTCGAGAACAGTATCTTGAATGATAAATCAGATACTGAATTGCTAAATTTGTCCGGAAAAGTAATCATGGCCGGTGGAATCGATGCACATGTGCATTTCAGGGAACCGGGGATGACTTACAAAGCGGACATGAAGTCCGAATCAAAGGCAGCAATGCTCGGTGGTGTGACATCATTCATCGATATGCCCAACACGAAGCCTGTCACCACCGATATGACAAGACTACATGAAAAATGTGCTCTTGCAAAAGACAGATGCTATACAAACTGGGGATTTCACATTGGTGCAGACAATGATAATCCACCATTGATAAAAGAATGGCTCGAGGGTGATAGGGGCAATGAATTTGCTGGTGTGAAAGTATTCATGGGATCCTCCACAGGCAATATGCTTGTAGATAAAGGAAAGGCATTGGAGAATCTTTTCAGTATACAAAATGCAAGAATTCTCATTCACAGTGAGGACGAATCCATTATAAAGGCCAATTTGGAAAGGGCAAAAGCAGAATTCGGCGATAATATACCGATAAGAGAGCATGAAAATATCCGAAGCAGAACGGCATGCATCAGAAGCACAATAAAGGCCTTGGAAATGGCTATGAAACATGGAACAAAGCTACATATATGCCATGTTACTACAGCAGAGGAAATAGAGATGATTCGTGCAGCAAAACAATATAATCCTAACATAACAGCCGAGACATCAGCTAATTACCTTTGGTTCTGCGATGAGGATTATAACAGATTGGGGAGCCTTATCAAATGCAATCCATCAATAAAAACAGCCAAGGATAGAGCCGCATTGAGGCAGGCTTTGAAAGACGGAATCATAGATACTATCGGGTCGGACCACGCACCGCATCTTGCAGAAGAGAAACAACGTCCATACACGACATGCCCATCAGGGATGCCTTCCATACAACAAGCCATATCTGTACTGCTTACTATCGCATCAGAGGAGAATATTCCTTTGAATGTAATAGCATCTGCCATATCTGAAAAGCCGTCAGAGTTATTCGGAATAGAAAAACGCGGCTCACTTCGGAAAGGTTATCTGGCGGATATAATTGTCATTGACACGGAAAAAGAATTTATTGTGGGGCAATCTGAAGCTGGAGCAGCATGGGCAGCTTACAAATGCGGATGGACACCTTATAAAGGAACCAAACTTAAAGGATTCGTCGAAACAGTCTTTCTTGGAGGAATACAGGTCGTCAAGAACGGCCTTTCCTGCGATGAAATCCCGCATGGAAAAGCCTTGACCTTCAAAAAATAATTTTCAGAAAACGTGTCAGGAATTCTTGATACGTTTTTTTATTACATATTGCGACATAATCACACCGAAGCATGATATAAGTATTCCAAGCCATTGTTTGCCAGTAAGGAGTTCCTGTCCAAGAATCCAGCCTTCAATAGCCGTAAACACAGGAATTGTGGACATAAAGATGCTTGATTTGGCAACACCGAGATATTTGATGGTGTTTGCCCAGAGGACGAAAGCGATACACGAACAGAATACGGCTAAGCAAATTACAGGCTTCCATACTGCCCATGACATATACAAGGCGGCATCATAATGCACAAGTCCTCGCGTAAGGAACAAAGGAAGTAGAAATATCGAACCTATTAGGAACTGATACATGACAATCACTGCCGGATGATATGAATCCGATAGATATTTGGTCATGGAAGCATGTCCTACCTCAGAAAGTACAGCCACAAGAAGAAGCAACATTCCAAGCATAAAAGCGTCTCCCATCGTTTCAGCGCATAGTGTCACCATGACAATGCCACCGAGACATACCAAGATTCCAAACATATTCAGAAGGCTAAAACGCTCTTTGAATACGAAAATTCCTACAATCACTGAAAAAATAGGACTTGTAGCAATGAACAGAGAACTGATAGTCGGCGACTCTGTAAGCTTGATTCCATATGTTTCTGCCACAAAATATATGAACGGCTCAAAGAGAGATAGGAGCATGAATTTAGGAATGTCCTTTTTCTTTACGGCAATGCTATTCTTCATTAGAATATTAAAACCGAGAAGTGTAAGTCCTGCAATGGATATCCTTACAAATACGACATATTCCACCGGAATACCCATCGTGAGGAGTGAATCACTCCACAGATAAGACATTCCCCATAATATAATCGCCAATAGCGAAAGAATATATATGCCTGCAAGTTTTGCTTTACCGGCCGTTGCATTGTTATCCATCTGACTATTTCTCTTTTTCGGTTACAAATGTAATATAATTCACGAAAAAAAGAAACAAACTGATAGATATTACAAGAAAAATGTTAAATTCTGTGAGAATCTATTTCACCAGCCTTAACGAAATCCTATGACGACCAAGATCCACACCTATAATCTTTACTATCACTTGCTGATGTAGTTTGAGAGGAGCTTTGCCATCACACTTCCCCATCTGCGACACATGTATAAGGCCATTTTCATGAACCCCTATATCCACGAAAGCACCGAATGCCGTCATATTGGTGACAATACCAGGAACTTCCATACCTTCATGAAGATCTTCTATAGAATGTATGTCATCTGCGAATGAGAATTCCTGTGCATCTTCACGAGGGTCAAGTCCAGGCTTTGCAAGTTCCTTAATGATATCGTTTATGGTAGGAAGGCCAAAATCACCTTCGATATACTTGGTCGGATCGATTTTAGAACATAGTTCTTTATTGCCAACAAGTTCTTGTGATGAGACACCGAGGTCTTTAGCCATCTTGTCTACTATATGATAACATTCAGGGTGTACAGCTGAGTTATCCAACGGATTCTGTGCACCGGGAATCCGGAGGAACCCGGCGCACTGCTCGAAGGCCTTGGCTCCCAGCCGAGGCACTTCGAGCAATTCCCTGCGGGAATGGAATCCGCCGTTTTCACATCGTTTCTTCACAATACTTGCAGCTAATGAAGGACCAATGCCTGACACATAGCTAAGCAGATAAGGACTCGCAGTATTTAAGTTCACCCCAACAGTATTCACACAGATGACCACAGTGTTATCCAACTTTTCTTTCAAAAGATTCTGGTCGACATCATACTGATACTGCCCCACTCCAAGTGACTTCGGATCAATCTTGACCAGCTCAGCAAGAGGATCCATCAGACGCCTGCCGATAGACACAGCACCACGCACAGTAACATCCTCATCCGGGAATTCCTCTCTTGCCACATCCGATGCCGAATATATAGACGCTCCATCCTCGCTTACCATAAACACTTTACATCCATCAGGAAGTGGGACACGTTTTATGAATTCTTCTGTTTCACGACTGGCCGTTCCATTACCGATAGCTATTGCTTGGACATCATATCTCTCAATCATCTCTGACACAGACACAATAGCCTTAATTTTTTCATTTTTAGGCGGATGCGGATATATAATCTCATGATGGAGAAGTTCTCCGTTCTCATCAAGACACACAATCTTGCATCCATTCCTAAAACCTGGATCGATAGCCATTGTCCTTTTTTGTCCTACTGGAGCAGCTAACAAAAGCTGACGCAGATTCTCACCGAACACAGTCACCGACTCCTTATCAGCCTTCTGTTTAAACTCGTCAAGGATTTCATTTGTCATAGACGGCTCCAGCAAACGTTTATACGCATCATCTATAGCCATCCTAATCTGTTCAGCAAGTACTCCTGACGGATACCTATGCTCTTGGCAAAAATCATAATAAAGCTTGTTTCCGCATTTCTCAGGATCAGCATCTATTTTAACAGAAAGCCAGCCTTCCTTTTCGCCACGAAGAATCGCCAAAAGGCGATGTGGTGCTATTCGCGAAAGAGGCTCTGAATAATCGAAATATCCCTGAAACTTGAGAGCTTCATCACTATCCCTGCTAGCCTTCGTAACTTTTGAAACAATTCGTCTTGTCCTGAATATTCCTCTCAATGTTTCCCTTACCTTAGCTGATTCTGAGAACCTCTCTGCAATGATATCTCTGGCGCCTGCCAATACTGCCGAAATATCAGGGATATTGTCATTGACATACTTGGAAGCTTCAACATCGAGATTTCTAACATTGACATTAAACATCTTGTCAGCGAGAGGCTCTAGGCCAGCTTCCCTGGCGATAGTAGCCCTCGTTCTACGTTTAGGTCTATACGGAAGATATAAATCCTCAAGCTCATTGGCATTGACACAAGCCTCAATTGAGGCCTGCAATTCCGGCGTCATCTTTCCCTGCGAAGCGATTGTAGCGAGAATCGAGGCTTTACGCTTTTCCATCTCTGAAAAAACATCTGTCCAATGTTTGATTCCTGCAACTTGTTCATCATCAAGACCTCCAGTACGTTCCTTACGATAACGACTTATGAAAGGAATCGTACAGCCTTCCTCGAATAACGTCGCGCAGTTCTCCACCTGCCAGTCTTTGACCTGCAGATATCCGGAGATATATTTCACATAAATCTGTTTCATCTTGAATGTTATTAATCCTGTGACAACACTTTAAGTTCATTTCTATATGCCGAGAAAATCTTGGACTTAGAGACAAATCCTATATATGTTCTATCAGCCTTCACCACTGGTAAGTTCCACGCATCAGTTTTCTCGAATTTACTCATAACACTATCCATTTTCTCCCCTTCAAATACATACGCCGGTGCTGACTTCATGTAGTTATACACATGCATTTTATCATATAGTTCATGCCTGAACATATCTTTCCTTATATCCTCCAATGAGACATAACCCTGGAAATGATGTTTGGAATCAACTACAGGAAAAAGATTTCGTGAAGAACCTGAAACTACCTGTACGAAATCACCGAGAGTCGCATCAATTCGGATAGGACTAAAGTCTTTTTCAACGAGATCAGTAACTTTAAGCAACGTTAGCACAGCTTGATCGCTATCATGCGTTAAAAGTTCTCCTGATTTGGCAATACGTTTGGTATATATTGAATATTTTTCGAATATCCGTATAGTTCCGAATGCAATAGATGAGGTGATAATCAATGGAATGAAAAGCTCGTATCCTCCTGATATCTCAGCGATAAGGAAGATTGCTGTCATAGGTGCCTGCATGACACCGGCCATCAAACCAGCCATACCTACCAATACAAAATTTTGCTCAGGTACAATAAATTCAGTTCCTGCAAGAACAAGATTCGTCACTCTTGCAAGCAGGAAACCAGCCATTGCTCCTACGAAAAGAGTCGGTCCGAAAGTACCACCGACACCACCTCCGGCATTTGTCAATGTCATGGAAAATACCTTGAGAATCAAGATCAATGCAAAAAACGCAGGCACAAGCCATGGTTTATGTAGCATAAAAGCGAGAATCGTATCACCATCATAGGATATCTCCTGACCATTCAATAAAGGTGAAAGCGCATCATATCCCTCGCCATATAGCGGAGGAAACAGGAATATAAGCATACCCAAGCCCGCTGCACAAAATGCCCACTTGACATACGGATTCTTTACCTTGCCTAACTTATCTTCTAACCATAGCGTAGTACGAAGGAAATATAATGAACAAAATCCGCAAAAAAATCCGAGCAGTATATAGAATGGGACATTTCTCTGTTCAAACGGCGTCAAAGTGCACTCAAATGGAAGAGAGTCTCCCAAAAATATATATGAAACCATGGTAGCCGATACAGTAGAGAAAAGCAATGGCATCATGGATGTCATAGAAATATTGAACAGCAGAATCTCCAATGTAAAAAGTACTCCTGCCAAAGGAGCCTTGAATATACCGGCAACAGCACCTGCAGCACCACATCCAAGTAGAATCGTCATATTCCTATATGACATTCCCATGTATCGGGCGAAGTTTGACCCGATAGCCGCTCCAGTATATACAATAGGAGCCTCTGCTCCTACTGAACCACCAAAGCCTATAGTAAGAGAACTGGTAATGATGGAAGACCACATATTATGTGGCTTTATACGAGACTCGTTTTTAGAGACTGCAACAAGTACTTTCGTCACACCATGGCCGATACTATCTTTAACGATAAATCTCAGAATGAGCAGAGAAAGCAACATTCCGACACCAGGATATATCAGATACAAATAATTATCCAACATCCCATTGAACCATGAAGTCAGAGCTCTATGAATGCCGTGAACGAGTGTTTCCAACACTACAGCAGCAAGACCGCTGCTAATGCCTACGAGCAATGACAGGATGAGTAATTTCTGCTTTTCGGGCAAATTCCTCATCATATCTCGCAGCATCACACGATATTTTCTGTCAACTTTCATGTAGCGCATAAAAACTTTCCCTTACAAACTTACACAAATTCAACGAACAAAAAAACCGGCAGACAAAATTATTTGCCACCGGCTTTAAAACCCTTAGAATTGGCTTAGACTGACTACATGTCAGACGAGTCATCGTCTCCAGATGAATACTGTGAGATATTGTCATCAGGAAGAGCATCTCCGCCCTCTTCAGGTGATGACTCTCCTCCGTTATCTCCCTCTTCATCCCCATCATTGAGCCATCTCTCAATATCATCAGCATCATCCGTCTTGACTTTGATTTTCACAAGATAGATGGCATCTGGAATTTCAAGTGTAACTGCATAAAAACAAGTGCCATCCGGCTTGTCATATTTTATGAGGTCTGGCAGATAATCACTAAAACCCTTCGGATATTTCTCTGCAAATGCTGCTGCAAGCTCCTTAGACATGTTTTCATAGCTTACAACAGCTCTCTTTTTCTGAGTTGTCGCCATATATTGTAAAGTTGTTTTAAAATTTAACACCGCGATTTTATTTCGCGGTGCAATTATAGGACTTTTTTTCTGATTTGATATATACAGAATCACTTTTTTTTAAAGAAAAATGATTTTTGCATCTTTTTCTTCTCTGGATCGTGTTCCGTAAACACAGGTTTCATAGTCCGTGGATCAAGTCCAGACCAAAACATAACTGAAGAGGTTGTCATCGGAGTAGGTGTAAAATCTTGCACCTGGTCCATATATATACCCTTTAATGCAGGATTTGCCGCTAATTTTTCCATATCGCTCATTCTGCAACCAGGATGAGAAGATATGAAATATGGTACAATGCCTGTATGCAGACCAGCTTCATGCGTTATCTTGTCAAATTCTTTCCGCAAACGGCAGAATAGCTTAAATGACGGCTTTCCCATATAATACAGAACATTGTCTTCAGTATGCTCAGGGGCAACCTTGAGTCTGCCGGAAGTATGCTCCAATATCAGCTCTTTAAGATAAGGGTATGATGTCTTGTCTACGAAACCATTTTCGTTCAAAAAAAGATCATAACGGATTCCACTGCCGATGTATGCATGCCGTATCCCTTTTACAGACATTACTTTATGATACATCTTCAACACTCGCTCGTGGCTTCGGTCCATATTAGGACATGGGGCAGGGAAAAGGCACGATTTACGTCTACAGACATTGCAAAGTTCCTGATTCTTACCGTGCATTCCATACATATTTGCTGTGGGAGCACCAAGATCTGATATGTTTCCTGCAAATCCTGGAACATCAAGAAGACCTTTCACTTCCTTCACAATAGATGCTTCCGAACGAGATTGAATAAATTTTCCCTGATGAGCAGCGATTGTGCAAAAGTTACAACCACCAAAACAGCCTCTATGAGTATTGATGGAATACTTTATCATGTCATATGCCGGGATACGTTTGCCCTTATATCGTGGATGCGGCTTCTTTGTGAAAGGAAGATCCCAATACGAGTCCATTTCCTCTTGCGTAGCAGGCGGATATGGAGGGTTAATTTGGACATAACCATCACCATACCCCTCAACCAATATATCCGGATGCATCATGTTTGCATACATCTCGATATAATGGAAATTCTCCGCAAAAGCCCTCTTATCCTTCTTACACTCCTCGAATGAATGTAATTGAAACATCCCCTTGCGCATTTTAGGCTCTCCACTCATATAGAAAGCAATCTGCGGAATTTTATGCATATCATGCATGCTTCTGCCAGCTTCAATTCCCTTCGTAAGTTCAAGCATCGGCTTCTCCCCCATTCCATAGCAGATATAGTCCGCACCACTTGAAACAAGGATTGATGGCATAAGGCAATCATTCCAATAGTCATAATGCGTAAAACGCCTCAAGGATGCCTCAACACCTCCAATAATCACAGGAATATCAGGATACAATTCCTTCAATATCTTGGTATATACAGTAACGGCCCTATCAGGTCTCTGCCCGAACTTACCATCTGGAGTATAAGCATCGTCATGTCTGAGACGCTTGGATGCAGTATAATGATTTACCATAGAATCCATGGCACCTGCATTGACAGCGAAATACAGACGTGGAGCGCCTAATTTCTTGAAGTCTCTCAAATCATCCCTCCAGTTTGGCTGTGGCACAACAGCAACGCGCCAGCCCCATTTCTGAAGCCAACGCGCTATACATGCAGACCCAAACGACGGATGATCGACAAATGCATCCCCGCTAAAGAGTATGACATCAATGTAATCCCATCCAAGCGCTTCGACTTCCTTTTTAGAAGTCGGGAACATATATGCCTCCTGTCCGGACATCTTACATTCTTTCAGGCAATGTTATGCCGAGAAGTCCCATAGCTTTGGAAAGTACAGAAGCGACAGTCTGAATAAGCACAAGTCTAAATTCTTTGACAGTTGTATCTTCTTCCTGCAGAATTCTAGTCTCATGATAATACTGATTGAACTCCTTAGCCAAATCATAAGCATAGTTAGCAATAATTGAAGGAGCATATGCTGCACCTGCCTCGCCAACTTTAGCCGGATAAAGATTAAGCATCTTGATAAGTCGTATTTCCTTTGCTGACGGAGCAACAGAGGTGTTCAAGACTGAAGCATCGTGTATAAGCCCCTGTTCATCAGCCTTTCTCAGAATAGACTTAATACGTGCATGTGTATATTGGATGAACGGCCCTGTATTACCATTGAAATCAATGGATTCTTTAGGATTGAAGAGCATTGTCTTCTTAGGATCCACTTTCATGATGAAATACTTGAGAGCTCCGAGACCAATCATATGGAACAGTCTGTCTTTTTCATCTTCAGGCATGTCTGCAAGCTTTCCGGACTCAAGAGATGTATCTCTCGCTTCCTCATACATTTTTTCTATCAAATCATCCGCATCAACAACCGTTCCCTCACGAGATTTCATCTTTCCTTCTGGGAGCTCCACCATGCCATATGACAAATGATAGATGTCATCTGCCCATGCGAAACCAAGTTTCTTCAATATGAGCTTAAGCACTTGAAAATGATAGTTCTGTTCATTTCCAACGACATACACATGCTCATCAAGATGATATTCAGAGAATCTTCGTTCTGCAGTTCCAAGATCCTGAGTCATATATACAGATGTACCATCGCTTCTCAGAAGAAGTTTCCTATCAAGTCCGTCTGCTGTCAAGTCACACCAGACTGATCCATCTGGGTCTTGCACGAACACGCCCATATCAAGTCCCTTCTGTACGAGTTCCTTTCCAAGCAGATATGTGTCAGATTCGAAGTATGTCTTATCGAAAGATATCCCGAGAGCTTTATAGGTCTCATCGAAGCCTTTCATAACCCAACCATTCATCTTCTTCCACAATTCACGTACAGCCTCATCGCCTTGCTCCCACTTGACAAGCATCTCGTGCGCTTCCTTTAAACAAGGAGCCTCTTTTTCGGCCTCTTCCTTGCTCATTCCTCCTTCAACCAGAGAATCAACTTCTTTCTTATAAATATTGTTGAATTCCACATAGCAGTCACCAACAAGGTGATCGCCCTTGATGCCTGTAGATTCAGGTGTTTTTCCATCAAAGCTCTTCTGCCATGCCAACATTGACTTACATATATGAACACCTCTGTCATTCACAAGAGTAACCTTCATGACATTGTTTCCGCACGCTTTCAGCAATCTTGATACAGAATCGCCAAGTAAGTTGTTACGGATATGCCCAAGATGCAGAGGCTTATTGGTATTAGGTGAAGAGAATTCAACCATGATATTCTTCCCAGTCTTCGGAAGATTCCCAAATTCTGCATTTCCTGAAATTTCTGAAAATAATTCAGTCCAATAAACAGGTGAGAACAGAATATTGAGGAAACCTTTTACACTGTTGTAACCTGCAATTTCCTCAACATTAGTCTTCAACCACTCGCCTATCGAATTTCCAGTATTCTCAGGAGAAGAATGTGAAATACGAAGAAGAGGGAATGTAACAAGAGTATAATCACCCTCAAATTCCTTTCTCGTAACTTGTATCTGGAGAGAAGCAGGATCCACTTCAGCTCCATAAACAGCTTTTATGGCCTCAGCTGCCTTATTCTGTATAAATGATTCTGGTGTCATTGTCATTACTTCTTATAATCACGAAAATTCAGGGCCCGTACGAGACTCTGAATTTTCTATAAATGCTATCCAAGATAACCTTTGAGAAGTTTGCTTCTCGAAGGACTCTTAAGCCTTCTAATCGCCTTTTCCTTAATCTGACGAACTCTCTCACGCGTCAATCCGAATCTTTCTCCTATTTCCTCAAGAGTCATTTCCTGACATCCTATGCCAAAGAATGACTTTATGATCTCACGCTCACGGCTTGACAATGTTGATAGAGCCCTTTCAATCTCAGTGTTGAGAGACTCATTGACGAGACCTCTGTCCGCACTTGGTGAGTCATCATTTGGAAGCACATCCAAAAGACTATTATCTTCACCTTCAACAAAAGGAGCATCCACTGACACATGGCGACCTGAAACTCTCAACGTATCCGAAATCTTGTCCTTCGGAACATCTATCATCTCTGAAAGTTCCTCGCTTGAAGGCTGTCTTTCATTCTCCTGTTCGAATTTTGAAAGAGCCTTGTTTATCTTGTTGAGGGAACCAACTTGGTTCAGTGGCAGTCGAACAATTCGAGATTGCTCGGCAAGAGCCTGAAGAATGGACTGACGAATCCACCATACTGCATAAGATATAAATTTGAAACCCCTCGTTTCATCAAATTTCTCTGCAGCCTTAATAAGACCGAGGTTTCCCTCGTTTATAAGGTCAGGAAGGCTCAATCCCTGATTCTGATACTGCTTCGCAACAGACACCACGAATCGCAAGTTCGCTCTTGTTAGTTTTTCCAATGCTCGCTGATCACCTTTTCTAATCTTTTGAGCAAGCTCCACCTCTTCCTCCGGTGAAACAAGTTCTTCCCTTCCAATCTCTTGGAGATATTTGTCCAAGGATGCACTTTCACGATTGGTGATCGATTTTGTAATTTTTAATTGTCTCATCTAATAAATATCCATTAGTCTTCCTTGCCGAAAGCGAAGTAGGATGCTTTTCCGTATGCCGTAACACCTTCAACGTATACAGTCCTCTTAGCCTTCTTGGCTATATTAACCACATCTTCAGGCTTGCTTACAGGCTGGTCGTTCACATAGAGGATAATGAAACCTTCACGAGCACCGGCGTCTTGAACCTTGCCAGGTCCAACAGATACAATCTCAACTCCGGATTTCAATCCTAACTGAGCAAGAGACTCTTTATCAGCTGATTTCAGTTTAGCGCCATAAAATGCTACAGAACCATCAACGTCCTTAGCACCCGTCTCAAGAGATGTGCCCTGGAACGTCACATCGAAAACCTTCTTCTCCCCATCACGCATAACTAAAATCTTGGCTTTGTCACCAGGATGATATGAACTAACCTTTTCCTGTACAGAAGACGGAGTGGTAAT
Source organism: uncultured Bacteroidales bacterium (assembly GCA_934693135.1). Classification (GTDB taxonomy): domain Bacteria; phylum Bacteroidota; class Bacteroidia; order Bacteroidales; family UBA932; genus Cryptobacteroides. Next base: position 6,735 of record CAKUVA010000030.1, on the reverse strand, counting down.
TTCTGTTGAGTCAACAGCGATAATAACATCACCCTTCTTGATACCAGCTTTGTCTGCCGCTCCACCTTTCTGAACCTCCTCTATATATACTCCTTTTGGAGAAAAAAGTTTCAATTCTTTCGCTCTTTTATCATCAATCGGTGTCATTGACACTCCAAGAAGAGCTCTCTTCACACTTCCAAAATCAATAAGATCTTCTGCTATACGCTTAACGATATTTGAAGGAACAGCGAATGAATAACCAGTAAAAGATCCTGTCTGTGAAACAATTGCAGTATTAACACCTACAAGTTCACCTTTTTGGTTAACAAGCGCTCCGCCACTATTTCCAGGATTCACTGCAGCATCTGTCTGGATAAACGATTCAATCTTAAACTGCCCCTGTTCATGTGGCATCTGACGTCCTTTTGCACTAACAATACCAGCTGTGATGGTAGACCTAAGATCATAAGGGCTACCTATAGCTATAACCCACTGTCCTAATCTCAACTTATCAGAATCTCCGAATGGAACTACAGGAAGCCCTTCAGCGTCAATCTTAAGAATAGCAACATCCGTTGCTGGATCAGTTCCAACGATGGTCGCAGAATATGTCTTATTGTTATTCAATGTTACTTCTACCTTTGTAGCCCCGTCAACGACGTGATTATTCGTCACAATATATCCGTCAGAACGAATAATAACACCTGAACCGCTCGCCTGCTGTTCTCTTGACTGCGGCGTCATCTGATCACCGAAAAAGAACTTAAAGAAAGGATCTGCATAACTATTCACCTGACTTTTTATGGTCACTTTCACATAAACTACAGCATCAACTGCCGACTCAGCAGCATATGTAAAATCAGGGTATTCTGTTTCTGACAGATTGACAGTTCTATAAGCAGAGCCATCAGCCAACACTGCACCCTCCTCAGAAATTAACTTAGGCGTGCATGCTTTCACAACCCCAAATGCCGTGAGGCCGGCTACTATAGCCGAGACCAACACTGTAAGTACAGATTTTCTCATATTACAACACTATATTTTTTTTATTTTTCCATATAAACTGCCACGAATGGCAACGCGATAGGAAAAATCAAATTATATGCCAAAATTCAGGAAATTTATTTACCTTTGTAAAAGTGTAAATTGAATAAAAATAGACCAAAATATTATGAAATTTGTCATATCGAGTTCAGAGTTGCTCAAAGGCATACTGACAGTATCAAAAGCCATCCCTGCTAAAAGTACAGAGGCCATCCTCGAGGACTATTTGTTCGTTCTCGAAGGTAACAAGCTTGAAGTGACAGCATCGGACAAAGAAATAACGATGAAGACAGAAATCGCTGTGGACAACACAGAGGAAGAAGGCAGAATCGCAGTTCCAGCTAGGCAGTTGAATGACTTATTGAAAGAGTTGCCTGACCAACCTTTGACTATTAGCACGATAAGTGACAATCAATTCGAGTGCGCGTGGGCAAGCGGAGCTTCTACTCTTCCATATTTTAATCCTGACGACTATCCTCAGAGTCAAACGACTGGCGATGACGCATTTGAGGTCGAATTCCCAGCCTTAAGTTTGGCTGATGGAATCGGAAGGACAATATATGCGTCATCAGATGAAGACAATCGTCCGGTCGTAAATAGTATATTCTTTGACATAACACCTAACGCCACCACCCTCGTAGCTACAGATCTCCAGAAACTAACCTGCTACACAGCAGATGACGTAAAGGCAGAGGCACCTTGTTCATTCATCTTGAACAAACGCCATGCAGCTGTGCTTAAATCAGTCATAGGAAAAGACACTGAGAAGGTTTCAGTCAAGTTCGACAGCAAAGTAGCAGTTTTCAAATTTGACAGTACGACCATAATATGCTGCTTAGTAGTAGGTAAATATCCAGACTACCGAACCATTATTCCACAAAACAACTCCAACATATTGAGGATAAATAGATTACAGCTTCTAAACACTGTAAGGCGAATATCCGTATGTTCACCGAAAGGCTCCAATCATATCAAATTCGACCTCACACCAGGGTCATTGGAAATTTCCGCACAGGATTTGGGATTCGAAATTGCTGCCCATGAGAAGATTGCCTGTCAATATGACGGAAGCGACCTATCTATCGGCTTCAAGTCCACACATATAATAGAGATGCTCTCAAACCTCACATGCGGAGAAGTTGTCATGAAATTCGCAGACAAGAGAAGATCCGCCCTCATGTTGCCTTCTGACGAGGATGCACAAAGTGAGAAAGTATTCGGCATAGTCATGCCTATAATGGTCAAATAATCATGAACCTTAAACTTGAAAGACCACTCCTGTTCTTTGATATCGAAAGTACAGGACTCAATATCGCTACAGACTCAATCGCAGAACTCAGTTTTGTTAAAGTTCTTCCTGATGGCGAAGAAAGAATAAAGACATGGCGACTACTCCCATGGGACTACGATAACAACAGGCAAAGGCTCATGAATCCGAGTGCAAGCGCCGTAAACGGCATAAAGGACGAAGAACTTGTTTCATGTCCGAAATTTTATGACGTAGTGGATGATATCGTAAGCTGGCTTCAGGATAGTGACCTCGCGGGATTTAATTCTACAAAATTCGACTTACCGATGTTAGCCGAAGAAATAGAGCGTGTCCGCAAATATCGTCATAAGGCTATAGACATCAACCTACACGAAAAACAGATGGTCGATGTACAGACAATATATCATGCCATGGAGCCAAGAAACTTGAAAGCAGCATACAGATTCTATTGTGGCGGAAAGGACTTTGAAAATGCGCATACCGCGGAAGCAGACACTGTAGCCACATACGAAGTTCTGAAGGGACAGCTTGACAAGTATCCAGAGTTGAAGAATGATGTAAGTTACCTTGCAAACTTTGCAGGAAGGCCAAAGACAGTGGACTACGCCGGAAGGCTTGTAGCTGGCGAGAATGGAGAGCCTGTAATCAGTTTCGGAAAGCACAAAGGCAAGACAGCCCGAGAAGTATACATGACAGAGCCATCATACTTCGCATGGATACAGAACGGTGAATTCACCTTAGACACCAAACGCCAGTTCGAACTACTGAAAGAAAAATTCGAAGCAGAAAAGAAAGAAGCTGCAAAGCAAAGTCGCAAGCCTCTTGAAGGCAAGGAGTTCGATGACGCCGCACAGCAACTATTCCTACACTTCGGCGGAGGGAAATGAATATAATTACAAAAACAGCATCCGGAAAATACATTGTAAGGCCGGACACGACATGGGAAAAAGACAATGAGGATTTCTTCCCTCCTGATTATATTGAATCACTAACATTCACACCTGCATTATTTGCAAGAATATGCAAACCAGGCAAGAGCGTCGGTGAAAAATTCGCTTCAAGATACTACGACTCCGTTAATTACGGATTACTACTCTACCCTGAGAATCTCATCGGATGTAATCCAGAAGATTATGCATGCGCATCCTGCATTGACCATACTTCTTTCTTAAGCTCGCCACTTTTCGACAAAGAGTCATTGGCCGAAAATAATTTTCGTATCAATGCCGGAGATTCTGAAATATTTTACACAGACAAAAGATCCGTATCTATAATAGAAAATGCAATACATGAGGCGTCAGCACGTGTATATATTCGCACAGGAGACCTTATAGCCATAGAACTAGACTCACGCAAGCCTTTATGTACAAGAGCTGATGGGAACATTCATATTTCAGGATTTTTTGGCAATAATAAAGTTTTAGATTTCAATATCATCGTCAAATAATGCATTACGACATTGCCATAATCGGTGGAGGAGCTTCGGGGCTTATGGCCGCATATGGTGCAGCCTCAGCGCATAAGATGCGACAAGGAGCAAGAAAAGTTTCAGTAATCGTATTGGAGAAAATGGCGCGTCCGGGGAGAAAGATTATGATTACAGGAAAAGGGCGTTGCAATTTCACAAACATGAAAGATTGGAATGCATTTTCTTCACACATAAGATCAAATTCTAATGCAATACGCCCATCATTCTACAACCTGACACCAGATAAACTTGTTGAATTCTTCAGCTCTCATGGAATGGAATCGGTAACGGAACGCGGTGACCGTGTATTCCCTAAATCTCACAAGTCAATGGATGTCGTAGATGCACTTGTTAACGCATGCATCAGTTCAGGCGTACGAATAGAAACAAATTTTGAGGTGGCATCCGTCAATCAGGAGAAAGATTCCGACAACAAAATTTTCTCCATTCATTCAACAAACGGCCAGAATATCAATACATCAAGATTAATAATAGCAACCGGAGGTCTTTCATATCCTACAACAGGTTCTTCAGGGGATGGATACAACTTCGCAATGAACCTCGGACATACATTGAAACAATGTTTCCCTTCATTGACAGCCCTTGTACCGAAAGGATACAAGCTTATTACAGAAATGAAGCCGGATGTCCTGAAAGGACATATCGACAGAAATACACCTCTTTCGGATCTCGGCAATTCGTTTTGCGGAATCCAACTCAAGAATATAGGACTAAAGCTTTTATGCTCTGGAAAAATAGTACAGGAGCTGGAAGGAGATCTTGACTTCACTGACGGAGGAATAGAAGGACCGACAGGATTTTCCATAAGCAGAAATGCTGTAAAGGCTATTATCAATGGCTGCAAGGTTCAGATAATGCTCGATCTTAAGCCTGGCGTAAACGAAAATGAATTTCAAAAACGCGTTGAGAATCTATGGAACGAGGTAAGAGCCGATAAACGAAGCAATGGTAAACCATTACGTCAGACACTTAAAGTATTGCTTGGTAAATTGATGCCTTGGGAGCTAATTCCATGCTTCCAGAAATGTCATCCGGAAATTATTTCAGGAAAGAAAGGGCATGAGGTACTTAAGCTCAATGCTCTTGTACAGGCTATAAGAGCTTGGTTATTCGACATTGACGGCTATGTTGGATTTGAAAGATGCGTTGTAACTGCAGGAGGAGTATCTGTCGACGAGATAGTTCCTAAGACATTGGCATCCAAGAAATGCGAAGGACTCTATCTGTGTGGAGAAATTCTTGACACAGATGCTGATACAGGTGGATATAATCTTCAAATAGCATTCTCCACAGGATATCTTGCAGGACAGTCTGCTGCACTATCTTTATAATGGAACGAAACTAAATAATCTCTGTTTTTTAGAAAAATATTCTACAAAACCACACATACAAGGATTACGATAGTAAAATTTTCTTATTTTAAACAAAGTATTGCAGGAAATTAATCTTTTTACGACCTTTGTATTCGTAAAAGTAGATTACCGCTACTTAACAAGACATAAACTTAAGAAAACTTCATCTGACCTTGGCTTACATAATGTAAAAAAGGATAAGGCCTCGCTAGTATAAAGCGAGGCCATTCGTTTTTTTAAAATTGAGAGTATCACCTCAAACTACATCTTATCCTCAGGAGCATCCAACAGAGAAGTTAAACGCTGCCACCATTCCGTTCTTCCAAGATGAGTCTTTATACTCCATGATGTCAACTCATGCAGGAATTTAGTGTCATGCATAAGCTGATACCTTAAGAAGGCATAAGTTCCCCAGACAAAAATCACGGCAGAAAGAATAACAATATATAGTTGCCACTCTACTGATGCACCAAATACTACCGACAATCCCCATATCAAAACTACTAACATATCTATAAGTATCTCGCTCAATGAAGTTATGCTATGGCTGATACCAATACCGACGAACACATGGTGCAGATGAGTCTTGTCTGGATGAAATGGACTCTTACCATGTGCAATTCGCATTGACATAACCCTCAACGTATCGAAGACAGGTACACTTAGAATAGCAAGAGAAAGGGCTATCAAATTAACACCGGAAGCGTCTGCATAGTATCTGACTGGAGTATCGTGGCTTAATGTACACATAACGAACCAACTTACCAAGATTCCCATAACCATTGTCCCGGCATCTCCGATGAACATGCGACTACGAAGTCCGAATACATTATGTACCATAAATGGAAAAAGAGCCGCAGCCATACTGAAAGCAAGCACTGTGTTCGGCAAATCGTTTGCCTTGATAAATTCCGTTCCAAAAAAGATACAACACGTTATACACAAGCCGCTTGATAATCCATTCACACCATCTATCATATTTATGGCGTTTATAATTCCCACTCCCGCGAAAACTGAGAGAGGAACAGCTAACCACCACGAAAAATTGTTTATCCCCCACATACCATGAAAAGTGTCAATGCAATTACCACTGCCAAATATCAAACCCAACATAGTAAGTATCTCTATAACAATACGGCTTTGTGGTGTCAAGCCGATTATGTCATCCATTGCTCCAGTATAGAGCATGATTACCATGCCACAAACTATCGGAAGCAAACGAGGGGTTATTGGGATGGCAGCCGAATGCTGTATAGCAAGTCCAGTCAAGATTCCAGATACCACTCCAATAAATACAGCAATTCCCCCCATGACCGGGACTGGGCATTTTTGCAGTTTACGAGCATCTGGATTATCTACTAAATCTTTAGCTTTAGCTATTTTCAATATCTTGAAATATGCCCAATTGACTGCGACAAATGACATGGCCGCAGCTGCTGCCACGGCCAATGTTTCATAAGATATTTTCATGGTTATTTATTGATAGTCAATGAATAGTCTAATAGATAGCGACCAATTACGAGTTCCCGTACATATTCTCGTAATACTTCTGGTAGTCGCCGCTCGTAACGTTGTCCAGCCATGCCTGGTTGTCGAGA
>CAKUVA010000029.1 GCA_934693135.1 uncultured Bacteroidales bacterium | reverse complement strand
AGTCGGGGTACTGTGACTCGAACACAGGACCCTCTGGTCCCAAACCAGATGCGCTAGCCAACTGCGCCACACCCCGAGAACAAACCTTTGGTTTTTCCCCTCCGGTCCCACACGAGTAATATTCCTCAAATGGGATTGCAAAGTTACGTCTTTTTTTCTAATTACCAAACTTTTTGAAAGTTTTTTACAAGATTTCTTACAATGGCTCGAAAAGGACTAATGACTATTACTTAATTCTTGCTAAATTTGCATTGTCAAGGTGATATTTCAGAAAGAGCACATAAAAGATACCGCTTATAAAATATCTCATTGATAGTCAATCTCCAGACATTATGATGATAGAGGCTAAAGATATTGAGAAATCATTCGGCGCATTAAAAGTGCTGAAAGGCATAAGTTTTCAAGCAAAGGAATCAGAGGTTGTTTCCATAATGGGTGCTTCCGGAGCTGGGAAATCAACATTGCTCCAAATCTTAGGCACATTGTCGACTCCAGACACAGGAAGCCTGACAATCGACAGCACTGATGTATTGCACCTTAATAGCCGACAGCTCAGCGAATTCCGCAACAAGAAAATCGGGTTCGTATTCCAATTTCATCATCTGCTACCAGAATTCACATCATTGGAGAACGTGATGATTCCAGCACTAATAGCAGGGCGCAAGGAAAAAGAAGCGAAGGAGGAAGCTAAAAAACTTCTTGCTACTCTCGGCCTTTCGGAGAGGATAACCCACAAGCCATCCGAACTTTCCGGTGGAGAACAGCAACGAGTCGCAATTGCCCGAGCATTGATAAACCACCCGGCTGTACTTTTTGCAGATGAACCATCAGGAAATTTGGATAGCATCACGAAAACTGAGTTGCATAAGCTATTCTTCAAACTAAGAGATGAGTTCGGACAGACTATCATCATCGTTACGCATGATCCAGAACTGGCTAAAATGTGCGATAGAACATTATACATGTGTGACGGATTATTCATAGACAAGCCGACAATATAATGAGCATCTTCCGTTTCAAACGATTCGAGGTCAGGAATGAGAAATCCGCCATGAAGGTCAACACGGATGGGGTACTATTAGGAGCCACATGTCCTATATCAACATCGTTCAGGAAAGTTCTTGACATCGGTACTGGAACAGGAACAGTCGCATTGATGATAGCACAAAGATTAGAGAATGCATCTTGTGGCATTGACATAGGTCAAGACATCAATCTGAAAATCACAGGCATTGACATTGACAAAGACGCAGCTGAGGAAGCAGCTGAAAATTTCGCAGCGTCATATTGGGCAAATATTTTAGAGGCACGACAGCAATCGTTGGAGGAGTTAAGAGACGAGGCAGAGAGTTACGACTTGATAGTTTCAAATCCACCATACTATGATTCTTCATTGACGAATCCTGATGCGAAAAAGACTATAGCGCGTCATACAGATGAAACAGGACTCTCTTTCCGAGAGGTTCTTGATTTTGCAGGATACCACCTAACAGAAAATGGTGAGGTGTCTATCATATTGCCGGCAAACCAGGAAAAAGCACTGATGAGGTATGCGACTATGAATGGACTAAGACTTACTAATATATTAAGGATAAAGACTATAGAGAGAAAAGCGTATTCAAGAATAATAGCCTCATTTTGCAAGAAGCATATATCTCATGAATCACTAAACACCTATGCAGACTCGACACAGCAACATGACATAGAAAGGTCATTGACAATTATGAAAAATGGGAAATATACTGATGAGTATATCTCCCTTGTAAAAGATTTCTATCTCTTTGCATAGAAATTCTTAAAAACTATTTAAAGTCAATGCAGCTAATCTCTACTTCTCAGGATTCCAACGCCCGATTTGATTGCGACGGAAATTTTCTTCTCCAATAAAAAGTTTAGCGACCTTTTCAACAGGAAGGATTTTGGTAAATTTAGGAACAAACTTGGATTCAACATCTTTAGATGCACTCATAGCCTTCAGATAATTGTCCAACAGCAATGATATTTCACTACTTGGCTTACCTGCTTCAATAGCCTCATTCAAAGCCTTGAGAGACTTCATAATTCTCCCGAAAGATGCTCTCCTTACAGTTTCCATCTCATTATACACAGGCCAGAACTTTTCTGCTTCATCAGACGTAAGATCCATAGCCTCAGTAAGATATGCCACACGTTCAGCTCTCATTTTGTCCTGCCAACCTCTCTGATGCTGAGCAGAAACCTTGAACGAAGAAAAAAGGAGCACTGCCATCACGACAAGTGCTATCATTATGTGTTTGGCCATTTTTCCCATATCGTCAAAATTTTTCTTATTTAGCCTTATAATATTCTATATGTTCCAAAGATGTACCTGAATCAATCAGATATTCCGCTATTTCTTTTTCAGAGATATCTTCAGGGTTAGTCTTTACATAAATCATATATGGATCCGTAACAGGTACCAAATCTGCAAGCTGCATCATCTCTAAAGTTGAGACATCAGTATGTGGACTTGCCGTCTTCTTAAGAACTGCTGTACCTCCAGATATGATGATAGCAAAGGCAGCAGCCATTGCAATATATGGTTTTACCTTATCCCACGCAGAAGGTGCCTTCGCTGCATAAGGAATTTCGTCCAATCTACTCACAAGTTGAGTAAAATATCCTTCCGGTACAGCATAAGGCATCTTTCTGTTATTTTTACCGTCAGTCATACCAAGTTCAGTTTTCATGTTCATCATATTAGATGCATTCCAAAGCAACAAGTTTAATTTCTATTCGTCAAAAATTTCTTTCTTCAGTTTCTCGTATGCTATATGATACGAAGCTTTAAGCGCTCCAACGGATGTTCCTGTGATACGAGCTATATCTTCATATTTCATATCATCAAAATACCTCAACGAGAATACTATCTGTTGTTTCTGCGGAAGTTTCTGCATAGCTTTCATTAGAACACGTTGTGCAGCATCTCCATCGAAGTATGGATCGTTATCTATAAGACGCTCCATCTCAGAGTCAAGGCTTTTGAAATTCAATACTGCTCTGACTCTTTTCTTACGAAGGAAATTCAGCACCTCATTCGTGGCAATGCGATATAACCAAGTGAAAAGCTGCGCCTCCTCCCGAAAGGAAGGAAGTGCAGCCCAAATTTTCATAAAAATCTCTTGTACCAAATCATCCGCATCCTCATGACAGCACACAAAACGACGGACATGCCAGTAAAGTCGTTCACTATAAGCTTTCACGATTTCTGTAAATGCCCTTTCCTCATTACCATCATGGTAAAGGCGGATAATCTCGTCATCGCTCATCTGACTGACAGATGCCAAAGATTACTTACGAGTTATCACCTTCTTGGCAGCCTCTGAGATATGCGAAGCATCAAGTCCATAGACAGCAAGAAGTTCCGCAGGAGTTCCAGATTGGCCGAATTTATCACCACCATTGATATATTCCATTGGTGTAGGAGCCTTGGCTGCCAACACGCCAGCTATAAGCTCTCCAAGGCCACCTGCCATATTATGTTCCTCAGCCACTACTACAGCTCCTGTCTTGAGTGCAGATGCAACGACCGCAGCTTCATCAAGAGGCTTTATGGTAGCAATATCAATAACCTCTGCGCATATTCCCTCGGCTTCGAGTGCCTCAGCAGCTTTGAGTGCCTCCCAAACCATATGGCCGGTAGCAATCACTGTCACATCCTTGCCTTCATTAAGCACATAAGCCTTGCCTATTTCAAATTCCTGATCTTCTGGGGTAAAGTTTGCCACAGACGGACGCCCGAAACGAAGATAGACAGGGCCTTTATATTTAGCTGCTGCTATAGTCGCAGCCTTAGTCTGATTGTAGTCACAAGGATTTATAACCACCATACCGGGAAGCGCACGCATAAGAGCAATGTCTTCCATCGTCTGATGTGTAGCACCATCCTCTCCCAATGTTACGCCTGCATGTGAAGCCGCGATTTTTACATTAGTCTCTCCATAAGCGACTTCCTGACGTATCTGATCGTAGACACGACCTGTGACGAACTCAGCGAAAGAGCCGGCAAATGGTATTTTCCCTGTAATAGCCATACCTGCGGCAACGCCAATCATATTGGACTCCGCAATTCCACATTGAATAAACCTTTCCGGGAACTCGTCAGCAAACGCATTCATCTTGAGAGATCCTTTCAAGTCTGCAGTAAGGGCGACTACTCTGGCATCAGCTTTTCCGGCCTCATAAAGACCGGCGCCAAAACCACTGCGGGTATCTTTCTTTCCTGTATCTGTATACTTTGTCATATTCGATAATCATTTAACTATTAATAGTCCCCCAATGTTTCCTCAAGCTGAGCAAGTGCCGCCTGACACTGTTCCTGAGAAGGTGCTTTGCCATGCCATTTGCATGTGCCTGCCATAAAGTCAACACCATGTCCCATTTCAGTCTTAAAGAGGATCATAGTAGGTTTGCCCTTATTTTCACGAGCTGAAGCAAACGCTGAAAGAATTGAGTCGAAATCATGGCCATTAGCCACTATAACATTCCACCCGAATGATTTCCACTTGGCTTCAAGATCTCCCTGACCAGATACAGCCTCAACTGTTCCATCAATCTGCTGTCCATTCCAGTCAGTCATGGCAATAAGGTTATCTAAGCCATGATGTGCAGCGAACATGCCGGCTTCCCAGATCTGCCCCTCTTCACTTTCACCATCTCCACAGAGAACATATACAAACCTGTCTTCTTTATCAAGTTTTTTTCCAAGCGCAACTCCAGCAGCAGCGGAAAGTCCCTGTCCGAGAGAGCCAGAAGCTTGGGTAATTCCTGGAAGGCCTTTCTCTACAGAAGGATGCCCTTGAAGACGAGAACCATATTTCCTGAATGTAGCAAGCTCTGCTACCGGAAAATAGCCTCTCCTCGCGAGAAGAGAATAATAAACCGGGGTAATGTGTCCTGCTGAGAGAATGAATACATCCTGTCCCTTGCTCTCTCTTGACCAATGTGTAGGATCAATATTCATCTCGTTGAAATATAAAGCAGTGAGCACATCAGCACTACTCAGGGAGCCGCCTGGATGGCCAGACTGGGCATCTGTTACCATTCTGACGATGTCTCGTCTCACCTGAGATGCAATTCTTTTCAGTTCTTCAACTTTTGCCATATATAACGTGGTTAAAATGTTAACAAATGTAACGAAATGCAAAAATAGTAATTAAAAATGAAAACTCGGCATTATATATCTCCAAATATACCAAAAATCATGATATAATGTATTTTCCATCAGCTATAATCTTGCCATCATCATACTTAAGTACCGTTCCAGCAGGAAATTCGTAAACCACGACAGCCCCTTTCGGTGGTATGATTATATGTCCACTTCCTGACACATTCTTGCCAAGGAATGACTTTGAAACAATGTCAAAGATATCTTTTTTATCATCTGTATGATATGTCACAGATTTTTCTTCTCCATACGGATTATAGTACAGATATACCGGATATGGTCTCTCTGCATAAAAGTCTGTCACATTGCAATCAAGTCTTAAAATACCATCAACATCAGTCTTTCTTATCATTGAACCGAATATTCCAACAGGGGAAGTACTATAAAGACTAAACATTGAACTTACAGGATTAGAACTCGTCCACGATGGTCCATCACCCTCTGCTATCGGACAAACATTTTTATTTCCATATCTGTCACTAAACCTCAATCCTTCGTATGCAACATTATTAGATGTAAGATTCTTCAGTTCCGGAGCATATTGATGTTCATCATCAATATCACAAGGATAGAAAAGTCGGGAAGCACTTGCATTGTTAAGCATCCATTTTCCTATTGCTGCGGCAAATTGAGGTTGGTATTTTACCATCGGTACAAGCGGCCACGCCATTTCGAAGCTATTCATTAGGAATGCATATCCTCCTCCATCTGTAGTACTTCCTTGAAGGCCATCTACAGAGTACGTTCCCCACTTTCCTGTTATAACGCCCCATCCGCTCCTCCCGGCACTGCCGTTGAATACCCAGTTAAGCATCTTTTTTACATCATAGTCAGTTCCCTCTTCAGCATTCAAACGTGCAGCCGTATAAATACCGAACGGAAGGAGTATTTCATAAAAACGGCTTTCTGTCTGTGAATTAAGAACATCTATGGCATTCTTACAATGTTCAAGATAGTTTTCATCACCAAATTTATGATACGCACAAAGAAGGACATAGCCATGCCCACCTGCCGCGTCCTGCTGATGTGGTATTCTGTTGGACACTCCTCGCATTAGCCCATAGTCGAAATATGACCAATCGTATGATTTTCCAAGAGCCTTATCCGCAGATGCAAACTGTTCTGCAATGCATTTCTGTATATCTGCGGCACCAGAGACATTAGGAAAGATATCACATACTCCATAATATAAGATATTAGGAAGGATATTATACCACCAGTCAGTTGCATATCCTGAAGTATTGTTCAGCATTATATTCCACCCGTTTGTAGAAGCGAAGTAGTTCTGAAGCATTTTAGGATAGTTGAATCCATCTTGATTTGTCTTGTCTATGCCCATCAATCCTCCACTAAGGACTGCCGCTATAGTGTTTATGGCTTCATGACCGGAAGGGTTGGAAGGCCCCTGCCTAACGTCTCCAACTGTCGTATAAAGACCAAATCCAGGCTCTTTTCCACTGATATCCATCCAAATAAGCGCTCCTGGACCAGATGTACGATTCCAGTCGAACACATACGCATCATAATTTTTTGCCTTTGTTTCCCAATCCACCATAAGATATGATCCTGGGAAATCATCCATCATATTCACTTTAGAAATGCCTTGTTGAGGGACTGCAGCTCCAAAAAATGTATCAGATTCTTCTTTCGGAACATTGTTCTTATCACATGATGCATTCACAAGCAATAATAGAGGAAGAAAATATTCTAAACGCATGATGTATTATTTTCTAAAAAGCTCGGAGAAAGAATATTTCTCTCCCCGAGCCTCATATTTATTTATGAATTAACTTAGTAATCCTTAATTACTTTGCTGAAGCAAGTTTTGCAATCTGACCTGCAGTAAGAGCTACATTGTAAACCTGAAGCTCATCAAGTGTCCCATGGAAGTAATCCCAACTAGCAGGAACTTTCTCCCATGACCAAGACCAAGTGTTAGCCTCATCAATCGTAGTACATACACCGATCATAAGAGGAAGTTTGGTAGTATAAGGCTTAATAGTTCCGCTAAGTCCATCACCTTTAGTCTCTTTTGTCCATGTTTTGGTAAGCTCGCCATTGATGTAGAAATTTACTTCTCCAGCAGTGAGGTCAGCTGTTACAGCTACATGTGTCCAATCTCCGTTTGGAACTGACTGAACAGTTTCGTTGTCCATATCAACTGTTCCTTTGTCTGTAGCAATAGTGAAGAATGGCTTATTCTCAGTCTGGAGATTAAGTTTCCAGCTATTCCAATAGTTGTAAGAAATGATGTAGTTGCCGGCACGTGTCTCTTCTGGTTTAACCCATACAGCAATTGAAAGTTTGCTACCTTCGAGCATGTTTGCAGCATAGTCAGAAATCTCAAGGTGCGCTCCCTTATCGAAATATAGAGCCTTGCCTTTCTTTCCATCCACGAACTGAGGTACCTGAGTATCTGTTCCGAAGATCTCTGAAGGACCTTTTTCGAATTTGGCTGTCCAATTGTAGGAGCCTGTAGTCTTGAGAGACTCGCCCTTACCCTCATCGAAAGTAAGTGCAAATGTCAATGCATTCTCTGGTATAGCGCCAAACGCAGCTGCAGCGAAAGTCTTACCGGCAGCACGAAGCTGAACAAGCATATTGTCTGCAGCCGTCTGGGTAAGATTACCCTCAAGGGCTTTCTTTGCCGCATTTACAGTACTCTCGAATGCTGTAATGGCAGACTGTGGATAATCTGCAGTAGTTGCATTGCTAAGAACAGTCTGGCATGAGTCAACGACAGCTGTAAGTTCAGTAAGGTCTACTTTCTTTTCATCTCCTCCATTATCCTTGCTGCAGGATGCAAATCCGAATGAGATCACAGCGACTGCTGCGAGAACCAATAATTTAAAGTTTTTCATGATAACTTGTGTTTTGGAATTATTAATTATTTATGTAATGCTTTATTTGTTTCTGTTTCAGACTGAGGAATAGGATAGTAGAAGCGAGGCTCAGTCCACTTGAATGATGTTCCGAGAACTGATTCCGCATATTCTTTCCCATATCTCATAACATCGAAGAATCTATGGAATTCAAAACCGAGTTCACGGCGGCGTTCTGTCCTGATAACATCTCTCATTACACTCTGCGAAGTTGCAGACGTAGCCGCCAAACCAGCCCTTTCACGCACTCTATTTACATATTGTGCCGCAGCAGAAGGCAAATTCTGCTCATTGAGTGCCTCAGCATGCATAAGAAGGACATCTGCATATCTTATAATATGCTGAGGAATAGTACACTGACTCTTAGCTTGTGTTTCAGAAAGGTCCTCATTATATTTTTTTACAAGATACCCTGTAGCCTCAGACCATTCTGAAGAGAATGTCGTATTATTAAACCAAGGCTGTCCTTCACGTCCAATGGAAGCATCAAGACGTGGATCTGTCTTTCCGTCAATCGTTTTTTCAGAGAAACAATCAACATAAGCCTGAGTAGGGGCGTCGAAATAATAGCCACCTTCAGCAGCAGGAGAAAACCATACATTAAGGTTATTGCCCAAATTAGCATCTGCCGTGTTTCCATACCTAATAGCAAACACACACTCGACACTATCTTCAGCTCCAACCTTGAATAGATTTGAATAATCCTTCACAAGGTCATAGGTGCCAATGTGTTCAACAGAATCCGCAAAATCTGCACACTCTTTCCAATTTCTCTGGAAAAGTTTAGATTTGGCAAGTAATGCAAATGCAGCGCCTTTGGTCGCACGTCCTGCACTTGTTGCAGATACTGTTGCCGGCAGTGAATTCTTCGCATCCGTAAGATCTTCATCAATCTGTACATAAATCTGCTCAACAGTACTAAGACCAACATGAATAGCATCTGAAGTAGTCTGAGGTTTTAGTTTCAGAGGGACCTGTCCAAATATATTAACAAGATTGAAATAAGAATAAGCTCTCAAGAACTTTGCCTGACCAATAAGATCTGCTTTTTCCTTTTCGTCCATACTCACACTGGGAACATTGGTTATAACGTTGTTTGCCCTAGCGATAGTTTCATAGGCATGCTGCCAATATGTACCAAGGCACCCATTGTCAGCAACCGCAGTGAAATCATCAATATTGTTAATATCAGCTTGGTCTCCAGCATTTCCTCCCTTCACAGCATCATCTGAAGCCACATCGCCAAAAATCCATAGTGTGTTATTATACAGAGAATTGTAAATAGCATTAACAGCCATTTCAGCCTGCACCGCTGATTTATAATAATTTTCTGATGAATAATCTCCTTTAAGTCCTTCGTCCAAGAAGCTTTCACATGAAGATGTCGCAATAAGACATGCTCCCGAGATTATTATGTAAATTATCTTTTTCATAATCTATGCAATTTTAGAAAGTAAGGTTCAATCCTATAGTATAGCTCTTGGCAACCGGATATGTACCCCAGTCAATACCATTTGCACGATCACCCTCACTTGCAGAGTTCGTACTTACAGTCATCTCAGGATCGAGTCCGCTATAGCCAGTGATAGTAAACAAATTAGATGCAGAAAGATATATTCTGAGATTACTAATTTTCCAACTTTCAGGCGTCTTTATCGTATAACCTATCTGAGCATTCTTGAGCCTAACATAAGATCCATCTTCGAGGAATCTTGAAGATACCCTCACATTGTTGGACTTCGATGACCATGAAGCTCGTGGCTGGGTATTGGAAGTACCCTCTCCTGTCCAACGATTCTTATAATAACGTTCAGTGACATTGAATCCACGATAAAATCCCTCAATATCATAGTTCACCTGAGAGAATATCTTCTGTCCAAACGCTCCTTGGAAGAACAATGAGAGATCAAAGCCTTTATATGATCCACCGATATTGAGCCCGGCAGTAACCTTAGGAATTGCACTGCCCATATAATAACGGTCATTGGAGTCAATCACATTATTACCATCCTTGTCAGCATATTTTACATCACCAGGCTTAATTCCAGCCCCCTGATATGCAGAGGTAAGAATCTCTGTTTCATTCTGGAAGATGCCGTCCATTTTATAGAGATAGAACGATCCGATAGGATGTCCTACTTCTGTCTTTGTGGCATAAATTCCGGTATCTACGCGAGCTCCAAGGATTGGAGATTCAAGGGATAGCACCTCATTGTGAAGGTATCCACCATTGAGAGTAATGTCAATGCTTCCATTTCTGAATGCCTTACGCCAGAAAAGTTCAATGTCAACTCCAGTATTCAATACACTTCCATTGTTCACCCATGGTGCAGACGCATTTCCGACAGATGAAGGAAGGGCCTCTTGAACAAGCATGTTGTCTGTAACCTTATAGTAGTAATCAACAGTGGCCCCGAACTGTCCTTGGAACAGTTCAAGATCAACTCCGGCATTGAACTGACGGCTTGTTTCCCATTTGAGATTCTTGTTTGCAAGAGTCGTCTGAGCATATCCATTGGCTGCAGCGCTACCAAACATGTACCAATATCCTGCTGAATATCTGTCACTATAAGCATAAAGTCCGATATTCTGATTTCCTATGGCACCATAGCCAGCTCGTATCTTAAGTTTACTAATCACGTCACTGTCTTTCAAGAAGTTTTCTTCTTCCATATTCCAACCGGCTGATACAGAATAGAATGTACCCCATCTATTTCCTTTACTAAACCTAGATGAACCATCTTCTCGTATGATTCCTGAAAGATAGTATCTGTTCTTCCAATTGTAGTTAACATTGGCAAAATAAGAGAGAAGGCTTGAAGCTGATTCGCTTTGATTAGACGAATTAACGCCCTCTCCTTTTCCAATATAGATAAGATCCTTGGATGTGCTCGGAAATTCACTATCAGTAGACGACAACGCTTCGTCATGATTATGAACAGCTTCCATACCTACAAGATAGTTAAGACTATGGTCTCCAAATGTAAGATTATGGTTAAATGTCGTATTAAAAGTCCAGTTATACTGCTCTGCCTTAGTCAATTCCATGCTATTGGCACTGTTAATTCGGTTTTGAGTTCCCCAAGTCTTATTATATACACGAAGAGAGCTATTCTTATAGTCAATACCGAATGTAGTCTTCCAGAACATATTTTTAGTAAAAGAAACTAACGCATTAGTCGTAGCTATGATAGATTTTATCTTCTGGGTTCTATCTGTATTTGCAGCCAAGCCCTCTGGACTATAACTGTCTCCAAAAAATGTATTATATACAGAATTTCCGTAATATTCAGAAGGAAGGTCTACATATTCGCCAGAAGCATCCTTTACAGGAACGGCTGGATTTCTGAAAAGAGCATATCGAACCACACTACCGCCTTCACCTGCATATCCGTCACCAGAGCTTGACACCATTCTGTTGGAAGAATAGGAGCCGTTTACATTAAGTCCTGCTTTCAACCAAGGCTTAACCTGTGAACTGATATTAGATCTAATATTAAGTCTATTGTAATCTGTCCCCTTTATAATTCCGTCCTGTCCATAATATGAACCGGAAATGAGATATTGAGACTTTTCTGAACCACCACTTATGGAAAGTTCATGAGAATGTATCGGGGCCACTTGGAAAATTTCCTTAAGATGGTTCACATTGGCAAAATCCTTCACATAATCGCCTTCAATAAGAGGGCGTTTTACAACAGAGATAGCATTGTCATTAACAGCAGCCTCATTGTAAAGCTCTATATACTGCGATGAAGAAGCCATCGGCGTAAGATGCCCATGGGTCTGTACGCCAGCCTGCATATTATATGTTATCTTAGAATCTCCAGCCTTGCCTGATTTTGTTGTGATAAGAACAACGCCATTCGTGGCACGAGATCCGTAGATAGCAGCAGATGAAGCATCTTTAAGGACCGTTATGCTTTCTATATCATTAGGCGACAAGCTATTGAGAGCACCTTCAACAGGTATGCCATCAACAATGTAAAGAGGATCGTTACCAGAACTTATAGAACTTGTTCCACGTACACGCACTGAAATTGTAGAACCTGGAGCACCCGTTTGGTTTGAAACCTCAACACCGGCGATACGTCCCTGAAGAGACTGTTGCACGGAAGACACTGGAACTTTGGTAAGTTCTTCGCCATTTACCTTACTCACAGCTCCAAGAACATCTCTCTTCTTCTGTACAGAATAACCTACGACTACTGATTCCTCAAGAAGTTTGTTGTCTTGTTCGAGGGAGACGTTCAGCTCGTTCTGTCCTGCAAATTTTACTTGAATCTCTTTGTAACCAAGGCATGAGAATACCAATGTCGCATTTGATGGAACTCTAATCTCATAGTTTCCGTCAATGTCGGTTATCACTCCAGTAGTAGTACCGGAGATCATGACACTCGCGCCAATGAGAGTTTCTCCTGACTGAGCGTCTGTAACTTTACCTTTCAGATCAGTAACCTGAGCATTCAGGGCTACTGATGTAAAGATGGCAAGCATGAGTATAAAAACCCGTTTCATATTCTGTAAATCAATAAGCTATAATATTTTCATCAGCAACAAGGCGTCCTTGTTTATCTTTCTTAATGATTGTTCCCGCAGGAAGTTCAACGAGAACTGCTGCAGTGTTTCCATGTAAATTAATATTGACCTTACCTTCAAAATTTTTAGCAACATACTTCCTCGCAATGATGTCGAAGAGATCTTTTTTCCCGGTTTCAGCCACGTAGGTGAACACTTTTTCTGCATCAAATGGGTTGTAGCAGAGGTATTCAGGATATTTCTTGTCGGAATAGAAATCTGTAGCATTACAGTCAAGGCGAAGTATCCCCTCAACATCAGTCGTATCTACTATTGCGCCAAGTATCCCCACTGCAGATGTGCTATATACACTAAACATACTTTCCGGAGGATTTTTTTCATTCCACTTCGGTCCGTCGCCAAGAGCAAGAGGATGAACATCTTTCTTCGACTTGTCATAATAGTCGTCTTCATACTTTAATCCCTCATAAGCAATGATAGATTTCGTGTAATCTTGCATTCCTGGAAGAAGTTGATTTGTATCTGGAATCTGGTCAGGGAAGAACAATCGGCATGCATTAGCATTGTTCAGCATCCATTTTCCTATCGCAACAGCATACTGAGGCTGGTATTTTACCATCGGAACGAGTGGCATGGCCATGTCTATACTGTTCATAAGGAATGCAAATCCACCTCCGTCAATAACACTACCCTGAAGTCCACTGATATCGTAATCTCCCCATCTTCCGCAGGTTATCCCCCATCCTGTGCGACCTGTCGGGCTCGTGCAACCATCAAATACCCATGATAACATCTTGTCAATATTATACGATTGACCTTGTTCAGCATTGAGACGAGCTGCAGTATAGATTCCCATAGGGAGCAGAATTTCATAAAATCGGCTTTCTTTCTGGCTGTCAAGTACTGCAATGGCAGATTTAGCATGTTCGAGGTATCTCGCATCACCATATTTCTTCCATGCCGAATAGAGTACATAACCATGCCCACCAGCAGCATCTTGCTGAAGTGGAATGTTATTTACCATACCACGCATCTGAGCATAGTCGAAATATGAATAATCGTAGTTTCCGTTAAGGACAGAATCGGCTGCGCAGAACTTTTCTGCTATGCTTTTCTGGATAACATCTGAAAATTCGACATCTGGAAAAACTTCACAAATAGCATAATACAACACATTAGGGAAGACATCATACCACCAGTCTCGTCCATATCCACCTCCAAGCAAGGCTACTTTCGGACAAGTGTTATTCATAACAATATTCCAACCATTTTCAGTGTTGAAATAGTTCTGAACCATCTTCACGTAGTTATAACCATTCTGGTTTGTCTTGTCTATTCCGATAAGTCCGGCACTGAGAAGAGCTGTTAGAGAATTAAGACTCTCGTGGAATTCACCTCCATTGTGTTCAGGGCCCTGTCTAACATCTTTCATCGCTGTGTAAAGACCGAATGTCATCTGAGGAAGATTGCGTTGGTTGTCATCAAACCAGATTACCGGTCCGGCAGGAAGTTTGGACTCCATATCGAAAGCATACGCATCGAAATCACGAGCTTTCTGCTTCCAATCAAGCATTTTGTAAGGTTGCGGCATAGTCGGCATTTTTTCGACTAAGCCAATACTTTTCTGTTCTATAGGCATTCCATACTTACCATCCTCAGAACATCCAGTAGCAACTATGACAGCCAATGCTGTAGCAGTAATAATTTTTATTGCCTCCATTATTTAGCCTCCAAATAACTATCTGACTCTTTGATGATATTCTTTGCAAGTGGGAGAGAAAGCATCTGAAGCGCACCTACTACTACAAGTGCAAATCTGAGTGCAAAGTCTTCCGAAATACACGATGCCATCAATATAAACAAAACCATACCAAAGGCGCGTCCAAAGAAGAGTCCTATTTCATGGCTCATGATATATGTATATCCATCACGTTTCTCAATTTCTGAAACAACATCGATGGCTTTCATCATAATCGGGTAATATGCAAGGTCATGCAACGGCTGGAAGAAAATCTTGCAGAGGACGAAGATGATAACTCCGAAAGCGGAGAACATGATTCCATTCGCCAATGTTCCAACAAAAAATATCAAAAGTCCGAATCCGAAGATTTTTATTCTATCCTGTGGTCTTGCTACACGTCCAAGGATGTAAACCAATATTGCTGTAAGCGCTCCACCGATACCTTGAATAAGGCCGAGGGAACCTTCGCTACCTAAGAATTTCATAACAAGAATGGCAGGTGCTGTAACCAGGAAGCCCTGTACCATACCCTTAAGTCCTGCAAGTGAAAGCATCTTCACCCAGAGTTCGTGGAATCGAAAGTAGAAGAATTTCTTGCTTTCCGGATTTTTGAATCTTCCCTGAGAGAGGGCAATACATGCAAGCACTGAAATGAACAATGCTGCAGCAGTGATGATTTTGTAACCTCCGTTCACTGTAAGGTTTCCGAAAATCTTTCCTCCTTCTACAGTTGCTAAGAATGCACCGATTATAAGAGGAATCACGATGTTCCATAAAGAGAAGAAGAATGATTCACATCCGAAGAAATAGTTTCTGTTTCTATCATCTGTGGAATACAATGTCAAGAGATATCTATTTGTCCAGAAAAAGCCTGTAGAAAGTCCTATCAAAAAACCTGCAAGACAAAGGATTTCTATGTTTACATTCGAAATAGACATCATGCCCATCAGTGAGATGGCAGAAATAATGATTCCAAATCCATAGACAAATGCAGCCTTGAAATACTTGAGCAAGAAACCATTTACTAAGGCTGCTAATACAACTCCTACGTACATGCAAAGTTGATATTTTACAACGGATGATGGGCTACCAGTATTTCTCATAATGTATGCTCCAGCGAATATTTCTATCACCGGAAGCACCATCGCAAACAGGAGATTTGTGACCAACAGGGTTTTTATATTCCTCGGTTGGGAAAGAAAAAATTTAAATTCACCTATCAAACCATTCATGTTCGCTTACTTTTTAAGGGTTGCAAGGACTTCCTTCACTGACAATTCGGCACTACAGATAACCTCATCGGAGGCGCCATAGAACATCTTGATGGTGTCCCCATCCATATAGTACCCGTTGGTAAATACTACATTTCCGAAAAATCCAGTCTTTTCATAATCTGCAATCGGTTCCATGATAGGTTCTTCGCTTCTCGCAATAACCTTTGTCGGGTCGTTTAGGTCAAGCAGCAGGGCTCCAAGGCAGTATCTGTTTTCTTCATTGGCACCATGGTAAATTTCAAGCCAACCTTCTTCCGTTCGGATAGGTGCGGCTCCAGCGCCAACTCGTGCAGAGTCCCACATTCCAGGTCTAGTAACAGCTACACATTTGTGTCTGCCCCAATGGATTCTGTCGGGAGACTCGGCTATCCAAATATAGTTACCACCGAGTTCAGGACTGCTTGGACGGTGGAATGCAAAGTATTTCCCATCGATTTTTTCCTGAAAGAGTGCGCAGTCCTTGTTGTGTGGAGGGAATATCATACCCTCGCGTTCATATTTTTTGAAGTTTTTCGTTCTAATAAGTCCAACACCTACAGCGACTGGAGATACTTCTGTAAATGTCAGGTAGTAACCATCTTCCATAGTGGCCACACGGCAATCTTCGATTCCGAATGACTCCTGAAATCCTTCTCCGAAGATAGGAGGGAAAGCAGGATCTTCATAAAAATGTACGTCATCGTCGCTACATACAAGACGGAGGTAAGACATAGTAGTGAGATAGTTCTGTCCTTTGAATCCTATAACGCGCGGATCTCTCATGTCAAGCTGAGGGTCAGATTTGTCAAAAGAGAGAACTTCTATTTTCCCTTCCTTATTATATATAGGAAAACTGATGACGCCTTCTTTCTGCACTGGACGTTCAGCGACTCTGAGCACAAGCCAAGTCTTGCCGTTCATGCGGAACACCCCCGGATTAAGGAGACACGTTATCTCCATTCCCGAAATGCAAGGTTTAAGATCCTTTGGCCTCATAAGAGGGTTATGGCTACTTCTTTTAGCGATATCCATTGTTTTGTGTGTTTTAAACGTTTTTACAAAGATAAATCGATTAAAAAAAACTGAAGTTCGCTTTTTCTTCAAAAGAGTACACAATTTTTACAATCGTCATTCCACGCCCATAGAAGGCATATTTATTTCATAAATCGTATCATTCCAAAGGATATATTACCGCTTGGCAGCCCGAAGAGACGACTTGTACAACATCCGAAGAAAACAAATAACTCTTGTGAAAATGAATTTCATTGTAACTTTCTGCCATAAAAAATACAAGATGATCCACAATTTCAAAAAGGAGAGTTAATTTTGCATCTAAGCGATGATGCACTTATACATAAAATAACATGAGACGAATTCTTTTTCTTATTATATTTATATTCTGCGCGTTTATAAAGCTATACAGTCAAGATTTTGACACACGCAGGATAACAAGCAGTATAGGACTTTCTAATAGTTCTGTAACATGCATACTTCAAGATTCCGAAGGACAAATGTGGTTCGGGACATGGGATGGCTTGAATATGTACGATGGCAAGAGCATCACCGTTTTCAAGCCTGAACCGGGAAACGATGAAAGCATTTCGAACAACATTATCCGCGAAATGATTGAGCAGAAGCCAGGAATATTATGGATAGCCACTGACCGAGGAATAAACAGGCTTGACATAAAGACAGGCAAGTCAGAAAGATTCTTCTTTGGTAATTCAGGATGGGATATCCCAACCGAGCATGCTTTCATAATATCAAAGGATTCAAAAGAAAACATTTTCGCATTCATCTATGGACAAGGCGCTTTCGTATTTAATGATAATACTCGTATTTTCGAGCACGTCTCAATGCCTGGCACAAACGGAGCCGTAAAAGCTATACACGGGAAAGATAACAATCTTTATATTCTGAATAAGGATAATCTTCTCCAGAAAGTAAAACTATCTTCAGATGAAAGAGGTAAAATTTGCGTATCAGAAAGCGTTGAATTAGTCACAGATGCGACCAATATATTCTTAGATAGCCGCGACAGCAGCATATGGTATAGTAATCAGAATGGTGTGCTTTCCAATTTGGAAAACCATACCACTCTAATAGTTCCAGCCAATGTAGGCAAAACAGGTGAAATTTTCTCACTCTGTCTCCATAAAGGAGTCTGGCAGATAGGAACAGCGAACGGATTATTCAGATACGATCCTGATAATGGTCTATCTGACCATATATTAAAAGGTATCCCAGTATTATCCTTAACCGACGGCACTCAGGATATTCTCTGGGTTGGAACAGATATGCAGGGTGTGTATCAACTCTCCGATACGAAAGCCTCTTTCACTACATATCCAGAAAAAGGCTCATTCAAGTTCGGCAATAGTGCTGTAAGATCTTTTTACGAAGATATATACAAACGTTTATGGGTGGGCACAAAAGGCAGCGGCATATTTATTTTATCAAAGGAACATTTTGGAGAACGCACAATAGAAAAGCAATTTACTACCGATAACGGATTAATCAACAACTCAGTATATGCACTATGCGAAGGAGAATCAGAAATATGGATAGGCACTGATGGCAAAGGTTTGAACTATTATGACATGAAATCAGAACGTATGGAAAAACTAACCATTCCTGATTCGCTTCAAAACAATCTATCTTCGGTATATGTCATTCTCCGTGATGGAAAAGACGGCCTCTGGGTAGGGACAAGTGGCCATGGCATCTTTCACATTGGCCTAAATCGAAATGCAAATCATTATCACGTAACGGAAATCCAGCAACTCTCGTACACAGGTAAACCTGGCAGCATTAGTAACAATATCGTGTATTCGATGATCCCAGATGGAGCAGATGGACTACTAGTCGGTACAAGAGGACGAGGAATCGACAGACTGGATTTCAGAACGGGAAAATTTACACCTTTCGGAGGCGAGAATTCGGAACTTCATGATACAGATGTGCTGTGCATGTACAAGGATAGTATCGGTTCGCTATGGGTCGGCACAAGTCAGGGCCTGTTTAACATTTCGCACGGAAAAACACGCTTTTTCACTGAACGGAATGGCATTCCTAACAATACTATACATGGTATCTTGGAAGATTCTATGCATAGCATCTGGATAAGCACTAACCGCGGTTTGGCAAGAATTTTGGCTCCACACGGAGAGTATAGAATCATCTCTTATTACGAGTCTGACGGGCTACAAGGCAACGAATTTTCAGATGGTGCATTCTATCGCGCCCCATCGAACTCACATTTCTTTTTCGGAGGAATTGCCAAATTTAATGAATTCGATCCTCTTTCTATACCATCACATACTTACATGCCTGAACTACTGTTCAAAGGCTTTTCAGTGGATAACGAAAAGGTTGACATCTCAACACTTCTAAAGGATGGAAATCAGACACTCGAACTTTCATGGCGGAACAAATCATTCAGTTTCAACTTTGTACCGATAGATTATCTAAACGGATCGAAATGTGAAATAGCATATTACTTAGAAGGATGGCAGTCAGAATGGATAGAAATAGGCTCATCCAACTCCATTGTTTTCACAAATATTCCACATGGCAAATACAAACTCCACGTAAGATGTAGCAATGCGGACAAGGTCTGGAGCACAGATATCTTCACACTTGACATAACTATTTCGACTCCTTGGTACAAAACCATCTACGCAAACATTGCATATATACTATTCATCACATTACTAATATACCTTACCTACCGCTCTATCCGCTTTCGCCTGGAGACGGAAGAGAAAATCCGCAATGAGGAGATGGAAAAACAGAAAATTAAGGAAATCCAAGAAGCTAAACTAGTGTTTTTCACCAACATAGCACATGAATTTTCAAACACATTGACTCTCATCTATGGACCATGCGAGAAACTTTTATTGGATAGCTCGATCAGTTCGATCGCTCGCAAGTATTTGAAAATTATAGCATCCAACTCTGACAGGATGCAGTCGATGATCCGCCAGCTTCTTGATTTCCGTAAGGCAGACACAGGGCATCTGAAGTTAGAAATCACATCAGTAGACATCACAGAAATGGCGTATTCCGAAGCTGAAAATTACCGCGAAATCATGGAAGAACACAACATCCATTTTTCTATGAATTTCCAGCCTGCAATAGTAATTTGGAACGTGGATAGGAGCAGCACTGAAAAAATCATCTTTAATCTTTTATCCAATGCAGTAAAATATACACCTAACTTTGAGCAGATTATAATAAATTGTAGCATTTCAGACGACATGCTTACCCTTCGTGTAACTAATACGGGCATCGGCATTGACAAAGAACATCAAATTTCCATTTTCGATAGATACGAGGTAGTCAACAAAGTCGAACAAGCATTCACTCGCGGAAACATGCAAAGCACCGGCATTGGACTCGCACTCTGCAAAAGCTTAGTAGACGCAATGGGTGGGACTATCAGGGTTGACAGCGACGGAAGTACATACACCACGTTCATAGTGATTATTCCGAAATTAGAGCCGACAATCGAGGCTGTAACAGAGAAACCACTGGCAGAGAAAAAGTTATCACAAGAGCCTATAGGCATGCCTATTAAGGTCGATGCAGATGTCACAAGAAGGTATCAGCATACCGGCCATCTAACCGCACTTATCGTAGATGATGAACAGGAAATCCGTGAGTTTATAAAGGACCTAATCGGGACAGATTTCACTGTTATGGAGGCGGAAAATGGTCAAGATGCCTTGTCTATGGTACATAATACGACTCCTGACATTATTATCAGTGATGTGATGATGCCTGTGATGGATGGAGACAAAATGGTTAGGGAACTTAAGTCAGATGAAAACACAAGACATATTCCAGTAATTCTGCTATCGGCGAAAAGTACGATGGAGAGCCAGATTGAGGGACTTGAGAATGGTGCAGATGCCTATATAGCAAAGCCGTTCAATCCACGGCATCTTATGGCAACCATGAACAACTTGCTTAATAGGGAGAAGGCAATTATCGATTACAGTCGTTCTGCAAATGCCGCCATGCAAAAGTTCGGAGGAAATGTCGTAAAAAAAGAAGACAGAGAGTTTATCTTGAAAATTACTGATCTTATTATCAGCAATATGAATAATGGTAAGCTAAACATGACATTTTTAGCTGAAGAGTGTTCTATCAGTCAGATGCAACTATATCGTAAGGCAAAGGAGCTGCTTCAGATGACTCCTATGGAATATATTAAGACGCTACGTATGGAAAGAGCTGGAGATTTGCTAACCACGACAAGTATGAGTGTTCAGGAGGTCATGTACGAATGCGGATTTAGCAGCAAGTCATATTTCTTCAAGGAGTTCGCAGCTAAATTCAGTTGCACACCTAAAGAATATAGAAAAAAGCGGTAATCCGATTTCTCGGATCACCGCTTCTAACATATATCAAATACTGATTACTCAGCTTTTGGAGCCTCTGCAGGAGCAGCCTCAGCCGTAGCTTCAGATTTCTTTGCACGACTACGACGGGTAGATTTCTTAGCCTCCTTAGGAGCTGCAGCAAGTGCTGCCTCATTGAAGTCTACGAACTCTATAAGAGCCATCTCTGAGCCGTCACCCTGTCTGAAACCGGTATGGAGGACACGAAGGTATCCACCTGGACGGTCTGCAATCTTAGGGGCAATGGTACGGAAAAGTTCTGCAACAGCAGTCTTATCCTTGAGATAACTGAAGACGACACGACGTGAGTGTGTAGAATCGTCCTTTGACTTGGTAACAAGTGGCTCAAGATACATTTTCAGAGCCTTAGCCTTTGCTACAGTAGTGTTGATTCTCTTATGGAGAATGAGTGAGCACGACATATTAGCAAGGAGAGCTTTGCGATGACCACTCTTGCGACCAAGGTGATTGATTGCTTTATTATGCCTCATGATTATGCGTTATTCTTTTTCTTAGGTTCAATATTGTACTTGGTAACATCCATTCCGAATGTAAGCTTCATCTTCTCAAGCATCTGATCTATTTCACTGAGAGACTTACGTCCAAAGTTACGGAACTTCATAAGCTCGTTTCTCGAGTAAGATACAAGATCTGCCAAAGTATCAATCTCAGCAGCCTTCAAGCAGTTGTATGCACGTACTGAAAGGCCAAGATCTGAAAGTTTGTTAAGGAGAAGATGCCTCATACGGAGCGATTCCTCATCAAGCTCTTTGGAATCAGGAACGACAGCGCTTTCGAGAGCCATCTTCTTGTCATCTGTAAAAAGCTTGAAATGATAAATCAGAATGTTTGCAGCATCCTGAAGAGCAGCATTAGGAGAAATAGAACCATCGGTTATAATCTCCAAATTCAGCTTCTCATAATCAGTCTTCTGTTCAACACGCCAGTTCTCCACTGTCCAGTTCACCTTTCTAATAGGAGTATAAATTGCATCTACCGGAATAGTTCCGATAGGAGTATTTTCATCTCTCTCCTCATCAGCAGGAACGAAACCGCGACCCTTGGTAACTGTTAGAGAAATCTCAAGTTTCACAGAAGGCTCGAGAGTGCAGATATGCAACTCAGGATTGAGCACCTTGAAAGAAGACAATCCCTTGGAGATATCCTCTGCAGTAAACTCCTGTTTACCGCTAATTACGATATTTGCCACCTCTGAGTCTACAGAGTCCACCATTCTTTTCAATCTAACTTGTTTGAGATTGAGAATAATGTCCTGCATACCCTCGATAACCCCAGGTATTGTCGCAAACTCCTGGTCTACGCCTGAGATTTTTATCGAACTGATAGCAAAACCTTCCAGAGAAGACAACAATATGCGACGAAGCGCGTTACCAATTGTCTGGCCATAGCCAGGCTCAAGAGGCCTGAACTCGAAACGACCGACGGTGTCCGTGCTTTCGAGCATTATCACCTTATCTGGTTTCTGAAATGCTAAGATTGCCATATTATTTCTTTTTAGGTGTTACTATTACTTAGAGTACAGGTCTACGATAAGCTGCTCGTTGATATTCTCAGGAATCTCTGTTCTTACAGGAACATTCAAGAATTTACCTGTGAGAGCCTTAGGATCGAACTCAAGCCATGAGTACTTCTTAGCAGAAGCAACACTATTAGCGATAACCTCAAGGCTTCTAGACCTCTCTCTTACAGCAATAACATCACCAGCTTTCACAGAAGCTGAAGGAATACTGCAAACAACGCCATTAAGAGTAATGTGGCAGTGACGGACAAGCTGTCTTGCCGCAGCTCTTGTAGGAGCTATACCGAGGCGATAAACGATATTATCGAGTCTTGACTCGAGAAGGAGAAGAAGGTTCTCACCTTTCTGGCCTTCCATACGGCAGGCTTTCTCATATGTATTGCGGAACTGTCTTTCGAGAACTCCGTACATATATTTAACTTTCTGCTTCTCTTTAAGCTGGTTACCATAATCGGTAGCCTTTCTTGCACGCTTTCTGGCCGCACCATGCTGTCCCGGAGGGTAATTTCTCTTTTCGAAATCCTTATCCGCACCATAGATAGGCTCGCCGAATTTACGGGCGATTTTAGTACTTGGTCCAGTATATCTTGCCATAGTAATTAATCATTAAAATAACTTTAAATTAAACCTTACGACGGCCTTTAGGTCTGCAACCATTGTGAGGCATAGGAGTTACGTCAATAATCTCAGTAACCTCGATACCTGCCTGATTGATTGTTCTGATAGCTGACTCACGTCCAGCACCAGGACCTTTGACATAGACCTTTACTTTGCGGAGGCCTGCATCGAACGCAGACTTAGCTGCATCCTCTGCTGCAACCTGAGCTGCATAAGGAGTATTCTTTTTAGAGCCTCTGAAACCGCTCTTTCCAGCTGATGACCAGCTAATAACCTGGCCAACATTGTTTGTGAGAGCGATAATAACATTATTGAAGGTTGATGAAATATGAGCTTCACCAGTAGCTTCAACTTTTACTACTCTCTTCTTTGCTGTTGTTGTCTT
>CAKUVA010000028.1 GCA_934693135.1 uncultured Bacteroidales bacterium | reverse complement strand
TAATCTCAGCCTTCTTCCCGCAGAAGCCGGATCTCAGCCCAGCCCTGCCGGATGCCTCGGCACCCCTTTGATGTTCAAGAGGCAAATATAGTAAAAATCTCCCAATGTCCGCCCTTGTTTTCTCCGGATAAGACAGCGGAACTTTCCCCGCAATTCTTAACCTGATGATTTTCTTATCTATTTGTTGTATCTTTGTGTCGAAATAAGAATGTTGAAACATTATGAGCGATATATTACTGGAAATCAAAGACCTGCATGCATCGGTAGGTGAAAAGGAAATATTAAGGGGTATTGACCTGACCATAAGGAAAGGCGAGATACACGCTGTAATGGGTCCTAATGGAGCAGGAAAGAGCACATTGTCCAGCGTGTTGACAGGCAAGCCTTTGTATACTATTACCGAAGGCAGCATAACCTTTATGGGCAAGGATCTGCTCGCGATGTCACCGGAGGAACGTTCATGGGCTGGAATATTCATGTCGTTCCAGTATCCGATAGAGATTCCAGGTGTCACCATCACGAACTTTATGAAGACCGCCATCAATGCCAAGCGCAAGGCGGAGGGACTGGAGCCTATGAAGGCCGGGGAGTTCCTGAAGCTTATGAAGGAGAAGATGGCGTTCGTGCAGATGCGCCCTGAATTCGCCAAGAGGGAGGTCAATGTAGGTTTCTCCGGAGGCGAGAAGAAGCGCAATGAGATTTTCCAGATGGCTATGCTCGACCCGACCCTGTCAATCCTGGACGAGACGGACAGCGGACTGGATGTGGATGCTCTCAGAATAGTTGCTGAAGGGGTGCGCTCTCTCCATACGCCTGAGAAGTCAGCCATTGTCATAACGCATTACAAGAGGCTTCTCGACTATATCGTCCCGGATATCGTCCACGTTCTGAAGGACGGAAAGATTGTCACGACTGCGGGACGCGAGCTTGTGGACGAGATCGAGGAGAAGGGCTATGACATTTTCTAAGGGAGGCGCTATGGAAAACAACAACACAGTTTTGGAACAGTGCCTGAATGAGCAGGAGATGAGCCTCTCCGAACGTCTGGATCCGTCTCCAAAGCACGATGCTGGACATTATACCGACATTTCTCCCGTACGTGGTCCCAGAATGCTTGAAGTAGCTGAGGGCGAGACGTTTGACAATACATATATGCTCGATGGAACATCTGCATTGACAGAACTTCCTTTCGACAATGTGGTAGTCGGTTCTGGTGCGAGGGTGAACATCGTCGTCCTCATCATGCCTGGAGTCAGCATTGACCTCCCTCTTGCGGTCGATATCGTCGGCGAGGGTGCGGATGTGACTATCTCTGGACTTTATCTGAGCGGCTCGGATGAGAAAGTGCAGATCCGCACGGAGGTGCGTCACAGGGTGTCGTCCTGCACTTCTTACCAGCTTTTCAACGGTATTGCTTCCGGGCATTCCAACGTGAAATTCTACGGGAAGATAGTCGTGGCTCCGGATGCGCAGAAGACAGAGGCGTACCAGACGAATCATAATCTGGTGATTTCAGAGGGCGCCAAGGCAGAATCCAAGCCGCAGCTGGAGATTTATGCGGATGACGTGAAGTGCTCGCATGGTGCCACGGTCGGCCAGCTGAATGAGGATGAGCAGTTCTATATGCGTTCGCGCGGTATCCCTGAGGAGGAAGCCCGTGTTCTGCAGATGATTTCGTTCATCGCCCCGGTCCTTGCCAATATAAGTGACGAGGCGCAGAGGAATGAAATTGCATCTGTCATAGAAGCCTCTGTAAGGCAGTTATAATAATTTTGGAAGGGAGTACTTTTGCCGGCCACGCTATATTTTAGAACCTCTTCAGCCATGCATTAAAATAGTATATAATTGATATTCAAAGATTTATGGAAAACAAGCATGGCTGGCATCAAAGGCATATTCTTTGGCAAACTCAAACATAAAGGTTACACTGATGAAGGGTTTTATAGTTTATCGTGGACATATTGCCTTAGTTACCGAGATCTGTGAGGATTTCTTATCTTTGTCGTATAAGAAGTTGTTTGAAGTTTATTCAAACAAAATTCAAAACAGCTTCTAAGAACTATATGGAACAAGGTCATTGATATTGTAATCTTGCTCTTTATACATTTAAATTAGAAAATGCAAATGGTACAATACCCTGGAGAGTTTTGGAAAGACTATGAACTAGTTGATTCTGGAGAAGGCGAGAAACTGGAAAGGTTCGGAAATTACTATATGATACGTCCAGAGCCTAAGGCTTTATGGAATAGGTCATTGACCTTAAGTGAATGGGAGCGGATGGCACACACTCGCTTCCGTCCTGGTGCAGGCTTCGCAAAGGCGGGCAAGGAGGACAGCGGAACCTGGGAACGGCTAAAACGTACTGATGACCAGTGGTATATAAGATATAAGGGTGAACAGAAGGGGCTTGACTTTTCGTTGAGACTTGGATTGACTTCATTCAAACATGTAGGTGTTTTTCCTGAACAGGCGCCTAACTGGGAGTATATCTACCGCGAAACGTCACGCCTTGTGGAGCTTGCTCACAAGGGACAGAAAACACCGGAATTCTATACTGACGGCAGAGGCAATGTCAGTAATGTCGTACCTGGAGTGACAGAAGATCAATGCCGGAAAGCTGGACTGACGTCAGACGGACGTCCTAAAGTGTTGAACTTGTTTGCTTATACTGGAGGAGCCTCACTTGCGGCAAAAGCTGCTGGAGCAGATGTTACACATTTGGACTCTGTACGTCAGGTTGTTACATGGGCTCATGGTAATCAAGATGCCAGCCGCTTAGATGGAATCAGATGGGTAGTAGAGGATGCTATGAAATTTGCTAAGAGAGAAGCCAAAAGGGGCAATGTCTACCAAGGCATAATTCTGGACCCTCCTGCTTATGGACACGGGACCGATGGCGAGAAATGGAAACTGGACGAGTGTCTTTTCGAGATGATGAAGACTGTCAATGCCATCCTTGCACCGAAGAATAGTTTTCTCGTGCTCAATCTCTATTCAAATGGATTTTCTCCTATGCTTGGAGAGACTGTTGTTCGCGAAGCTTTTGGGCTGAAAGAGCCTGAGACCAATGCTAATGTCCGTCAGTCATCCACAGCTGATGCTGTAAAGGCAGCTCTTCGTGGTGTTGGAACTAAAGAAAAGGTTTGTAATAGAATCCAAGAATATGATATGGAGTCAGGAGAACTTGCCCTTCGAGACCGTTTTGGAAAGGTACTTCCGCTCAGTATAGTGATACGACTCCGAAGGTAGTGACCATTGATTATCAGCTACATATAGATTCTAAAGGTCATAACTTGTGATTATTTAAAGCGTAACTTATTGATATCCAGTATAACGAAACTTCTATAAAAATGCCGAAGAAGGAAAACATTCAGGAAATGTTTGACAGCATTGCCCCTGAATACGACAAACTAAATCATATTATGTCCCTTGATATCGACAAAACATGGCGAAATAGGGCATTGAAGCAGATATTTAAGCCGGATCTTACGGAAAGAGCGATGGCGGCAAGCGGAGATAGTGAGACTGGTGGACTACATGTCCTTGATGTTGCATGCGGTACAGGAGATTTTTCGATAGCGATTGCTAGAGAAATGCTTCGGAGAGCCGATCAAAACAAAAGCATAGACATTGATGTGAAGAAGAGTGCGAAGAATATAACGAACGGAATTACAGGTGGATATTGGCCAGGGCATGTAATAGGAGTGGATTTATCTGAAGGGATGTTAGACATTATGGGAGAAAAAATCAAAGCTGCAGGTCTTGAAGATATAGTGTCATACGAGAAAGGAGATTGCGAGAATCTGCGTTTTGATTCAGGTGTTTTCGATCGTGTGACAGTTGCATTCGGTGTAAGAAATTTCGAAGACCGTGAACGAGGGTTAAAAGAAATGCTGAGAGTTTTACGTCACGGAGGCGAGCTTGTGATATTGGAACTATCAGTGCCATCCAATGCTATAATCCGCTGGCTTTTTAACTTATATTTCATCCATATTTTACCACTTATCGGAGGAAAGGTTTCTGGAGATAAGTCAGCATATAAATATCTTCCTGCGTCAGTGCTTAAATTCCCTAAGAAAAAAGAGTTTATGCAAACCATGCGAGAGTGTGGGTATCACAATGTCCGCCATCGCGCATTCACTTTTGGTATCTGCCGGATGTATAGCGGAGAAAAATAGCTTTTTACGGAGAGCTGAAAGTTATTTGAAAATTATTACCTTTGCAGATTGGGCCAATAAAAGTAGTGGGCGCGGGATTTGCAGAGGAAAAAATGCTTAAGGCTGACGTAGGTCATTATGCTTTGGAAAGTTATAATTAACAATATACATAAAAATTATGGCATCAAACATTAATTCTTACGATTTCAAAGGTAAGAAAGCTATTGTGAGAGTAGACTTCAACGTTCCTATTCAGGACGGAAAGATTACGGATGACACTCGTATTCGTGGTGCTCTTCCTACCCTCAAACTCATTCTTGAAAAAGGTGGTTCTCTTATCATTATGTCCCATATGGGCAAACCTAAGGGAAAAGTAAAACCAGAACTTTCTCTGTCACAGATCGTTGATACAGTAAGCAAGGAACTTGGAGTTCCTGTACAGTTCGCTCCTGACTGTCAGAAGGCTGATGCACAGGCAGCTGCCCTCAAGCCGGGTGAGGTACTTCTTCTTGAGAACCTCCGCTTCTATCCTGAGGAGGAAGGAAAGCCTGTTGGAATCGACAAAGAGGATCCTGCATACGAAGAGGCTAAAAAGGCCATGAAGGCTTCACAGAAAGAATTTGCCAAGAAACTTGCTTCTTATGCAGACTGCTGGGTAATGGATGCATTCGGAACAGCACACCGCAAGCATGCTTCTACCGCAGTAATCGCTGAATTCTTCAAACCTGAAGATCGTATGCTCGGTCTTCTCATGGAGAAAGAGGTGAAAGCTGTTAACAATGTCCTCAGCGACATCAAGCGTCCTTTCATCGCCATCATGGGCGGTTCAAAGGTCTCTACCAAGATCGGCATCATCGAGAACCTTCTTGGAAAAGTTGACAAGCTCATCCTCTGCGGCGGTATGACATATACATTCGCAAAGGCTCACGGCGGTGAGATCGGTGAGTCTATCGTGGAGATGGACAAGCTTGACGTTGCTCTTGACGTAGAGAAGAAAGCAAAGGAGAATGGCGTGGAGCTTATCATGGCTCCTGATGCTGTTACCACAAATGGCCTTGATTTCGCAACAATGTCTCTTAAACCTGGTGCTGAAATTAAAGTTGCTCAGGCTAATGCTATCCCTGCTGGTTTCGAGGGTGTGGATGCAGGTCCAGAGGCTCAGAAGAAATTTGCAGAGGCAATCAAGGGCTGCAAGACAATCCTTTGGAATGGTCCTGCAGGCGTGTTCGAGTGCGACGAGTTCTGCGCTGGCTCTAAGGCTATCGGTGATGCTATCGCTGCCGCTACTGCCGAGGGTGCATTCTCCCTTATCGGAGGTGGTGACTCTGTAGCTTGCTGCACTAAGTTCGGTCTTACCGACAAGGTCTCTTACATCTCTACCGGCGGCGGTGCTCTTCTCGAAGCTATCGAGGGCAAAGTCCTTCCGGGAGTTGCTGCTGTCGAGGAATAATCTACAGAAATAATATAAAATCGCGGTTCCGTTTCGAAGTTTGAAGCGGAACCTTTTTTATGTCAATGTGGAAAAATTGGTTAACTTTGTAAGATTAAGTAATTTAATGTATGTTCGAAATGTTATTTGTCCACTGGCATGTGGATCCTGTCATCTTCCATATCGGTTCATTCGGCCTCAGATGGTATTCACTCCTGTTCGTGTCGGGATTCATTCTTGGTTGGTTCATATTCAGATGGTTTTTCAGGCGTGAGGGCGTATCGGAGGAACTACTTGATCCACTTCTTTACACATTGCTTATTGGTACCATTGTGGGCGCGAGACTCGGACATTGCATTTTCTATCAGCCGGACTACTATTTCGGTAGTTGGCAGGGTTTCTTGGAAATTTTCATGCCATGGAAAGGAGGACTTGCGAGTCATGGGGGGACTATCGCATTGTTGATAGCGATGTGGTGGTATGCACATCATTACGGATCGAAAAACGGGTTTGATTTTGTGTGGTTAATAGACCATCTTTGCATAGCTGTTGCATTCGCTGCGACATTCATTCGTCTTGGAAATCTAATGAATTCTGAAATTTATGGAGATGTTACCACATTGCCTTGGGGATTTATTTTCGACCTTCGTGGAGAAACCGAACCAAAGCATCCTACACAGCTTTATGAGGCTTTAAGTTATCTGATTCTTGGCATTATTCTGATTACTCTGTATAAGTTTAAACTATACAAGATGTACAGAGGGACATTCATAGGCATTTTCTTTATTGTCTGTTTCGGTATGCGTTTCCTTATAGAATTTATCAAGGAACCGCAGGTCGCATTTGAGGATAATATGATCTTGAATATGGGACAGTTGCTCAGCATCCCATTTGTTCTGCTTGGCATAGGATTTCTTATCTATGCTTATGTCAGGAAACAGCCTGCCGCCATCGTTGTAGAAACAAAAAAGCGATAAAAAGAAAGAAAAGTCGTGTTTGAGTAACGACTATCAATTGTTTTAGGGGTAATTTGGATAATAAATGTAGCTATTATAGTCATTTATTATCCAAGTGTGGTTTACTTTTTGCGATATTGTATGCTCGTCGTATTTTACAGAAGAGAAAGAAAATAAATTATTGAAGTGTATATTATGAAGAAGTTTTTTCCGGGATTGCTGCTGATTGCAGCCTCGGCAATGATGATCCCTAATGCTGTAGCACAGGAGGTGTCAGATAGCACGCAGACAGCGGCGATCATCACATTGAATGATGCGCTGAAGATAGCGCTGACGGAGAATGTCTCCGTGCAAGTTGCGGATAAAGAAATAGAGCGTACCGGTTATGCCAAAAAGGGAACCTACGCATCTCTTTTCCCTCAGATTGATATTACTGGTGCTTACCAGAGAACAATCAAGAAACAAGTGATGTATATGGATATGGACATGAGTAGTTTTATGCCCGGAGGCGATACTGGTTCAGACAGCGGCTCTGATGCAGGTTCGGATACTGGTTCGGGTAGTGGCTCGTCATCAACTGGAGGGGGACTCGAGGTTGGACGATGGAATACTTATAGTGCAGGTGTTACGGCTTCCATGCCACTTGTGAATGTCCAGCTTTGGAAGAGTTTGAAAATATCAGGACAGGCTGTCGAATTGGCAGTAGAGAAGGCTCGCTCATCAAGATTGGATATGGTTACTCAGGTGAAACAAGCATTCTTTGGAGTTCTTCTTGCGAAGGAAGCGCTCAATGTATATAAAGATGTATATGACAATGCTGTGAAAAATTTTGAGCAGACTCAGATGAGATACAATGCTCAAAAAGCATCCGAACTTGACTATACGAGAGCAAAGTCTACGGTGGCAAGCGCTATTCCTAATGTTTATAATGCTGAGAGTTCTGTAATTCTTGCATTATGGCAGCTTAAAGCCGTCATGGGTGTGGATTTGGAGCAGAATATTGACGTGGCTGGTTCTCTCGGTGATTTTTCTGCTGATATGTCGTCCGATAATTATAGTGCAGACGCATTGAACCTTGACTATAATACTACTATGAGGCAGTTGGCTATCCAAGCTGAACAGCTTGCAGAAACTGTCAGAATGCAGAAATATGCATATATTCCAACGCTTGGTTTAGCATTCTCTTTCAGTATGAATGCTATGACAAATGATTTTAAGTTCAGCGATTACAAATGGACTCCGTACTCTTATGTCGGACTTAGCCTTAATATTCCAATATTCTCTGGTGGCAAGCGCTATAATGATGTTCGCCAGGCGAAAGTTCAAGCATCTGAACTTAACCTTCAGATGAATGATACCGAACGTCAATTAAAAATAGCCATCCGTCAGTATCTTAATACGATGGAAACTAAAGTGAAAAGCTATGCTGCTGCAGAAGATGCAGTTGAAACAGCCGAGAAAGCATACAGCATTGCCACGCAATCATACAATGTTGGACGTAGCACTATCACAGAATTGAATGATGCACAACTTGCTCTTACACAGGCTAAGCTTGGCGTTTCGCAGAGCATATATGATTATGTGGTTGCAAAGTCAGGACTTGAACAAGTCCTCGGTCACGACTTTATAGATGACAATGGTAACGTTAACCTTGAGAATAGATAATAAGACAATGAAAAATATGAAATTCAGAACTATCATTTACGCGGCTGCCGCTGTGATGGCAGCAAGCTGCGGGAACAGCAGCACGAAGAGTGCGGAGCAGGCACAGTCTGCAGAAGCCAGGCTTACTAATGTGAAGGTCATGGCCGCAGAGTCCAAGGACATTCCGCAGACTGATGTATATACATCTACAGTAGAGGCTTATGCAAAGAACAACATTGCTCCTCAGAGCATGTCCAGAATACAGAAGATATATGTTGAAGTAGGCGATTTCGTTCGTGCTGGACAAGTCGTGGCGAAAATGGATGAAGTTAGCCTTAATCAGTCAAAACTCTCTCTTGCAAACGATTCACTCGAGTTTGGTCGTATCAAGAAGCTTTACGAGCAAGGAGGAGT
Organism: uncultured Bacteroidales bacterium; assembly: GCA_934693135.1. Classification (GTDB taxonomy): domain Bacteria; phylum Bacteroidota; class Bacteroidia; order Bacteroidales; family UBA932; genus Cryptobacteroides. Next base: position 17,452 of record CAKUVA010000028.1, on the reverse strand, counting down.
TTCAAAGTCTGATTTTGATGCTATGGAACTGAAATATAATGTAACTCGTAGTCAGTATAAGAATCTTCTTGAGAACACTATACTCCGTTCACCTGTTTCAGGAGTGATCACTGCAAGAAACTACGATAAGGGCGATATGTATAGTGGTACACCTATATATGTAGTGGAGCAGATTACTCCAGTGAAGCTTCTTGTTGGAGTCTCCGAAGCTGATTATACAAAAATTAAGAGGAATGATGTTGTTACTCTGACTGCTGATGCTCTCCCAGGAAAGACATTCTCCGGTCGTATCGCAAGAATCTATCCTACTATTGACGCTTCCACTCATACATTTACAGTCGAAGTCAATGTTGCCAATGCAGATCGTCTCCTCAGACCGGGAATGTATGCGCGTGTAACCATTAATTTTGGATCAAATCATAACATCGCTGTTCCTGACGATTGTGTTGTTAAACAGCAGGGTTCTGGTGTCAGAACTATATTCATCCTTCAAGAAGATGGTACTGTAAAAGAATCTGTTGTTACACTTGGTCGTCACTTCGGTACAGAGTATGAGATTCTTTCAGGTCTTGCAGAAGGTGACAAGATAGTCATAAAAGGACAGTCAAGCTTGAAAAACGGTTCCAAAGTAAATGTTCAGGAATAATTTAATTCCGCTAATATTATAATTAGGAAAATCCATGAGTATATATAGAACAGCGGTGAATAAACCGGTAACGACTGCATTGATATTCATAGCCTTTGCGATCTTCGGTATATTCTCGTTCATGAAGACATCAATAGCCCTGTATCCGGACTTCGATGCGAACGTTATCCTTGTGATGTCGTCCTATCCGGGTGCCAGTGCGGCTGATATTGAGACTAACCTCACCAAAGTTTTGGAGAATGGACTTAATGGTGTAAGTGATTTGAAGGATATGACCTCCAAATCAAAGGAGAACATTTCCATAATCACTCTTGAGTTTAATTATGGAGTAGATATTGAGGAAGCCACGAATAATGTCCGTGACAAACTGGACATGGTGAATTCGTCATTGCCTGACCAAGCAACTACTCCGGTCATATTCAAGTTCAGTGCGGATGATATGCCTATCCTCATTCTGGCTGCTACCGCTGAGGAGAGTCTTCCTGGACTGGATAAAATTTTGGATGATAAGGTGACTACACCTTTGTCCCGAGTAAAGGGCGTTGGTACCGTGTCTGTGACTGGTGCGCCAACCCGTGAGATACAAGTTTATTGCGACCCTCACAAGTTGCAGGCTTACAATCTTTCAATAGCCGCAGTTTCAAGCATTATTGCATATGAAAACCGTAATATTCCTTCTGGAAGTATTGATATAGGTTCTGATACTTACTCTTTGCGTATTCAGAAAGAGTTTAAGGATCCATCTGAATTATTGAATGTAGTGCTTGCATACAAAGATGGAAATGCCGTATATTTGAGAGATGTAGCCACAATCAATGATGGCCAGGAGGAAAAAGAACAGCAGGCAATCACAAACGGTACTCGTTCTGCACAGATTGTCATTCAAAAACAGACAGGTGCCAATACCGTGAATGTTATCAATGGTGTCAAGAAGGAACTCCAGGCTATCGAGGAAACTCTTCCTTCGGATATCCATATCGAGACTGTCATCGATTCTTCAAGCAATATTGAAAACAGTATCAACTCCTTGAAGGAGACCATCATAATCACTTTCATTGTCGTCATGCTTGTGGTTTATGTCTTCCTTGGAAGATGGAGAGCCACATTCATCATCATACTTTCTATCCCTATCTCCCTTATGGCGTCTTTGGTATACTTGTTCGCTACAGGTAATACGTTGAATGTCATATCTATGTCTGCATTGTCTATAGCAATCGGTATGGTGGTGGACGACTCTATTGTGGCACTTGAGAATATTACCACCCATATTGAGAGAGGTGAGAAACCTAAGGAAGCCGCAGTTCATGGTACGGAAGAGGTGGGTATCTCTATTATTGCATCTACATTGACAATGCTCTGCGTGTTCCTGCCTCTGACCCTTATCTCTGGTATGTCAGGTATCATGTTCCGTCAGCTTGGATGGATTGTCAGCATTATCATGATTGTGTCTACTTGCGGTGCTCTTTGTCTTGTGCCGATGCTTTGTTCAAGGATGCTTCGTGGTGATAGGAAGAAGAGCAAGCTTCACGACCTCTTGTTTACTCCTATTGATAAGGGGTTGAATGCTATTTCTGAAGGATATGCCAAGATTATCAACTGGGCTGTCCGTAATAGAAAGACTGTGATATTTGGCGCATTTGGTATCGTTGTACTTGTTGTAGCGCTTCTCGGGCCAAAGCTCAAGACAGAATATTTCCCGCACGCCGACCAAGGTCGTCTTACTGTGTCTATTGAACTTAATGCCGGTACATCACAGGACATTACAGGTGAGTTCGCACGTAACTTCTATAATAGAATCTGTGAGGAGATTCCGGAAATCAAAATTTGCAGTTATACTTTTGGACAGGCTGATTCTGACAATGCTTTCGCGAGTATGCAGACCAACGGCTCTAACATTATCTCGATGAATATCAACCTCGGAAGTATGGAACTCCGTGAGCGTTCTGCAAGTGAGATTGCCGATATCATCCGCGCGGATATAAAGGAATATCCTGAGATACATAAAGGTACCGTCACTGAAGGTATGGGCGGTATGGGTGGCGCTGCCACAGTCGATGTCGAGATCTATGGTTACGACTTCAATACCACTGACCAGGTTGCGAATGAAATTCGCGAAAAGATGCTCGCAGACCCTTCTTTTGCTCAGGTAACTCTTAGCCGTGACCAGTACACCCCTGAGTATCAAGTGGATTTCGATAGAGTTAAACTTGCAGCGAATGGATTGAACTCTACAACAGCGGCAGCTGCGGTAAGTGCTGCGATGAGCGGCTCCGTAGGATCTTACTATCGAGAGGATGGAGAAGAATATGATATCCGTGTCCGCTATGCACCTGGATTCAGAACGAGTGTAGAAGATATAGAAGACATTATTATATATAATGGAGCTGGTAAGGGAATACGTATCAAGGACTTGGGAAAAGTTGTTGAAACTGAGGTCCCTCCTACTATCGAGCGTAAGAATAGGCAACGTATGATTACCGTGTCTGGTGTCATCGATGGTTCGCACGCGATGAGTGATGGTGTTGCAGCCGCTGATAAGGCGATCAAGGATACAGATATTCCTTCAGAGCTTAGTGCCGTCATATCCGGAGACTATGAGGACCAGCAGGATATGTTCTCCGACCTCATTACTCTTATGATATTGATTATTATATTGGTATATATGGTTATGGCATCCCAGTTCGAATCATTCATGAGTCCGTTCGTGATTATGTTCTCAGTGCCGTTTGCATTTGTCGGTGTGATCATAGGACTTTGGGCTTCCAATACAGCACTTGGAGTGATGGCGATGATCGGAATCTTGATCCTTATCGGTATCGTCGTGAAGAACGGTATTGTGCTTATCGATTACCTTATCCTTCTCCGTGAGAGAGGAATGGGAATTCTTGATGCCGCAGTCGCAGCAGCCCGTAGCCGTCTGCGTCCTATCCTCATGACAACTCTTACTACTGTCCTCGGTATGATTCCTATGGCTATTGGTACAGGTGAGGGTTCTGAGATGTGGAGATCTCTTGGTATAACAGTCGCGTGGGGTCTTTCTATTTCCACGGTTGTTACCTTGGTGCTTATCCCTACAATTTATTGTGTGTTTGCTACTCGGCAGGAAAAGCATAAACAGAAGAAACTTGCCAAGAAGGCAGCATTGAATGCATAAATATATATATAATGAAAGCGATATTCATATCATACAATCAGGCCTATAACGAGGAAATCGTGGATGTGCTTGACGCTCACTCTCAGAGGGGCTTTACCCGCTGGCAGGATATTGACGGGCGAGGTTCCGTCAATGGTGAGCCTCATTATGGAAACCATGCATGGCCGGTACAGAACCATGCGATCTTGACATTCGTTGAGGATGGAAAAGTGCAGGAAATTCTGACTGATCTCAAGGCAAAGGATGAGGCAACCCCAGATCTTGGTCTCCGTGCTTTTTTATGGTCTGCAGACCAGGCGTTCTGATGTAGATAATCATAATATGCATTTTTGTGAGCCGTATCATTACTAAGTGTGATGGTACGGCTCGCTTTTAAAATACTCTTGACTTTATTAAATCAGAATGTTATATTTGTAAATTAAACTTTAAAATATATAGATTATGGCTAAAGTAGTTACGAATGAGAATTTCTCTGATATTATTGCAGGGCAGACTCCTGTAGTTGTTGATTTTTGGGCTACATGGTGTGGTCCTTGCCGTGCTATTGCTCCGATAGTGGAAGAAGTCGCTTCAGAGTATGAAGGGAAAGCTGAAATTGTGAAATGCAATGTTGATGATTGCGAGGAAATCGCAGCCAAATATGGCATAAGGAGCATTCCGACTCTTCTTTTCTTCAAAAACGGAGAAGTTGCAGACAGACTTGTAGGTGCTGTTCCTAAGTCTCAGATTACATCTAAGATAGATTCACTTCTATAATAATCGTATCATGAAGAAGTTCCTTGTCATGGTTGCACTTGCTGTCATGACAGCTGTGACCATAAGTGTTGAAGTTTATGCAGGCGATGGCGTAAAGAGTGGCATTATGGCTGGATTTACGTCATCTTCTTCCAATGCTAAACATCTGGATGCAAGTAATATAGGACAGTATCATATCGGTCTTACGGTTAAATTTCCTGTCGCATTTGGCTTTGCTATACAACCTGCTGTCCTTTATCAGACTAAAGGCACGAAACTCAGCGATGCATCTGTGGATAATTTTAAACTGAATGCTAAGGTCGGATATGTAGAGGTGCCTGTGCAGATACAATGGGGGCCAGATCTTCTTGCTTTCAGACCATATATTTTTGCTGAACCATTTCTTGGGTATGGACTTTTCACCAAGGTAAAGAATCGTGAGGCTGGGGAAACTGTGAAAACGAGGTCCTTCTCAAAATCTGGTCTTGCGAGGTGGGAATATGGTCTTGGCTTGGGTGCTGGCATTGAACTATGGCGTTTCCAGTTGTCTGCCAAATATTATTGGAATTTCGGCTCTCTTTATTCTGATAGCGGTGAGTTGAGTCATGTTGGAGAGCAGGTGAAAATGGCGTTTAAGGATGGCAGAAACTTCAACGGACTTACAATATCCTTAGCTTACATGTTTTGACATTATGGCTTGTGAAAAAAAAATAGTGGTTTTCTGCTCTGCAAGCAACAATATAGATAATAAATATAATATAGTTGCTGAAGATTTCGTAAAAAGGGCAGTTTCTTTTGGATATACTATTGTATCTGGAGGAACTGTGAAGGGGACTATGGGCGTGGTTTCACGAACCGTTAGAGAATGTGGCGGAAGGCATATTGGCGTTATCCCAAGATTCATGAATGAATTTGTATTTCATGATGTTACCGAAGTGATATGGACTGACACTATGTCAGAAAGAAAAGAGAAGATGAGAGATGGAACTTGTGCGGCTGTTGCCTTGCCAGGTGGGATAGGAACTCTTGATGAAATAGTGGAAACATTATCATTAGCAAAGCTACATAGGTATTGTGGGAAAATCTTTGCTCTCAATATTGATGGCTTTTACGACAGGTTCAGAGAACTCCTTGATTTTTATGTGGAAACAAATATGCTCGACAAGAACTCTAGAAATTTGATAAAATTTCCGTCATCAGTAGATGAACTTGTCGCCATGCTCGGATAATATGGATTTTGATAGTATAAAAGAATATCTGAAGCCTGAACTTGACAGGGTAATGACACTTATGAAATCGTCATTGTCCAGTGATATAGCGTTACTGGAGATGACGAATCGCAAAATTCTTTCTCGTTCGGGGAAACAGGTAAGACCAGTGATTGCATTACTTTCAGCCAAGGCTTGTTCTGGAGGATTCGTATCTGAGGATACGATTCATTATGCGGCTGCGACTGAACTTTTGCATAATGCGTCGCTTCTTCATGATGATGTAGCTGACAATAGTTCGACGCGTCGTGGTGAGCCTACAGTGATGTCTTTGTTGGGTGGGCGTGCTGCAGTCCTTTTAGGAGATTATTGGCTTGTAAAGGGTGTTGACAATATTCTTGCAGGAAAGACGTCCTCAGAGAAGGTTATAAAAATATTCTCTAAGACCTTGTCTGATTTGGCCGAGGGGGAGATGCTTCAACTCCAAAAAGCTGAGTGTTGTGACACTTTGGAGCAAGATTATTACAAAATTATCTATAATAAGACTGCGTCATTGTTCGTGACATCGGCAAATGCTGCAGCCATTTCTGTTGGAGCATCTGATGAAAAGCGTAGATCTGTAAAATCGTATGCGGAGTGTCTTGGTCTTGCTTTCCAGATAAGGGATGATATCTTTGATTATGAAGATGGTATATCTACTGGAAAACCAGGTGGTCTTGACCTGATGGAAAGAAAAATAACGCTTCCTCTTCTCGGAGCTTTGGCCAATGTTTCGACTGATAAGGCGAAAGAAATTCGAAGGAAGATTTGCCAAATAGATGAAAATCCTGAATATCAGAAGGAAATAGTTGCTTTCGTACATTCTGAAGCAGGGATGGAATACGCATTTAGACGGCTTGGGGAGTATGTGGAAAAGGCTAAAATTTCACTTCGCCCATTGGGATATGGACGGGATGTGGAAATGTTGGCGGATATTGCAGATTTTGTAGCATATAGGAAATCGTGAAGTTTTCAGATATCATAGGTAATGCGGAAGTTAAGGAGGCTCTTGTCAGGATGGCTGATAGTGGGCGTGTTCCGCATGCTGTGATGTTTCATGAGAATGAGGGATGTGGAGCATTGGCTCTTGCTATTGCATTTCTACAATACCTTAATTGTAAGGCCAGACATGATGGTGACTCTTGTGGGTTATGTCCATCATGTAATCAGATATCCAAGCTCATTTATCCTGATATGCATTTTGTATTCCCTGTTGCGGGTGAAAAAGTGACATCGGAATCATTCATCAAGCAGTGGAGAGAGTTATTTGTCAGGAATCCTTTTTTTATGGAGAATGAACTCTATGAAGCTCTTGAAATAGAAAAGAAATCGTCTGCCATATCCGTAGCGGATGCGAAGAATGTGCTCAATGCATTGTCATTGTCTTCATTTTCGGACGGATATAGAGCTATAGTAATATGGCTTCCGGAGAAGATGAATCAGGAATCTGCCAATCGTCTTTTGAAAATAGTTGAGGAACCGGCAGACAAGACATTGTTCTTGTTTATTACTCATAATCCTGAACGAGTTCTCAAGACCATAAGATCTCGTTGTCAGCTTATCAGAGTGCTTCCAGCTACAAAGAAAGAAATAGCTGATGCTTTGCCACGTTGGACAGGCATTGACTCTGAAGCGGCTACTTATGCAGCAGAGTTTGCAGACGGCAGTATTGGAAAAGCTATTAGGAGTTTGGCTGAAAGAGATGAGAATGTGGAGATGATGGATATTTTCATGAAGCTGATGGACGGCATTCTCGGACGTGATTACTTATCTGTGTTGGAAACTGGTGAGATCCTTTCCGCATTAGAGTCACGCGAGAAACAAAAAGCTTTTTGTAAATTTGCAGGTGATTGTGTCAGAAAGATATATATGTTTCAGCAGAATATGTCGGAGATATCAGGTATAAGGCCTGAAGACGCGGACTTCTATGCTGACGCTGCCAGACGATGTGGCCCATCTTTTTGTTCAAAAGCCTTGAATATATTAAGCAGGGCATATTCGCTTGTGGTGAGGAACGTTAACCAGAAAATACTTTTTACGAACATGGTGAACCGCCTGTTTGTAAGTTAAAACTACGACATATAAATGGACAATAATGAAAATATACAATTTGACTGTAGTCGTGGATGTACAGTGACAAGAGATAGTAATGATGAACTTAACTGTACATATCGGCGGGGGTGTTGCAAGCTGGAAGACTATAACTGGCTGCAAGGTATAACTCAGGGGCAGTATTCCGATCTATTGGAGGTGAGATTTAAGAATACTCGTAAAGGCATATATGTCAATGCTTCCGGACAGAGTATAAAGATGGGTGACCTCGTTATTGTGGAAGCGCAGAGTGGTCATGACTTGGGAATCGTTACATTGGATGGTCCTATTGTCGGACGTCAGATGAGGTGCAAGGGCATTGATCCCGAGCATACGGAATTCAAGAAAATATATCGTAAGGCCAAGACTTTGGACATTGAAAAGTGGCAAGAAGCCATTTCTCGCGAACAAGAGACAATGATAAGGTCTAGACAAATAGCTGTCGAGCTTGGTCTTGATATGAAAATCGGAGACGTTGAGTTTCAAGGAGATGGCACTAAAGCTATATTCTACTATATCGCTGATGGTCGTGTGGATTTCAGACAACTCATTAAAGTGTTTGCTGAAGAATTCCACATTAGAATAGAGATGAAGCAGATAGGTGCCCGTCAAGAGGCAGGTCTCATTGGTGGACTTGGTGTTTGTGGACGTGAACTCTGTTGTGCTAATTATATAACGAATTTTAAGTCTATAACTACAGCGGCTGCACGTTGTCAAGACTTGTCTTTGAATCCACAGAAGCTTGCAGGTCAATGTGGTAAGCTAAAGTGCTGTTTGAACTATGAAGTATCCACATATCTGGATGCTCAGTCGAGAATTCCTCGTGTATCGGAGCCGCTTGAATTTCAGGACGGGTTGGCATATCTTATGAAGACGGATATACTGAAGGAAATTATGTACTTCTCGTATGACAAGGGATCTCTTGCGAATCTTTTTCCGTTGGCTGCTTCTGAAGTCCGTGAAATCATAAAGATGAATCGCAATGGTGTAAAACCAGAGTCTCTCAAGACTGAGCCGGAGCCTGAAGTACCAGAGTTTATAACGGCAGTAGGAGATGATAGCATTACACGTTTCGATTCTCCTGATAGGAGGAAGCGTCGTCAGCCAAAGCCGCAGAGGGATGGACAGAGGTCTCAACGACAGAAGCCACAGAATGATGGAAAGCCTTCTGATCAAGGTGGACAAGATGCTGCTTCAGATATGCGTGGGGTGCAACAACGAGGTCAGAGGCGTCAAGGAGGAAGACAGCAGAATCGTAGATTTTCGAAACCGGCAGAGACGAAGCCGAATGAATAAGAAAGTATTGATATGGGTTCTATTGACAGTCATGCTTCCATTTGCATGCTCTCGACCTGTGTCCGACGAGTTTTTCGAGCCTACATCAGATAGAGATGCTTATGGAAGATTCTGCTTCAATATCGATATGGCGGATTCTACGATATCGTATAACATTTCGTTGATGACATTCTTTGGAGGAAAGGGTCATAATTCTGAGCCTTTCATAACGATGCCGTTGGACATGATGTGGGAGTCTCCGGAAGGTAAGCAATATGAAGAAAATGTTGTCATTGATGTAGGATATCTTCTGTACCGAGAAAATATTAGGCCTATAAAGGCAGGCGTTTGGCATCTTTATATCAAGGTGCCGGAGGATTCTTTGCGTAAGTATAAGTTTAATGGCATGGGAGTCCGAGTTGAAAGAGTGAAATCTGATAATTCCATATAGATAATGGGGCACGGCAAATTAAAGAAATTCAGTGAAAATGAGACTTTCTCTTGTCTCCTTCAACCTTCATCAGAAGAGGTGCTTGATAGAAAGAATGATTCTTCATGGACTCCTCTCCAATTGAAAAATCATCCTATTAAAGGACATTGGAGCAGTATGATGTTTCATGATAGAAACTGTCCAGTGGTGCTTGAACTCGGTTGTGGAAAAGGGGAATATACAGTCGGTCTTGCGGAAAAGAATCAGGACTGTAATTATATAGGCGTTGATATAAAAGGCGCGAGGCTATGGAAAGGGGCCAAATATGCTACAGAAAATGACTTGCCAAATGTGGCATTTCTGCGAACCAGGATTGAATTCATTGAGGCTTTTTTTGCACCTGGAGAAATCTCGGAAATATGGCTTACTTTCTCTGATCCTCAGATGAAGAGTGAAAATAGCCGTCTTACCAGTCCAATGTTTCTTGAAAGGTATAGACATTTTTTAAAGTCAGGGGGAATAATACACCTAAAGACTGATAGTACATTCCTTTATGAATATACAAAGGCTGTATGTGCTGCTAATAATCTTCATGTATTAGCTTCTACTTCAGACCTTTATGGGGAAGGCGCAGGCGATGGGGAAGGTGCTATGTATTCGTCTGAATATTCATCTGTTTGTGGAAAGGCTGCAGTGGACGCATTGTTCGCAGTACAGACTTTCTATGAACAGAATTTCCTCTCTCAAGGCTTTAAGATAAATTATATTGCATTCACGATAGATCATGAGGGAGAGTATGTTACACCTGAATTTGATACAGCATATTGGCGTGAGTCGGAGGCTCCGCGTTTTCTCCCAGGTAGCCTTCAGGCATCGAGGAAACATTGACCTTTATCAGAGACTATCAGGATTAGTCCAATGTATTTTCAGACCTTTGCGTTCCATACCTCTGAACCATGTCATCTGTCTTTTTGCAAATTGATGAATTGCATTTCCGAGTAGAGTCTTCATTTCATCTATGGATAAAATCCCTAAGACATATTGTGTTACAAATTTGTATTCAAGTCCGTAGTAGGTGAGATTTTCAGGGGAAATTCCTTTCTCAAGAAGTCCGCGAACTTCATCTGCCATTCCTTCTTCTATCCTTGCATTGAGCCTTGCATCAATTCGTTTGTTGCGTTCTTCTCGTGAAACTAATGTGCCTATATAATAGGTTTTCTTAGGTAAGTAGTTAGTGTTCTCCGCGGGATGTCTTTTTTGCCATACGGCAATTTCTATAGCTCTGACAAGTCGTTTGCGCGTGTCAGTGTCTGTAGTGTTGTGGAGCGGTTTGAGTGATGCTAACATTGACACAAGTTCTTCCGTGCTTTTCTCTTCCAGACTATCCCTCAATTCTTGAGATGGTGGTACATCAGGAATTGAATATCCACAGGTTGCGGCTTCAATATAGAGCCCGGAACCGCCACATAATATAGGTATGCCTCCTCTGTCGATTATATCTTTGTAGGAGTTCTCGAATGCTTTCTGATATTGGTAGAGATCGAATTTAGTGCCGGCGTCCACTATGTCTATGAGGTGGTAGGGGATCTCTCCATATTCATTTATGTCTTTGCCGGTGCCTATGTCCATGCCTCTGTAGACTTGTCTTGAATCTCCGGAAAGAATTTCAGCTCCAACTTTACCTTCATTGATATCAGCAATCCGGTTCAATTCTCTTGCGAGAGCAACGGCATATCTTGTCTTTCCAGAGGCTGTAGGCCCTAAAACACATATAAGGTCAATTTCTCCTTTTTGAAAACTTTCAAGTATTTCACTTGCACGAATTTCCTCGGGTTCCGGTAAATCTGCAATCATTGTGTTGCTGTATGGATTCTTTGTTGGCATGTGTTTATCTTTATATGATACAAAATTAACGATAATTTCCATATCTTTGTATTTCCGCATATTAAGCGGTGCTTTAAAATAAGAATTTTATCATGCCGAAAGCGAAAAGTAGAGTCAATATCAATAACAAGAGGGCTTCGTTTGATTACGAGTTTTTGGAAACATATACTGCCGGAATAGTTCTTGTGGGGACCGAAATAAAATCCATTAGGGCAGGGAAAGCTTCCATGTCTGACGCATTCTGCTATTTCGATCATGGGCAACTTTATGTGAGGGGTATAAACATATCACTATATACTTGGGGCTCTTGGGGACAGCATGCTCCTCTTCGAGACCGTAAGCTTCTTTTACAGAAACGTGAGCTTATCCATCTTCAGCAAAAGGTAAAAGAAAAGGGCCTCACCATTGTAGCGGTAAGGCTCTATATTGCAGAAAATGGTTATGCTAAGCTGAATATCGCACTGGCCCGAGGAAAGAAGCAGTACGATAAACGTCAGTCTATTAAGGAGAAAGATATCCGCCGCGAAATGGAACGCGGCGAATAGTCTACATCTACAGACCGAATGCTTCTTTGACCTTATCTACCGAATCAAGAAGTTCCCATCCGAAGAATTGGAGGACTTTCTCTACTTCTTTTCCGTCGCGGATAACCTTGACAGCCTTTGTATAAGGTTTGCGTCCTACATGTCCATAACTTGCAGTTGGCTCATAGATAGGATTTTTGAGCTGAAATTTCTCTATGATTTTCGCAGGGCGGAGGTCAAATATCTTGCCTACTTTTTCTGCGATGAATGCATCATTAAGTCCTTTTGCTGCTGTACCATAGGTATTTACAAAAATACTTACAGGTTCTGCTACACCTATTGCGTAAGCTAATTGTACCAAAATTTCGTCAGCTACACCTGCTGCTACGAGGTTTTTGGCGATATATCTTGCTGCGTATGCAGCAGAGCGGTCGACTTTTGAAGGGTCTTTTCCGGAGAAGGCTCCGCCGCCGTGTGCTCCGCGTCCGCCATAGGTGTCAACTATAATTTTACGTCCTGTGAGGCCGGTGTCACCATGTGGACCTCCAATTACGAACTTTCCAGTCGGATTTACATGAAGAATGAAGTTAGCATCGAAGAGAGCTGCTGTTTTCTCCGGAAGTGTTTCAATGACTTTAGGCAGGAGAATTTCCCTGACATCCTTCTCTATTTTATCATGCATTGCCTTATCCACTCTTTCTTGTCCAAATTGACGGACAGCTTCGCTGTATTCCATTTTTCCAAGCTCAGGGGCGACGAATTCATCATGCTGGGTGGAGACCACAATAGTGTGCACACGGACTGGGCGGTTATTCTCGTCATACTCGATGGTGAATTGAGACTTCGCATCAGGACGAAGGTAAGGCATTAGGTCAATGCTATTTTTCCTTATGTCGGCCAAAACTTGAAGTGTGCGGTGCGAAAGTGCGAGCGGAAGCGGCATGTATTCTTCTGTATCGCGGCACGCATAACCGAACATCATTCCTTGGTCTCCAGCGCCTTGCTCCTCCGGGTCGCTACGTACTACACCTCTATTGATGTCTGCGCTTTGCTCATGGATAGCGGAAAGTACTCCGCAAGAGTTGCCATCGAACATATAGTCGGCCTTGTTATAGCCGATGCGGTTTATAACCTTGCGCACTGTGGACTGGATGTCTACGTATGCATGCTCGGCACGTACTTCACCTCCGACTACTACGAGACCTGTGCTACAAAATGTCTCGCAGGCCACTTTTGATTCATTGTCCTGTCTGAGAAATTCGTCCAAGATAGCATCGGAAATTTGGTCTGCGACCTTGTCAGGATGCCCTTCTGAGACAGATTCTGATGTGAATAAGTAGTTCATATACAATATTTGTTAATTCTAAACCGTAGGTTGTGCAGGCCCCTGCGTCAATATTATTTAACGGCATCCTGCAGCCGTTTGGGTACAAAAAAACGCCCCACGAATGTGGAGACGTCACAAAAACACAAAACATTGATATGAAAGCGACCTCGTTAACGCCAGAGGTCAATTTGTCAACATTTTAGCATTTTTTAACGTGGTTGCAAGCAGGCAAATCTCTCCACAACGTTTGTGCAAAGGTACATCTTTATTCCGAGAAAGCAAAATAAATTATAATTTATTGATATTTAATTGTTTTATATTTTCATATTTGTTAGTAAAATAATAACTTTGCACTAAATAATAACAATATTACCTCTATGAATTATTCATTAAAGCATCTGTTGCTTGCTGGCATTTCCATGTTGGCAGGTACGCTAGCCTATGCTCAGGTGACAACGTCTTCGATGAACGGACGTGTCGCTGATGAAAAAGGTGAGCCGGTGGTCGGAGCTGCTGTGGTAGCTACTCATGAACCATCTGGTACTGTCTACGGAGCTATTGTTAACCAAAATGGACAGTATACCATTAATGGTATGCGTTCAGGTGGACCTTACAAGGTTGAGGTCTCTTCTGTTGGTTACAGCTCTCTTGTCTTCAAAGATGTAACTCTCCAACTTGCTGAGACTTACAATCTTAATGCTACACTTAAGGAATCTACAGAGTTCCTTGAGCAGGTTGTTGTCATCGGTCAGGCGAAGTCTAAGTTTAGCAGTGAGAAGACCGGTGCTGCAACGAACATCACAAGCGAGCAGATTACATCTCTGCCTACAGTGAACAGAAGTATCTCTGATGTGACACGTCTTTCTCCTTATGGTGGAAATGGAATGTCTTTTGCTGGATCAGATGGCCGTACAGCCAATTTTACGGTCGATGGTGCTAACTTTAACAACAACTTCGGTCTTAGTGATAATCTCCCTGGCGGTGGAAACCCTATTTCTATTGATGCTTTGGAAGAGTTGCAGGTCGTTATCTCACCATACGATGTGCGTCAGACGAACTTCATAGGAGGTGGTGTCAATGCCATTACAAAGTCTGGAACCAACACGTTCAAGGGATCAGCTTATGTATATCATAAGAACGAGAATCTTCGTGGTGATTCTATTGATAAAGAGCAGATTGCTGGTGCGAGGGCAAAAGACCGCAACACTATCTATGGTGTTACATTTGGTGGTCCAATCATCAAAAATAAGTTATTCTTCTTTGTTAACTTTGAGTATGAGAAGACCCCTACTGTAGCCAATCGTTGGAGAGGATCTGAAGATGGGAAGATGGATGAGGATAATTATATCTCTCGTACAAAACTTGAGGATCTTCAGAAAGTATCTGATTTTGTGAAAGAAAAATACGGATATAATACAGGTTCTTATACGAACTTCCCTGCTGATGAGAGCAATAAGAAGATTCTTGCCCGTGTAGACTGGAACATCAACCAGAATCATCATCTGGCAGTTCGTTACAACTATACATTGGACAAGAGTTGGATTGCCCCTAATGGATCGTCAATGGATGGTGGTCAGCGTTCTACCTTCTATCGTATGTCCAAATATGGTATGTCTTATGCGAATTCGATGTATTCTTCAGACAAACTCGTTCATTCATTCTCTTTTGATTTGAATAGCCGTTTTGGAGATAAGCTCTCAAATCAATTCCTTGCAACTTACTCAAAATTGGATGATCGTCGTGGTTCGTCTTCAGATCCTTTCCCATTCATTGATATACGCAATGATGATGGAAGCACTGTACTTCCTTATATCTCTCTTGGTTATGAACTTTTCACTTGGAACAATGGCGTTCATAACAATGTATTCAATGTGAAAGATGACCTTACATATTATCTTGGTAACCATAAGATTGTCGGTGGCGTTAGCTACGAATATCAGATGGCTGATAACTCTTATATGAGAAATGCTACAGGTTACTATCGTTACAGAAGCCTTGATGACTTCCTTAATGGAGCTGCACCTGAAGTTGTTTGTATGACCTATGGCTATGACGGAGAAACAAATCCTGCTGCACGTGTAAGATTCAGTAAGGCAGGTATCTATGCCCAGGATGACTGGTCAATCAATGATAAGTTTAAGCTTACATATGGTATCCGTTTCGATGGACTGTTCTTCAGCAATCAGGATCTTATGACAAATCAGGCTGTATATGATCTCGATTTTGATGGCCGTCATATTGACACTGGCAAGTGGCCTTCAAGCAAACTTACAGTTTCTCCTCGTGTAGGTTTTACATGGGATGTGCTTGGCGATAAGAGCCTTAAGGTCCGTGGTGGTACAGGCCTTTTCTCTGGTCGTCTGCCTCTCGTGTTCTTCACCAATATGCCTACAAACTCAGGCATGGTACAGTACAGCGCCAAGCTTAACTCAGATGGGAAGAGCAGTGGTACCAAGACTGATATGAGCCAGTTTGCAGGTGGTCTTGTAACAGATGCCAATGGAAAGGCTACCATGAAGGCTCTTCATGATAAGCTTGTTTCTATGGGTTATCCAGATACAATCTCTCCTGAAGATGGTACGGTTAGCTCATCAATCGCTGCAGTAGATCGTAAGTTCAAGATGCCTCAGGTTTGGAAGACATCTGTAGCAGTGGACTACTCATTCCCTACATCATTTCCATTCAGCATCACCGCTGAAGGAATCTTCAATAAGACTGTCAATGCTGTCTGCATCTCAGACTGGAGCATAAAGGATGTGGATGGTTTCTCAAGATTCAATGGCGTGGACAATCGTCCTCTCTATCAGGATTACAAGAAGACATATACTGTGACAAGCTTGGGTGCAGATGGAAAGGAAGTAACCTCCACTAAAAATCTTCCTAACGCATTTGTCCTTACAAATACTGGAAAGGGTTATGGTTGGTCAGGTAATGTAACATTGAACATGACTCCTGTAAAGGGACTCCATCTCATGGCAGCCTACACTCATACTGTTTCTAAGGAACTTACAGGTATGCCAGGTTCTGATGCTTCATCAGCATTTACTTACATTCCTACATACGAAGGTCCTAACAATGCAAGACTTCATAATTCTTCATATGTTACTCCTGACCGTATCGTTGCATCCCTTACTCATGATGATAAATGCGGTAATCATTTCAGCTTCATTTATGAGACTTGGAGAGGTGGATACAACTACTCTTATATGACAGTAAATGATATGAATGGTGATGGATATAACTATGATGTAGTCTATATCCCGACAGATAAGCAGGTTGCAAATCGTGAGTTCCGTTTTGTTTCTGATGATGATCGCGACAGGTATATGGCATTTGTTCACAAGGATAAATACCTTAGCAAGCATCAAGGACATTATGCTGAGGCATATAGCGTATATTCTCCATGGGTTCATCGTGTTGATTTCAGCTATAAGCATGATTTCAGAATCAAAGCTGGTAAGACTATGAATACCCTCCAGTTAAGTGTTGATATCAAGAACTTGTTGAATCTCTTCAATTCTTCATGGGGAGTTAGTAAGTATATGAATCCAGATCTTAACAGTGGAAAGATCCTCAAGTACGAGGGTGTTGACGCTGAGGGATATGCTACATTCTCTACTCCTGCAGCTGTAAGCGGCAGCACCAAGACATGGACTCTCAACCATGCTATAGGACAGTGCTGGTATGCATCTGTAGGTATCAAGTACATGTTCAACTAATTTATAGACAAGAATCATGAAATTCAGAAATATAATAGCAGTTCTTGCTGCGGCTATGACGGTATTCGTCGGCTGTAAAGAAGAAGAGGCTTCGTATCTTGACGAAATCCGTGTTTCGTCATCGTACGTATCCCTCCCTGCTGATGGTGGCTCTACAGAGATCACTGTCGATGCCAAGGCGGATTGGGAATTCTCATCTGTCCCTGAATGGCTTAAGGTTGAGCCTATGAGCGGCTCTGCCGGCAAGGAACTGACTGTAAAGTTCAGCGCCGAGAAAGCTAAATCTACAAACGAGGCGATGCTCTATCTTAACTGTGATGGAAAGTCTCAGATTATCAATGTTATTCAGCAGACTGAAAAAGTCGAGCTGCCTATAAGCACTGTCGCACAGGTAATTGCTGGAGAGGATGGCACGTCTTA
>CAKUVA010000027.1 GCA_934693135.1 uncultured Bacteroidales bacterium | reverse complement strand
CTGTTGGGACCACACAGAGTAAATTGCCCAGTCTGTCTTTATGATGGACTGGGTTTTTTCTTTTTCCTCGTTCATAATGACAATGGGTTATGAGCAAATGTAAGGCTTTTGCTTCGCGCTTGATATGGCTAAAGGGGCAATTTATATGAAGCGTTCTCACCGGGCGATGAGCCTTGCGAGAACGCTTTTTTTAGTATAAAATAATCAGAAGGATACAGCACCGGGTCCGATAAATTGTAGTAGCTTAATAATCAATCATTCCTATATTGCCAATTTCTAGAATTGTGTCAATTTTAAGTATTGTGAAGAGAAGTTCTTTTGCGTCCCATGTATCCTGTTTGAAGAAGGCGAAATATGGCTTCAGCAAAGCATAAAGCTCATGTCTCTTCTGGCTGTCTTCGATCTTATAATTATTGGCGAAATAGGCTTCATCAGTGGTAATAAGAATTTTCTCAAATTGCTCCATAGCTTTGGATTTTCTTTCTACCATGCTCTGTATCTTAAAATGTTCGATAAACGCACTCTTGTCTATCTTTGCATTCTTGTCATAGTTACCATTTTTATCTTTAGTGTATTGTAGAAAAGAAACTTTTCCATCATTTTTATTATCGCTATTCATCAAAAATCCGAATCCTCGCCATACGCCGTCCCCTCCAATTGCGGCATCAAATGCGGAGTTATTCCAGATTTCCTCCAAATACTTGATTTCGCCATTTTTATTTTCGATAAGTTTTTTCATCGAATCGAGTTTCTCGAAATGTTCCATGACGAACGACAATATTGAGTAGGGAACATTGTTTTCGAGACTATATGATTTGTCTGATTCCGTAATGGCATCTTGTAGACGATATGTCTTGGCAATCAGAAATAGTGGCTTGAAGAGCAGATTGTCGTAGTCATTTTTGAGGGAATCATCTGAAATATGACTATTTGCAAAATGTTTTGCGGCAGACTCAACCTCAAGATTGTAATTCTTAAACAGGAGTTTTTCCTCGTGCATTTCCTTATAAACCTTTGCGTCCACGGCATCAATAGGAAGAATATATTCATCTGATAGTGTCGTGAGTTTCAGGATATTTGCTTCAGAAGGATATTTCTTTCTTCGACCATCACTGATGTTGTTTTCGTGTCGAAATTTCAGCAAAGCCGCACAGGTGCAAGAGAGATTGCGGTAGAAATGTCGAGGGAGGTCCCGAAGCATTCCCATCTGCGCCTCCAACGGGGCTTTCTGTGTATGTTGCTCAGTGCGTTTCTGAGCCTTCAGAGTGTACCAACCTATCAGTAATGAAAATAAAGCAATGATGAACGCAAGGACGCCGTAGAGATTCCACCCGTCCGTCATGTCATTATGTCTTGTGTTCTCTTCAATGCCGGAAACTACACCATAGTATTTCTTGCAATGTTCGATTTCCAAACTATCCTTGGCCATGATTGCAGAGCTTTTTACAATGCTTTGTGTGTCATTCGGTTCACATGTCATTCCTGAAACAGGAATTTGGATAAAAGTTACAAGGCAACTCAAAAACAATAATATTTTCGATATGATTATTTTGTTCATTATGTTTGGTTTATGTTACTATAATAATTTTGCTAATCTTTGTATTTTGTGACCATGTTCTTGTTTATATCTAAAACAAGGCCGACGTTATTGCTATAATCCGGTTTTAAATTTTAATTCTCTATCCTCGTTTTTGCCAACTTGACCTCTATTAGCTCTACCATTGGAGCCTTATATCGTTCAAATCCCAAAAAATCATTCATAAGTCAACAACCATTTAAAGTGTAATAAGTTGTATATTGGCGAATCTACAAAAAAAATAGGAAATGATATACCTGCTGGCAATAAAAGTCTACTCAGGGAATTTTTCCGTGTGTGGGCAGTGGCGTGGCATCTGCACTTGGGGCCCCGCACAGTCACCCCCGTCGACTCAAAAGGCATATTTGATTATCAATAAGCTACCAGTCTAAAATGTCTCAGTGATCGCACTTTGAGATTCATAAGTAGCTGATAATCAAGGAAGGCATTATTTTGGTGGGGCGGTTGGTCCGCGCAGCAATGGCTCTGTTCCGGCGAAAGTGATGCAGGTTATTCTTTGAAGGCTGCCTAATCTGTCCTATTGCCGCCTTGCATATCACTGTCTTTTTCAAAGTTGTAAGCCACGCCTATGAAATGTATATTGCTGAATATTAAGATGATGTTGCTCGGCAATGTGGCGCAGACAAGAGAAATCACATACACAGGCCACGATGAAATGCCCTGTAGGTATTTACAGAGCTTATCATCGTGGCCTGCGATTTTTTCTAGCAACGATTAAATGCCGGCAATCCGCCGTTGCGAAATGGGCTATCTATGCAGTTGCCGTCAAATATACCATTCCCGTGTTTTATAGATTGTGGGTGTAAAACGCGCCATTTTATGCACAGATGCACGGTTTAACGTAGGTCGTCATAATCAAAACATCTTCTTAAAGTCCTGCAATCGTAGATACCTATCGGACTTCTGCTGCCAACAGGTATATCGTTCCCTTATTATAAGAGCATTTTAACTGGTTGGCGATGAGCCATGTCCATAGGCTCATCTATTAGTTTGATTTTGGCGAAATTGATATGCTTTAGGTCAATGCATCTTATTGTATTGTCATACATTGTCTTGAAATAAATCTTTAGGCCTGAAAGATCTGTAGCGCTTGTCCATTGTGTTGCACTCGGAATATTGGGAATTGTATCTCCTGCAGCTGTCTGTATCCCTATTGGCAGATCGAAATTGTTGAGAATATGGAATGCTTGGAAAATAGTTTCCTCTGTATTTGATAAAATAGGTGCCGTGCTTTGAAAAAATGCTGCCCTGACGAATCTTGATGTGGGCGTGAAATCTCCAGGTAGTCCAGACATACCGCTTCCGCCTCCGAAAGAATGCATCTCCAGTTGTCCCACGCGGCTAAAACTTACTGCTCCGGATTTTAAGTTGACATAATTGTTTAAATTCGTAATGTGCCAGTCGAAAGATGGAGAGTTAGTCAGAACTCCAAGCTTATTCTCATAGAAAACACATTTTCCGCCAATAATTTCAAGGACGACTTGTCTTCCTCCGGGCTCACCGAATCTCCAATGTGCAGTTGATGCTCTTGGGTCAACATTATGTATACATATCTGTCCGACTTCATATATCACATCATCGATTGATCTGCATTTTCCAAGGATATAAGATACCAGCTGCAGGTCCGCGATGTTTCTTTTTTGATTCTCGTGATCGAAATCTTCATATAAGCCATATCCAGGGAAGTAGAAAAGTCCTGCGGATAATCCTGTCTCATTAAGTCCTTCCACTATGAACTCTGCTTGTTCTACCGCTAGACCGACAAAACCATATATACCTGAAAATGTTTGTCCTTGGCTTCCGTCAGGTGTCATTGACGTCCATGTGTAACCGCGTGGTACTACCACATACCTATTGTGGTTGTCATTCAAGGCCCATTCAATAGTCCTGGCCATAACGATGCTTCCATCTGATGATTTGAGTGTGATTCCGGTGCATGCATCTGCCGGTTGTCCGAGTGTCATCACTGCAATCCCTGCTATGATGACGGAAAAGATAGAATGTCTCATAAAAACTACGTTTACAGATGTTCTAGTACAATCATCTATACATCTGCCGGAATCCTCTCTTTCCTCTTTCAAAGTTAAGAAAAAAGATGAAAAATAGACAAGATAAATGAATTCAACATACAATTTTTGCAAAAAAAAGTATGTTGAAGAAAAAAATGCTATATATTTGCAAACGAAAGTTGCTACTTTCGATACGAAAACAGGAAACGTTATAATTGATTTCGTTTAATAAATAATACCAATCTTTATGGATTCACTATTCTACATTGTGCCGGCAGCAGCTGCGATAGCGCTGTTTTTTGCATGGTTCTTCTTTCATCAGATGATGAAGGAAAATGAAGGCACTGTTACTATGAAAGAAATCGCACAGTATGTGAGGGATGGAGCTATGGCTTATCTAAAACAGCAGTACAAGGTTGTTGGCATTGTGTTTGTGGTGCTCGCAATCTTTTTTGCAGTTTTGGCGTATGGCTTCCATATCCAAAATACTTGGGTGCCATTTGCCTTTTTGACAGGCGGTTTCTTTTCAGGACTTGCCGGATTTATCGGAATGAAAACAGCAACATACGCATCTGCACGTACAGCAAATGCTGTTTCACGTTCACTTAATGCAGGCCTTAAGTTAGCCTTTAGGTCTGGAGCTGTGATGGGGCTTACCGTCGTTGGCCTTGGACTTCTTGACATTTCTATATGGTATGTCATTCTTAAGGCATTTGTAAGCGATCCTAATCCTTCTCAGACACTCGTAACTATTACTACGACGATGCTTACATTCGGAATGGGGGCGTCTACTCAGGCTCTTTTTGCCCGCGTTGGAGGTGGTATATATACAAAAGCTGCCGATGTGGGAGCCGATATTGTAGGTAAAGTTGAAGCTGATATTCCTGAAGATGATCCTCGAAATCCAGCAACTATTGCGGACAATGTCGGCGATAATGTCGGTGATGTTGCAGGAATGGGTGCCGACTTGTATGAGTCATATTGTGGAGCTATCCTTGCCACTATGGCGCTTGGCGCTTCGGCATTCTTCGGAGATACTATAGCTCAGACAAGAGCTATTCTTGCTCCTATGTGCATAGCAGCTGTTGGCGTAGTGCTTTCTGTAATAGGTATCTATGCTGTGCGTACAAAAGAGGGTGCTAATCTACAGTCTCTTCTTGGCTCACTCAGCAGAGGTACGAACTTGAGTGCAGGACTTATTGCTGTAATTGCATTTGGTATTTTCTATGTGCTCGGATTTGAAAACTGGTGGCAGCTCTCGCTTTCAGTGGTCTTTGGACTCCTTTCAGGTGTTATTATCGGAAAGGCAACCGAGTATTATACATCACATTCATATAAACCTACTCAGAAACTTGCTGAAAGTGCCAAAACCGGATCTGCTACTGTAATCATCAGTGGTGTAGGACTTGGAATGATATCGACAGCTATTCCTGTAATCACAATTGCAGTGGCCATACTTCTATCATATTTATGCGCTACAGGCTTCTCATTCTCCCCAGATCTTATCAGTAATGGACTTTATGGGATCAGTATTGCTGCCGTAGGAATGCTTTCAACATTAGGAATTACACTTGCGACGGATGCTTATGGACCTATTGCTGATAATGCTGGAGGTAATGCCCAGATGAGTGGATTGGATCCGGAAGTGCGTCAGAAAACAGATATCTTGGATGCTCTCGGAAATACTACAGCAGCTACAGGTAAAGGCTTTGCTATCGGTTCAGCGGCTCTCACTGCTCTTGCTCTTCTTGCCTCTTACATTGAAGAGATAAAGATCGCGCTTGTTCATGTTGGAAGAGAGACTATAGCCATAGGCGACAAAATTGTGGATGTTACATCAGCCACAATTCCAGAGATAGTAGAATACTATCAAGTTAATCTTATGAATCCGAGAGTCCTTGTTGGGGTGTTCATAGGAGCCATGATGGCATTCCTGTTCTGTGGCCTTACGATGAATGCAGTCGGACGCGCAGCACAGAAAATGGTTACAGAGGTCCGTAGACAGTTTAGAGAAATAAAAGGAATACTTGCTGGCGAGCAAAGACCCGATTATGCAAGATGCGTGGAGATTTCCACTCTTGCAGCCCAGCATGAGATGGTATTCCCTTCTGTTATTGCAATAATTGTCCCTATTATTACTGGTGTCTGCCTTGGTGCAGCTGGAGTCATGGGATTGCTTGTTGGTGGGCTTGGTGCAGGCTTCATCCTTGCCATTTTCCTTGCCAACTCTGGAGGAGCTTGGGACAATGCTAAGAAATATGTCGAAGAAGGTAATTTAGGAGGAAAAAATTCAGATTGTCACAAAGCTACAATCGTCGGAGATACGGTAGGTGATCCATTCAAGGATACATCAGGACCTTCATTGAATATCCTGATTAAACTTATGAGCATGGTTTCTATCGTGATGGCTGGACTTACTGTGATGATTGGTGGATAGATTCTTAGTGTAGTAGTAATAATTGGTTTTTCCACAGGGACGCACGAAGTGATTTGCGCGTCCCTTTTTTGTATAAAAGTAATAAAACGATTGCATACATATCAAAATAAAATTTGATAATATAAAAAAATAGCACTAAATTGCGCTTTAATTGAATTGCAAACGTTTTTATAATAGGGCTTTTATATGAAGAGAATTACAATCCGTGACGTGGCACGTGAAGCTAAGGTTTCAGTCACGCTCGTTTCATTCGTGATGAATGCGAAGAGAGATAAGGACGGAAATCTGGACTGTCCTGTAAATGCTGATACTGCAAAACGCGTACTTCAGGTAGCCCAGAGGCTCGGATATAGAAGAAATTTTGCAGCTGCATCACTTCGAAGCGGCAGGTCTAATTCCATTGCGGTCATTCCTAATGACATATCCAATAAGTTTTTTGCAGGAATTTCCAGATGTATTGAAGATAAGGCCCAGAGTTATGGCTACACGGTACTTTTCGCAAGTTCTGATGAGAGTGCGGAAAGACTTGATGGGGTTATGGATGCTGTGCTTGCACATAATATAGATGGAGTTATAGTTGCTCCTTGCACAGGCGGTGAGGCAGCCATCCGTAAGGCAACTGACGCTGGCGTTCCAGTCGTGTTGTTGGATAGAGATATTGATGGCTTTGAGAATGTTGGAAAAGTTCTCCTTGATGATGTTGAGGCGGGTAAGATGGCTACAGAACTATTCATTAGGAATGGTTACAAGCATGTAGAGATGATTTCGTATTCTTTGGGTATATCAAGTCTTCAGGAGCGTGAATCAGGATATAGGCAGGCTATGGAAGAACATGGTTTGCTAAGCAACGTGCATTATACCTCATATGCTACAGCTTCCGAGGAAGTCCCTGTAATTATAAAAGATGCGGTTTCCAGAGGAGTTGATGCGTTGTTCCTGCCTACTTATTCATTGTCTGCACTTGTCCTTATGACAATGCGTGATCTTGGCCTGAAGACTCCTGATGATATCGCGGTAATCGGATTTGATGTCAGCGACATCTATCAGTTGTATTCGACTACTGTCACACATATTGTTCAACCACTTAAGCAGCTTGGTGAGAAATCTGTAGATACCTTGATAAATATGATTCAAGGAAAAACGGCTGAAACTTCAGTCCTCAAACCAGAGATGATAGAAGGAGGTTCTACAGCACCGAAGAAATAATTTATAGAAAAATTATATGTAAAGTCTTGACTAAATGCGGTCAGGACTTTTTTATTGCTTACAGAGTACTGATGCTGAGTTGTTGATAGCTGAGAATTGATTATCTTTGTATGAAAACCATAGAGTGTGTTCTCATGTCAGACAATGAAAAGTTTGTCAATGCCATCCGAATAGGAGACAGAAAGGCGTTTGATAAGGTATGTGGACAATATTATGCTTCTATTGATGAAATCGTATCTGAGGAGGAGCGTGAGTACCATGTGGCTCTTGACTGCATGTCCAAGGATACCACCAGAAGATATACTTTTAACTATCAACGTTCCAATACGTTAGAAGAGGTACTTCAGATAATCTCCTTTATGACTGGAGCGGATGTTCAGATCACTAAAAAACAATAAAATTTGATATACTACATGAAAAAGATTTTTTTTGCTGCGGCTGCCATCCTTACAGCCGTTTCATCCTTTGCACAAGATTATCATATAGTCTTGTGGGACAACACCTCGGCACCTACTTCAAATGGTATAACCACTCCTGAAGAGGAAATCAAGCCAGGCCAAGTGAAGAATACTAGTTCAGCTGAAATGTGGATTTACAAGGCTGGAGAAAATGCAACGGGACAGGCTATCGTGTTTTTCCCTGGTGGAGGATATTCAAACCTCTCAATGGGTAATGGACATAATGAGGCCAAGTGGTTTGCGTCCATCGGTGTGACAGCTGCGGTAGTAAAGTATCGTCTTCCTAATGGACATCCTGAGGTCCCTGGCAATGATGCAGATGAGGCTTTGAGGGTTATGCGTGCAATGTCTGAGGAACTTGGCATTGATCCTCATAAAGTAGGTGTTTCAGGTACCTCTGCAGGTGGGTATCTTGCAGGTACGGTAGGTACGATTTCTAAAGAAAAGCCAGATTTCATGATTCTTTTCTATCCTGTGATTTCTGCTGACTTGGACAAGCGTCATGCCGGAACTTTCTATGAGCTTATGGGAAAGGAAAAGGCAAATACTCGTGCATGTCAGGATTACTCTTTGGAGAAACGCATAGATACGACCACTCCTCCTACATTGCTCTTCCATAGTGATGATGATAAGATTGTTCCTGCAGAAAACAGTGCTATTTTCTATGCTAAGTTGAAAGAGTATGGAATCAAGGCTTCCCTTCATATTTATCCTTCTGGTGGCCATGGCTGGGGAATGAGCAAGAAGTTTAAATATCATGACGAATGGCAGGCCGCTGTAATCGATTGGCTTAAGACATT
The DNA here is from genome assembly GCA_934693135.1 of uncultured Bacteroidales bacterium. Lineage (GTDB taxonomy): Bacteria > Bacteroidota > Bacteroidia > Bacteroidales > UBA932 > Cryptobacteroides. The sequence continues at coordinate 20,073 of CAKUVA010000027.1, read as the reverse complement.
ATAATGTGAATCACCAACCAGGATTTTGAGATAAATTAGGGTTGCACATTATTGCTGAGCGCGGGATAGGATGGAGATTGAAGTCCATTCCCGCGCATATTCATATGCGAGATATCCTTATCTGTCTTTCCAGTGTAGCTATAAGAATACGATTTGCTACCCACAGATATTCCTTGTATGATATGCTTAAAATATACCTGCGCTCATTCTCTCTTTTCTTTCCCAAAGCATGGCTTCCGAAAATTAGAACAAGAATTAGCGCAGATACAATAAAAATATGTTTTGTTTTACCGAACAATTTTCAGAATTACAATTGTTCAGCTTCCTCTACAGCTTTGAAGTATCTGTAGGAGTTGACTTTTAGCTCACCTGCAGCTAGATCATCACATACTATGATTCCGCAAGGGTGTGTTTGGAGGCAAGAAAGTGTACAATAGTGAGTGAGAGGTCCTTCAATTGAATCTCTTACAGCGCGTGCTTTTTTGCTACCGAAAGCAAGGATGAGTACTTCTTTAGCGCCCATTACGGTTGCAACTCCGACAGAAAGGGCCTGTTTAGGAACTTTATTTACATCGTTGTCGAAGAAACGTGAGTTGACAACTCTTGTATCGTATGTAAGTGTCATTACTCTTGTCCTTGAAACCAATGAGGAGAAAGGCTCGTTGAATGCGATATGTCCGTCTTCACCGATACCTCCTACGAATAAGTCGAATCCACCAGCTTCCACAATGGCTTTTTCGTAATTTTCACACTCTGCTTTGAGGTCAGGTGCATTTCCATTGAGAATGTGGATATTCTCGGCAGGCTCATCTATATGGTCGAAAAGATATTTGTGCATGAAAGAATGATAGCTCTCCGGATGGTTTTCTGGAAGTCCTACATATTCATCCATATTGAAAGAAATGACATTCTTGAAAGAAACCTCTCCAGCTTTGACCATTCTGATTAGCTCTGCGTAGGTTTCGATAGGAGTGGAGCCTGTGCAAAGTCCTATTACAAAAGGTTTGTCAGAAACGGCAGCTTTCTCATTGATTTTCTTTGCGATGTAATGTGCAGCCCAAATTGAACTCTTGCTGACATCTTCTCTAATGATAACTTTCATACTATCAAAATTTAAAAATTCTATTTTAATGATCTATCCGTCTTCGATAAAATTTCGGACAGGTCCAAAGTGCAGTTTAACATAATTTGAGGAATACCTCTATTGCCTGATATTCAGCCATTCCCAATTCGTCATATAGCTTTGCTGTGTTTTGAGTGCGATCTTCGGCTCTTTGCCAGAATTCACGTGGGTCATCTCCAGGGAATGGCACTATATCTTTCTGTGATAGATGGCGGAATATGGCATGCCTTTTTTCTACTACTTCGTCAGGACTCAATGGTACGGCCATGTCGACACGACCGAGCTCCCATTCCATCCAAGCTCCTCTATATAGCCATATGTGTGTGTCTTTAAGCCAGGTTTCTCCCTCAGCTTTCATTTGCTCGATAGCCTCCAAAGCGGCTTCTGTACATACTCTATGAGTTCCATGTGGGTCTGCGAGGTCGCCTGCCATAAATATTTGGTTAGGGCGCAGACGTCTAATTAAGTCTTTTATGATATCGAGGTCAACCTGAGTTCTCGGAAGTTTCTTGACTCCACCTGATTCATAGAAAGGCAGGTTCAAGAAGTGAACATTAGTATTATCATTTAGTCCGAAAGATCTGTCAGCTCCTCTTGCCTCACTTCTTCTAATTGCGGCTTTGATGGACAGGAGTTCTTTAGGCTCTGGTTCTCCTGGCTTTTTCGAATCAATGATAGCCTTAACTCTCTCGAATTCATCCGAAAAACCGAGCTGATGGGCTGCATCCATGTGTTGGAGCACGACATCATCGTGTACTGCAAGGTCGCCTGAAGTTTCGTAAGCCACATGAACATTGTGTCCCTGATGGACGAGTCGTATGAATGTTCCTCCCATGGAGATGACATCGTCATCAGGATGAGGGGAGAATATCAACACTGTCTTCGGATAAGGTGTCGCCGATACTGGTCTTTGGCTATCATCTGCATTCGGCTTTCCTCCTGGCCATCCTGTGATGGTATGCTGAAGATCGTTGAATACCTCAATGTTTATCTTATCATATGGCCCGAACTTGTCTATAAGTTCTCCGAGAGAGTGTTCGAGATAATCATTGAGAGTCAGCTTTAATATCGGTTTGTGAACTTCTTGGCAGAGCCATACTACAGCTTTTCTTATGAATTTCCTTGTCCAGTCACAAGTCCCAACAAGCCATGGAGAAACGATTCTTGTCATTAGTGATGCTGCTGTCTCATCAACAAAGCATGTGATGTCTTTGTGATTTTGAAGCAATGATGCCGGATAGTTGGTGTTAGCATCATTTTCCACGACATTCTTTACGGCTACTGCTTTATCCTCGCCCCAAGCCATCAGAATTATCTTCTTGGCGCTTAGCATGGTGTCGATACCAATGGTAAGCGCCTCGGAAGGTGTGTGTTTGAAGTCACCATTGAAGTTTTTGCCCTGTCGCTTACGAGATTGATATGATAGGAGCACAGTCCTTGTTCGGCTATTTGGTGAAGTGCCTGCCTCGTTGAATCCTACTTGCCCTTGTTCTCCCATTCCAATGACGAGAAGGTCAAGTTCTCTTGCTTGCCTGTCGAATTCGGCACAATATTTAGAAACTTCTTCCGGGGCAATGCTTCCGTCAGGTATATGGATGTTTTCTTCTTTTACATCCACTGCATTGAGGAATGATGAATGTAAAATTCTGTTTCGGCTTTGAGGCTCGCCTTTGCCATATGGATAGTATTCGTCAATGGAAAATACCTCAACGTTGCTAAATGAGACTTTGCCTTCCTGATATAGCCGTGTGAGTCGATAATAGAGGGATGCGGGAGTCTTTCCTGTACTGAGACCAAGTTTGAACTTCCTGCCATTGCAGGAATTTACCGCATTGACAATGATTTCAGCGATTTTATCGCTTGCATCTGAAGACTGGTCGTAGATTTCTGTCTTGATTTTCTCATAGCAATGAAGAATATCAGCAGGAATCGATTTTTCTATAAGACCGCCTTCTTTAGGCAGAGTAAAGTGTTTCATTATGATGAATTTTTACATGACTGCAAAAATACAAAATCCGTGCATATTTGCAAATATATATCATTATATCTTATAGAATATCATGGCGGTCAAGAAAGCGATATGATGCGGCTTCTATTATGTGCTTTGGCTTAATTTCCGATGATTCGAGGTCTGCAATGGTTCGTGATAGTTTCAGTATCCTTGTAAAGGCTCTTGCGGAGAGATTTAGTTTTGAGGATATGTTTTCTATCAGTGTGCTGCATTCATGAGTGAGTTGACAGAATTGTTCTGTCATTTCGCTAGTCATTTCAGCATTGACATGAATGGAAGTTCCAGAAAATCTTAGTTCTTGTATTTTTCTTGCGGAAGCTATTCTTGTAGCTATGCTGGCACTGGGTTCACCACGTTTTCTATTTACGAGAAGAGATGGTGGCACGGGGTTTACTGTCAGCTGTATATCTATTCTATCCATTATCGGACCTGATAGTCTGGACATATATGATTTTCGTTGTGCCGGTGAGCAAGTACAGCGCCCATGTACCCCATAGTAACCACAAGGACAAGGATTTGATGCTGCTATAAGCATGAATGAGGATGGAAATTCAACTTTTGTTCGTAATCGGGATATGATTACTTTTCTGTCTTCTATCGGCCCTCGCAATGCTTCAATTACGCTTCTCGGCATCTGTGCCAATTCATCAAGAAACAAGATTCCGTTTTCTGCAAGGGATACTTCTCCCGGTAATATATTTTCACCATTGCCCCCACCAATAATAGCTGCAAGCGATGCACTATAGTGTGGAGCTCGAAACGGTCGTTCATATATTAGACCTGCTTCCATTCTTAACCCTGCGACTGAATAAATCTTGCTTGTCTCTATGGCCTCTTTAATGGTCATTTCTGGCATTATGCCTATCATAGCCTTTGCTAATGATGTCTTTCCGGAACCTGGGCTACCCACCATTATCGCATTATGGCCTCCTGCTGCGGCAATCTCAAGTCCGCGTTTTGCTTCATCTTGTCCCATGATATCCGCAAAGTCCATATATTGGTGACTCTGCCGATCTTTTTTGATGCTTCCTTTTACAATAAGGTCTGAGGCGTTTTCTGGTGATTCGAGAATACGGATTACATCATTTAATGATTTGACTCCGAATATAGTTGCTCCTGGCAGTTCTGATGCTTCATACGCTGAATCTGTAGGTAAGATACATCCGGCTAAACCTGAGTTGACTGAAAATTCAGCTATCGGAATGGCACCGGGGATAGCTCTTATAGAAGCATCAAGGCCGAGTTCGCCCATTATGAGAAATTTGTCCAATGCCGGAAATTTTCTTTGTCCTGATGCCGCGATTATGCCTATTGCAATAGGCAGGTCATATCCACTACCATTCTTTCGCATGTCAGCAGGTGCGAGATTTATTACTATCTTCCTCCCTGGAATTCGGAAGCCGAGACTTTGTAGAGCGGTCATTATGCGTAGCAGGCTTTCCTTTACTGCAGCATCTGCCAATCCTACAAGGTGAATGCCTATTCCAGAGTTAATGTCCACTTCCACATTTACCGGTACGGCTTGTATGCCGATGCATTTGGCGCAACGAATATTGATTAGCATAGAAATTTTTTCTGCCAATATCGCATAGAAATATAGTTGTCATATTAAAGAATTATAAAAATGTGGTGTAAATTCCCTATATGTGGAAAAATGCGTAACTTCGCCGAATATGAAAGCTAATTTTTTCAAATCAATAGGAAATTACGCCTTGTTTCTCCGTCAAGTTTTTAGAATACCGGAGAACAAGAAAATGCTGCGGAAACAGTTTATAGAAGAAATAGATAGGCTGATAATGTCTTCTATAGTGATAACTGGGGTTATATCTCTCTTTATGGGAGGTGTTCTCGTGATACAGACTGCTTCCAATATGTCTAATCCACTTTTGGATAAAATGCTTATTGGCTATATGACCAGAGAAAGTATGATTCTGGAGTTTAGTTCTACAATGGTTGCATTGATTCTTGCTGGTAAAATGGGCTCGAATATAGCCTCTGAGATTGGGAGTATGCGTATAACCCAGCAGCTTGATGCGATAGAAATGATGGGAATTAACAGCGCATCTTTTGTATCAAGGCCAAAAATTATAGCCGCAACCGTGACGAGTCCATTGTTGACAATTTTCAGCATTATCCTTGGACTTGCTGGAGGTGCACTTATTACATGGCTTACGGGGATAATTCCACTTGCCAAGTATCTTACAGGAATAAGGTATGACTTTAACCCGTATTTTGTCGTATATAGTTGTATAAAGACGGCTGTATTCTGCTTTATAATAGCTTCAGTATCAGCTTATCATGGATTTAATGCGAAAGGAGGATCACTTGGTGTCGGGCGCTCAAGCACCAAGGCGATAGTTACATCCAGTATTCTTATTCTCATGTCAGACCTTCTATTAACTCAACTTCTGCTCTATTAGAATATGATTACAGTAAAGAATCTTACGAAAAGTTTCGATGGAAAACAAGTCCTCAAAGGAGTTTCGATGTCGTTCCATCCGGGTGAATGTAATATGCTTATAGGCGCCAGTGGATCTGGTAAGACTGTGCTGCTCAGTCTTTTGATAGGATTACTTTCTCCGGATTCAGGTGAAATATGGTATGACAATGAAGAATTTGTTGGAATGTCTCCTCTGGAAAAGAAGTTTCTTCACCAGAAAATAGGAGTTCTATTCCAAGGCAGTGCATTATTTGACTTTCGGACTGTTTTAGGCAATATCATGTTCCCTATGGATTTTCTGACGGATTGGTCAGAGGCCGAGAAGAAAGATCGCGCCAGATATCTTTTGGATAAGGTCAATGTGAAAGATTCGGAAGACAAGTATCCGGATGAGCTTTCAGGTGGTATGCAGAAGCGTGTAGGAATTGCAAGAGCGATAGCTCTCAATCCGTCATACCTTTTCTGTGATGAACCTAACTCAGGTCTTGATCCGGAAACAGCCATAGTAATAGACCAACTTATAAGTACTCTTACGAAGGAGTTCTCCATAACTACAATAATGAATACTCATGATATGAATTCTATATTGGAAATAGGGGATAACATAGGATATCTTCATGAGGGCACTATATTGTGGAAAGGGGATAGACATTCCATACTTTCAGCAGATTGTGAGCCGCTAAATGATTTTCTGTGTTCTAATATGCTAGCTCGTAATATTATACGCCAATATAAGAAATAGCTGGAAATCCAATGACATCTCATAGTGTCATTAAAGAATCATATATTTGTGGTAGAAATATCTATAGTTGGGTAAAAAATTTCGCACCTCGTTTTTTTATTGCGTTCTTGCAAAAAAAACAATATGCGAGGATTTATCAGAATTTGCAGGTTTATCGTTGTTGCGTTCTTGGCAGGTTTCAGTTGTAGTTCCTTTTATGACAATGACCTTGGCTATCCCAGGCGTGATACAGGTAACTTAGGAAGGAAACCTCAAAAACCGACTGATGTACTGCACGATACATCAGTATTTGTGACATGCGTGGAGTTTCCGTCGGATTATTGTTGGCAGAGAGACACTGCAGGATATGATGCTCCTTTTTCTGTTTCAGTGCTGAAAAATGGAGAAAGAGTCATATCTGTGGCTAGCGGAGCTTCTTCTATGATAAGTGCTGATGCGGATATGCACAGATTTGTCAACGGACATCTGTATAGTGATTACTCTACACCATCTGAAACAATTGTTAGTAAAGATGGAGAGGAGCTATTCCGATATCCCGGAAGGGAAAGAATGTGTGGATTCTTGGTTAGAGATGGTGATATATATACATTAGGGCAGAACAGGAGTGGCAAAGGCTTATCCTTTAGAAAAAATGGTGAACCTATATTCTCAAGTGCTGCAGGCAGAGTCATAGGAGAAATGTCCAATTCATGTTGTGAAAGTGGGGCTCTTTATGAGGTTGAAGGTGACATTGTATTCTCCTACAAGATAATAGCAGAATCAGTAGATAAAGAAAATCCAGCTTGCTATTTGGTTAGAAATGGTAATTCCAATCAGATCCCCTTAGATAATCGTGTCGTGGGAATTTATGATGCAAGGTTGATAGGGGATAAGTTTTATGTGGCTGCAGATATGGGGACGAGAGACATGTCACTGGTACTTATTGAAGACGATGATATCAAATCATATTCTTTGGCCGGTTTCGGATTTCAATTGTCATCGTGTCGTATCTTGTGGTCAGGGAATAATGTTAGTCTTAAGACTGATTTTTCATATGACAAATGGAGAAGTTCATCATCTGTTATGTGGCATTGGGATGGACGGAAGATTATGCTGAATGAATATGAGCGAGCATGGGATTTCTATCTTGACGAGAGTAGCTATGCTTATGTATTTACGCGTGGTGAAAATATTGTAGCCATGTCTGTACATAAGAAAGATGATGGCAAGTGCCTAGCCTTTACTCCTGGAGGTAGATATACAATGATATCAAGCTCCTGTGCTATGCTTTCAGGAGGCGTATTTTATGCGGGTTTGTCTCCATGTGACTCAAGCCTCTTTCCTCTCGTAGTTCGTGAGGATAAGGCTACAACGCTGAAAATCAATGGATATATAACGTCGTTGAATGTATCTATCGATGGGAAGTTCTGAATGTTAGTCTTCCCAAGTCAATTTACGGGACTCGTCTGGAAGTACTATTATATTAACTTTTAGTGTTTCTTCCGGAAGTATATCAGCGATGTTTTCAGGCCATTCTATGAGACAGAGGTTCCCACTATCAATGTAATCGAAAAATCCGATATCATAAGCTTCCTCGAGCTTGGATATCCTGTAGAAATCGAAATGAAAGACAGATTTTCCATCTGCAGTCCTATATTCATTTACAATGGAAAATGTTGGAGAACTTACAGCATCTTCTTTGACGCCGAGTTTGCGGCAGATTGCTGTGGTAAATGTTGTTTTCCCTGCACCCATAGGAGCGAAGAATGCGATTATATTGTGGCCTGTGATTTCTTTTAAGAATTCTTCTGCGGCCTGATTTATTGAATCTAGGTTTTTAATAACTATCTCGTGTTTCATTGCTATTTCAATTATTGATGCAAACATACATAAATTAAAGGGATTTTCGTATGTTTGTAATGAAAGATACAAACAGATATGATAACAAACCCTCCTGTAAAAATAAATCTTGGACTTAATGTCCTCAGAAAAAGAGAAGATGGATACCATGACTTGAAGACATTGTTTTATCCAAGTTCTCAAATGTCAGATATTTTGGAGATTATTAGAGGGGATGACTATAGCCGTACATCTTCAAGACTTTCAGCTCAATATGGCCATAATTCAAGGATAGCTTTAGCGGGTGAAGGTCAGTCCATAGTAGAAGATGATGATATACCATCATTGTCTCAGGCAATTTCTCCGGACGGCAAACTTATGATTACAGTGGCTCGTGAGGAAGGTGTAGACTGGCCTGTATTAAATGACTTATGTGCCAAGGCTTATTTTATGCTGTATAAGGACTTTAATTTGCCTCCAGTGAAGATATACTTGGAGAAGAAGTCGCCAGTCGGTGCCGGTTTGGGCAGTGGATCAGCTGATGCGGCATACACTCTTAAGATGCTGTCCGAAATGTTCGATTTAGGTATAGACAATATGAAACTTGCAGAGTATGCCTCCAAATTGGGAAGCGATTGTGCATTCTTTGTATGGAATCGTCCTATGATTGGGGAGGGAAGGGGAGAGATTCTTTCTCCTTATGATCTTAATGTGGAAATAACAGACACTGGCATGCATACGATAGCTTCAGGAAAAGATAGGTATGAACTGAAGATCATAGCGCCTGAAGGTGTGCATGTGTCTACGGCAGAGGCATATAAAGGAATTGTCCCGTCTATTCCGAGTATCGACATAAGAGACGTTTTGTCACTGCCGGTGGAAAAGTGGAAAGATTTGTTAGTTAATGATTTTGAGACTACAGTGTTTAAATTGCATCCTGAATTGGCTGCGATTAAACAATCACTGTATGATTCGGGTGCCGCATATGCTTCTATGTCTGGAAGCGGTTCAGCCCTGTTCGCTCTTTATAAATTATAGATCTACACGAAAACCGATTTCGAAGTTCATCATCAGAGGCTGTTGAGTGCGTATGCTTACGGGCTGTTTGCAGTCAAAATAATATGCTACACCAGGATTGACATATATTCCGAGCTGATTTGCAATAGCGAATTCTATTCCGAATCCGCCATTTACAGATAGCTGGATGCCCTTCACGTTGTCCTTGAAGGTAACATCTTTCGGGCTATTTTTTACTTTGTAGATACTTGCTATGGCACGTTCCACTTCACCACCGGCATAAGCATACAATTTCACCCTTGTGCTAGATAAAATGTTGTAATATCCTTGTATTGGAATTCCGATATAGTGAATTGAATGTCGAATGTCTGAATTTATCTGCATCTTAGTTTTTCCGCCTTCAATTTTGGTGTATACTCCTGAGAAAGACCTCTGTAGCAAGGTGTATTTGAGCCCTGTATTTATTCCCCAATTCTTACCGAGGGATATTTTTGTTCCGATTCCAAAAGATAGAGGAATAGAATATGTCGATTCTTTGCCGAGTTGCTCAATCCATTCCGCATCCAGAAGTTGTCCCGGAGCCATAAAACCTCTTGATCTTGTTAAACTTGCAGGATTTCCATTGCTTGCAACATTTCCCCCAATATTTAGAGCCACTATCGATTTCTTGCTTTTCTCGTTTTCAATGTCAGTAAAACTGAATAGAGACGAGTCCTTTTCATTATCGTCATTTTCTGATTTAGCTGATTCTTTAGATGGATTTTTTTTGATGTTATTGACAGTATTCTTTTCTGGCCTACTTTCGTCGTTATCGTGAAATTCTTGTGAGATTTCCGTTTCCTGAGGTTTTACAGGATTATTTTGAATGAGTAATCTCTTTTTGGGAAGGACTATACTTTCTGATGGTGTGTCCATTTGATCCAAGGACGGTGATAATGTGACTTCAGTATCACTTGTCATGGCAGTTATGTTATCAGGAGTATATGTCTTTCTTGCCGGAATAAATACGAAGCATAGAATAGCGGCTGCTGCAGCCGCTATTCCGGCCGTGAACCATTTAAGCCATTCAGGTATGATTTTTTTCTCTGATGAGCCGGATGGTGATTCAGCTATATTGTCGAGTCGTGCAAACACATCATCAACAATATGTGCTGGAACATCTTCTTCAGCATCTCTCAGCACCGCCCTGATTTTCTCATCGAAATCTTTATAATCTTTATCCATTTTTTCTGTTATGTATCATTTCCTGTAACATCATGCGAGCCCTTTGCAACTGAGACCTTGATGTGGCAGGACTTATGCCAAGTTCATTGGCTATGTCATTGTGAGAATACCCTTCGACTACATACATATTGAACACAGTACGGTATCCTGTTGGAAGTGACATCACCAGTTGCATAAGCTCTTTATATCCTATGTCTTGGACTTGGGATGGAACATCACTGCTCATGTTATATGCTCTCTCTATGGAATCACTCATTTTGAGCGTATCCTTTTTTCTGAGAGACATCAATGCTGTGTTGATGAATATGCGTCTTGCCCATCCTTCGAATGATCCTCCTTTCGTAAATGCTCCTAATTTGGTGAACAATGCCACGAAACCATCTTGAAGTATATCCTCTGCGGCATCTCTATTTCCCATATAGCGTAAACATACAGAAAACATTTTAGATGCCAAGGCATTATAGAGTTTCCTCTGTGCGGCCCTGTCACCTTTCATGCAATCTTCTATGATATCTTCCAATATAGGTCTTCCCATCATTACAGAGTCCATCATTCTCTTATCCGTATAATTAGATGCAAATTAGTACCGGAATGTTGCATTGTCTTTCAGACTTGCATATATTGTAACCTTCAAAAAATAACCTGCATCATCTAAAGGAATCTTTTCGATCTATATCCGATTTCCTCATTAGTCGTGTACCCCGGTACACTCCTTCTTCGAAAACGAATCTATCTTCGAAAATCTTCTCTTAATCTGAGGCAACTTATTTTTTTCATGTTACATTGTCATATCAAAAATAATGATTTTTGTACTATTTTTGTAGATATAACGAAAAATCTGTCGGATATATATGATTAGATTTTAAGGAAACAAAAGGATATGAAGTATATACATGAGATAATTGCTGTTGCTATATCTGTTTTGATATGCATCTGCGAGACATCGGCATTGGCACAACAGAAAAAAGAGAGTGTTAGTGAATCTATTAGCAAGGGAACTGACGGGAGAATCATTGATGCTGTGCAGAAATATGATGATGGCGATATTGTGGGAGCAGAACGAATCCTGGACCTAATTTTGAAGAACTGCCCTGGCGATGATGCTGCGTGGTACTATAAAGGATTGTGTGGCATGAAGAAAAAGGATGCAGCAGAGGCGGAATTATCTCTCAAGAAAGCTGTCGAGTTGGACTCATCCAATTACTGGTACCGGTATATGCTTGCCAATTTATATGGTATGACAGGACGCACTATACTTACGATTGACATATATGAGTCTCTGTTGAAAGACTTCCCTAAGCGTAGTGAACTATATTATAGCTTAGCAAACCTTTATATTAGTCAAAATCAGCTTGATAAGGCATTAGGGACGTTACATGACATTGAAATGCAGTTCGGGAAAAGTGATGCGACTGTAATGACGAGATTCAATATTTTGCGCCAACAGAACAAAAACGAAGAAGCCTATAAGACCTTGGAAGAATATAACAAGGAGTATTCTTCGCCTCAAGTTCTTGCACTTCTTGGTGACTATCAGATGGGAATGTACAATGACTCAACAGCATTATCCTATTACGACCAAGCATTGGCGATAGACAGAGACTATGCTCCCGCTTTGTTGGGGAAAGCTGAGACATATCGTCTCACGAGAAAATATCCGCAGTATTTTAACATTGTAGATATACTTATGGCGGATAGAGCTGTACCTTCTGCAGCTAAGGCAGACTATCTTCAAGCTATTATAAGGCAGATCGACCCTCGTTTCATCAAATCATTCCAACCTCAGTTTGATACGACAATAAATATCGTGAATGAAATTCATCCTACGGATACATCCATTATGCAGGTTGTGGGCCTATATTATTATATTACGGATCGTAAAGATAAGTCTGTCAAGATATTTCGAGATGTAATGGACCAGAATCCAGACAATGTTGGAGCTGCAGCCGGATATATTCAGATGCTTGTTTATATGCAGGATTGGAAGAGAGTCGTGGAGGCCAGTGACTCTGCATTCACTCGCTTTCCTAAGGAGCCTGGATTTTTGGAGTATTCTAATGCTGGTCAATATAATCTTAAGAACTGGCCGGGAATTATAGCGAATTGCGAGAAAATGTTAAAATCGGCTCCTGGGGATAGTGCTGTGGCTATTTCAGCTTGGAGTACAATGGGAGATATTTATCATATGATGAATGAACCGGAAAAATCATACAAGGCGTATGATAATGTTCTTAAAGCCAATCCTAATTATGCTCCTGTGTTGAACAATTATGCATATTATCTGTCTATGCAGGGTAAGAAGTTGAAGAAGGCTTACCAGATGAGCAAGAGAACAGTTGAGGCTGAACCGGACAACGCTACTTATTTGGATACGTTTGGATGGATTTTATATCTTCAAGGTAAATATTTGGAAGCAAAGCCATTCTTTAAACATGCGATGATGTATGGAGGTAAGGATAGCGCTACAATCCTTGACCATTATGCCGCAGTCTTGGAAGCTCTTGGAGAAAAGGAACTCGCGAAAGTCTATCGCCAGCAGGCTAAGAATAAAAATGCGGAGGGAAAAGAATGAGAAATGATAGGGTCAATGTTTTCGCGGCATTATTGCTCGCGCTGCTTGTCTTGTGTCATGCCAATGTCTATGCACAGGATACTCGTTTACAGGAAAGTCGCAAGGCTAAACTTGAGAAAGAAATAGCTGCCATTGATAGACAGCTGAAAGAAAATGCAGCGCAAAAAAATGATGCTATGACAGCATTAACTCTAACTAGAAGCAAGATAGCTGCAAGGAAGGTATTGGTAGAAGAGTCTGATCGTCAGATTTCTGCACTTAAAGGAAAAATAGATTCTAAGCGTCAGAATATTGCTCGTATTCAGGATCGTCTTGATACATTGTCATCGTATTATGCTAAGCTTGTAAGAAGTGCATATCGCAATCGAGATTCCAAGGTGTGGTATATGTATATTCTTGCCAGTGAGAATATTGGGCAAGCGTTCCGTCGAGCTGGTTATCTTAAGAACCTGTCCGCAGAAATGAATCGGCAAGGAGAGAAGATAAAAGAGACGAGAACTATTCTTCAAAATGAAGTGGATTCTCTTGCTATTATGCAGTCTGATGCGGAAAAATTGCGTTCAAGAAGAGCGGAGGATGTTGCGTCTCTCCAGAAGGAAGAAACTCAGTCGGCTAATCTTGTCGCCAGGCTACAGAGAGACCGCAGTAAATACCAGAAAGACCTTGCAGCTAAGAAACGTCAAGTTGAGGCGTTGAATCGTGAGATTGAAAGGATAATCGCATCGGCAGTAAGTGGCAAAGGCAGTACTGCATCGAAGAAACCTATAGATGTAAAATTAGATGCGGAATTTGCCAAGAACAAGGGCAAGCTTCCGTGGCCTGCCGATGGGCCTGTAGTAGATCATTTCGGTCAGCATTATCATCCTGTATTCAAGTCTGTGAAGCTGCCATTCAACAATGGAATCACGATTTCATTGCAGAGAAATGCACAGGTTCGTGCCGTATTCAATGGCGTGGTCAAACAGATCGTTGTGATGCCGGGATACAATAAATGTGTTCTCGTACAACATGGCAATTACTTTTCATTCTATTGCAAGCTTGGAAGTGCTGCAGTAAAGCCAGGAGATAAGGTTAAAACAGGAGATGTTATAGGTACGGTAGATACTATTGATGGACTTAGTCAACTTCATTTTCAGATATGGAAAGGTACTGTCCCTCAGAATCCTGAGCAATGGTTGAGATAGCTATCTAAAATTGAATAATTAAAAATAGGCCCTCCACATGTGTGAGAGGGCTTTTTGTTGAAAACCATATATAAATGTTGATAACTTTTACTATTTCCAGATAATATTTATATGTGTTTTCGACTATCTTTGTGAAAATGACAATGTGGTCGTCATTATAGAAAAGCAATAACACAAACCTATAATATTATGGTCAAGCATGTAGTAAAGCGGGACGGGCGTCTCGTGGATTTCAATAATCAAAAAATTGTGGCTGCCATTCTTAAGGCGATGGATGTGACGGAAGCTGGGGAAGACATTGTACTTGCTGCCAAGATTGCCGACACTATTTCCAAGAAGGATAAGGACGAGATGGGTGTTGAGGAGATTCAGGATTGTGTGGAGTTTGAACTTATGAAAAGTCCTCGAAAAGAAGTTGCTAAGAAATATATTGCATACCGAAACCAGAGGAATCTCGCCAGAAAAGCTAAAACGTGTGAGATCTTCGAAGAAATCATCGATGCTCAGGCCAATGATATTACTCGTGAGAATGCCAATATGAATGCTGACACTCCCGCCGGAATGATGATGAAGTTCGCCTCTGAAGCAACCAAGACTTATGTGGATGAGTGTCTGTTGTCAGATGACGTGAGAGAAGCAGTCTATAACGGATATATACATATCCACGACAAAGATTATTATCCAACTAAAAGTTTGACTTGTCTTCAGCATCCTCTTGACAAGATTCTTGAAGAGGGATTTCATGCAGGTCATGGAGAGTCGCGCCCTGCCAAAAGAATAGAAACAGCAGCCGTATTGGCATGCATTTCAATGGAAACTGTACAGAACGAGATGCATGGTGGACAGGCTATTCCAGCATTTGACTTCTACTTAGCACCTTATGTAAGGAAAACATATAAAGAAGAAATCGATAAACTTTCTGCACTTGAAGGCATTGATTTGAGTGAACTAAAAGATTCCAATATAGATGACTACATTAAACGCGATCTTGTTGGTATCAGTGGAAATGAAAGATTTAAGCAGCATGCCATAAATATGACTGTGAGCCGTGTTCATCAGGCGATGGAGGCATTTGTACACAATATGAATACTATCCATTCTCGCGGTGGTAACCAAGTGGTGTTCAGCTCCATAAATTATGGAACAGATATTTCAGCAGAAGGACGTTGCATTATTAGGGAAATATTGAATACTACATACGAAGGTGTCGGAAATGGTTCTACAGCCATCTTTCCTATACAGATATGGAAAAAGAAACGTGGGGTGAGTTATCTTCCGGAAGATCCTAACTATGATCTTTATAAATTTGCATGTAAGGTATCAGCACGTAGGTTCTTTCCTAATTTTCTGAACTTGGATGCTACATTCAACCAGAGTTCTGAATGGAGGGCGGATGATCCTAAGCGTTATATCCATGAGGTGGCTACAATGGGATGTCGTACCAGGGTTTTTGAAAATAGATTCGGTCCCAAGACGTCTGTAGGGCGAGGAAATCTTAGTTTCACTACTATCAATATTGTTCGTTTGGCGATAGAGTGTATGGACATTGAGAATAAAGAGCAGCGCATTACGGAGTTTTTTCATAAGCTTGACCATGTGCTGGATATTACAGCGCAACAGTTGTGTGAGAGGTATAATTTCCAGAAGACTGCTCTCAAAAAACAATTCCCTTTGCTTATGGGAAAACTTTGGGTTGGAAGCGAAAAATTAGCACCTGAAGATACGGTGGAGTCGGTTATAAACCAAGGAACTCTCGGAATTGGGTTTATTGGTTTGGCGGAGTGTCTGATAGCCTTGACGGGAAAGCATCACGGGGAGTCGGAAGAATCGCAGGAACTTGGTATACGTATAGTTACCTATTTACGAGATAAGGCTAATGAGTATTCCGAGAAATTCCAGCATAATTTTAGTGTCCTTGGAACACCTGCTGAGGGACTTTCCGGAAGATTTACCAAGATGGACAAGAAAAAATTTGGCATAATAAAAGGTGTGACGGACAAGGATTATTATACAAATTCAAGTCATGTCCCAGTATATTTTCATTGCACACCTAAACACAAAGCAGAGGTGGAAGCCCCTTACCATGATCTTGAACGCGGTGGACATATCTTCTATGTGGAGATTGACGGGGATGCAACACATAATCCTGAAGCTATAATGAATATCGTCGATCTGATGGATAAGTATAATATCGGATATGGTAGTGTGAACCATAATCGTAATCGTTGTCTGGACTGCGGTTATGAGGATGCTTCTGAAAATCTTACGGAATGTCCTCATTGTCATGGACATAATATTGATACTCTTCAGAGAATTACAGGCTATCTGGTAGGAACTACTAATAGGTGGAATAGCGCGAAGCTTGCCGAACTCAAGGATCGTGTCGTTCATAAATGATGGAAGAAGAATTTCTTTATATAATGGAAGTAATGGAGCAGACCATGGCTGATGGCCCTGGTCTGCGTACTTCTATATATTGCGCTGGGTGTAGACATCATTGTCCTGGTTGTCATAATCCACAGTCATGGGATATTTCTCATGGGCATAAAATGAGTATTGACGACTTGATGCAGGTTATCAAGGATGATGATATTAGTAATGTTTCATTCAGTGGCGGTGACCCGTTCTACCAAGTAGAAGGATTTACAGAATTGGCCAAAAGAATAAAAAAAGAAACAGGCAAGACAATATGGTGTTGGACCGGTTTTACTTATGAGGAAATTCTGGCTGACAAGCAGTTGTCGCAAATGTTGCCTTATATAGATGTTCTTGTGGACGGCCCTTATGTGGAAGCTTTGCGCGATCCACAGCTACATTTCCGTGGAAGTTCAAATCAGAGGATTATACATCTGACTCCGGAAGAAGATGATATAATCCCCGGAGTCGTTGATATTATTCCGTTCAAGTAATTTATTAATCTTCTTCCCCCACAACCCAGACAAGTACATGTCTGTCAAAGGTGATGTATTCGAGCTCGAACTCATCTTCGTATCCGTCCTTGTGTATGAATGTGGCTTCGAGCTCACCTTCTCCTCTCGGATGGAATCTTTCCACCTCAATTTGTTCTGCGAAATCAACATTGTAGAGAGAGAGTCTTTTGAAAATGGCTTCTTTTGCACACCAGTAGATTCCGAGCTGCTCATTCCTCTTGTCATCGTCGAGGTCCTCGATTTCTTCTTCGGACAATGCTTTTAGCTCTACCGCGGAGAAATCCCTATCCAGAGATTCTATGTCAATGCCGACATCTTCCGTCTCATGCAGAATTACGGCTACATATTTGTCTGTGTGTGTGATACTGATATTTGTGCTTCTGTTCTCGAGGAAAGGTTTTCCGTTGTCGTGATGGTTCAGGTAGACTTTTTCATCGAATAGTTCATTGAGCAAAGCTCTTACGGCAAGTCTTTGCTTGCGGAGGGACTCACTCTTGATCCATGAAATTTCTTCCATCTCATCTGATGGGGTGGAACTGATAGCTTTCAGTTCTTCTTCAGTTTCTGTAATCTGCCAGACAGCGATTTCTGCCTTGTTTTCAAGTACTTTTTTTAAATATAGTGCCATATTGACTTTTTGCTTAAGATAAATAGAAAATCCTGCCGTCCGGAATTTCTTCAGGGCAGCATGTTACTGTATTAAATGAGTTGTTATAAAAGATGTCCGACAGCGGGTCGTCAGAGGACGGGCCTGCTATCATGTTCTGGTCATTATTTACAGAACTGGGAGGTTCCATATAAATCTAAAGCGTATTTGTTATGGTGCAAAGTTAATGCAAATTTTATAAAGAAGAAAATCTTCTTTTAATCTGAGGCATCTTATTTTTCATGTTACTAAACAGATTCTTAGATTTTTATGTAGATAACAGGGTAAATTTTCTTGAAAGTGTTGTAGTTATTGCCTTTTTATTTCTATATTTCGAACAGAAATCTGATAGAACATTGGAAGATTTAGACAAAAAGTCTGTCATGGTGTGCACCATTGTGATATTACTTATTGATAACTTATTCCAATCAGTAGTCGAACGATTATTTTCCATGTTTGGAAACAGCCCAAACTTGAAGATAAATAACACTGATTTCAAAGAACTATTATTCTACTGCGTTCGCGCCGTGGCATAAAACTTATAAAATTAACGAGCTGTTGGTTATGAGGTATTTGACTAATGAGAAGCTGACAGCTACGATAGTAAATGGGCTGAAGAGTCTAAAGATAGTCATGAATATACATATTCGAGGAATTGCAGACGAATATAGTATGAAAAAGGAGGTATTGGTGAAGTTACATGTTATTTTTGATTACATTATGCAGTGGATTAAATATTGTTTGATAGGAGTATTATGTTTTTCGTCCTGTGGTTATAAAGAAACTATTTTTAAATTTGAAAAATCAGACATTGAAATTGATTATAAATCTCATGATGTTGTAGTTAGTGCTAATATGCCTATGTTTGGAGTTAGAGTAGTATATGATACGGGGGGAAGCAATATGGAGACAATTTCGGACTATCCGTTAGAATTGAAGGGTGAGTGGTATGTCCTTAGGTATGAACCTAAAAAAAGGAGATTTCTATCTCTTTTGATGAGAACTCATCTGGAAAAGATCGGGCGATAAGGGTTTATGCTGTTGGTGTGCATTTTTATAATATTGCATCAAGTGATGAGTGTAAAATAACTCAACATCCAAAACGCGAATAGAAATTCTCTTGATTTCTTGAAATTTAGATAAAGTTTTGCAATGAAAGGTCAATGTATCATTCGAAAGTGTTATATTTGCAGATAATTAAATGCAAATAGTATAACTAAAATAAATACGCTTTTTATTATGAAGTATTTGACTAATGAGAAGCTGACCATCGTAGGTGCCGGCGGAATGATCGGTTCCAACATGGCTCAGACAGCCCTTATGCTCGGGCTTACTCCTAACATCTGCCTTTATGATATTTTCGAGCCAGGTGTTCATGGTGTAGCTGAAGAAATGTACCACTGCGGTTTCGAAGGTGCTAATATCACCTGGACTGTAGATCCTGAAATTGCATTCAAAGATGCTAAATTTATCATTTCTTCTGGTGGTGCTCCTCGTAAAGAGGGCATGACTCGTGAGGATCTTCTCAAAGGTAACTGCCAGATTGCCGCTCAGTTTGGTGACTATATCAAGAAATATTGCCCAGATGTAAAGCACGTCGTAGTTATCTTCAACCCTGCTGATGTTACCGCTCTTACAGCATTGATTCACTCTGGTCTGAAGCCAGAGCAGCTCACATCACTCGCCGCTCTTGACTCTACCCGTCTCCAGAGCAATCTTGCAAAGGAGTTCGGCGTACCTCAGAGTTCAGTAACTGGAGCTCACACTTATGGTGGACATGGTGAGCAGATGGCTGTATTCGCATCACAGGTTAAGGTTAACGGCAAGCCTCTTGCTGAAATGGGACTTTCTGCAGAGAGAATGGCAGAGATTAAACAGGAAACTATCCAGGGTGGTTCAGCTATTATAAAACTCCGTGGACGTTCTTCATTCCAGAGTCCTGCTTACAATGCAGTAAAGATGATCGAGGCTGCAATGGGTGGTGATAAGTTCACCCTGCCTGCAGGTACTTATGTAAACACAGAGAAGTACAAGAACGTGATGATGGCCATGCCTACAGTCATTGACGCTACGGGTTGCCACTACACCATGCCTCAGGGAACTCCTGAAGAGATGGCGGCTCTTGATGCTTCTTATGCTCACCTCTGCAAGATGCGTGACGAGATTGTCGAGCTTGGAATCGTTCCTGCAGTTGCTGACTGGAAGAAAGATAACGTTAATCTGTAGTTTTATTCCAAATAGATAATGGGGGTTGACTAATGCTTTTTAGTCAACCCCTTTTTCTTTTTCTTGTTTTGCTGTTTTCTATCAGTTTTTTGTGCTCACTTGGCATGGAGTATTGTTATTATTTCTATTTGGTCCAGTCA
>CAKUVA010000026.1 GCA_934693135.1 uncultured Bacteroidales bacterium | reverse complement strand
CATTGCTGAGTTAGGTTTCTTAGGTGTGGTTGTGTACACACGCACGCAAACGCCTCTCTTCTGAGGGCAAGCATCCAACGCACGAGACTTGCTCTTCACAGCAAGTACCTCGCGTCCTTTGCGAACTAATTGTTGAATTGTTGGCATAAATAATTGTAAATCTTTAATTTATGTTACTTCCCCAAAATTTGGGGACTACAAATTTACACATAATTTTTTAATTGACAATAATTTAGTGTCGCTAAAATTAAATAGTGACACTAAGAAAGCCGTTTGAGTTTTATTCCATATCTACCCAATCTAGTGGTTGGAACCAAGTAAACCAGCGTCCCCACTCGCGTGGAGCATCACTATGAGCATAGCAAAGATATTGTTGCTCCCCATACTTGACATGCCCAAATGCATCACCACTCATTCCAGCATTGATAATCCCCTTACAAAGGGTACCCTGAACTGTATCTCCTTTAATAAATGTAATGCCATCCTCGGATTCCCATACACGAATGCGGCTATAATCAGTATCTCTGCGTTCTGCATGTATGGCAATGAATTTCTGGCTACGTTCAACATACTTAACATCAGTATGATCCGGTTTGCTTATATCACTCTTATCTAAAGCCACCCCTTTATATTCCAAATGTGCCGGCCAATCAGAATCAAGAGCAGAAGCGACTGACACTCGTGTGGTAGTTCCTTGCCTATTCTCATCTATCAAATAATCATTCCACGAATAATAGAAATAGACTACATCATCCTTGACCACTATGCAAGGCTCCCCTGCTCCAAATACTACGCCTTCATGTCCGACTAAAGGATGATAATCAATGACAGGCTGAGGGTCATCTCCCCAACCACTACCACTCCATTTTTCCCATGGGCCATTTGGGTTTGCACTTCTGGCTACATATACGTCATTATCATATCCATTTGGTTCTTCGGTCGAAGTATATGCGATATAATAATACCCACCCCATTTCGCAACACCAGGATCACATATTGAGAAAGCATCTCGTTTTCCATCAGAAGGTAACAGAGCATCAGCCTCGTCTGTCCAAGTCTTTCCTCCATCAGTAGAATGACGCCAAACAACTTTATCCCAAAAATAGTTTCCTGAGCCATCAGAAGTTATACGACAATGCCATTGTCCATTAGTAGGAGTGCCATTGACAAATGAAAGAGCATCAATACCTGCAGGAGATTTACTATTAGCACTTTTCCATATTCCGGATTTTTCTGTACCTCCTCTCATTACCCATAGATAAGTCCCTGAGGGGAAAGTTTCCGTATAATCCTCATTTGAAGTTTTATATATACTCAACCAAGCATTGTCGGTGTAGTTAGTAAACTTTTTGGAAACAAGAGGATTCTTTTTTATCGTAGTTTGATAGTCAGTATCCCATTCATACATATCGACCGTAAATCCCTCTGAAGTACTACCCCAAGACGGACATTGAAGAGAAATGAACCCGAAGGGCTCAGCCATAGTAAATCTCTGTGCAAATGAATTTTCAATACCAAGCTGAGAGGCCTCTTGACTATCGGCAATATAGGTATTCTGATTTTTACCATGATAATCTCCTGGAGCGGCAAGCCATATATCAATGGAACTATCTTCATTTATAATGATTGACGGACCATACCTATAATTGGGTCCAGAATATATATCCCAACCATCTCCTGCAACCGGATATACATCTACTGGCTCCGGAAGTGGCTCCGGCTCTGGAGGGAGTTTGCATCCATTATGTTCTTTTTCACATCCAAATATTGAAACAATAATCGTAGCAGAAACTAAACATCTGATAAAAATTTCTATAAATGATTTCATAATTTCTTAACTTTCAAAGACTAATTTTAATCTTTCCATTGCGTGGGATATATCTCCTTGTATATTCACCACATGAAGTATGCTCGGTAAGAATTACATTAAGTTCACCCTTTAATGTTCGGACAATCGTGAGGTCAAAATCAGATCCGAATGACCGGATATGTTTGAGAGTCATCTCATTCCACATTGAAGGTAGACTGACGTTCATCGTAAAGTTCCTAAAACCAGTCGGACGAATACCGAAAAGCCCCTCGGTAATTACACGGCAATACAACCCGCTCTCCGCAGACAAATGTCGTTGAGATCCTTCTGGCCAAGCTTCAACCGCATATGGTACATGTTCTCCTAACAGGCGCTTTGCTGATATATCGTGAAGAATATTTAGGGCTTTATCTGTACTTCCGATATAGAATATCCCTCGTAAAGCATATAGAGTCGCCCTATCCCAGAATACATCATTACCCTGTTCAGTAAGACAACCATTCTCTGTCATCAACTCCGGTCCCGTCAGTGCTGCCACTGTTCCTAATGCACGATCTGATATACCGGCAATAAGAGGCATACATATCCAAGAACGAAGAAGAGTATTCCCTTTATAATAACGATATGTAGCATAGCCCGAAACATCATCACCGAAATATTTTTCCACCGCACTTGCCATTTCCTTCGATCTTCGCATATATTCTTCTGATACAGAAGATGCTATACCGATTTCTCTGCCAAGATATGAAGCCGAGATAAGGGCATCATAATAAAGTATTGAAGTACATAGATTAGCTTCTCCTGACTCAAATCTGTTTTCAAGTTCATCTGTATCTGATCTAACTACTCCATCTGCATTAAGATTGCGACGGCAGTACTCCAGACACCACTGAATAAGAGGCCATAATTCTTTGGCTTCAGCCTCATTCCCTCTGGCAAGAGCATAACGTGACGCTCCGTAAGCAATCATTGCAGCATCACCCCTGTCTCCACATCCATTCCATATATCATCACCTTCAGCAATTATAGAACTCGGAATAGGCTTGTATTCAGAGTTGATGAAACGAGCAAAGTGGCGAAATGAATTAAGGGCCGATTCATTTCCAACATCATATCCGAGAAATGGAAAAAATGGGTCTATATATTCAGCTTGGTCATTTGCCCAGATAGCAGCATAATAGCTTTCTCCTCCCGGACTATGCATAAATCCCCCTTTTGTACGAAATATACTCTCGGATGCACGTATCTTGGCGAATCGGAACATCTCGTTCACAATACTATCTGGAGTATCGAGTATAAGATTCGATGCCATCTCCCCCTCGACAAAGTCTTTCCGCGCTAAATACTCCTTCTCGACATTAGGTGATAATGGCACTTCTTTCTCTCTGTACGCCTGATATATGACAGTAAATGACCGTTCCTCACCAGGAGTCATCCATGCTGTACCAATTCCATCAATCTCAGCTCGGATATAGTACGTTCCGTCCACACCTGCATAATGGTCTGTCGAACTAACCTGAGTAAACTGAGGAACCGAAACCAACAAGTTATCTCCAGTAACATTTTTTAATGTAAATCGTTCATAAACAGCAGGAAGAGTTGTGGACGGATATATAGTCCTTATCATACGGACGCATGCAGTTTCAGGTGTTTCTGCACCAACACCAATGCAGTCATTTGTCTTAGACCACAGACTTGTAACTTCCAACATCCCATTTATGCGCACGCCACTGACTTGCTCATGAATTAGACTATGTCCATTAACAGCAAGTGTTGATGGAATATCTGTAGCTATCCGGAAGTTCATTGACGAATGTGTATTGTTAGGAATCATTCGCAGCATTGGAAACACAAGTGATTTCTCACAATGAAACGAATTGTCTGAAGCTACTCCCCATCTCAGTACGCAAGACACCTTCTCTCCGCTCATTTCTATATGATCCTCATGAGGTAAACCTGTTGACGTATTCCATACGATACCCTGATTATTAGGTTCTATAGACCACCGTAAAGCAATATTAGACTGTTCTTTACCTTCTGGATAGTCTGGTTGGATATCATAAAGGGCATTACTATTACCTGTTTTATATGTAGGCAGAGATGGATCTGAGATTTCAGCATTAACGCATTCAGGAGATCCGCGCATAACATTGCGTTCTATGAAGTCTACTTGCTTATCTATAGTCTGAGGCATGTATCCAGCCACAGCATGATTGATGCCAAGGAAATGGTAAAACCTGTAGGAGGCACCCGCATCTTTCAATGCCGGAATAATCGTGCAAGGTCCACAGAACAAAACATTCCTATATTTTATGTTATCATACGGAACAAGTTCATCTTCAGTACCATGAAACATCATTATCGGACATGGCTTCTCTCGATAATAAATAGGTTCTTTAGTAATTACAGCTCCTGCAAATGCCATAATCCCAGCATAATTGAATCCTTCCGGAAGTATGGATGTCATTGCAGTATGATTACAGATTTCATATTCAGCCTGCTGTGCAGTGATTGCTCCTGCAGAAGAGCCTGTCAAAACTATATTAGAGACATCAATTCCTAAAGACTCTCCATTCGTGACCAGATATGCCGTAGCCGAGAAAAGATCTTCTACTGCAATATGAATCGCACGATCCAGCAGGACAGAAAACTCGGTCTGCGTTACACCACGCACATCTTTCAGTGCAAGACGGTAGTCAATCGATATCATTCTATAACCTCTGGCGTTCATCTCTCGAAACCAAGGACGAAGCCACTCCTGATGTCTGGAACCTTCCTTAAATCCGCCCCCAAAAATATGTATTATTGTAGGACGTTTTTTTCCATCATCACAGGAAATCTTGGCCGGATCAGGGTTATATATATCCATATATAAAGAGCATGTATCTCTCTCGGCAAATTTTACCGTTATGTCCGGCTCCATATTTTGCGCACAAAGCGGTACTGGCAAAATAATCGCCAATACCGCATATAAAGTTGCTATTTTCAAAAGCTTTCTAAACATAAGAACTCTAAGAAAGATATCAAGATTGGTAGAAGAATGGGTTAGGTGAATCCACTACCTTTACATCCGCATCACAATTAACCTCAACACAATTATGAATACTGATTGTCGCGTCTTTCTTCCATTTGGAGAAATCATTTCCAAGTATTTCCACATCTTTGCAATATTGGACATCAATTACTGAAAGTTGTGGGAAAAGAGGATCATAACTCCGCGTATCAATGAATTTATTATTTTTAATAATCAATGACGCAACACTCAAGGCGTAGACAATCTGAGAATCAAAGGTTGAAACGACATTATTCTCAAAGACAATCTTGTCGTGATAGAAGAAGTCATTGGTGCGAGAAGATTTAGGAATTATTGGATCTATCTGTAATATCGCCTGTGGTTCACGCCCGCCAATTCCCAAATCCGTAAACGTATTGCCTCGAATAATAACATTTCTCGTATTACCTGACTCAAACCAGTAATTAGCATCTCCACAGATACGGATACCTGCCATCATTGATTTGAACGTGCAATTTTCTATAAGGACATCACCAGGGGTAGATATCAAGAGGCTTCTGGCTCTATTATAATCTACCGAGCAATTGCGTATTATGGCTGACGCACCACGAGTGATATTCTCCACAGAATAGCGCTGCGGTTCAGAAAGAATGTCGGTAAGGTCAGAATCCACTGTCATCACATACTTGCATCTGTCGTTTTTGTCTATATCTGTCAGTTTCACCTCTGTAACAGGCTGTAGACTAGTCTTATCCACAATACGAAGAATGTCGCCAACATCTGCGAAATAATTACCTTCCTGCTGAAAATGACCGAATGTGGCAGTAAACTTGTTCGAAGCAATAAGGCTGTCTACTTTCATATACACTCCATGTATGTTTGTTGCATCATCTAACATACTTTCAAACTGGCTATTTTCAAGAAGGACAAGTCCTTTACAATCAACGAAATGAGTAGCATCAGCAGATGCCGTAACCATTCGCGACGAGCCTGGATGCTGCGCCGTAGAGAAACCTGAAACAGTTATATTCTCCGAGTATTCAGCAATCAGAGCCATAGCTCCACTACGATACACATGCACATCTTTAACTGCGATATTCTTAGATGAGAGTAAAGCAATACCTGGATAAGAGCGATTAAGTTCCATTGGTCCCTTGTCATCCCATATACTTCCTACAGGAGGAACATCCCTTGCACTAAGACGAGTGAACTCAACAACTCCTGGCTCAAGCTCTCTGGCTCCAAGCTCTCCTGACCAATAACCATGATCATAAGCAGCAGTATCATAATATGGTCTACGCGTCTTAGGATCGAACACAATACTCTCACCCATAGGGTATTCCCAATCATATCCACCGAATAGTAAACGATCCCCTTCTATACGATATTTATTGTCCGAGAACACACGCACGACAAAACTCCTCTTTACAGCATCAGCGGAAAGTACTTCCCCCTCGAATGTCCAAGGATAATCATAATCCACCGAAATTCCACTTATTTCTATATCTTCTGAATTTTTAACTGCAAACGGAACAATGCTACCATGAAACATAAATTCGGTGCTATCGCCCTGTATCTTTACGTTTTTCATATCTTTGAGCAAAAATGCCACGCGACGTTCTCCACTGCAATTATTGGAAAGAGTAAGGAATTCCTCTTCAGCCAACTCCGGATAGAAGTCAAATGTTCCTTTTCCGAATTTCAATGTAAAATTGCCGGAACCCTTAGCTGCGATTATCTCCTTCACTTTCGGAGTATAGTCCTTAACATCAGGATCATATTCGATTACTATTGTCTTACAGCAACTGGCTAAAACGCCAACTGACACTGCTAATAATAGTACTGTCCTATATATATTCATAATATCTATTTCAAGAACTTAATTTTGCAATATCCAAGGTCTCTAACACCTTGATCATCCTGATTATAAGACCAGTATATCTTTACCTCTTCACCTCCTGAAAGGTCCCCATCTTCACCTATCAAGTTCGGATACCACGCAGGAGCGCTAATCGATCCAAGTATTTTGACTGGCTCCGACCAATGTAGAGCATCATCGCTATAACTAATGACAACGCGCTTTCCCCAAGTAGCATAAACCATGACCCACTTATTCAGAAAAGTGTTCCACATCACGGATGGATTAGCACCGCTCGGAGATGTTAAATTTTCTATTGCAATATTTTCTCCTCCAAGGCCCGTCTTCTGATTATATGCATCAATCGTAAAATTCTTCCCATCCCACTTCTTCCATGTGCCTGGAGCTCCTTTTATGTCAGAAGACGAAGCCATACAAAGAGTATTAGTACCATTGGCCACCTTTCCTTGATAATAACATATATAACGAGAATTTACAGAATCCCAGATTACACATCCATCACCAAGTCCAGTCCATGCTGGTTCTACAGGTTTGGCATCCTTATCTGTTATGATAGGTTGCGGATCATGCCAAGTAGCACCATAATCATCAGAATATACAACTCCTATGGACTTGTAAGCAATGCCGCTGAGATTCCAATGACTTTCAGCATGAAAGAATCCCACATAACTACCTTCTTTCTCTAGTGGAAATATGCCTATGAACCAAGAGCCGCCATCATTGAAACCATCAATGCGAACAAACTCCTTTCCCCAGACTTTGCTTGAATTGACAAGTTTTGAGATATGATCTTCAGGATATGGCGTATCCCCGGTGGTCATCGCATCAGTAGCCTCACTCCAGAAAAGTTGCCACTCGCTACCTTTTCGTACAGGAATTATCTTACCGTCAGGCCAATATCCTTTCATAAACGTAGAGGCCGTCTGCTTCACTATCTTTGTTTCAGTGAGAGCGACATTAGCTCCAGTAATTTCAGTCCACTCTTCTTCTGGCTCCGGTTCCGGCTCATCCTTTTCCGGTTCATTATTTGTCCATTTATTATGAGTCGGATCAGGTGTCGGAATCCATTCTCGACTGCATGATGATGCGACCATTAAAGCAATGGAGGCAATCATTATTGTCATTTTCTTTATTTCCATAATGGGTTCTGTTCTATTGCCCCATGAGAGGCATCAATAACTGACTGAGGTATAGGGAATATTGAATGCTTTTCCTTGCAATTTTCCCTCACCGGATCATAGTATGGTTTAAACTTTTCATCTGTGCCAACTGATCGGAATGCCTCTTGGAGTTTTCCGAAGCGTACAAGGTCTGCCCATCGATGTCCTTCAAAGCAAAGTTCAAGACTTCTCTCCTTTAGAATAACTTCATCAAAAGCAGAACCAGAGGACATCGGTAAGTCAACACCTGGATCTGGAGTATTAATATCTTTTCCAAAGCCACGACGTCGTACTTGGTTTACATATTCCAAAGCCTCTGCTGAAGGTGAACCGTATGCTCTATTTTCAGCTTCCGCATACATCAAAAGAACATCAGCATATCGGATAATAGGGAAATTGATATTATTACACCAATTCGCCCATGTCTCTCCTCTATCAGCCTTATCCAAAGGATGACGAAACTTATATACCCAGTAATTGCCTTCGTAATCTTTATCGCCCATTACCATCTCTGCTTTTCCCTGCTTATTGACAATCACATGGCCACCATTATTCACCGCCTCTCGTCTTAGATCTGCCGGATCAAACTTGTCATACATTTCTTTAAATGTACGGACTTGCGCCCAATATGCGTTTTGTTCATGAGGCACACCATCAACCGTTCCGACTTGTCCTCCATAGAGAGAATTGCTGGCTGTATTATCGAACTCCACATCGAAAATATATTCGCTATTATGCTCATGCTTTCCATCAAATTGAGATAAATAATCTTTTACCAAAGCATACTTTCCACTTTCAATAACCTCCTTGCAAGCCTTAGCCGAGAGTTCTGCTGCAGATTTATCCTCAAGTGGTTTGCCTGACATCTGAAGGAGAGCCCTTGCCTTGAGCGCAGTCGCAGCATATTTAGTAACATGTCCTATCGTATTATCTACAGGAAGTAGATTTTCAGCCAACTCATAATCTTTGATAACTTGAGCATACACTTCGGCAAGAGATGACTTTCGTGTATCAAGTTTAGAGATATCTGTCGTCTCTTTAAGTACGAGTGGCACTTCACCATAATAGCGAGCAAGTTGGAAATAGAACCACGCTCGAAGGCAATGTGCTTCGCCTAAAATTCTATTACGATCAGAATCAGACACTTGGTCTCCCGTATAAGCATTAAGTCTGTCAATCACGACATTGGCTCTCTGAATACCGAGATACTGCATAAACCAGACTTTTTCGACGAATAGATTCTCTGGAGTATATGTATAATTGCCAATAAGTTCTTCGCCATTGTTACCAGATGATACATAAGCCTCATCTGTCCCAATTCTCCCCCAATACATAAACCCGGTAAAATAATCACCATATCTATGCTGCGCATCCCATTCGACCGACGTAAAGGTATAATATATGCCTGTTAGCGCCATATCGAAATCATTTGTATTCTTGAAGAAGTTGTTTGTGGTAATGTTGCTTTCAACTTTAGTTTCCAAAAAATCGCATGAGGCCAAAGTCATTGCAGAACATAAAACCATAAGAATTTTGATTGCTTTCATATCATTATCTCCTATTTGAATGAAAGGTTCAAACCAAACGTAAAGGTCCTTGCATGTGGGAAATTGCCATAATCAAATCCCTGTGAAAGAATCGCTGAAGCACTGCTCTGGCTTATTCCGACCTCCGGGTCATATCCTGAATATTTTGTAAATGTATATATATTGTCTGCAGAAACATAGAATTTACAACTCTCGATGTGTTTTGTTTTAGAAAAGACTTTTCCAGGAATTGTATATGTAAATCTTGCAGAAGCAAATCTAAGATATGATGCATCTTCTACAAAAGCTGAAGATACAAGTCCTTTTGAAATTTGAGAGTAATACCGAGAAGACTGATTATTCACAGTCCACCTACTATTCCATTTTGCCGACTGATTAGAGCCATCGCCATTATAGAAGGCAATCATCGCATAATTTGCATTATACAAGTCATTGCCGCATGAATACTGAAATCCAAGATAGAGGTTAAACGCCTTCCAGTTGAAAGTAGTAGAAAACGCTCCATAGAATTTTGGAAGGAAATTGCCTATAACCTCACGGTCATTATCATCAATCTTGCCATTTCCATCCTTATCCCATAACTTTATAGAGCCCGGCTGTTCTCCGACACCCTGCACCGGCACACCAGTTTTGACTGTATAAGTATATGTTCCAGGTTTCGTTGGACTCTCTGTAGCAGTAAATTCATCAAGCTGATACAGACCAATAGCGCGATAGCCATAAAGTTCTCCGACACTACCACCTTCGCGAAGTACAACAGCATTTTGTCCTCCCAAACAATTTATTCCAAGATATATAGGAGCACCATCCTGTCCAAGTTTTAGTATTTTAGACCTGTTCCGGCTTATGTTTCCATTGAAAGTCCACTGGAAATTACGGGTATCAATGATTGTTGCATTCATTGAGAATTCGACTCCACTATTACGAATGCTACCTACATTCTGCCAAGCTTTTGTATATCCGGAAATATTCAGCACAGGAGCCTCCAATAGCAAGTCTCTTGTCGTCTTATTATACAAATCTACATCAAAATGAAGTCTCTCATTGAAAATGCCGAACTCAAGTCCGAGATTGTATTCCAACGTCTTTTCCCAAGTAAGATTTTCATTAGCCAGACTGACAGGAGACTGCCCAATACTTAGATTCGTACCGAATGCCGTACTTGTAGTATAAAGTTGAGCGAATGAACCTGACGTAGGGACATTCGAGTTACCGACTTCACCTACAGACGCCCTTAATTTGAGAGTACTTATGGCATCGTTATTCTTGAGAAATTGCTCTTGTTTTACATTCCATGCGAATGCACCGGAGAAGAATGAACCCCACTTATTTTTAAGGAAAGATGATGTCCCGTCACGGCGGAAAGTAAAGGTACCAATATAACGCTCATCATACGAATAGTTTCCTCTAAAAATAAATGAAAGCATAGAGCCTGTACTTGTATTTGAATATGAATGAAAATCCTTCGCAAGAGACAAGTTATTGTAACCGAGCGACTCATTAGTGAACGAGGAAGCCTCAGTTGCATTATAATAGTAACGTGAACCCTGTTCAGTTACACCAGCCATAAGATTAAGACGGTGCTTGCCGGAAAATGTCGGTGACCAAGTAAGTGTATTTTCATTAAGCCATCCGAAACTGGAAATATTGGCCATGCAAGCTTGTGCATTATAGAGATAACCACGAGGGGTCGTCGTCGGATAAAACTGCTTGTCTTCCATTCCATAATTGTCAAACCCTGCAGTAACCTTCAAAATAAGGTCATCCAAGATATTATACTGCACATACGAATTGGCGATAGTCCTGTTAAGAATCTTCTTCATCTTGATGTCATTAGCCATCGTTACAGGATTCTGCTTATTGTTCTCGTTAAAGGTGTTGATCATGTATTGTTCAACTCCTGCTCGACGGAAAAGTGTCTGTGTCTGCTCATCCCTTAAATCGAAAGGTTGTGAAAGTAGAGCACTCATAATAGTTCCGACAGCTGTACCATCTCCTCCAGATGTAGGCACACCATCATCAATTATGCGACTATAATTAACATCAGCTCCGATTTTAAGTTTATCCGTAAAATTATGGTCAATGTTGATTTTTGTCGTGAGCTTCTGCCAGTTCGTGCTGATGACAATTGACTCATTCTGCATATATGACGCACTTATAAGGAAATTCGTCTTATCCGTAGCATGCTGCATTGACAGGTTATGATTATGTATGAAACCTGTTCTAAAAATTTTGTCTTGCCAATCTATACTTTTGATTCTGTCATAGTCAAAATTGCGCAGATTGCCATCAGAGTCACTAAAAAGAAGATATGACGGATTCTTGGTATTCATCATTGACGCATATCCACGAAGGTCAAGCATATCATACTTATGAGGAAGATTCTGAATGCTGACGTAGCCATTATACTGGATTCTGCCATTTGATGCTCTACCTTTTTTAGTCGTAATCATTATGACTCCATTAGCTCCACGGTTTCCATATATTGCAGTGGAGGATGCATCCTTGAGGACTTCAATGGAAGCAATATCTTCAGTATTTATCATCGACAGCGCACTCATCTGTGAATCCAATCCAGACATTCCCATTCCAGAAGAAGTGGATACATCTCCCAGAGGAAAACCATCAACGACGATGAGAGGCGATGTAGAGCCTGATAGAGAAGCCGCACCTCTTATTAGCATTTTGGAGGCAGCTCCAGGCTGACCGCTAGTCGAAGAAACCATTAGTCCTGCTACACCTCCTTTCAACGCGTCATCCACAGAGAACATAACATGGTTCTTCAAGTTTTCAGAATTTATTGAAGCGACAGATCCCGTAAGATCTTGACGACGAGCTGTGCCATAACCTATGACGACCGCGTTGTCAAGCATTTCAGAATCAGACTCAAGGCTAAAATCAATGACTGTTTTACCTTCTGCTTTCTGCTCTTTGTCTTGATAGCCTATAAATGATGCCACAAGCACAACATCTGCAGATTTTACAGATATTTCATAATGTCCTTCATCATCTGTCGTAGTTCCGTTTTGAGACCCCTTCTGAAAGACATTGGCCCATGGAATCGGCTCACCGTGACTATCTGTCACACGACCGGTGATCTTTATCTGTTGTGCGAAAACCGCCATTCCCGCTGATGTCAGAATCATCAGTGAGACAAGAAACCGTTTCATAACTAATTGATTTTAAAGCGGTACGCCATCGAATAGCATACCGCCTAAATTTGAGACTGATTCAGAAAATATTCTTATTCTTCAATTAAATTGATCTGGAAATCATCGAAATAGAACACAGCATTCACACCAGTTACGCCAAATGCGATATAGCAGTTCTTGAGAATCTCTCCGACATTACCTCCATTCTCAAGCGTAAACTCGAACGAATACTTCTTCCAATCTTTAGTGATAAGATTTTCGAACCAAATGTCAGTTTCGCTTGCCGCTTTCATCTCACTGACGCCACCAGCCCATATAGAAGCCTGTGCACCTCCCACTTTAAAGGTTTCGTCAGGGAATACTTCAGACCAATCAGTTTTGGCTGTAAGTCCACGCATCGGATCATTGAGCCAGTCTGGAATCCAGTTGAAAACATTCACCCAAGAAATGATAGCAGCAATTTCACCTTTATTCTTTGCGAACAAAGCAAGATCACCTTCTCCCATAGCAGCAGCTTCAGCCTTGCACCAGAATGAGAGTTCATATTTCTTGCCTACTTCCATTCTGGCATTGTTGCTCCAATTATTTCTGTGAGCTACCTCGAAAGCCTGACCCTGGTCAACAAGAGCATTGATTCCTTTTGCATCTACTTTAAGGCAATGTGCAGTTCCTTCAGCTCCGCCAGTAGCGATGGTAAGACAAGCATCCGCATTATCTTTAAACCAACCATACCATGCTTTGTTAGCAACTTCACTCTCGAAGTCAAAAACACTATAACTATCATTTACAAGCAACGGATAATTACCAGCAATGATTTTCTTAGAAACACTAAGCTTAGCACCATCTGCGACACGAGTAACAGTGCAAGTCACCTCTACATCATTTATCTGCGAATTCCATACAACTTTAGGTGAAGCATCTGACGAAGTTGCAGGAGTACCTCCAGGGAATGACCAAGAGTAGTTCAGCTCTCCACCAACGCCATTCTGCAAATCAGCAAGGGTAAATGTAATCTCAGAACCTTTCTTTGCACAACCTTTAGGTGTAAGACCATCAGCTGCGATAGAAGCAGAAAAAAGATCAAGAATGTTAATCTCTTTCGTAACCTCATCTTTAGTTCCATCAGAATAACCAACTGTAAGAGTAACTGATTTCTTTCCAACCTTATTAAATACCACCTCTGCTATAGCCTGAGATGATGTAGCCGGAGTCGCATCCTGGAATTTCCATTCGCGTGATGAAACATTTATAGACTGATCTTCAAATGTGACTGTTTCTCCAACAATAGCCTCTGTCGGAATCACATACTGAAAGTCCTTGTCAATAGCCTTTTCAGACTTGTCGCAAGACGCTGTAATAATAAGGCTGCATATAGCAGCAATAGGGATTAATCGTTTCATAAAAATGGTATTAGTTGTTATCATATTCATTATCCGGACACCAATATATGTGTTTTCGATACAATAATAGGGACTAAAGCATTATTGACACTTTACAAATCGTTCATTTTTTCGCAATTTTAGAAAAAACTGACTCATCATCCTTCTGAAAGTCTTTCGGAAGCCTCCCAAACTCAGCAAAGAAGATTTTGGAAAAATATGAAAGATTATTAAAACCCACCGCATACATAACTTCTGTCACAGTCATTCCTGAGCCCGAAGACAACAACTGTGCAGCTCTCTTTAGACGCGTGCTACGAAGGAACTGAATCGCAGTCATGCCCGTTATAGACTTAATTTTTCTATATAGCTGCGGCCTTGAATAACCGATATTAAGAGACAACTCATCGACACCATACTCCGGTTCAGAAATATGCTCTTCGATATTTTCTATACAACTGCGAATAAATTTCGCATCCATCGGTGTAGCTGTCACTGCAGACGGCTCCAAATTAACTTCGGTACGGAAAGCCTGGCGCATACATTCACGCTGCCCAATAAGATTTCCAATACGAGATATAAGTAAATCAGCATGAAATGGCTTGGTTATATAGTCATCTGCCATCATTTGATAACCTTCCATTTTATATATAGGAAGATCTCTGGCTGAAATCAGAATAACAGGAATATGTGATGTAACATTATTCTCTTTTATCTTGCGACAAAGTTCCAATCCATTCATTCCGGGTATCACGACATCAGTAAGTACAAGGTTAGGTTGCTCTGAAATCGTCTTTTCATATCCTTCTGTCCCATCTTTCGCCGTAATGATATTATACCGTGTCGAAAGCAACTGCACAAGATATTCACGCAGGTCAGAACTATCATCGACGATTAGAACAAGATGCTCACGCTCAACGCCACCTACACCTTCTGTATGAGAAGTGCTAAATTCAGCAAGCGAATCGTAATTTGACAAATGATCGCTATTCTCATAATTTCTATCAATGTCCTCAGGCGCAAATTGAGAATTTCCATAAGGAAAAAATACATAAAATGATGTTACTCCTCCCGGGACTGATTCTGCCCATATTTTTCCAGAATGAGCCAACACCGCAGACCTACTTATCGATAGACCAATTCCCATACCTCCACGATCATTGTTCTTTCCTTGACGGAAGCGATCAAAAACGTATGGTAAGTCTTCAGGAAGAATCCCGATACCTATATTGGACACTATTAATTCCACACCATTGACTCCATCAGAAACAGCCTCTGAAACTTTTACATCTATCTTCCCGCCTTTCTCCGGAGAATACTTAAAAGCATTAGACATTAGGTTCAGAATAACTTTTTCCACACACTCTTTATCCAAAAAAACATGTTGCCCGAGCTCATCTGAAGACACCTTAAACTCATACCCTCGAGTTCTTGCCAAAGATTGGAAGAGGATGCATATTTCTTTAACAAAACGAGTAAAATCCACCTCCACTACATGAAGACGAATTTCACCATTGTCATAGCGTCGAAGATCCGTAACTGACTCTATGTGCTTTTGTAGAATTTTCGCCGACTGGTCCACAAGCTGTAGACGACTGACTGTGGTTTTCCCCAAATTCGGATTATTCAGCAATTCCTCAACAGGCGTAGTAATAAGTGTTAACGGAGTGCGGATTTCATGAAGGAATTCCGTATGAAATTTAAGTTCATTTTCATTACGTTCTCTCTGCTCCTCCTTAAGACGATCTTCAAGTTCTCTTGCATGCAATTTTTCATTTCTCCGCCTAAAATATACCACAAGGACCACAGTAATAAGCATCCCCATAACAGCATAAAATATTTCGGCAAAAAGTGAAGAATACCATGGATGACTTATCCTTATTTCAAGTTCCGCAGGCACAGAACTCCATACTCCATCGCTATTGGAGCCATATACCATAAAGCGGTATTTTCCAGGAGACAGATTGATATATGAAGCTGAAGGATTAAGACCCGAAGAAGTATGCCACCCTCCATCGATTCCCTGCATTTTGTAGCGATATAAATTTTTTTCCGGCAAGGAATAATGCATAGAAGAAAAACGAAATACAAGGCTGTTCATACGATGTGATAACCTAATATAACATGTATGTCTCAATGGCGTTCCATCAGTTGAGATATATTCTTTTCCATTTATAGAAAGCGATGTCAGTTGTACTTTAGGACAGACAGGGTTATCAGATATCAATCCCGGATCGAATATATTAAATCCACTAATGCCTCCGAAAGCCATTTCTCCATTATTGAATAATGCTGCATCCCAAATTTTGAAAGCATTGCTCTGAAGGCCATCTTTTCGTGTAAACGTCTTGACTGCCAAAGTCTTCGGAGAAAATCTTATAAGTCCGAAACCTCCCATCCAGAAATTACCATCAGCATCCTCTAATAAAGACTCGAACTCATTATTAGGGAAGTCCGGGCAATTACTCTTATTGTAAAGTTTAAACGAAAGGCTATCTGAAAGACGATCACAAGTAAGTTTGGCAAGGCCAAGACCAAGAACGGAAACCCACAGACTGTCATCTGCACTCTTATGAATAAATGAAACAAACTCACCAGCATTGTCTTCAGAGCGGACATTAACGCGCTCAATCCGAATTATCTTTCCAGAATCATCACTGACAAATCTATTCAAACTTGCCCTTGAGCCTACCCATATCACGTTTCCATCCGCAAGGATATCAGTCGTAAAGTCATCGCTAAGAGAATTTTCGTCTTTACGTACATTCTTAAAACACATCCAGTTTTCTCTGACATAGTTACGTTTACCATTGGAAATAAATCCACATTCAGACCGCCACACACCTGACGCGGTTGTCATCCAAACGCTGCCAAAATCATCTTCAACGAACTTATAGACACTCAGCATCTCAGGTAAGCCTAAAGGGCGTCTGATATTGAATGCTTTTCCGGCACACGCAGCATCCACTTCCGAAGCATCAATAATTCCAACACCATAATCCCAGGAGCCAAGCCAAACTGACCCATCAGATAGTTCTCTTACAGATGAGACTGGCATTGACCTAAATATCGACAATGATTTTTCGTCAATGCGATTAAACTTTCCACCATTCAACACTGCTACACGCCCATCCCTAGAAGTAACCCATAATCGATCCTTACTATCAGCATACATAAAGACTAACTGATTCCTACCATTTCCGTGGAATGGCTCCAGAATCTTGAAGGCCCGATTAGTACTTGTACTCCTAAAACATCCGCTACCATTTGTTCCTATCCACAAGACATGGGAGAGGTCGAACAAAAGTGCAGATATTTCTATATCAGACATTTGCATACGAGAATCCCAGCTTGACAGGACATTAGTTAGAGTAAAATCTTCTGAATATCTCAGCACACCGTTTTCTGCTGTTCCTACATAGAACCCACCATCTCCATCCTGACAAGAACTACGAGAATCAAATAAGTTGATAAGCGAAAATTCCCCAGCTTCTATATTATATACATAGGTCCCTTCGTATGCAGTAATGAGGATTTTATCATCAGAGAGCGCCATCATAGAGGTAGCAAACACGCCTCGCCTAATATACCTTAACCCTTCTTCCCCATTGAAAACACCTATGCCAGCAGATGTTCCAACAATGATTTCGCCTCCAACAGAACATCCTGACAAACAGACACTTCCAAGCTGCCAAGACGTAAGACTATAACCTTCATCATCCGTACGCATCATAGACACGCCATCATTAGTGCATAGCCAAATAGAAGAACTATCAGCAGATGGGAAAATAGCATTCACGCAATTCCCTGATACACTTATAGTTCGCACAAACTTATCTCGCTCGGTATCATATATCGTAAGACCACCATTTTCCGTACCCACATAGAGCATGTCCCCAATAAGCCTCAAAGAGCGTATTCTGGAGCTTTTGAGAATCGAATTAGACATATCCCAAGAAGTCAGGTCATTACCATCATACCTACACAATCCAGAATATGTTCCGATCCATATATATCCATCATCATCTTGAACTATTGATGAGACATCCGTATGCGGAAGTCCCTCATCAACAGAAAGTTGCTCCATATATGAATACTCTTGGGCTGAAACAGCCGTCAATCGAGCAAACGTCAATATGACTATCAGAATAAAAAATTTCTTCCTCGGGAGAGAGCAAACCATTATCTCAAAGGATTTTCTCTTACAAGATCTCCAAGTTCATCCCATGGAACAGAGACTTTTATAATTCCCAAATAATACGGACCGATTTCGTATTGCCCGTAAATATATGTAATACCTGATTCTCCCACTTTAAAATTTCCATTCGGCTCAATATCCTTCACGAAAAGAGCGTCATAAGATTCTTGATCGGGAAGAGACTCTCGCAAATGCGCAGATAGTATGGCTGATAGCCCTTCCCTATATCCTGGAATAAAGAAATCCGACTCATTCACAAGCTTACCAGTAGTGCGATTCATATTCACACTATTCTCCGTAGTAGAACCATGTGCACCGCCGGCATATACATAATTATTAACCGTATACGAAATTATATCCTCATATCTTCCTGAAAAATATCCGTTCAGATTATTCTCCCAATTCAATGTTCCCTCACGATTCTCATCAAGTCCAAATTCCTTTATAAGCTCTTGATTGGTCTCCTTGAACTCATTTACATAATCTGCCGCCCATCTGTCTGCAGCCTGCCGTATTTCCATCCCAGCATAATCGGAGCCGAAAGCCGCCTCAACTATAGTCTCATTCATCCTGTTCTTTACACTATCTGCAAGTCCTGAAACAGGAAATTCCACATCAGCAACGACAGTAACTGAGTCTTTTAATCCTGGTTGTAATGCTTCCTTAATATCAATATCGACCTTATCTGTCACGACTTTGTCGTGATCACATGCGATAACCGCCACCATAGCAACTGCGATTGCAGCGGTAATCTTTCCAAATTTCATGAAAGACGGAATATTGTCTGTAAAGTTCATAGTTCTTAATTTATTTTAGTCATTGTTCATTTCCTTAATATCCACTTCCCCACGCTTTCCGGTTCCCATCAACCACTCGCTATAATAGTCGGCCATCCGCCAGAAGAAATACTCGTTCATATCACCAAAACCATGACGTTGCCCTGGCAAAATAAGCATATCGAAGCGTTTATTTGCCCTAATAAGTGCATTTACCACACGGATTGTGTTAGCAGGATGCACATTATTGTCAATATCGCCATGAACAAGCATAAGATGCCCTTTTAAGTTCGAAGCTATCTGAGGGTTAGTCTCAATGGAATATACGAAAGTAGTATCTCCAGCCTCAATCTTTTCCTGTATACCATGATGTTGTTCGCTCCACCAGCGATTGTATATCGTATTGTCATGATTACCCGCACAAGAAACCGCAACTTTAAAGAAATCCGGATATTTCAGAATAGCAGCAGTAGACATAAACCCTCCGCCAGAATGGCCATGAATACCGACTCTATTCAAATCAATCCATGGAAACCTTGCTCCTAACTGCTGTATAGCATATTTCTGATCCTCCAAACCATAATCACGCAAATTGCCATAACCATAGTTATGATACCATTTCGACCTATCTGGATGCCCACCTCTGTTTCCAACAGTTATAACGATGAATCCGAGCTGTGCCAACCTATCAGTTCTTGTAAACCCTCTACTCCAACCGATATTGTTAGCCTCAACCTGAGGTCCAGGATAAACATAATCACATATAGGATAGACTTTAGTAGAATCGAAATCAAAAGGCTTATATATAGCGCCATACAAGTCAGTAATCCCATCCGCTGCTTTAACCTTAAAGCGCTCTGGGAATTTGTATCCAGCTGCAAACAACAATGAGAAATCTGCCTCGCCGAGCTCACACACTTTCTTGCCGGACGCATCATAAAGCGCTGATGCCGGTTTAAAATCCACGCGTGAATAATTCGCTATAAAATATCTACCATCATCCGATGCTATCGCATCAATGTTCATATCAGGAATATCGAGCATCTTCGGTTCTCCCCCCTGAAGGCTCACCCTATAAACATGCATCTGATAAGGGTTCTCCCCCTTTTCTTTGCCACAAGCACGGAACAAGACATAACCTTCCTTTTCATTGACAGCAAGCACGTCATCCACATGGTATGCTCCTTCTGTAAGGTTTCTAATAAGCTTGCCATCAGCATTATACAGGTACAGATTCGCCCATCCGTTACGCTCAGACCAATGTATCAATTTCTTTCCATTATCGATAATCTTGGTTCTACGGCACTCCACATAAGTATTCATCCTCTCTGGTATAATGGTCCGCGTGGAATCACTATCTACACCTACATAACAGACATCAAGACGCTTTAGGTCACGGCTCTGCCTTATCATGTAGAAGCCCTCCTCATCTCCAAGCCATTTCCTACCATAGAACTCATCAAACTGATCATTTACTGTTCTATCCGAAGTTTGGAAACTTATCTCCTGATCCTTGAATGCATTTATTTTCACCATGTGAGAAGACCAGTCTGCCGAATTGAACACATACAAATGACCCTTAGCGCCAGGTTCACCTGGCATCTGATACTTATATGTTTCCAGCTTTGGGCGAGGCATATTTATCGAATTTATCACCCACAAATCTTTCAATGGCCTCATATCCCAACGCATAACTGCAAGATGTTTAGAATCAGGTGACCATACAAGCTCTGATGGAAATATGCGTTTCGTAGTGTCCGTTTCGGTATTACCACTATAATTTTCCACCCCATAACAGAAATCCTTATAGCCATCGGATGTAATCTTGCGTTCTACTATCGTACTATCCTTAGGATTCTTCACCGCCTTGCGCATGTTAAGAGTATCCATGCAATACAAGTTTGAATTCTTTATATAAACTCCAACAAGACCATCTGGCGACACATTTGCCCAATAAGGATATTTCTCAGTCCTATCATTTGTGTCGTATGTCAATGTTTTGTCAGCCAGTTTATACTTGAAATGATAAATCAGTTTTTCAGGTTTGGCATTTTTAGTTGTATCAGGCTTATCCCTACTGCTCTTTATATCAAATATAAGATAGTTATCATCTTCCGGATCTAACTTCAAATCGTCCATAGGAAGATGTTTGGCATCAAAAGGATCCTTCATTATCTCAGTAACCTGCATTGCCAACATCTCCATGTCGAAAAGCCGTTCCTTCTTTCCAGTTTTAGTGTCAACAACATAAAATTCCGTTCCATCAGATGTTTGCCAACGATATAGAAACTTATGTCCATCTCTAAACCATTCTGGATTCACTGCCGTTGTAAACACCATCTGACTCACACGTTTTGCCGAAAACCTTTCAGCCAATGCATAATTAGGTGTATACACCTGATTGTCTGCCGATTGCTGTGCCCCCGCATTGAAAACGGAAGCCATCATAACAACCATAGAAACAAAAACGGATACTTTTTTCCAAGTTGCCATTGTCGTGAATTTTATGCTTTTATGTCTATTACTCTCAAATTTAGCTAAAAAATTATAATAGTCGTATCAGCACTGAATTATTTTCAAGGATCAGCAGGAAAAACAGATCAGTCTCCCTTGAAGACCGAAGATACTCCGTTGGAAAGCATCGTAGCAAAAGCTCTGGATGTATTATACACAGATACTCCCAAATGACGTGACAACCATCCTATATGTCCCACAAACGACTTTATTTTCCGATATATATACTGCTCATTGTCAACATCTCTTCCAGCATTAAGCTTTTTCCCGAAATTACCGGAGATTTTCATTGACTCCCATACTTTTTCCGCCATATTTCCACAAGAAAGGTCATAGAACGGCATCTCATCGACTGGAAGGCCAAGCATGTTTACTGCCATCCACCCGAATATACGCCACTCATTCTTCATGTGTAATTCTGTGAGCCTGCTTTCCAAAAGGTTAATATCAATGTCAGAAGAAAAGCGATGGAGATGCATTGTCCAATCACATATTTGCCTAAGCCCCAAACCTCCGTGATAAAAATGCTGGATAAAGTGCATAAATATGAACACTGCATCGAAGTCGGCAGAAGGAAGTAAGATTCGTATACCGCCGCAATCCCATGCCCTGAAATCACTTCGTAAGAACATATCCTTCTGCATGTTATCCATAAGAGTGTTCACCTTCTTCCCAAAATCAGCTCTCGCCGTACCATGAAGTTCCACTTCAACATCTCCGAAATACATACCGAGATGTTTTTTCTCCGGATTTTCTTTTTCTACTTTAGAAGCCTTGGGAGTAAGCAATTCAGAAGCAGTACGATAACCCTCATCGTCTAAGAGGAAATCAATGTCTCCAGGCTGCCTATGCATAGGCTGAGGATAGTCCAAGGCAACTCCCTGTCCTTTCAGTACTACAGCATTTACTCCATTCTCTGCAAGTACTTTGCTTATATGAGACAAGGTAGCATTCATCTGCCTATTCCGCATTTCACTTCCCAAAACAGATTGCATGAAAGCATTTTGCACATCAGCTGGCAACGTCAAAGGCGTAGTTTTTCTAAGGACAGAAATACCATCTGCTACTAAACCGACTACAGTTTGTTCACGAGCATACATATATATGTGCTTCCAATCGGTTTCCTGACCAGGAAGAATATCAGTCTTCCCCCATAATCCAGCTCGGAGCACAGAGAAGAATATCTCGTCAGCCTTGTTCATACTACATTGATTTTACAGTTTCACCATAACATATTTCGGCTGCTTCCTTATTAGGAAGACATTCCATATACAAGCACTTAACATGCATGGCGGAATATGACATCACAGACATTATGCCATCCATCACACCTCGTTCCCATCTTATACTTGACGCGGAGCTGATTATATTTGTAAACGAATCCAAGCCTGAGAGTTTTCTGACTTTATTCTCAGGTGCCTGCGAAAGCCGTACGAATGCGCAAACAGGCGCAGTCACATTACGATAACATGGGGTCTTGCCACTCCACGGAGTCCCATAAACATTGACCTTACC
Organism: uncultured Bacteroidales bacterium; assembly: GCA_934693135.1. Lineage (GTDB taxonomy): Bacteria > Bacteroidota > Bacteroidia > Bacteroidales > UBA932 > Cryptobacteroides. The sequence goes on along the minus strand of CAKUVA010000026.1, from coordinate 6,297 downwards.
ATCTTCGATTCGAATCACAGGATTATCATCATTGAGAAGTTCAGCACCTGGAATATTTTCAAGCCACAACCTGCTATGCGTGCTCTTTCCTGTTCCGCTCGAGCCAAAAAAAAGAACCGCAACATCATTGCATAAAATGACAGAAGCATGCAGAAGGGCTGCATTTTTACGGACTGCATTATAAGTATACATTATACGAAGAGCAAAGCAAAGTTGAAACATGACAGAATATGGACGAAGATGCGTTCCTGCCCAGAATTGTCCTTTTTCAGCTCCTTGAGCGACATACAATGTCCCATCTATCTTTCCACCTTCCCCTTCGAACTCGAATACTGTTCCACCTCTCCATCTATAGACATGATAATAAGGAAGGACATCCGTCATGCTCATTATCTTCTCCATTTCTCCGTTTTTATGAGCATTCGCCACCTCATCCGGACCACCGGCACACACTGTCACTCCAAATAGGGTATCACTACATTCCTCTGTCGCAAACGGCTCATACTGAGAAAAATCCAAAACATTACCCCCATAGTTGTCAGGTAGTTCCTCCCTACTCCGCACATAGGTACGTGGCGGTTCTCCATCGCCTGCACGCGTAGGCATTACAGGGACGAGGCCTCCTATAGCAGCCACTCTGATTCGTTCAGCAACGGCAGCCGTATAGTTCATGAATGACCACGGCTCTTCCAACCTAACCGAAAATACCAACCCGGCTACCTTATAAAACCTCTCTGTCATTCCACTATTCCGTTCTCTTGAAGAATATCGCACAACCTACGTGCATCCGCCAATGCTATTTTCTCAGAGACTTCATATCTACTGCAAAGTAACGCCGCAAGCGATTCTGGAGTAAATTCTCCGTTTCCAACAGATTCTATAAGGAATGCAGCTGAATCATTCAACCTTATAAACTTGCTCATGTTAATATTCTGTGTCCCCTCTTCTGAAAGAACTTTCTCTCCGCATATTTCACGAAGAACATAACCTTCTCTGATTTTCATAGTCAGTATTATTTCATTATGACTTTCGAATTTAACGATAATTTTCCGTAAGTTTGCTATTCGGATAAAATTTTAGCTTAACTCACGTCATAAAATGCATTTATATGGACAAGTTAGTCATAGATAATGATATATTTTTCGCGCAAGCCATCTCACTCCTAAAAAAAGGAAGAAGCGTAACCATACCTGTACATGGTTATAGCATGATGCCTTTTATACGCAACTTACGTGATTCTGTGACACTTGAAGGGGCCGAAAGTGGGACTCCAGAAGGATTGCCACGTAAGAAAGTTAAGACTGGAGATATCGTGCTATTCAGATTTCGGGACAGATATCTAATGCATAGGATATTGCAGATAAGAAATGGTATCGCTGAAATTCAAGGAGATGGAGTTGTATGTTCGAAGGAACATTGTTCACTTGACGAAATATACGGCATTGTCACCTGCATCTTAAAAGATGGTAAGAAAAAAATTGATCCTTACTCCTACATTTCAGGGTTGAAACTTGCACTATGGAATCTTTTCTCTCCTTTACGCAGATACCTTTTGGCAATCATGCGTAGGCTTCCATATTTTAGAGACCCCTCCTAAAGCCGCAAAATCGTATCACAATAATCCAGCACAGCCTCTCGATGCGTTATAAAGATAACGGTCTTATCCACATTGGAAGAAGTAAGATTGCCGAGCAAAACATGTTCTGTTTCAGTGTCAAGAGAAGAACTAAATTCATCCAAAAGCATTATGCTACCAGGTCTAAGTAGTCCTCGGGCAATCGCTATACGTTGAGCTTGACCTTCACTAAGCCCTGCCCCAATCTCACCTATCTCTGCATCCAATCCGCCGGGGATATCTCGCACAAAACCTGCTACCGCTACATCTAAAGCTTGCCACAACTGCCGGTCGTCCGCTTTCGGATTCCCCATAAGTAGATTTTCTCGAATAGACCCGCTGAATAGAGTATTACCCTGCGGGACATAAACGAGATTAATTCTTGTCAATGCCGATGCTCTTTCTCTTTTTCCATCTGAATATATGTCAATGCTACCCGACATAGGCTTAAGCAATGACAACATCAGCTTGGTCAATGTGCTTTTTCCTACCCCTGTCTCGCCGACTATCGCAGTTCGAGTGCCCGGCTTGAAATCGTAATTAAAATCATTGAAAATCAGCTTATCACTATTCGGATATCCAAATGTGAGATGTTCAATCTTTATTCCGGCAGGAGCTGTCAGAAGTATCTGTTCTCCAGTTTCTTCTTTAGCAGAATCTTCTATTTCCATCAGTCTGTCCATTGATGCAGCCGCATATATAAGAGAAGGAATCTGCCTTGTCAGTTGCATAGACGGGCCTTGAATCTGACCCACCAACTGCAAGAATGCCGTCATAACACCGAACGTGATAGCTTCATGCCAAATGCCGAAAACGCCCCACAATAATGCAGCCGAATATCCAGCACCGAAAGCAATGCTGACTACAGAACGTGAAAAGACATTGAATTTTGTCCTTTTGAGAACCTTCGAATATTCACTATCTTGCAATCCTATAAGCCGATCTTCCATGTGCTCCTCCTGCTCCAAAGACTGAACTATAGCCTTATGCTGCAATGTTTCCTGAATATGACTCTGAACACAGCTCTCCGACTCACGTATCTCTTTGGTAAGCCTTCGCATTCTACGAAAAAATATCTTGCCGAAAGCTGCAAATGCAGGTGTTATAAGCAATAATATCACAGCAAGTTTAGCATCCATTGTGCATAGAAATATGAATGCCGCCCCCAATTGAAACAATGTAGAAATCAGCGCCGGGACATCCTGGCAAATAACTCTGGCCACAACATCTACATCCGTAAACAGACGGCTGACTGCATCCCCACTATGGAATCTATCCTTTCCATTCCATTGTTCATGAACAAGTCCAGTAAAAAGTTCTCTCCTGATTATGAACTGCATGCGGTAAACAGCATTGTTCTCCACTTTTGACCTTAAAGCATTGACCATGACACGCATCAACATTGTCACCACAAGCATTGCAGCAAAAAGCATTATATGCGAATCCGCACGGACACTGGTAGCAATATCCACGAGCCCTTTGCTAAGCCAGATAAAGAAAAGGTTCAGAGCTATTGCGAAACATGCCAAAACCACATCCGACGCCACTGCTCCTTTAGTATTACCGGCTTTATGCCATAACCATTTAATATACTTCATACCGCAAAGATAGCGCTAAGAATTTGTTTAATTTCCAGTTTTCATCTTATAGGTGCCGCCTGTGAGGATTGTCGGTTTCTCCCAGCCTGGAAGCAAAACTTCCGCAGACGTACCTGCCGGAATGGTTATTTTCCATGTAATTTTGTTACCTTTCTCTCTGTGGGAGATAGCCACTTGGCCAGCCACTGACTCAAATGAGAATGAGTAATCATGGAATATACCATCTACTGGGGCTATACGAAATGTCTTAAAGCCAGGTTCAACAGGTTCGATACCGAATAATTTTCTCGCAACAACTATCATGAATCCACCACTCCAAGCATGATTCACAGTACCGCCGCCAAAGCCTTCTGACCCAATTCCCCAACCTTCCCACAATGTAGTATAATAGTTATTCGAAACCATCGGGCCAAAACGCTTCTTAGCTCGTTCCATCGCATAATCGCCATGTCCCATGCAGAACAATGCCTCCATAACATACTTTTCCATATAAGGACTGGCGTATTCTGTTTTCTTAAAGAAGTCATATAAAGCCGGATATTTCTCGGGACCGGCTATTCCTGAAACTACCGCCAACGCTGCAACACGATCATCCGTATCGCCCTCGTATTTTGGAAATCTGTATGCCTCACCTGTCCAACATATCTCGTTGAATGCACGCTTGATTCCTTCCCGTTTGGATTCATACTCAGGTATGGCATCATCGTCTCCACAGAGATTAGCCATCTTTATAGCTGAATCCATTGCAAGATAATACCATGCAGCTTGAATAAGTCTGGTATCCTTATTGGTACCCCAGTCTCCCCAGTTCCATCCTCCTGCATGTTCTGAAGTTAGCCCAGACTCTTCGAATTTCCATGAATTCAAATAACGCTTCACATATGGATATGCAAAACGAATCGTTTCCACATCACCAGTGTTCATATAATAGTTCCAAAAGCCATAAGGACCTACTGAAGCTAACATCTGGGACGGAAGTTCATGCTTATAATTACCTGGTATCGGTGAGGATAATGTTCCATCAGGTTTTTGCCACTCACAGAGTTCTCTAATTCCCTTTGCAGCAAGAGCATGTGATGATGTAGACAATGTATAAAAGCTCTCCGCCATAAGCAATGTAACATCTCCCCACCATTGAGCGCGCTCTCTGTCAGGACAGTCAAACCAAGTATCTCTCATATTTACATAAAGAGTCCTCAATCCCTTCTGCCAAAACCTGTTAAAAAATGGATCATCACAGACAAATCGTCCAGAAAATTCAGTATCATAGCCTGTTTCCCGATAGCAGATTTCTTTTACTTTCACACTAGATGGGACTATGACATGAATCTGGTGTCCGTTCATCCATCCAAGGTTTTCATAACGCTGAATCCCCTTAACTGTAACATATTCAGCACGGATACATGGCACAGAACCACCATTGACATTATCAGTCTGAATAAATACCTTGTGCCCTCCGTCCGCATCATCAAGCATTATAATTGGATTCATCTGCATATTATATGGCAATGCCGCCACAATCGTGTCTCTATCAACACCTTGACGTATTGACAACTTAGCTTTCTTCACTCCAAAATCTTTCCACTGCGGAATCGGACGTCTGCGAAGAGCACCCAAACTGCTGGCAATCTCTTCCGCATTGACAAAACCACTCACCTGACCTGTCTGCCAATTTCCGATATCTACTTGAGCGTCGTACAATATATTGGACTCAGGAAGACGATAATTAGGTATTGGTTCCGCTGTCAAATATGCGGGATGCACTCTACAAAGCCATGAAGCATCGCTCTGTAGTCCTATCTCAGGACAATCAAATATAAGCTGTGCCTGTCCGCTATCAACATGAGAGAATCCTGATTTTCCAAAATACCAGAGCAGCAAAGCAATGCTATTTTTGCCTTTACGCAGAGACCTTGAAATATCTACTTCGTCACAATAGCTATCTGTACGGTTCGGTCCACGTTTGAGACCACCCTCAAACACTACAATCTTCCCATTAATCCAAAGCCAGTACTTGCTATCGCATGCGATCCTCGCCAATGCCTTTTTCGGAACTTTCTTTATGTCAATGTCTTTTCTAAAAGCAATCCATTGATTAGGTTCTGCAGGCTTAGTGTCCGGACATGTTATAGCGATGCCAGACTCTACAGTTTTTTCGTGAGCTTCAGCAACATTGGCATTAAGGCATATTACGCCAAGAATCAGATAAAGTAATTTGCTCGTCATATTTCAGTGTTTTAATTATCGCTTTAGCCAGACGACCGTCCGGATCGGAAAAATGATTTCCATGGTTAATTTCGAAGAAATAAGGTATAGCCTGAGCTTCCAGATACTTGAGGACTTCGTCAGTACAATCTCCGACTCTGCTCATCACAGGATGTTTTGTATTTGCTTCATTATCACCGAGGGAAATATACACAACATCAGGGCTAGCAAGCATCTTATATTCCTTCATGTAGTCAATGAATCCAGGATACCAGAATGACGCAGAACCGCAAGCTATACGTCTGAATATTCTTGTATTCCATGCCGCCCAAAATGCAAATAATCCAGCAAGAGAATAGCCGGCAATTACATTATATCGACTTGGTGAAGGAAGTATCTCTTCTGCCTCTGGTATAATATGCTCAATGAGGTCCTTCAAATGAGATTCAGCATTACCTTCGAACATTGGAAGCCCTTTACGGACTCCAGGCGCCGGCCAAGGTGTCATCTCACCTTCGAAGTTAAAATCATATATGGATACAAGATTAAATTCCGGCACATTACCTGACACGAAACAGCGTTTCCATACGTTTTCGCCATTTCCTGCCACAGAATGAATATAAACTGTCGGCAGATTTGTTCCTCTACCTGTCCAGACTTTAATCTTCATATCACAAATTCATTGACAATTCTACAAATTTAGCAACCTTCAAAAAATAACCTTCAATCTCTTTAGAATTTTTTCTCGCAACCGTAGCTATGATATAAAAGAAAAGCCACTCGAAAATTCGAATGGCTTTCTAAGAGCGGAAAACGAGACTTGAACTCGCGACCCCGACCTTGGCAAGGTCGTGCTCTACCAACTGAGCTATTTCCGCA
>CAKUVA010000025.1 GCA_934693135.1 uncultured Bacteroidales bacterium | reverse complement strand
AGCATCTCGCGGTTAAGGACATTGACATTAAGATGATGCGCTCCCTTGGCGAAATAGCCGTCCATCATCGTCACGAGATTCTCGACTCTCTCCTCCGGAGTCGGCCCGAGCGACTTAGGCACGATGGAGAACGTGTTGCTGATACCATCCTGGGCATCATTGTAGTCAAGCTTGGCGACAGACGAGAGAGACGCGATGGCGCCATGGCTGTCACGGCCGTGCATCGGGTTGGCACCTGGAGCGAAAGCCTTGCCCTTCTCGCGCCCATCAGGAGTGGCTCCTGTCTTCTTTCCGTACATCACATTGGAAGTGATGGTAAGAATGGACAATGTCGGCTCGGCATTCTTGTGCACAGGAAGCTTCTTGAGCTCTCCGCTGAAGAAATGTATAAGTTCCTTAGCGATGAGGTCCACACGGTCATCATCATTGCCGAAGCACGGATACTCGCCATCAATCTCGAACCCGTCGGTAAGCCCTTCCTCGTTACGGTGAGCCTTCACCTTCGCGAACTTGATTGCCGAAAGCGAGTCAGCCGCGATGGAAAGACCGGCCACGCCATAAGCGAGGTTGATTTTCGGGTCAGTATCTATAAGCGCCATCTGGGAGCGCTCGTAGTCATATTTGTCGTGCATATAGTGGATGATGTTCATCGCCTCGTTATATACACGCGCCACCTGATGCAGAACCTTCTTATAGTTCGCCAGAACTTCGTCATAGTTCAGGTCGTCGCTCTTAAGCGGCTCGATACCCTCGACCATGACAGTACCTGTGTTCTCGCAACGGCCTCCGTTAATGGCCAGGAGCAATGCCTTAGCGAGGTTAGCCCTGGCACCGAAGAACTGGATAGCCTTGCCGACAGCCTGATAGGATACGCAGCACGCGATGCCGTAGTCTTCTTCACCACGTATCTTGCGCATAAGCTCGTCATTTTCGTACTGGACAGAGCTTGTGTCCACAGAGACCTTGGCGCAGAAGTCCTTGAAGCCCTCCGGCAGCGACGCGCTCCAAAGCACTGTCATATTCGGCTCCGGCGCAGGTCCGAGGTTATAAAGTGTCTGAAGGAAACGGAAAGAAGTCTTCGTGACCTTTATCTTGCCATCATTGTATCTTCCGCCAAGTGCCTCGGTAACCCAAGTCGGGTCACCTGCGAAAATATCGTTATATGACTGCATCCTCAAATGACGCACCATCCTGAGTTTCATCACGAACTGGTCGATGAGTTCCTGCGCGAAAGCCTCATCTATGAGACCTTTCTCCAGATCGCGCTGGATATAGATGTCCAGGAAGGAAGAGACATTGCCAAGCGACATCGCAGCGCCGTCCTGCTCCTTGACTGCGGCGAGATAACCCATATACACCCACTGTACAGCCTCCTGTGCAGTCTCGGCCGGACGCCCAAGTTCCAGGCCATACATCTCGCCCAACTGCTTCATCTCGTTCAATGCCTTGATCTGCTCGGCAACCTCCTCGCGGAGATTTATCCGGGCATCTGTCATCGGGCCGGTAAGGTTCTTCAGATCCTGCTGCTTCGCCTCGATAAGGCGGTCAAGTCCATATAGAGCAATACGGCGATAGTCACCGATGATGCGGCCACGGGAGTAATTGTCAGGAAGACCTGTTAGGAATCCGAGTTTTCTGAACTTCAGAATCTCGTCAGTATATACATCGAATACACCGTCGTTATGAGACTTGCGGTAATGAGTAAAAATCTCCTTCACCTTAGTGTCAAGCTCGACGCCATTCTCGCGACAAGCCTTCTCGACTACCCTCCAGCCTCCGAAAGGCTTGATTGCACGCTTGAGAAGTTCGTCTGTCTGAAGGCCGACAATAAGCTCATTGTCCTTGTCAATGTAGCCGGCGGCATGTGAAGTAATAGTGGAAATGGTCTTAGGGTCAATGCTCCTGACTCCCCCTCTTTCACGCTCCTCTTCAAGTGCTGCAAGACATTCATCCCAAAGTTTCTTTGTACGGGCTGAAGATCCCTGAAGAAATGATGCATCTCCCTCGTAAGGGGTAATGTTGTTGTAAACAAAATCAGCGACATTGATCTCGCTGTTCCAGAGTCCGTCCGTGAAGTTGATTTCTTTCATTCGTTTTATTTTGTGTAGTGATGCGATTTTGAATTTCTAAAAATTACAAAACACGCTATTATAACTTTCACAAATATAAATCAAAGTTTCATAACTACCAACGACCCTCTTAAGCATTAAACGAATTACACGGAAAACAATTAAAAAATCAAACATTTTTTAAAGTTTCCGTGTAATAAATAAACTAAAAGCTAAAATACAATAACGACTAGTACATTGCCTATAGCTGTATTATCGACCTTCTGGGTGCAGTATCATGACGCATACCGAGATTGAATGAAATACCAAAGTTCATGCCTACATTCAGCTTCTTATATGGGTAAAGCAGGCCCTCTTTGGTCGCCTTCGCCCAATTGAAGGCAATACTGTCAGTTCCGAAAAAGCAGCTAAATCCTCTTGTGTGAAAACCGATGGCACATCCCATAGTCGAGCCGAAAGTAGACAATCCATAATTAAGACCGAAGCTAAACCAGTCTGTCGGTTTCAGATTAGCGAAAACTCTTCCCTCCGTAGAAGTATAGCATCCATTTACACGCGTACTGCTGAGAAGTCCTGCTGTAAGTCCCGTATAGAACGGCATGACATACTCGACACCTAAATTGATAGTGGCAGCTAACATTGATATACTTGAAGCTCCGAACTTCGTCCTTTCGAAATCAAGCATTGACGACATATCATCCACAAGGTCCCCAAATTGTTCGCTAAGAGAATTGTCCTTGCTTCCATCGAATGATACATCAGTAAACCCATCGAATGTCCATCCCTTTCCGCTCGTTTCTGCTACCGTAGTATTTCTCCATGACATAAATCCGAGGTCATTAACAGCCAAAGAGACACGAAGTCCGGGAATAATTTCGGCTTCAGCACCTAAATCTATGGCTGCACCGAATCCATTTATAAAATCGCCTACACCAATATTCTCTTTAACATTTATGCCATCTCCAAAATCCACCATATTTCTATCAGAAGGTTCATCAATATCAGCCCCAGTCTCCCCTTTTGTCTGTATATCCATGAACTTTCCTGAAACCTCCATCTTGCCTTTAGAATCAATCGACCACTTATCCTCGTTCATGCGAACCACCATATTATCAATGTTCATATTCATTCCAGCAAGTCCGACAAGAAACTTGACACGAGCTCCAACATTGACAATATCTGAAATTTGACGAGAATATCCGAACGCAAATTCCAGACGACTATTTATGCGTGCGGACAAGTCAGAAATATCATATATCTGTTGACTTCCAGCACTTTTCATAAAATCGAACAAGCTATATGGCACTCTTAAGTCAGCTGATGTCTTGAAATTCATATCGAACGAATAGAACGCATTAGAACCCCATATTCCTATGGAAAACAAATTCTTGTCCATAGAAAGATTAAGGCGGTTACTTGTACTAAGAGATCCGAGGAAGTCATCAGCGCTTACACTTGAGCTCATGAATGTAGTAAGCTGTCCATTATATGGGAACAGGAAATTATTAACCCCAATGTTGCTTGATGTCGAAAGTCCAGAGTCACCAACGCCGAAAGTAAAATAACTGCTTTGAGCCGCAAATGCCGGATTAAACTGATGTCTAAGGTTATAACCCTCCATAAAATATGTTGAGCGGAAGGATTGTTGTGCCATCGCGCCTGCAGCAATTGATAAGCCGACAAATATAGTTAATATAATCTTTTTCATGATTAGCCGTGATTAGAGTTCAACATCTACTGCCGCACGCAGTCTTATTTTCATATTAGAAAAGCGGACTCCCTGATTCTTGTTCAAGCAAATTCCCTGATAATTAGAGTCGCTTGCCGAAGCATCTAACTTAAGACGTATTCCATCAATACGACGTAAATCATCTGCAGATGCCTTCATGACAAGATGCATCGCCTTCGACTGAGGCTTATCCAAAGAACCTGCCGGAACAGATGCATCGCCTTCGAAATGAATGTCAACGCCATTGAGTATATTGCCCGACAGATCTATTGCAGATGCTTTCACAACCATCCCAAGAGGAATCATATTCATAAAATCAAATGTAAGATCAGCCTGTTTGACATTTATGTCAATCTCGGTATCCTTAGGATTGAATGTCTCATTCCACCCACTAAAATCAGTATTATATGTAACGCTTAATTTATCCCCGAAAGCAAGAGGTGCTTTAACAGCATAATCATAGAAGAACTGATAATAAGCTCCGGATGAAATTGTTATGAATTCATCTGCAGCCTCAACATCTATACCGGTAATACCTATCTTTTCAGGAACAATTTCCATAACATCGGAGATATTCGACACCTTCACATTTAGAGCTCCGACAGGGGCATTCTCACCTGTTCTTGACAAGAACACAGATGTCTTACCAGATGCAGCGATTTCTACTGCATCTGTAGGCTTAGTACCAGAATTACCGATATGCACGACTTTATCCAAGCTTCCAGACTTCATGGACTTAATATCCGCATTCAAGTTCAATGCAAGAGGGCTTCGGTTATCTACATTAATGGTAATCATCGGATTATACAAGTCCAAGACAACTCCGCTACCATTCATAAAATCAGGTAAGGTCCCTACATTGACAATTTGGTCAGAAAGAATAATATCAGGTTGGACTTTTACTGTAACATCCTTCACATTGACAGAAGGCACATTAATTCCGATATTCATTTCAGCCGTTTCCGGAAGATCTGCCATAGTGGAGCCAAAATCAGAAAGACTCAACTCAGCAGAGAAAGCAGAGAGCTTCACCGCATCATTTAGGATAATCCGATGCTTTTTCGCATCAAAACCTTGTCCAGCAGGCATCTTATTGAAATCAAGACCAGATATATTTAGCTTAACTACAGTCATTCCAGTCGATATAGTTACCTTCTGGAAACTAAGTGTATTGGTATTCTTGTCTAATGTACAACCTGTGCCAGAGACAGATGAAATCTCAAGATAATCAGGAAAATCAAGTGAAAGTCCTGTCAACACAGCCTTTCCAACATTCATCTGCAATGACACTGTTGCAACAGCTGAAGCAGAAGCATCTTTAATATCAACGATTTCAACAGGCACTGACTGGTTGACTTCCAAAGGAGTGTCCGAAGCACGGAACTGTTCTGTATATTTTACTCCTGAAGGAATAGGAATTCTATCAAGTGGCAGTGAGCCAGAACCTGGAGCGACCTGAGAAATAATGTCAGAACGCCTTATTTTCGCATCAAAACCACCGCCCGACACAAGAGCTTCATCAATAGTAAACGACGGGACATTTATATTCGTAGCAGAACCTGACCCTTCGATGGAAACATAATAGTCCCCATTTAAATCAGTCTTGAGAACATCAGCGTCATCCTGATCGAGGTTCATAAAATCTCCGATAAGAATCAGCTCCGAGTCTCCGAGCGGTGCACTGACATCCCCATCAATATTAATTTTCGTGTCAACATCCTTGGTCAAGTCATAGTCATCATTAACACACGAGACAAAGGCAAAACAACACGCAAATGCAATTACCTTGGTTTTAGTTAGTATTGGTAGCATAATTATATAAAAACTTTATTTGCAAATATATATATTTTTTTGCAACACTCATAAACCAACAGTTCTGCAAAGCTCTGCACAAGAGATAAACACATCACGTTTAGCCTCAACATACGAAATCATAACGTCATCATACGCGCGTTGTGCTTCCAGAAGATCAATAAGTCTGGACTCTCCCGACTTATATCCAAATGTCCTATGTTCAAGAATAGTTTCAGCATCACCTATAACAGATGAATTATAGGTATCTAAAATAACCTCGGATGTTTTATATGATTCAAATGCCATAGCCACTTCAGTACTAATCTGAGACATTGCCGCCTCTTGATTTTTTTCATTCTGAAGGATAGCAGCCTTTGCAGCAGCTACTTCGCCTTTATTTGTTGACGAAAATTTCAATGGAATAGACACACCAACTGAAAATCCGTGATATTTCGGAGCAGGAGCTATCTCATTCCTAACCTTTGTATTATAAGAATACCCGGCATTAAGACTTATTTCCATTGAACGCGAAGCTTGAACGAGTTTAAGATTAGCTTCAGAAAGTTGCTTTGAAATGATAGCCACACGCAAATCACACCTGTTTTCAATAGCCAAGGACTGCAACTCAGAAAGCGTCTTATCTGCATCAGAAAATGGGAAAGGGAGCTCATCCTGTACTTTTTCTACAGGTAAACCTCCAGCAAATAATGATAGTCTCGTATATGCATTTTTACTGTCTGATACAGATGACAGCCACTCATTTTTCATACGTTTCGCTTCCATCGCTGACTGCATGGCATCTGTAGCATTTACATCTCCGATAGAAAGTCGCGTACTATCACCGTACGCAATTTTACACATATTTACATAAGCATCATACATTATTTTTTCTTTGGCAGCAGCACACCATGCCTCAGCATAAGCAGCGGCAGCCTCAGCCTTTAAATTCAGCAAATAATCTGCTGCCGTAGCCTCAGCAATTTGAAGTTCCTTATTTGAAACTTTCATCCGTGCACCCCTAACGTTTCCAAGAGACATCGTATAACTTATTCCAGTCTCAAAACCTTGCCCCATCTGAAGATTCCAGTCTTGATTATTGGAATAAGTAAATGAAAGCTCTGGATCATTAAATACCTTAGCCGCCTGTGCATTTGCGACAGCAACCTCCACATTATACTTTTCCGCCAAATATCCGGCATTTTTTTCTGCAACTTGTCTCATGAAATAGCCATATTCTACTTCTTGAGCCTGTGTCGTTACTGCAAATAACAGAAACGACATTATCATGATTTCTATATTTTTACAATTCATCATCGTTTTTCGTATTTTTCTCAGCATTAGCAGCCCTTAACTCTATCATATAATACAATGAAGGTACTACATATAAAGTAATAAGTGTAGAACAAAGCAATCCGTATACAATCACAGTAGCGAGAGGACGTTGTACATCAGAGCCGATACCTGTTGCAAGAGAGGCTGGCAAAAGGCCAAGAATAGCAACTGACGCAGTCATAAGTATCGGTCTTAATCTGTGTGCCGCCCCATTCACTACAGCATCGGCAAGAGGGACACCTTCCTTCCTAAGATTATTCATGTGTGAAATCATTATGATTCCATTCTGGATAGTAAGGCCAAATAGTGCAATGAACCCTACAGCAGAAGAGATATTGAATGACATACCCCGAATATTAAGGGCAGCCATACCCCCAAAAAGTGCTAAAGGCAAGACAGAAATCATCAATCCCGCCTGACGAAACCTTCCGAATGCTCCAAACATCAACAGGAACATTATTGCAAGGACAAATGGTATGACCAAAGCCAACCGCTTATATGCTCTTTTCTGGTTTTCAAACTGTCCATCCCATTGTATATGGTAAAGAGAGTGATCAAATTCCACCTCAGAAGCGATTTTTTTCTCAGCTTCCTCCAAGAAGGATGAGAGATCGCGTCCACGAAGATTAACTCTGATAGTCAAATGCCTTCGATTCATCTCCCGTGTCAATGTACTGGCACCCAAAGCTGTTTGAATTTCTGAAATCGCAGATAGCGGCACTTTCACACCATCTATTCCAGTCAATGTCAGAGCACCTATCTTTTCCGGTGTATCTCTACTACTTTCTTTGTAACGACAAGTCACATCATAAACCTTTCCATCGGTATAAACCTGAGATACAGCCTTTCCACCAACAGCAACCTCTATAAGATCCGATACGTCTGCCATATTAAGTCCATAACGGGCAACTTTTTCCCTATCTACTTTAATCTGTAATTGAGGCAACGGAGGTTCTTGATCAATGATGACATCACTAGCACCATCTATGTTTGAAATAACACGTTCCACATTTTCAGCAATACGTCTGGTTTCAACCTGATTTTCCCCATAGACCTTAACTGCAAGGTCACTATGAGAACCTGCTATCTGATCCATGACCATATCTATAATCGGCTGCGAGAATCCAGCTTGATAACCTGGCATCGACTTTATCATCTTATCCATATCCGCTATCAGGTCTTCTTTTGTTCTTCCATGCTTCCATTCAGAATATGGTTTAAGACCGATACAACACTCAATGTGTGATGGAGTGAATGCTTCAGCCCCCTCATCATCACGTCCGACCTGAGTCATAACATACGTCACCTCTTCAAATTTCTTAAGCCGTGTCCGTAATGTATCGGCAAATCCGGCAGAACGCTCCAATGATATACCATACGGAGCTTGAACCTGTATCCATATTCCACCTTCATCAAGTTCCGGCAGAAAATCTTTTCCAACCATAACAGACAAAGCCACAACACACCCAAGAATTACACCCGATGGAAGAAATATTCTCTTAGGATGCTCCAACATTCTCCTTGTGCTTTTCTTGTACCAATCCGAAAGGTGCTCAATAGTATTATTTCTATATACCTTCTGAGGCTTTCTGTAGATAGCATAGGACATTCCAGGAATAAGAATCAGAGCACATAATAAAGCTCCGACAAGAGCATATCCTACCGTATAAGCCATAGGAGTAAACAACTTTCGTTCAATTCTCTGAAAGGCAAACAATGGCATATACGCTATTATTATTATCAACGTTGAGAAGAATATTGGACGAGCAACATCAGCGATTTTCCTAACTGTAGATATAGGATCCAACTTTTTGAATGGTTCCTTCTCTCGTTCCTTAAGCACGGTCTCTGCCATAACAATGGAAGCATCGACCAAAATACCAAAATCAATCGCTCCAATAGACAATAGATTAGCAGGAATATCTGTAAGCCACATCAGTATAAACGCAACCATCAGGGAAAATGGAATCGCCAAAGCAACGACTAATGCACTACGCGGATTTCCAAGGAAGATAATAAGAATGGCAATCACCAATATCATTCCGAAAATCAATGTGTGAGCTACAGTATGAAGCGTAGCGTTCACAAGATTTGTACGATCCATCATGGTATGCATCCTTACCCCATCAGGCAACACATCTGAATTTAGTTCATCCACAGCATCATGTACCTTTCCGAGGACCTCAGACGGATTTTGGAATCGAAGCATCTGGACTATTCCTTCAACACCATCAGACATGTTAATATCATCATCGGTATAACCAAGTATACCCTTTCTCTCAAGATTACCATACTTAAGAGTGCCCAGATCCTTTATATATATAGGTGTTCCAGCAACTGTCTTGACCACAATATTTCCCATTTCATCCAAATCACGGACAAGACCGACACCTCTGACCACATACCCCAAATCACCACGGGTGAGCATACTGCCACCAGCATTAGTATTATTATTCTCTATAGCCTGTTCTATATCAGAAAGTGACACTCCATACATGGAAAGTTTGTCAGGATCTATCTCAATTTGATATTGCGTAGTTATTCCGCCATAGTTACTGACATCCGCAACACCTTGGATTTGACGAAGACGAGGAATTACCACCCATTTATTAAGATCAGTCAGCTCCCGAAGATCATGATTATTACTTTCAAGGACATATCTGTATATTTCACCTGTAGGTGACGTAAGTGGATTAAGATCTGGTACCGCCCCATAAGGCAACTCTACATCTCCTATACGCTCAGTAACTCGCTGTCTTGCCCAATAATCATCCGTACCATCTTCAAAAACAAGGATAACCGTAGAAAGGCCAAATGTATTCTTACTTCTCATCATTGATAGTGACGGAATACCATTCAAGGCTCTTTCAAGAGGAATTGTTATCTGCTGTTCTATCTCTTCTGCAGCCAATCCAGGAACCTGCGTAACCACTTGAACAGTCGTATCAGCAATATCTGGATAAGCATCCAAGGCCAATTGATTCCAAGCATATATTCCGGCAACAGAAACTAACGCAAATATCATCGCCACGAGCCAGCGACGACGTATTATCAGTTTAATAATCTTCTCCATAAAATCAGCCAGCTATATATATTCCTCCTTCTGACACAATAGATTCTCCAGGTAAAACTCCGTCAGTAATAATAACTTGTTTGCCTTCGGCCGACTTTACTGAGACCTTTCTTCTAACAAATTTACGGGAGTCTATTTTCACAAAGACATATGGACTATCATCGCCTTGCAATATAGCAGATGAAGGTGCAAGAATAACCTTGGATGAAACACTGGAGAACCTTACACTTGTAAACATACCTGGAAGGAGATGTCTATCAGCATTGGCACAAGTGATTATCACTTCTGTTGAACGTGTCTGCTCATCCAACATCTTGCCGATATAACAAATTTTTCCGGGAACCACTGTTCCATCGGAATCAAGCGTAACCATCACTTGATCACTTTCATGAATGGAACTGATATATGGTTCTTTAACTTGTGCTACGACCCAAACCTCATCCAAGTTAGCTATAACGACCAAAGGTTCCGAATCACTTTTAACATATTGACCTGGAACCACTTCACATGAAACGACTTCTCCAGATATTGGAGAGTTGACATTTAGAGAATTACCTGAGCCAAGAGCAGACGGTTCCAAACCTAGCATCCTTATGGCACTCTCACTATGTTTCAGTTCCCTATAAGCAAACTCAGCAGCACTGGAAGCCTCCTCCAAATCCCTTTCGGACGCAATTCCTTTTTCGTTCAAAGCCTTCTTTCTGGCAAATTCTTTTCTAGCCAATTCTTCACTAGACACTGCTTGAAAATACGACTTAGCCAAATCTGAAGCTTCAGAGGAAATAAAGCAAAATAATGGCTGTCCAGCATGCACATGTTGTCCTAAACGAGCATAAACTTCCGTAGTTCTACCATCGAAAGGTACTCCTGCTTCTGCAAGTTTCCCAGCTTCAGCCCTCACTGTTCCTACTGTTGTAAAAGAGGAGCTATATGATGTCAATGATACCGTATCAATACTGATTTTACGATTGATAGGTGACATAGAGGAGATAGACACCGTATCTCCACAAACTTTAAGTTCCGCTTCTTGTACCTCAGCTTTTTTATGATTGCAAGCAGAAATGGACAAGCATAGCAGAACAATATCTAATAACTTAATATTCTTCATATTGTCTGTAATTGTATAATAATGATTGAAATTCAACTAGCTTCTTACAGACAACATGGAGGTGCTCTGAGGAATCTGCTGATATTAGTCGGACAGCAGACATGATGAGTTGGACTAATTAGGAAAACAGCAATCAGAACTATGGCTGAACAAATACGTTCATAATGTTGACAGTCATTCAGCATCTGAATGACAGAACAAACAGAAATTAACGTAACTTCCCTATCAGTATGCCCACCATCAGGAGTAGATGAATGTCCTGACCCATGAATATGAGAATGAACAATTGTCACGCCGTTTATTATATGACTGTGCCAAAACATGGTAGCATTCACATAATACATGATAAACAGCATCATTAAAGATGCCGCAATCATTTCTCTTATACGACTAACAATTCTCATTTTTTCAGAATGCACAAAATTACAAAAAAATCCTGCACCTCATCATGTTTGAGGTACAGGAAATTCATATATATCATTCAATGATTAGAAGCTATATCTAACACTTATAGTAGGAATGAAGCCATATGCTAATCCATTTGTATAGAACCCTCCGTCACAAATTCCGAATGCTGGGCGAAGATCGGCAGAAAGCTGAAGAGGGAACCAGAATGTATATTCAAGTCCAACCTGACCAAGTATGCCGAAGAAGAAATTATTGTCAGCATCACATGATGTACCAAGTGTAACGCCAGGTCCTGCATACCATGCCCATTGTCCTCTCGGTGTCCAGTTAGGCTGAGCAAATGTAAAGTTATACGTACCGGTAGCTCGAAAACCAACATTCTCAATCCCCCATATACCGGCATTAACCTCAAGGAAATTAGGGCTTCCAAGATAGTGTTGGTAGCTGGCTTCAAGTCCATAACCAAGTCTTCCACCGACAGCTTTAGGCTGAGCGGAAGCAACACATGCAAAGCCAAAAATGGCTGCAATAATAATGATTGTCTTTCTCATTTTTCAATAAATTTTAACACACATTATTGCAAATATAATAAATTAAACCATTCCTGAAAAGCCCATGAACGCCATTGCCAACACACTGACTGTAATGAGCGCGATAGGAATGCCACGGAACGCCTTAGGCACATTGCTCAGCGCAAGTTGCTCACGCATACCAGCAAAAAGCACCATTGCCAGCCCGTAGCCGACGGATGTAGCGAAAGCATAAAGCAGAGCCTCACCGAGGTTAAGCATATGCGCAGCCTGACCGAAAGTAAACTCCTTCGTAACCACAGTGATAGCAACACCAAGCACAGTACAGTTGGTGGTGATGAGTGGAAGGAATATACCGAGAGCCTGATAAAGAGAAGGGCTGACCTTCTTCAGAACGATTTCCACCATCTGCACAAGAGCGGCAATGACCAGGATGAAAGAAATGGTCTGCAGGAACTCAAGCTGTAGAGGAACCAGGACGAAGTTATTCAGCAGGTAGGTGACCAATGTCGCCAGAGTGATGACGAAACATACTGCAGCGGACATTCCGGTAGCCGTGGAAAGCTTATTGGAAACACCCAGAAAAGGGCAGATTCCGAGGAACTGCGCCAGAACGACATTGTTTACGAATACCGCTGATATGATGATAAGTAAAATTTCCATAACCCTAACCCTTTATTATTTCTTGAGGAACTTGTTGAACAGAACCATAAGGTATCCGAGTACGAGGAACGCACCAGGAGCCATCACGAAGGCAAGAATACCGTCACCAGGGATGAACTTGAACCCGAAAGCGGAGCCGCTTCCAAGAATCTCGCGTACAAGACCGATGACTGTCAATGATGCTGTGAACCCGAGTCCGACTCCAAGTCCGTCAAGCGCAGAGTCTATGACGCCGTTCTTATTGGCAAACGCCTCTGCACGGCCGAGCACGATACAGTTCACTACGATAAGAGGTATGAACAGGCCGAGTGTGGCATATATGCCTGGGACAAATGCCTGCATAAGGAACTGGAGCACAGTCACGAATGTAGCTATGACCACGATATACACAGGGATATGCACCTTGTCAGGCACTGCCGGGGCGATGGCCGAGATGGCCATGTTGGAAAGTATCAGCACGAACAGGGTAGCAAGCCCCATGCTGAGGCCGTTGATGGCAGAAGATGTAGTTGCCAATGTAGGGCACATACCAAGGATAAGCACGAATGTAGGGTTATCCTTGACAAGGCCTTTTGTTATAAGCTGTAATTTTGTCATTGTTCAGTCCTCCTTATTCTACGACAACAGGTGTAGGCTCTCCCGAAGGAGCAGTCGCAGCATCACCCTCCGGATCGGCAGCGACAGGCTGTCCACCCTCGAGAGGAAGTGTTGTCAATGCATACAAAGCATTCTGCACAGCCAGGGTATAGGCCCTGGAAGTGATGGTGGAAGCAGTAATGGCATCCACATCACCGCCGTCCTTCTTCACGAGAAGACGCTGCTTCTCTGGATTCCATCCTCTGAACTGTCCATAGAAATGCTCATCGGAAGTGCACTTGGCACCAAGGCCAGGGGTCTCGCTATGCGAAAGCACCGAGGTATTATAGATTGTCCCGTCTGGAAGAATGCCGACCATAAGGGTAAGCGGGCCGCCAAATCCCACGACAGTGGATTTCACCGCCATACCGAGCATCTCGCCATCCTTCATGCTGAACCAGCATTCCGAAGGCTGTCCTCCGACCTGACATTCCTGTGCATCGGATATTTCCCCGCCTTCAGGAAGCACCTTGCCTATTGACGCTTTGAGTATAGCTTCATTGGTCCTCTCTATCGGCTCCTTCGTCACGGCATATACACCGGCAAGAACTGCAGAGCATATGAGAGTCGTACCGAAAAGACAAAGAACCATATTTATAAGAGTAGATTTTGCAGCCATATTACTTCCTCCCATATTTTTTCTGATGGAACCACATATTGATAAGAGGAACAGTAGAGTTCATTATGAGAATCGCGAACGACATACCTTCCGGATATGAGCCGAAATACCTGATCATAAGTGTAATGAATCCGATTCCAATACCATATACGATACCGCCCTTGACTGACATAGGCGAGGTCACATAATCTGTAGCCATGAAGCATGATCCTAAAATCATACCTCCTGAAAGAAGGTTGAAGAGAGGGTCTGTAAACCTGTCCGGAGCAGCAAGCCAGAATATAAGTGATACCACTGCGACAGTCGCCCAGATAGAGAGGGTGACATACGGCTTGATAACCTTGCGGACAAGCAGATATACAAAGCCTGCAAGCAGAGCCAATGCGGAAATCTCACCTACTGAGCCTCCCAGATTGGCAAAGAGCATCTGAGCATAGGACAACCCATTCGCAGACATAATCTCAGGAACGGTCTGACCGCTCATGAGGCCCTCATTGACAAGCCCGAGAGGAGTGGCACCGGAAACAGCATCCACACCGAACAGGCCCTGAGGCATCTGCCAGTTGGTCATATACGCAGGAAAGGACACAAGCAGGAATACTCGTCCGGCGATGGCCGGGTTGAAGATATTCTGTCCAAGGCCGCCGAATGTCATCTTGACTACACCGATAGCGAACAACGCACCTATGAATACTACCCACCATGGTGTAGTATATGGCAGGTTCAATGCGAGAAGAATGCCTGTCACAACAGCGGAATAGTCCCCGATGGTGGAAGGCTTCTTAAGGAGGAACCTGGTTATGAGATACTCGATGAGCATGCAGGAAATCACACTCGTGGCGAGAACTATGATTTCGCCAAGGCCATAGAAAACGACCGAGACTATTACCGCCGGCAACAGGGCGATGACCACGTCACGCATCAGCGATTTAGTGGAGACCGCCGCATGAATATGCGGAGACGGTGAAACCAGAAGTCTTTTCATTATAAATAATTGGTTTATTCGTTCAACTTATTTCTGAGATGCGGCCTGGGCTGCAGCAGCGGCAGCCTTTGCAGCTGCTGCACGGGCTCTGATTATGCCCATGA
Source organism: uncultured Bacteroidales bacterium (assembly GCA_934693135.1). Lineage (GTDB taxonomy): Bacteria > Bacteroidota > Bacteroidia > Bacteroidales > UBA932 > Cryptobacteroides. The sequence goes on along the minus strand of CAKUVA010000025.1, from coordinate 15,464 downwards.
CCTGTCCCTTGGCTATACGTATGATATCCAGGAGAGGAATATAGGCAGGACAGCTGTAGAGACAGCATCCGCATTCGATGCAGTCCTGTACAGCATTGGCCTCAAGCTCCTCTGTCATTCCATGGCGTGCAAGCCTCTGAAGCAGGAACGGCTCCAGTCCCATAGGGCAGGCCTCTGCACATTTTCCGCAACGGATACAGTTTGTCTCAGGCTTGCGCTCTGTCTGCTCCGCAGTAAGGAAAAGCAACGCAGATGTCCCCTTGAGAGTGGCGGCATCGAGATTTGCGATTGCCTTACCCATCATAGGGCCTCCGCTTATGACTTTGACAGCATCGTCCGGTGCTCCACCCATCTTCTCGATGATGTATGAAAGCGGAGTTCCGACACGTACAAGGTAGTTATGCTGGCGGTTGGCAGGAAGACATGTACCTGTAACGGTCACTGAATTGTCGATGACAGGCTTGTTCTTCTGAACAGCATCATATACAGCAAGCGCAGTAGCGACATTCTGAACTACCGCACCAACATCTATAGGAAGGGCTCCCGAAGGGACCTGTCTATGCATTACAGCATCGATAAGCTGCTTCTCACCACCTTCCGGGTATTTCTTCATGAGGCTGAGGACCTTGATTCCGGCGAACTTCGGAGACTTCTTCTGGAATTCTGCAAGAATCTTCTCTATATGGGCAATGGCCTCAGGCTTGTTATCCTCGATAGCTATGGTTGCCTCAGCGACGCCAAGAACCTGCTTGATAATGGCTGTCCCCACGACTACCTGCTCTCCCTTCTCAAGAAGGGTACGGAAGTCGGATGTAAGGTAAGGCTCGCACTCGCAGCCGTTGATGATAAGCATCTCGCACTTCTTTCCCGGAGGAGGAGAGAGCTTCACATGTGTCGGGAATGTGGCACCGCCAAGACCTACGACACCGCCCATCTTAATCTTGTCCATGATGACCTTGTTATCATCAGTGAACTCGGTCAGAAGAGCGTCCGTACGGTCAATGCTGTCTACCCACTCGTCTCCCTCGACGGCTATCTCAATGCAGGTCTGCATATTGCCTGCCAGATCCTTGCGAGGTCCTATGGACTTCACTGTACCGGAGACAGATGAATGGATATATGCTGAGACGAATCCTCCCGGCTCGGCAACAGGCTGTCCCGTAAGAACCTTGTCACCTACAGCAACTATCGGCTTCGCAGGAGCGCCGATATGCTGGGCTACGGAAATATATACTGTCGGCGGCGTAGGCAGCACCTCGATGGCACAACCACGAGATATCTTGTTGTCTGCCGGATGTACACCTCCAATGGAAAATGTTCTTTTCATATTTATCGGTCCTCCTTATGCTTTTGGTTCTGTATTCTCAGCCTTTGCCGGAGCTTGAGCGGCTTCCGCATTGACCTCGGCAGGCTTCTGGGCCGGTGCCGGTTTTACAGCAGGTGCTACAGGAGCAGGCTTCTTCGTGCGGTCAACAGGCTTAGGGAAATTAACATCATGGATGGCTCCGGTAGGACAGACTACGACACACTTCCTGCACAGCTTGCACTTGGTGTAGTCGATATAGGCCACATTGCCCTCCACTGTTATGGCGCCGTGAGGACAAGTCTTTGCGCAGAGGCCACAACCTATGCAGGCAGCCTTGCAAGCCTTTCGGGCTACCGGACCCTTGTCCTTGTTCACGCAAGATACATACACGCGCATTCCGCGAGGTCCCTTGTTGCGGAGTTCGATAATGGATTTCGGGCAAGCTTTCACGCACGCACCGCAAGCGACACACTTCTCCTCATCAACGACAGGGAGACCTGTCTTCTCATCCATTGACAATGCCCCGAATTTGCAGGCCTCAACGCAATCGCCACAGCCGAGGCATCCGAATGAGCATCCGGTGTCACCGCTATACAGTGCAGCCTTTACCTTGCACGACTTAAATCCATCATACTCATTGGTCCGTGGTCTGTTCTCACAGGTCCCGTTGCAACGTACGACAGCCACCATAGGGGCTTTCTCCTTCACCTCGTAACCGAGGATAGCGGCAACTTTCTGCATGACAGCATTTCCACCGACAGGACAGAAATTATTGTCCAGATTCGGGGCCTTGACCGCTGCCTCGGCAAAAGCATGGCAACCGGCAAAGCCGCAGCCGCCGCAGTTGGCACCTGGCATCACCTTCTCGACTTCCTCAATCCTAGGATCCTCCTCAACCTTGAACTTTTCAGCCACAAGGTAAAGAACGACCGCCAGGACAAGTCCGAGAGCGGCAATAACCACAATAGTCCAGATAATTATTGAAGTCATCATTTTATTGAATTGAGATTGTTGTCTTTAACTATTTTAAATGTATATTTTCTTGATATTCTGTTTCGGAACAAATACAGCAGAAGATACCAAACCGCCACGCCTCCAAGTCCCAATAGGCCAGATACAAGTTCTCCAACAGAAGCATAAGACAATGAAATGCATATCATAAGTAGAATCGCCAATGGAACAACATATGCCAATACAACAGCTTTCATGCCCATCGACATTTCAAGAATCACGCTCACATTGTCTCCAAGCATAAAATGCTCGCCAGACCGCACAGGCACTTCCACCTCTTTTTTAGTAGTCTCTGACATACTGCACAAACCCGCAGCATGACATGAAGAACATGCCGACTGCGAGATAATCTCTACACGGACAATGTCAGATGTCACTCCAACAATCACCCCTTTATGAGAAACATCTTTCGTCATCAATTACTAATTTTAGCGTCAAATGGATGCTTGAGTTTAGACCATCCGTTCAATCTCCCTGTAACAACTCCATATTTAATAGGTGCCTCAAAAAATATAGGGATTCTATTTTTATCTTCTGAAATCCAGACGAACATATCCGAATCACTTCCAAAGACTTCACCAGCTATCAGTTTAGCCGCGAACTTCATGGTCTTAACAGTGCCGACACCTTTCACATATTTCTTCTCGCGACCAAGCCAGATGAAATATACATTATATATGTCATCATCTATGACAAATGTCATAGGATATTTCACATTCGGCTTAACCTTATTAAAATCCATATTCCTTGCCATAAAAAACAATGCAGGTAAGTCATATGTGCATCCTGAAAGAGGAAGTTCAACAGAGTATTCCGGTTTTCGAGAAGTTTCAAGTAACGCATTTATATGATGATTACCATCAGGCTCCCATATATAATGATATGTATTCTTGGAATAATATCCTCCCTCACGTGAATCTCTCACAAATTTCATCGGCACAATCCCTTCTCGTGTAAACCAAGACTGGAAATCTTCCCTAACCTTGAAGAACATATCATAAAACTTCGCTGTCCTTCCAAATACAGAACAATGGAATACCGGTTTGCCGTTCAATGTTGCTGAATCCAGATTTACGGAAGCTTTCGCGACATCAGAATTTATTGCGCCCCATTTATAATGTAACACATATTCCAAACGCTCACCGGCTCTATATGCAAGATCCTTCTCTGACAAGCTCGTCACCGGTATACAATTAGAACCCTTAAGAGGTTCCAATGCATCACTATCATTAGATCCGAGCAACATGCACCCGACAGCAATAGCATTATATAGAAAGAATCTCATTATGCAAAGCCATTACCGGAGAAATCATCTCCGCCACCAAAACCGCTGGGGCCATTAATAGGAAAATCACTATCCGTCGGGAAATCATCGTTCATGGCAGAATCGACGAACTGTGCAGTCAGCCCATCAGACTCCTCGACAAACTTAAGCTGGTTGCCTTTAAAACGCATAGGTATCGTACCTATCTGTCCATTACGGTTCTTAGCAATTATAATTTCTGTATATTCCTTATCTTCAACAGTATCTCCAAGTCCGATAGCATCCGGTCTATGCACAAACAACACAATATCTGCATCCTGTTCTATAGATCCAGACTCACGCAAGTCACTAAGCATAGGTCTGTTATTGCTATTCCCACGCTGAACTGCATTTCGTGATAGCTGAGACAATGCCATTATAGGAATTTCCAATTCTTTAGCCGTAGCCTTTAACATTCTGGAAATAGCTGCCACTTCCTGCTCTCGCATTCCCCTCAATTCTGGAGGCCCGGACATAAGCTGCAAATAATCGACAATGATAAAACGGACACCTTTCGACTTGACAAGTCTCTTCGCCTTGGTTCTGAATTCCATCACAGAAATGCCCGGCGTATCATCTATATAAATCGGAGCTTTGGCCAATGATTTCAGACTATATTGCAGCTGATCCCAGTCTACAGCTTCCAATTTAACTCCACCCTTAATCTTGTCAGCATCCAATCCAGACTCTGTAGTCATAAGACGCTTGACAAGCTCGAGCGCAGACATTTCAAGTGAGAATATTGCAACAGGCATATTATGGTCTACGGCCGCATTTCTCAATATATTGAGCGCAAACGCCGTTTTTCCAACAGAAGGACGTGCTCCAAGAATGATGAGGTTTGATTTCTGCCATCCCAATGTGAACTTATCAATGGTAGAATAGCCTGAAGGGACACCACTTATTCCAGACTGTCCCTGCATCTCTTCTATCTCATCCAACGCAGTCTTCAATACAGAACCGACGTCCTGAACATCCTTTTTCACATTGTTCTGAATAGCCGCAAACACCTTGGACTGAGACATGTCGATAAGATCATCGACACTTTCTGAGTCATCATAGGCGCCCTTCAAGATATCATAGGCGGCAGAAATAAGATCCCTTTGGATACATTTCTGTTTTAAGACCTTTATGTAATACTCAACATGAGCCGCCGCGCCTATTTTCTGTGACAATGCTGCCAATGCGACAGGTCCACCGACCGCCTCAAGATTCTTTTGAGTCTGAAGTTTTTGCGATACAGACAACAAATCTACAGCCACATGCTCGTTCACAAGCGAAACCATGGCCTCATAGATCATTCTGTATTTCGGTTCATAGAAGCAACTCGGAGAGAGTTCCTCCATCGCCTCATCAACACAACTTGGTTCTATAAGCAGAGCACCAAGAACAGCCTCCTCGAAATCAACGGCTTGAGGTGGTTTATTTCCCATCTCAAGACCAATGGTTTCAAGTCCAACATTCTTGTCTGTCTTACTTCGAGAAGTTTTCACGTTTTATCTACGCTTTCTGTTCCTCGATATCTGAGCTTACAATGATACGGCCACAGTGCTCACATATAACAAGCTTCTTATTAGATGCTATATCGATAAGCCGCTGAGGTATAATCGTATTAAAACAGCCACCACAAGCATTGCCATTGAAGATGCTCACAACGGCAAGATGATTTCTCTCGCTCTGGCGGATACGATCGTATGCGCTCATCGTTCTCGCATCTATCTTAGCAGCACATGCCGCTCTTTCAGCACGTAATTTTTTCTCCTCCTTAGATGTAGACTCCACAATGTTAGCAAGTTCTTCTTTCTTTGCCTTGAGATCCTCATTTCTCACATTGGTCTCATCCTTAAGATCAAGAAGGTCATTTTTCCTTGCGACAATATTCTCTTTGGTATCTGCAACATTCTTCTGGGCAATCTTCTTGAGCAACTCCTGATTCTCGACTTCCTTAGAAAGGGAATCGTATTCACGGCTGTTGGTCACAGTCTCCATCTGAGATTTGTATTTTGCAATAGCAGTGTCGCACTCTACAATTTGATGCTTATACTCTGTAATGGAAGCATTGAAATTGTCGATATCAGCATTAATTTGGGCAGCCTTAGCCTTCATATCAGCAACTTCATTCTCGAGAGTTTCAACCTCCACAGGGAGCTCCCCTCTGAGTTGGAGGATTTTGTCGATAGCTGAATCAGCTTTCTGGAGTTCAAAGAGTGTCCTGAGCTTTTCCTCTACACTAAGTTCAGAATCAGCAAAATTCTTCTGGATAGATACGAAAGTTTCTCTCTGATCAATCGGAGTCTCGACTTTCTTGATTTTTTTGGCCATATCTTATTTATATATATAAAAGCAACTAACAATAAAAGACAGGATTGCTTTCCTGCAACCTGCTACTTATGCGAACTGCAAAGTTAGGAAATTTTTTCGTTATCACGGAAAATAAAATATCAACTATATCCACTTCGCTCTCAAAATGTCCTATATCCATAATAATGAAATCATCTCCAGTAAAGAAATGATGATACGAAATATCCCCACTGACATACATCTGAGCTCCGGCTCTCCTCGCAGCATCTATAAGCGATGCACCGCTACCGCCACACATAGCAATCTTAGTCACAGGAACATCTATCAGATGCGAACGCCTCACGGTCTTAAGACCAAACTTAGACTTTACATAATCTACAGCATCATCAGATGTCATCGGTAATGGAAGATCTCCTACTGCTCCAAGCCCATTGCCACAGCAATCAACATCAAGAACATTAACATTGACAAGGCCTAATCTCGAAGCCATGGCACCGCTCACCCCTTCAAGAACTTTATCAGCAGTAGTATGAGCAGCATAGACAGCTATCCCGGCTCTAATAGCTTTAATTATAGCACTTCCGGCAACATCGTCTGACGTTATCTTCTTGATGCCTCCGAATATGAGTGGGTGATGTGTTATAATCAGGTCTGCTCCGCAGGCGACAGCTTCATCCACAAGATCCGGTGTACAATCAAATCCGAGAAGAACACCATGGACTTCTGATGACGCGGAACCTATCACAAGACCGCTATTGTCCCACTTCTCCTGTATAGAAAGTGGAGCAAACGATTCCACTACATCAGTTATATCCTTGACAATCATAATGTCTTGCGTATTTCATCCAGCTGAGCTCTGATTTCCATAAGGCTTTCCACTGCTTTCACACGTTTTGCTACGCCTTTCCTATCTTCAGCCATCTTTTTGGCAGCACCAGCTAATGTCATCTTGTTACCTCTAACCAGCAAATATATCTGCTTCAACACATTGATGTCGGCTAAGGTATACATTCTGTTTCCTTTCGCATTTCTATGCGGTTTCAGAAATTTAGAAAAAGAATCTGACCAGAAACGCACGAGAGACACTTTTTCTCCGAGCATCTCAGCCACTTCTCCGATAGAATAATAAAGCCGTTCCATAGTCCAATAAATTTGTTTTAAAAGTTTTTGAATATTTAAGTTTAAGAAAATTAATCCATTGATTGTCCAGTAGTTGCAGCCATATATGCCACTTTCATATACTCTTCCGGGCTGAATGATGAGAAAAAGAAATTAACAGGGTCTAATACTCTACCATCCTTATGAACTTCATAATGAAGATGCGGAGCGAAAGAGTTGCCAGACATTCCAACATCAGCAAGTTTTTTTCCTACTTTTACATACTCCCCTTTCCTAACAACAATATCCTCAAGATGGGCATATATAGTCATATATCCGCCATCATGAGTGATTTCAACAATATTGCCGAGGCCTTTCCCTGATTTGCGCACATCCGACACTACACCATCTGCTGCGGCAAGAACAGGTGTTCCCTGACCTACTATAAGATCAACCCCATTATGTCGAGCAGGCACCTTATAGAACGGATTCAGTTTCTGCCCGATAGAGGCACCAATCTGAGCATACTTCAACCCATACAACGGTACGGACATAGGAGGGCGAGGTGTAGCAGAATCATCCACATCCGAAAATATGAATCTAAAATTAGAATCTACCAAGCTAATAATATCGTCCAACGCCAATGCTTTTTTTTCGGTATACTCCACAATATTTTTCTCCTGTATAGAGTCTCCAGCAAAGATGAACATAGTAGAATTCTGAGGGTCAACCGAAGGAGCCGTTGTATGGAAAATCTGTTCATATATAGCATTATCCCTAAGTTGCAAGTCATTCACCACATCCGAAATCAAGCGTTCTTTCTGAACCATTTCAGGATACAATTTCGCATACATCTTATTTTCTCGCTTCAATCTCTTTTCCTCATCGGTATTTATAAACAAGGAGAATAACACGTAATAAAATACAGCAAGCGATACAGTAGCAATAATCCACTTAGTACAAGTAAGAAGCACTCCACTTACAGAATGCGTAACCTTCTTGAGATTGAAATCCTTGTCGAATATGTACTGATTTTTCATATCTCCCTACCTAAAGGATTTTCGGAAATTGCTCCTCATCATTATATTGTCCGATTCATCGGCAGTCTTCTTCACCATTGAGGAATATTCATCCATCGGCATATCCAAATCGAAATAGTTCACAGGATTAACATACTTCCCTCGATACATCACTTCGTAATGAAGATGTGGTCCTGTAGATTTACCCGAATTTCCACTTTCACCAAGACATTCCCCACGTTTTAGTTTCATACCTTCAGTAACAAATACTGTCTTAAGATGGGCATACCTTGTTTTATATCCAAAACCATGGTCGATTACAACAGAGTTTCCATAATTAAACAAATCGAACGACACGGAACTTACCACACCGTCACCAGAAGCATACACCGGATTGCCCGGTTTACATGCAAAATCAAACCCAGTATGCATCTTCGAAATTCCTGAAATCGGATCCGATCTATATCCGAAAGTGCTCGAAACACGAAACTTAGACTTATCAGGAAGGACAGGAGGTATAGCAGGGATACAAGACGCCATGTCACCAGCCCTCTTGGAAAGAGCCTCAACATCATCAAAAGACTTACTCTGCACAAACGTCTTCTTGGTGAGAATATCCAAACGGACAGCTGTCTTCTTCAGAATGGAATTATCAGAAATGTTATCAAGATACTCATACCGGTTCACACCTCCGAATCCCGCATTACGTACCTCCATAGGAATCTCATTCATGCCGAAAATATTCCTGTATATTTCATCATCTCGAATACCAAGTCCCTGAAGTGTAGCATCATAAGCATCAAGCTGTCTGTTCATGAGTTCAAGGTTTGACACCCATTTTGCATTGTTTTTCTTCAGCATTATGGTTTTCGGGAGTTCAAAACCGAACACAGAGGTCATGAGCCAAAGATACACGAATGATAAAGCCATGCTTGCAACTACAAGCATAACCATCTTCAGCAGACGTGATTTGGCCGAGACTTTTTCTATCTCATAAAGCAACGTCTCCGGATTAAGTTTATACCTCTTAAAGTTCGACATATTCTGCAAATATAAACTTTTTTGAGAAAAATGTTATAATTTTGCCGTTTATTGCGGTTGCAGGGACAAGTTGCTATAAAACTTGTGCCTAAACGTGGCAGAATATAGATTTTTGAATAAAAACAAGTCATTATGATGACATCTAACGAAATAAGACAGAAATTCCTGGATTTCTTCGCATCAAAGGGACACACTATCGTTCCTTCAGCACCGATGGTCGTAAAGAACGACCCTACACTCATGTTCACAAATGCCGGAATGAACCAGTTCAAGGACATCTTCCTCGGCAATGTAACCCCAAAGACCCATAGGGCGACCGACTCGCAGAAGTGCCTCCGCGTCAGCGGAAAGCATAATGATCTGGAAGAGGTAGGCCATGACTCATATCATCACACAATGTTCGAAATGCTCGGAAACTGGAGCTTCGGGGACTATTTCAAGACGGAGGCCATCTCCTGGGCTTGGGAGCTTCTCACAGAAGTCTATAAGATAGACAAAACCAAGCTTTACGCCACAGTGTTCGAGGGTTCCAAGGAGGACGGCACCTCTCTGGACGAGGAGGCCCACCAAGCATGGCTCAAGTATCTTCCTGAAGACCATATCCTACTGGGAAACAAGCATGACAACTTCTGGGAGATGGGAGATACAGGCCCATGCGGACCTTGCAGTGAAATCCACATTGACCTTCGAAGCGATGAGGAGATTGCGAAGGTCCCTGGACGCGAGCTTGTGAACAAGAGCAACCCTCTCGTCATAGAAATTTGGAACCTCGTATTCATGCAGTACAACAGAAAGGCAAGCGGTGAGCTTGAACTCCTGCCGAACCACAATATCGATACAGGAATGGGCTTCGAGCGTCTCTGCATGGTTCTCCAGGGAAAGAAGAGCAGCTATGACACAGATGTATTCACAGGCATGATCCACAAGATAGAGGAGCTATCAGGCCACCAGTATCACGAGTCAGAGAAGACAGAAATAGCGATGAGAGTCATAGCTGACCACATACGCGCCATCAGCTTCTCCATTGCCGACGGACAGCTTCCTTCAAATGTGAAGGCCGGCTACGTAATCCGCCGAATCCTCAGAAGGGCAGTACGTTACGGCTACACGTTCCTCGGATTCAACGAGCCGTTCCTCTGCCGTCTCGTGCAGCAGCTTGCTGACGACATGGGAGGTGCATATCCTGAGCTTCGTGACCAGCAGAAGCTCATCGAGAGCGTGATCAGGGAGGAGGAGTTCGCATTCCTCCGCACCCTTGACAGGGGAATCCGCCTCATGGACGACTACCTTGCCAAGTCAGCAGACACCAAGGTCATCTCTGGAAAGGACGCATTCGTTCTTTATGACACCTATGGCTTTCCTATCGACCTTACGGAGCTTATCGCTTCCGAGAAAGGCTACACGGTGGACCTTGACGAGTTCAATGCCGAGCTTCAGAAGCAGAAGGACAGAGCACGCCAGGCTACCTCCAACGAGTTCGGAGACTGGATCCAGTACCACAACGGCGAGGAGGAGGAATTCCTTGGATATGACTACACCGACATAGATGATGTCAGACTCATCAAGCAGCGCACCGTAAAGCAGAAGAACAAGGTCATGTATCAGCTCGTGTTTGACCGCACACCATTCTACGCAGAAATGGGCGGACAGGTCGGCGATACCGGATACATTGAGTCGGAAAGCGGAGAAAAAATCAACATTCTCAACACCGTGAAGGAAAACAACCTCACCATCCACATCGCCGAACGCATTCCTTCAGACTGCACAGAATCATTCTCACTTCATGTAGACGCTGACAGGAGGCTGAAGATCACGAACAACCATACCACTACGCACCTGCTCGACCAGGCTCTCCGCGAGGTTCTCGGGACACATGTTGAGCAAAAAGGCTCCTATGTATGTCCTGACTACCTACGCTTTGACTTCTCACACTTCTCCAAGATGACTGATGAAGAAATCGAGAAAGTAGAAAAAAGAGTCAATGAACTTATCCGTGCAAACTATCCTCTCGAAGAGAAGAGAGATGCTACAATGGATGAAGCGAAGGCTATGGGTGCTATAGCCCTGTTCGGCGAGAAATACGGCGACAAAGTCAGAGTCGTAAAGTTCGGAAAATCCGTTGAGCTCTGCGGAGGTACACATGCAAAGGCTACAGGCCAGATAGGCTCATTCATGATCTTGTCAGAGGGAGCCGTTGCAGCAGGTGTAAGACGTATCGAGGCTGTAACTGGTGAGGCCGCATGGATGCACACACGTGCACTCATAGAATCCCTGAAAGGCGCCAAGTCCTTCTTCAACAACACTCCTGACCTCGGCGAAGCTATCCGCAAGGTAATCGACGAGAATGCAGGCTACAAGAAAGAGATTGAAAGCTACATGCAGGAGAAGGCTGCAAGGCTCGCCGAGAAGCTTTCCAAGAATGCGAAGGAAATAAACGGCCTCAAGATTGTGGAGTTCACAAACTCCGTGGATCCTGCCATGATAAAGAATGTGGCAGGAATGCTCCAGAAACAGAGCGAGAAGTTTGTATTCGCCGCTGCATTCGAATATGCCGAGAAGCCTAACCTCGTGCTGATGTACTCGCAGGACCTCGTTGCAGGCGGAAAGAACGCAGGCAAGGATATCCGCGAAGCAGCCAAGCTCATCCTCGGAGGAGGTGGCGGACAGCCAGGTCTCGCAACAGCCGGCGGCAAGAATGTTGCAGGTCTGAAAGACGCGCTTGCAAAGCTCATCGAGCTTGCAACTGCGTAAAACCTTATATGTCTGCCGGGAAGTGAAATTCCCTGCAGGCGCAAAGAAAATTCCAAGAAGAAGATGAAGAAACTCGATCAGTTCATACTAAAATCATTTTTAGGACCGTTCTTCGGTATCCTTCTGGTCGTTATATTCATCCTCATGCTCCAGTTCCTATGGCTCTACATTGACGAACTCGTAGGAAAGGGCCTGGGGCTCAAGATTATACTTGAATTCCTCGGTTGGGGTAGCGCCACAATGCTTCCGCTCTCCCTACCTCTGGCCACACTGTTGGCTTCGGTCATGACCGTAGGGCAACTCGCCGAAAACAACGAGCTGATCGCCATGAAATCAGCAGGTCTGTCGCTAGCAAGAATTCTCAAGCCACTGATATTATGTGCAGCAGTAATCAGTGTGTTGGCATTTTTTGCTGTGAATAATCTCGTTCCTGTAGCATATAATGAGATCTTCACATTGCGAGATGATATCGGCAAAACCAAAGAAGAAATCAACATACCAACCGGAACATTCTATGATGGAATTGATGGCTATGTACTACGCATAGAGTCGAAAGATGACAAAACAGGAATTATGCATGGGGTCATGGTATATGACCATACGGCTGGCAAGGGAAACACAAGTGTAACTCTTGCCGATTCTGCGATGCTTAAAATGTCCAAAGCCAAAGACTATCTAACATTCCAGATGTTCAGCGGAGTGAACTATCAGGAGACCAACAAAATGTCTTATAGAGACACGTCTCTCCAGTTGCAGAAGATAAATTTCAGCCAGCAGGACATGATAATTCCGCTCCAAAACTATGCTTTCAAGAAATCTGAACAAAGTAAGTTCGGAGATCAAGTTAGAGCCATGAACATTAGCCAGCTTGAACACGGCAAAGACTCTTTAACAAGACTAAATGATTCTTCAAGGGTGACTAATACTGGTTCGTTCTTTTCAAAAAGAATTCTACGCAGGGCTAATCAGCTCGACACGGCCATAACATTCAATAGCGTCACACCATTTGACTATAATAAAGTCAAGAAATGGGCTAGTCAAAACGAAGAAAAGAGAGCCTATGAAGCAGCTGCGGCTGCAGCTGAAGACTATCGTTCTACCACATTAACTTACGGCAACGATGTCTATAGCTATATGTACATCCTGCGTAGGACCGACGTGGAACTGCTGAAGAAATTCGCGGAAGCGCTCGCATGCTTCATTCTTTTCTTCATAGGCGCACCTCTCGGAGCATTTATCAGGAAAGGTGGACTTGGAGTCTCGGCTATAATCGCTGTACTATTCTTCGTTCTTTATTGGGTCATTGACATAACTGGAACAAAGCTCGCAAAAGATGGTGCAATCTCGGCTGCCGCAGGAGTATTCATCTCCACAATTGTGCTATTTCCAATAGGAATGTATTTCACATGGAAAGCAATCAATGACTCGGCATTGTTCAATACAGAAAATTTCGGCACATGGTGGAGAAAAGTCAAAAGTAGAATCATGAACATATTTAAAAAGACAAGAATCGTATACATGGGAACGCCAGAATTTGCTGTCGCTCCCCTAAAGGCTCTTATTGAGGCCAAATATAATGTCGTAGGCGTCGTCACTGTAGCCGACAAGCCAAGCGGACGCGGACTTAAAGTTAACGAAAGCGCTGTAAAGAAATTCGCTGTAGAGCAAGGAATTCCAGTACTACAGCCTATAAAACTAAAAGACCCCGAATTTCTGAAAGAACTTGCTGCTCTGAATGCAGATCTATTTGTTGTAGTCGCTTTTAGGATGCTGCCGCAGGAGGTATGGTCAATGCCTAAGTATGGCACATTTAACCTTCATGCCGCACTTCTACCTCAATACAGAGGTGCTGCTCCTATCAACTGGGCAGTGATCAATGGAGAAAAGATGAGTGGAGTAACGACATTCATGATTGACAAAGACATTGACACAGGAGGCATCATTCTTCGTCAGGAATGTAGGATTTCCGATGAAGATACAGCTGGGGATCTTCATGATAAACTGATGCCTATCGGCGCAGATCTCGTGGTTCAGACTGTAGAGGGAATCATTGAGAAAAACGTAGAGACGCGTGTTCAGCGCAGTTTCATCCAAGGGTCAGAGGTTCTTAAACCAGCACCAAAACTCACTCGAGAACTTTGCCATATCGACTGGGACGACACGACAAAGAATATTTATAACCTTATTCGAGGTCTTAGTCCATACCCAACAGCTTTCACTGAGCTGAAGCATGATAATGAATCCTCACCTATCCAACTAAAAGTCTTTTTCGGAGAAAAAGTGGAGGGTAATGAGTTCTTGTCAATGTTGAAAAATATTGGAAAAGAGAACTCCGCTATCACACCTGGTCAGGTTCTCAGCGATGGAAAGAGTTTCTTCGCCATAAAGACAGCAGACGGAGCTATCTCCATCACAGATCTACAACTTGCTGGCAAAAAGAGGATGGAAGTCAAAGCTTTTCTATCAGGCTTCAGGAACCCATTAGAGTGGTCTGCAACCATTGGCACATCTAAAGCAGAAATCGCCAAAACAAGAAAATAATTTTTGCCATGTGCAAAATACTAAGTAAGCGTTAAAAAATATTAGAGTGGGGTTGGCAATTTGTCGACCCCACTCTAATATATTAATTACTAATTATAATTCCCAAGCAAGCGCAGATGCCCCAAGAATGGCTGCATCAGATTCCTTCAACTGAGAGAAAACTATCTTCACCTTATTACGCCACAAGCTCATCACATTGGCATTCATAGCCTTCTCAATAGGCTCAAGGAGAAACTCTTTAGATCTTGCAAGACCGCCGAAGAGAACAATAGCTTCAGGTGAACTGAACGCGATGAAATCTGCAAAAGACTGTCCGAGCATTGTACCAGTAAACTCGAAAATTTTGAGAGCCATCTTATCTCCTTCCTTGGCTGCCTCATAAACATCTTTTGAAGATATATTGTCAAGACTTCTGAGAACAGAAGGTTCATCACTCATGTCAAGCCACTCACGAGCAGTACGCGCAACACCTGTAGCAGAAGCATAGGTTTCGAGACAACCCGTTTTTCCACAATTACAGAGGCGTCCATTATGACGCACTGCGCATGTATGGCCAAGCTCGCCAGCAAATCCATCATGTCCGTATACCACCTCTCCGTTAATCACTATGCCGCTGCCAACTCCAGTTCCAAGTGTAATCATTATGAAATTCTTCATTCCTCTGGCAGCACCATAAGTCATTTCACCCATAGCAGCAGCATTGGCATCATTAGTAAGAGCCACTGGAAGTCCATCCATCTTATCAGAAAGGAGCTTTGCAACAGGAAGAGTGCCAGATTTACCCCACTTGAGGTTTACAGCATTTTCTATCTCTCCTGTATAATAATTTCCGTTAGGAATACCAAGTCCTATTCCACGAACCTTTCCAGTTACTCCAGCATCGGCAATAACCTTATTGATAGCATCGGCAAGTTCTGCGATATAAGGATCGATCTCATCATAAGTATCAGTACGGATAACCGTCTGAGCAAGCACCTGTCCGCGCATATCTACGACTCCTATTTTAGAGGTCTGACCACCTACATCAACACCTACAACATAAGGAGCATCCATTGTATTCACCATATCAAATTTATTATGTTTATATTATTTC
>CAKUVA010000024.1 GCA_934693135.1 uncultured Bacteroidales bacterium | reverse complement strand
CATGCTCACGTATTAGATTCCACAAACAAAGCGATTCTTGATTATGTGGCTTTTGTTATCAATACAATGGCATTAGACGATTATATAACAGGATCGGCACAGCCCAAACTCTCACAAGATAATTTGAATAAGATTCCAATTGCATTACCTCCACTAAATGAACAGCAACGCATTATTGCGATGATAGAGACTTGGCATAGTCAGATTGATATCATCGATGCAGAGAAATCAAGCTTGGATGCAACGATCAAGAAAGCTAAATCCAAGATTCTTGACCTTGCCTTGTCAGGCAAACTTACATCCGATACCTCCCATTATGGGAAGAATGAATGGAAGAGTGTCAGAATCTCTGATATTTGTACGGCGATTAATGGTTTATGGACCGGTAAGAAAGAGCCTTTTGTTAAAGTAGGAGTGATTAGAAATGCAAATTTCACAAAAGACTTTAACTTGGATTATTCGAAGATTGCATTGATAGATGTCGAAGTAACTTCATTTGCCAAAAGGAGCCTTATGACAGGGGATCTTATCGTTGAAAAGTCTGGTGGCAGTGATAAATTCCCTGTCGGAAGATCTATTTTATACGAAGGCCCTAGCAATGAGTATTCCTTCAGTAATTTCACAATGGCATTGCGTCCAAAGGAGGCCAACATCATAAATTCCAAGTATTTATACTATTTCCTAATGAGTAGATATCTACATGGGGCAATGCTGACAATGCAAACACAAACGACAGGACTTCATAATCTTATTTTGGATAAATTTATGTCTCAAACAATTGTCTTGCCGCCGATAGAAAAACAAGTGCATATTGTGGAGAACATATCGCATTATTTCACCATACTGGACTCTATTTCATCAAGTTGTTGAAAGATGACCTTTACTATATCACAAATCTTTTTTCGTTCTCCCATTGGTGGTAGAGGAATACCGAAATCTGTGATATAACTTGCCTTTATATTATTGATATTAGTTCCTTTTGCTAAATCTTGAATATGAGACCTGTAGAGTGTGCTTTCGAATATGAGTCTTAAATATTGTGATATAGATGAATTTATTGGACGTACGATTCTTAGAAATGCTCCTATTTGAGCATTTGGAATGTCTTGTTCAATATATCCAGCTTTTCCAATAAGATCAAAACTTCCTGTTGATGCCACGATTATAATGTCTCCTTTCATAAGAGAACACACCTTGTTGCGCAAAGAGGTTGAAATATACACATCATTATCAAGTAGGAGAACTTTTCCATATTGAATATTCCCTCCTCTTAGAATCCTAATGCCATTAGGTGTGATATCATTCTTTGAATAACTTGTACCTGATATTAGACGACAAATGTCTCCTAACCTTACTTTTTCCCATCCATCCGGCAACTGCGGATAATGGGAGGTACAAGGACTATTATATTACCATAGTTATTAAACATTAAGCTATTATGGTAAACAAATTCAAACAGAGCCTTGAGAAGTCGGACTTGTCGGGCAACACTGTGGAGTCCTATGTCTGGACTGCCAATCATTTCATCACCAACTATGGAGAGTTCAACAAGGAGAATCTTCTTGCCTACAAGGGATTTCTTGTTGAACACTTCAAGCCGCAGACGGTGAACCTGCGGTTGCAGGGAATAAACAAGTATCTGGAATTCATCCACAAGGACAGGCTGAAACTGAAATTCATCAAAGTTCAGCAGAAAAACTTTCTGGAGAATGTAATCAGCGACGCCGACTACAAGTTTCTAAAATCAAGGCTCAAAAAGGATGGATTCACTGAATGGTATTTCGTTGTCTGGTTCATGACGGCAACAGGTGCGCGTGTCAGCGAACTGCTTCAGATAAAGGGTGAAGATGTCATGGCCGGGCATCTGGACTTGTACAGCAAGGGAGGAAAAGTTCGCCGCCTTTATATACCTAAGAGCCTCCGAAACGAAGCAGCCGATTGGATCAACAAGGAGAACAAGACTTCCGGCTATCTCTTCCTCAACAGGTTCGGGAACAGGATAACTGCCCGTGGCATAGCTATGCAGCTTAAACATTTCGCAGACAAGTACGGTATCAACAAGAAAGTGGTTTATCCTCATTCTTTTCGCCACAGGTTCGCAAAGAACTTCCTCGAACGGTTCAACGACATTTCTCTCCTCGCCGACCTTATGGGGCACGAAAGTATCGAGACGACGAGAATCTACCTCCGCAGGACTGCTAGCGAACAACAACAGATAATTGATAAAGTTGTAAACTGGTAGTAATAGCAAAAACCGCTGCCGGACGTTTTCCGATAGCGGTTTCATTGTATTGAGTGTTACTCTAAAGGCAAAAAAATAACCGCATTTACGGTAATGCGGCCAACCAAGTCCTTCGTTCTTCGAGCGATGATGATGCAAATATAAGAATCTTTTTCGAATATTTCCTACTCTTTTATCCTATTTATGTATTTTCTTTGATAATAAGGCTGGTTTTCAGCATCTACACAAAAGCCTGTTATCAATGCATAGTCAGGAGAAATGTATTCGACAATAACTATATACTGTTTCTGTCTATACCAGAAATAATCCCGGATAGAACCATCATTTTCGATGTTTCTGAAACGTGTTATCCTTCTGTCCTGCCAATTTTCCAATATAGGCTTTATCCAATGGACACGATTGGCTCTTTCTGGTCGGAACTCACGTATGGATGATGCCGTCTTCCAGTTTGATGATTTTACGCTTCGAGTGATAGTATGAACAAATTTCTCATAGAACGACTCATAATCAACAGGAAGCCTGTCCTTGTTACTTCCACGATACTTATATGGCTTGACCTTGAGTTTTTCACCGTCAATCGTAACCCCATCCGTGAAAAAGTCTTTTTCAAAAATATCGTGCAGAACCGTTACTTTGTCAATATCATTCACAGACACGCCGTCTGTGAAATAGGGCTCAAGCGTGCTCAACAAATCTTCTCCTGTCATTTCTTTCGCGGTTGATGATTAAAAATGTTGAACTTGCTTTCATATGGCACCGTACCTTCATCTAAGGTATAGCCAGATTTATTTTCCAAATATCTGACGAGTTCAACCTTTGCCGGACTCGCTTCTTCCACAGAATCCAGATGACGTGCTTTATACGTAATGGCTCCAATAAACAAGTCTGTGAGCTGAATGAACTGAGACTCGTGAGAGCGAATATGTTGGAAATGTGTGAATGGAGACTTCCCGTGAAATTGATTGGCAAAAACCTGAGTTATTTTATCAAGTTTCTTACGGCCTTTTGTGTCCTTGATATCAAGGAATACCTTGTACTCAAAATCCGAGGTATAGTTATACGCATAGGGGTTGTACAAAAGGTAATATATCAATTTGTAGTAGAAATTGTCGTGCTCTCCATTGTTGAATGACTGGTTGTCCAAGCGATCCTTATATGTCACAAGTACGCATCTGAACCCCATCTCCGAGGCAAAGAAATAATCTATCAGTTCTTTATACATCTCAACGTGCGTATTGCTGATAGTATTCCATTTCACCTCGTGGAGTATGCCATATTTTTGCTTAATGCTCTTAATATCTTCTTTGTACTGTTGATATTTGTCTTTTGGGACACAAACGGCTCCGACGCACATCACAGGCGACCTGTCGTGCTCCAGATGGCAACTCTCATCGACAAAAAATGAATAATGTTCCATATCTCAAACAATTCTTATTGCATCGGTAAAGATACAGATTTTTTATCGATGATGCCACAATCTTGTTTTTATCATCTCACAGAAAGAATCTGATACCTCCCATTATGGGAAGTGGCCATATTTACCTCTTTCGGAGATCTTCAATATAACGATGGGACAATCTCCGGATGGATACTATATAAACCAAAATAATGACGGTATTGAATTTCATCAAGGGAAGCTTCACTTTGGGCAACGTCACTTACTCAATAGTAGGGTATTCACAAGCAATGTAATAAAAGTAGCTGATGCCTATTCTTTGTTAATGTGCGTTCGGGCTCCTGTTGGAGTACTAAACATTACTAATAGGAAAGTCTGTATAGGGCGAGGGCTGTGCGCATTAAAACCTAAAGATTCAAATATGCCTATCGAGTATTGGTACTACGCTTTATCTTCGCTTTCAAATTACTTTGAAGAAAACTCAACAGGATCAACATTCAAAGCGATAACTATGGATGTCATAAAGACTACTTGTGTACATGTACCTCCAGTTAATGAACAAAAATTAATTGCAAGGCAATTAGAATACATATACCAAACCATCGACAGTATCTTAAAAATATGATAACTACATAATTATCATATCAAACACGTGGAAATAATGTTCGATGATTTCAACGATTTTCTGTTGTTCTTTCTCTGAAGGAATACGCCATGACTGCTTCTTTAGATATTGAAAATGCCGACTATATCCACGGGTTTCTATCTGTTTGGTATTGTATAGCGCTAGATAGTATGCAAATTTGCTATTAATCGTTGGCTTTAATATCTTAACGCCGTCTGCTCCAACGATGAAATCAAAATTAACATATTTGACATTCCGCGTGTGGTCTCCAAAGATAATCACGGGAGTTTCTGCATTATACAATTTTTCTTCTCGGTCTGAATAACTTTCAATGTATGATACACTTTGGCTTATAACCGGATATTTCCCAGATTGGAGTATTTCTTTCTGCTGTATCTGGTATGATTTGGATGCAAGCACCTCAAATAATTGTGCAAAGTTCTTATTTTCCCATCCATCCGGCAACTGCGGATAATGGGATGTATCGGAAGAGGCGGAATATATGAGTAATACGAGGCTGACCCAAAAGGGTTGGTCTCTTTTTTATATAGGGTGTCGCTGAGGGAACAAGTGGCAAAGGCAAGAAAATAACAAAGCCCCAATGCAATGAAAGGAATCATTATACCGATAGTGGCTTTTATGACCTTTTGTGGTTGTTGTCCGAAACTTTATCCGCACGAGACTAAAAAGCACCGAGCATACGGTTGTCGTGACTGAGACCGTCCGAGACACCATAATTCGGGTTCAGCCGGACTCTTCCATCGTTCAAGCTCTGATTAGGTGTGACTCCACTGGTCGAGCGAGGTTGGAGGAGATTCGCACACTCAAGGAATCTGCAAGGATTCAGCAGCACATATCTCTTATGGAACTTGACTATGAGGCTTCAGCCGTTACAGACTCAAATTCGTCTGGACGGCATAAAGTTCCTGCAACTGTTCTGACTATTACCTCAAAGGTAGATTCGCTTGGCATCTATCTTCAATATAAGGATCGATACAAAGAAGAACGGCAAGCCCAGACCATCGAGACTGTCATCGAGAAAGAAGTCAATGTCCTCAAATGGTGGCAGAAATCCCTTATGGCCCTCGGTCTGATTTTCAGTATAGCGATTGTCGGAAAATTTCTTCTGAAATTGATGAAAACAGTATAGCGGAATCTGCTGTAAACTGATAAGGTTTTACAAACATAGACGAACAAAATGTGTTTGTAAAACCTCTAAATTATTGATATTTAATCAATATTGTGGAGATGGGCGGACTCGAACCGCCGTCCAAACATCGTAGCAAGAGGCTTTCTACACGTTTATCTGTCCTTTGATTGTCGGTATTCGCCTGCTGGATAGCTAGCCAGCGAAAACTTATCCTTTAGGTCTTGGCGGAATTTAAAGGAGTCCTTCCGTGCATCCGGTTTGAATGATACCCCGTAACCAGAACATAACCGGCCTAAAGTCTGCGGGATACTCGTCAGAGCCACGACCTTGGCGGCCCGATTAAGGTGATCAACCTAGTTGATTACGCAGCGAGTGCATAGTTGTTATTAGCAACTGAATTTACGGCCGCTGAGATTTACGAGCAAACGTGCCATACGCTCGACGTGCTTACCTCCCGAAATCAATGCTGTCAAAACCAAAACATCCCCGAGAGTTCAACAAATATACAAGTTTTTTCTTAAATGGCAATATTTTGATAATTCGGGCTCATTTAATAAATTTGAAGATTTAAACTTGATTGACTTCAAATGCAAACTTTGATGCGACATTCGATATTGAACTATATTTTAGCTGTTCTATCGGCTATTTGCATGCTTGTGTCCTGTGGAACTTATCCTTCAGGAATGAAGCATGAGAAACTTGATGGACAGGTCTCTATATCTGGTGCTTTTGCATTGTACCCTCTCGCTGTGCAATGGTCCAATGAATTTCAGGTGAAGTATCCTGGCGTTAAGATTGATGTGTCGGCAGGAGGTGCTG
Organism: uncultured Bacteroidales bacterium; assembly: GCA_934693135.1. Taxonomy (GTDB): domain Bacteria; phylum Bacteroidota; class Bacteroidia; order Bacteroidales; family UBA932; genus Cryptobacteroides. The sequence goes on along the minus strand of CAKUVA010000024.1, from coordinate 24,407 downwards.
GGAAAGGAATGACTGATGTCTTGAATGGTATGGTGGATTATGCAATGCTTTCGAGAGACTTGCATGAAGAGGAGAAGGATGCCGGTGCGATAGCCTTCGTAGTCGGCATGGATGCTGTTATCCCTGATGTTAATGCGGAAAATCCTTACATTGACATAATTCAGAAGCGGGGAATTACTTCTGATGAGGCGCGAAAAATTTGGGTTACTGGCGAAATTAAGACATGGGGGCAGCTTCTTGGTAATAATGACCGGCATAAGATTCATGTATATACAAGATCAGATGCATGTGGTGCCGCTCAGACATTTGCGTTATGGTTCGACTCCAAGCAGGAAGATCTTATTGGGACTGCTGTGTTCGGAGATCCTGGAATTGCTCAGGCTGTTCAAAAAGACAAATGGGGAATAGGTTACAATAACTTAGCTTATGCTTATGATCCTCAGACACACAGACCTCAAGAAGGGATTGCTATGTTCCCGGTAGATTCTGACATGGATGGAGAAATAAACGAGGAGGAGAGTTGTTATGCAACCAAGGAGCATCTTGTGCATGCGATTGAAGATGGTATCTTCCCTGCACCTCCTGCTCGAAATCTCTATTTTGTTAGTAAAGGAGCTCCTAAAGATTCTGCTTCAGTCGCTTTTTTGAAGTATGTCATTAAAGATGGGCAGAAATTCAATGAACCTGCTGGTTATGTCAGAATTTCAGGAAAGGTACAGAGTGAGGATATGAAACTTCTTCGTTCGTCAAGACGAGCTGCTGATTTAAGAAATAATAATACTGATTTAGTTATTATTGTGTTTTTTGCCATCATGTTGGGTATCGTGGCATTGCTTAGTGGATCAGTATTTCATAGGACATTGAATAAAAAACGTATCTATAAGCAGCGAGTGTCATCTGTATTTATGTTCATACTCACTATTTCATCAGTGCTTTTGCTCGTGTCGATGATTGTGGGCCTTTTTTGGAAATCAATGCCAATTCTTCAAGAGAATTCGTTTTGGAGTCTTGTTACGTCATCTGAGTGGAAACCATCTCAAAAGAAATTCGGATTTCTTCCGTTTATCTCTGGAACATTGTCTGTTACATTCATTGCAATTTGCATAGCATTGCCTTTATCTATTCTTACAGCAATCTCATTAACGGAATATTCAAAGAAGGTAGTTCGTAAATTTGTCTACCCTGCATTGGATATATTGGCAGCACTACCATCAGTTATTTATGGTGTCTGGGGAATTTTATTGCTAATACCTGTGACTGGATACAGCCTTATTACAGCAGCTCTTGTGCTTTGTGTAATGGTACTACCGATAATGGTAAGTCTTTTTGTGGAAATATTTTCATCTGTTCCTCAAGACTTGAGGGATGCGTCAATGGCATTGGGTGCTACGCAATGGCAGACAACTAAGAATGTTGTCCTTCGAAAGTCTCTTTCCGGTATATTTGCGGCTGTTGTTTTGGCATTGTCCAAAGCTATGGGTGAAACTATTGCAGTGATGATGGTTTGCGGGAGTATTCCGGCTATTCCGAAATCTTTGTTCAAAGGCTTTTATACACTGCCTGCGTTGATTGGAAATAATTATGGGGAAATGGCGTCTGTGCCTCTTTATGAGTCTGCAATTATGTTCGCTGCTCTGTTGTTGCTTGCTATCGTAATTATTTTCAATGTTTTGTCGCGTATTATTCTTTATAATGTCCAGAAAAAGAGCCAGTCATGAAAAAAATAGAAAGTAAATTTATTGAGGAGAAAATCATTAAGGTTCTGATGTGGGGAGCAGTATTGCTGATTCTCGCATTTGTAGTGTCCATAATATGGACTATTTTTGTCAAGGGGATAGGATCAATATCATGGGATATGGTTACTCGTGTGCCTGGAAAGAACTGGAATACGGCTGATGATGGTGGTTTTTTGAATGCAATTCTCGGGTCAATCATTGTAGTTGCCCCCGCTACTTTGATAGCATTGTGTGTGAGTATTCCTGTAGTTTTTTATATGAATTTATATCTCAGGCGTTCGAATTGGCTATCCTATATGGCACGGCTTGTCTATGATGTGCTTTATGGTATCCCATCTATTGTCTATGGCGCTTTTGCATTTATGATTATGGTTATGATAGGTATGAGGGCATCAGTGTTGGGTGGAATAATAGTCAGTACATTGCTTATAATACCTATGTTCATTAGGAGTGGTGATGAAATTTCACGTTCTGTTCCTGATGATATGATAGATGCTGCATATTCATTGGGTGCTACTAAGTGGGAAACATTGAAAGTTGTTGTAAAGCAAGTTCTCCCAGGAATGGCTACAGCGACTTTGCTTGCAGTGGGAAAAGCGATAGGTGATGCTGCGGCGGTTATGTTTACTGCTGGATTTTCAGACTCTGTAGCCACTTCTCTGTCTTCACCTACAGCAACGCTGCCATTGGCTATTTTTAACTGGATAACCATGCCTGAACCTTTTCCGGGACGAGCTTATGCCGCAGCGCTCGTGCTTACGGTAATAGTACTGATATTAAGTCTTGGAGGGCGTTGGATAACAAATCATTTCACGAAGAATAATCTGTAATTATGGAAAATAAAGATAAAGACCAGATGGTAGTCAAGGATTTTAACTTGTCTATAGATGGTCGTCAAATTCTCAAGAACATAAACCTTACATTCCCGAAGAATAGGATTACATGTATTATCGGACCTTCAGGATGTGGAAAAAGTACGCTTCTTAAGAGTCTCAATAGATTGATTGACAATGTTGACAATGTTAAAGTAAATGGCAGTATCCTTATTGGTGACCAAGACATAATCAGTGCTAAATACAATGATCTAATAGAACTTCGCAGGCGTGTTGGATTGGTCCCTCAGCGTCCGTGCCCTTTGCCTATGTCAATATTCGATAATGTCGCTTATGGATGCAGAATTCATGGAATGCATCCGAAAAAGAAAGAGATGGCAGAAGTTGTTGAAAAATATCTTACTGAAGTAGGATTGTGGGATGAAGTGAAAGACCGTTTGCAGAATTCAGCAATGCGTCTTTCAATAGGTCAACAGCAACGTCTGTGTCTTGCTCGTAGTCTTGCTGTAGAACCTGATTATATTCTTGCGGATGAGGCTACAAGCGCGTTGGATCCTGTATCGAGCAAGATCGTTGAGAATCTGTTCGTTAAGTTGAAAGAAAAATATTCTATAATTATGGTGACTCACACATTGAGACAGGCGCTTCGTATAGCGGATTATGCTGTGTTTCTGTATCTTGGCGAGGTCGTTGAAATTGGAGATGCTAAAAAAGTATTCGAAAACCCTGAAGAAGAACTTACCAAGAAATACCTGTCAGGAGTATTCAGTTAGGTCTCATCGTGAAAAAATCGTATATTTGTAAAATTGTAATAAAAGAAAATAGAAATGAGCGAACATCTTACGCATCTCAAGGAACTTGAGGCTGAGTCTATATACATACTTCGGGAAGTCGCGGCGCAGTTCGAGCGCCCTTGTATTCTTTTCTCTGGAGGAAAAGACTCGATAGTGCTTACATATTTGGCATACAAGGCATTTTATCCCGCAAAAATTCCGTTCCCACTTGTCCATATTGATACTGGTCATAATTTCCCTGAAACTATAACATATAGGGATGAACTCGTAAAGAAGCTTGGTGCTGATCTTATTGTTGGTTCAGTACAGGAATCTATTGACGAGGGAAAGGTTAAAGAGGAAACAGGTTATAATGCGAGCAGAAATAAACTGCAGACAGTGACTTTACTTGATACGTTAGCCAAATATAAGTTTGATGCTGCATGTGGTGGCGCAAGACGTGATGAGGAGAAGGCTCGAGCTAAGGAACGAATATTTTCTCATCGTGATGAGTTTGGGCAGTGGAATCCAAAGAATCAACGTCCTGAATTGTGGAATATCTACAATGGTATGAAGAATCCTGGCGAACATTTTAGAGTGTTCCCAATCAGTAATTGGACAGAGATGGATGTGTGGCAGTACATTTATCAGGAAGGAATTGAATTACCAAGCCTTTACTATACACATACTCGTAAAGTGTTTTTCCGTGATGGACAATGGCTTGCAGCTGAACCTGCTGTTATTCCGCGCCGTCCGGAGGAGGAGGTCGTAGAGAAGGAAGTTCGTTGTCGTACAATAGGTGATGTAACTTGCACTGGCCTTACTTTGTCACATGCGCATAGTATAGAAGATATTATTGATGAAATCGCTTCATCTCGTGTGACGGAGCGTGGCGGAAGAGCTGATGACAAGCGTTCGGAGACAGCCATGGAAGATCGTAAGAAAGCAGGATACTTTTAGAAATCTCACTATGCGTTGTAAGAAGCTGTTTAAATTTTATTCGATATAAATTTAAACAACTCCTAAGAAATAGTTCAATGAAAAATGAGTTAAAATGGAAACACAGAATACGAAAGGATACTTGAACATGCAGTTGCTCCGTTTTACGACGGCTGGAAGCGTGGATGATGGCAAGAGTACGTTGATAGGAAGATTGTTGTATGATTCGAAATCTATTTTCGAAGATCAACTTGAGGCTGTAGAGGAGGCCTCAAGGAGTAGGGGGAATGAAGAGGTGAATTTGGCTCTTCTCACAGATGGTCTACGTGCTGAAAGGGAACAAGGTATCACTATCGATGTGGCATACAGATATTTCGCCACTCCTAAACGTAAATTCATCATAGCTGATACTCCAGGACATATCCAGTATACAAGAAATATGGTTACTGGGGCGTCAACAGCCGATCTTGCCGTGATACTTGTAGATGCAAGGCATGGAATTATGGAGCAGACTGTGAGACATTCATACATTGCTTCTCTTTTAGCTATAAAGGAAGTAGTCGTATGTGTCAACAAAATGGACCTTGTAGATTTCTCACAGGAAGTATTTGACAAGATCGTTTCTGACTATAAAGAGATGGCGTCATCTATAGAGTTGGGAAATGTTACATTTATACCTATTTCAGCTAAACTTGGTGACAATGTCGTTAATAAGTCAGAAAACATGCCTTGGTATAACGGTAAGGCTTTACTTGACTTTCTTGAGACTGTTCAGTTACCGGTGGAGGCAGAAGATCGTATGCGCCTTCCTGTGCAGTATGTAGTAAGGCCGATATCAGCTAAATTCCCGGATTTCAGAGGCTATGCGGGTCGTCTTGCGGAAGGCTCTGTCAAAGTGGGGGATATAGTGAAAGTTTATCCATCGGAAATGACATCCAAAGTGACAGGAATCTATCTTGGTGAAAAGAGTCTTGATTCTGCGGTTACACCGGAATCCGTTGATGTAACACTCGCTGATGATATTGATATTAGCAGAGGAGATGTTATAGTATCGGACTCTGGTATACAGCCAATGGTAGATCAAGAAGTGTTGCTGAATGTGTGCTGGTTTAGAAACTCGCCGCTTCAGCAAGGAAAGAAATATATAATACGTCATGCCACTCAGCAGACTCTTGGAATTGTCAGAGAAATTGAATACAAGATAGATATAAATACTCGCGAGAAAATTTATGATGTTGAAAAACTTGTCATGAATGATATCGCAAGAGTTCGTATTAAAACTGCTGACCCTCTTGTTTATGATTATTATAAGGATAACAGGACAATGGGTAGCTTGATATTCATTGAAGAAGGAACCAATGACACTGTCGGTGCTGGTATGATTGTTCCTGACGAAATTTAGTTGAGTATGAATACCGAAGAAAGATTCGCTTCAATGTCTGTTCGCGAGCGTGAGGCGTTCGCAGCAGAAAAGAATGTTGAGTTTATGTCTCAAGAGCCGGAAAAAGCATTGGAGTATTTTCTCAATGAATTTACTAATTCGGCTGCGCTATCTTCGAGCTTGAGCTATGAAGATCAGACAATTACAGATATGATGGTGAAAATTCGCAAGGATGCAAGAATTTTCACTCTTGATACAGGCAGACAATTTCCTGAAACCTATGATCTTATAGACAGAACCAATATGCAATATGGGATAAAGATTGAGGTCTATTTCCCCGATTTCCGCAAGGTTCAAGAGATGGTAAGAGAGCATGGTATCAATCTATTTTATGATAGTGTGGAATTGAGACATCTGTGTTGTAATGTCCGTAAAGTAGAACCTTTGAAGCGAGCACTTAAGAATGTGCATGTATGGATTAGTGGACTCCGTCGTGAACAATCTGTGACGAGGGCTGGAATGCAGATGGTTGAGTATGATACTGCGGATAATGTCATAAAACTTAATCCTCTCATATTATGGACAGAGGAGCAGGTGAAAACATATGTCAAGACGAATGGCGTGCCTTATAATAAGTTGCATGAACACGGATTCCCAAGCATTGGTTGTCAGCCTTGTACAAGAGCTATAACGCCAGGTGAGGATATTCGTGCTGGAAGATGGTGGTGGGAAGATCCCGATCATCGTGAATGTGGACTTCATTCGAGAAAATAAATTATATGATTACGGAGATATCAGCTCCGTTTTCCCAGTCAGTTATCTTTATGCCGGCCATTAGACCGGCATAATTTATATATATGCGTATGTCATTGAGATTAGTACTATCCCATCTGAATCCAGTTTGATTTATGATGTCAGACAAATTGTATTTTATCTCTTCTTTTCCTGTTTTTTTTGAAAGTAATGTAAGCTCAAGTCCTTCACCATTTGCGAATTGGCGAGGTAGATCTACTGATGTTCCTGTGTGCCATGTGGACAGCTTTTTAGCCTTGCATTGGAATTTTCCTGCAACAGGTGTTGTCGAGTATATATCAAATCCTTGTATATCACCGGTTACAATAAAATCATATGGGTATTCTTTCCCTTCTTGATTTGAGTATTCGATTGTCAGAGTGGTCCAATTTTTTACTAATGTGGCTTTCTCAATAATCTGCTCTTTGTCGCAAAGAATTTCATTTCCATATACCATCAATCTGTCGGCATCATGGCCATAAGGTATAATGACATTGCGGCCTACAATCCTGCTGTCAGTAAGGCCTTGTATCGCAGATACTTCTAAACGACATTTTGTAACATCTTTTACGAAAGAGGCGCTTCTCCCTGTAATGGGAATAGTTTCTGAACATAACAATTTTGTTCTTTCCCATATGTACACTGATGCTGGACCGAAAACCTCAGATGCATCCGAAAGGTCAATTGTCAGTCTGCATGGACATTCGGATCTCTCCTCCTTTATTGAGCACGATATTATAGATGCCGTCAAGAGCAACAGAATAGTAGACCGTAGTGTCATATATGATGTTTATATTTGAATGTTATCACTGAATCCAACTTCCCAATCTTCCACTCTGATATTAAATTGGCAGTCATTGACTGTGATTTCGCTATCAGGGTTTTCTCCTCCAGGTCGAGTGAGGGTGAGATTGTTTACCGTGTATGTCTTATTGGCTTCTATCTTATCGAATGTTATAGGGTAGTAACATGTTTTGCCGTTGAATACAAACTCGACTATCAGTCTTGTCTTTCTTGGACCTCCTCCCATTGAGAAAGAGTCCTCTGTTGTGGAGTTAGGATATACATAGATGTAAGCACCTACTGGAATTGTCGTGTTGTTTTTTATGTTTTGCTTACTTAATGACTTATATATTAGGTGGCTAACATCATTTGTATTTTCATTTTTCTGCATATTGTACCATATCGTTGGACTGGATGAGAGGTCATAGGATATATCTCCGCAGACATTTATGGCATATACACCGGTGAGATCAAGCTGTTTGTCTCCGAGTGCCGGTGATGTAAATTGTCTTATGACATTCTCAAGAACTATTCGGGCGGCAATTCGTCTGACAGGTATAGTGACTTCTGAAGCTGCATCAAGTTCTGAGTTTTCAAATCCTGTCATTATATAGTTTCTGTCTGCATTGTCCTTGAGCCATGACACTTTCTTTTCAAGTTCTGATTTACTTTCTACTTTCTCGTCAGGTCCATTGACAATTGCGTAGATCGTCTTTTTACCTGGAGTACAACGTACTTTCACGTTATTTGTGTATTGTGTCGCTGACGTATATCCGTCAATGCTCCCATCTTCGTTGAATACGAAAATTTGAACTTTGTTCACGATGACTTCATTGTCTTTGGAAGGAACTGCTTTACTTTCTAGTCCACCAATTTTTGCCGTGATTTCAATTGGGTTGTACTTGGTTTGAGTCTCAGGTGTTGTCTCAGTTTGAGAGCATGACGCAATAGACATAGTCATGCATGCCGCAATTGCGGCGAAAGATGTTAAATTGTTCATAATTGTGAAATTAAGGTGTTATATTGTAATCTCTATTTCATCAGCATATCCCCATTCTCCAATAGTTAGAGCTGTATCATTTACTGTGTGTTTGAATATGGAAAATGGATCTTGGGCAGGTTGGCTTTTCAATACTATGTCCGTTAATCGCATTTCAGCATTCCATAATTTTTGAAAATCAATGTTGATTGTATACCATCCGGGTAGCCCTTCCGGTCCGAGTGTCTCTATTATTAGACTCCATTTGTCTTCCTTGTTGACAGAATTGTATGGAAATGTGTAGAGTATAATGCCGCAATGATGTGTATCTCCGTGGGAGAGATGAGTCTTATTAATATTTCTGGAAAGTATTCCGATTGCATCATTGAAGTACTCACTCCAATAATCGGTAATTGTTTGATTTGTGATATATTCGTTGAAGGCTATATCATAAAGTTGTTTCCATTTTGCATGACTGATTTCTGGTGAATTCAGATGCTCTCGTTCTATATTAGGAATGATTTTACCGGAAATCCAAGTGCAGTATTCAGGGCATTCTGCTATGAATAATCGTGTTATAGTTATCTCTTTCCCTGTCATGTTACTTATGGCTTCTACATTGATCTTGTCTAGAAGTCGGTATACGTTTATTGTTATATTATTATTCACTGCATTTATATGAGTATTGGTTTCTCCGAACATCATTATTGTTCCGGAAGTATTTGCCTGAAAACTTATTATTCCGCGGTCTGTAGCCTGCTTCATAATCTTGTCAATACTCTCTCCTTCGCTTACATCAAGTTCATGAATGTTTACTAATGCATATATATTATAAAGGTTAGATTTGCTATATTCCAACTGCATGGTCATATCAGAGGAATTTGTAAAATATCCATGTTGTTGTATAATTCCGTTTCTACATACAAGAATCTGTACGGAGGATATTGTTGATTCGTCTGTGAGCCCTTTAATGATAGTGCCGGATCCTGATAATTTTATGTGTACAGGACCAGAATCAGGGGAATATGATGTTACATAGTCTTTGTTGCATCCATAAGATATGAATAGAATACTTGCCATCATCAGTTTTATTGTTTTTATTCTGAAAATTTTCATACTCTGATTCATTTTATTGTTCATTGTTTGTCTCTCGGTTTAATCCATATTTCTTTATCAATATTGATATTTCCGGGTCCAAATTTCCACGATGGACAAATGATGGATTCATGCTACATGACGTCAGATAGTGCTCTATAGCTTCTTTATCTCGCCCTGCTCTGCTATACAAAATTGCTAACATGTAGTGGACACGATCATTTTTATTGATAGAATTAAGTATTTCCATGGCGCTTGAGTTGTAATCCATGGCGCAATATGCAACTGCGAGGTTATAGTCGCCATAAGGTCGTAGTATTGTAATGGCTTTGGTGTAATCTCGGTCATTTATTGCTTGGACTCCTGACATGTAGAGCGTATCAAGTCTGGTTGTTCGTATCGTGTCTTGAATCATTCCTTTCCTATGTAGGTAGAAATCGAACTTTACAGTCCTTAACTTTGGATATAGCTTCTCTCTCATATACTTGTAGAATGATAGACTTGTCAACTCTTTTTCTCTTTTGTCTTGATCTGTTTCTCTACGAATGGAGGTGTATGATTTTTTATCTTGCTCTGTAAGCAGTGTGTCGGACTTAATCAGAGCATCAAGCATGGCCCAATTTTCTCCAGAACTATTTGCGATGAATTTTACGTCTGCAGTATGTGATGCTATCATTCTATTGTTTGATATATCCATGGTGAATCCTTGTTCAATCATTATTGAATCTCTAATTTCTTTGATTATTTTGTCAAAGTATGCTGATATGGATGCAGCCCGTCGTTTTGACAGCGCATCGTTATATTTCATGAGACCTTCAGGAGAACATGATGCTGTAACTATTATTGAATCAATGTCATATTCTTTGTCTTCGGAGAGAGAGATTAGGTTCTTACGTATTCTTCCGATCTCTTGCCTGTTCTTGCCTAAATCAATAATTATTTCTGAGCTCCCAGATGGAAAATCTACATAGCAAGCTGTATTGGCCTCCACCCTGCGAGATATTACTTCAGTAAGATATTTTTCAGTCATGTCAGTGAATGCGCTCAGAGAACTGATATAAAATGTAAGAGGATTACTCTCAGGAATTTTTAGTATTTGATTACCATTTTCAAATATAGCCCCTGATAATTTTATTACGGCTTTCTTAAGACCTGGACATGTGTTTATTGTCTGTGTGTAGTTATATATGAATTCTCCGTTTGGTGTGGCAATGACTGTGTCCAACATGATACCTTCGCTTACTATAGGGGCCTTTACATATTTCTTGAACATCTTATATTGCCGTTCTTTTTTTCGTTCATTGTGATTTACACGGAACTTATTTGTATAGTGTTCTACGGCTGTCTGTTCAGTAACGCCATATACCGATGCGAATTCTTCATCTGAAACATATGTGGAGTCTGTTCTAAATTTATATAAGAGAGGAATATTTCTTTTTATAAATAGTTCGAGCTGTTTGATGTTTACAAGCTTATTTGGGTCAGTTATGATGGATTCGAGAAATTTCTGATATTGCTCATATCCCTTTAGCTGTTTCTTTCTATATTCGGCTCCTGTGATAATTACTGGGGCTAAACGAATGCTGTCCTCCATAATGAACATGTCAGGATCAAGTTTTAATTGCCACTTTCCGTCTTGCAAATCTTCAGGAACGCGTACTTGAAATTGCAGATCCACTTTACCATGGCGTTCCGCTACATTTCTAAATCTTGCTGTGACCGTTGCCGCCTTGATGACATCGGTGGCTGTCATCTCTCCGTTCTCATCTTTCACTGCATTCATAATCAGCACACTTCCCGGCTCGTTTACCTCGACAGTGTCCTTGTCTTCATATTTGGGGATATTGACTAATGGGATGTTTTGTTCTTCGGTTAGAGTCAAATCTGCTGAAACAGGACTCTGCCTTAGGTTGCTGATTTTGCGTTGCATGCCGCATGCTGCCAAAAGGACGATAACGGTCAATAGCAAGATTGTGTGTTTCATCGTGAACTGAAATTTCTTGTTTTATATTCCGAATGAAGGTTGTACTGATTCGTCAGTGTCAAGAATTTCCATCCTGTTGGCAAGGACTTCATAGATGGTTTTGTCGGTGCCATCAGTCCCTTCAAACTTTACTGATCTCATTCTCCCTGTAACATGCACTAGTGAGCCTTTGTATAATGTTTTTAAATCAGGAATACCTTTACCGGGCCATGCGGTGACATTATGCCATGTCGTTTCGATTACAGGTTTGCCATCTTTTCCCTTATATGCATAGTTGGTAGCAATGGAAAATCTAGCGACTTCACTTTCTCCTACATTCATGAGTTTCACGTTCCCGACGTTCCCTCTGAGTTCAATTCTGTTTAATTGTTCCATAATTAATGTTGGTTTAGTCTTGGACTTTCAGGGCGCGCTCCTGTTGTCCGAAGGCAAAGTAAAACCTAAAAACTGATTGAAAAAAGGAAATTAAAGGTGTGTATATTAGATTTTTATGATTCTTAAATTGACACTGATAAAAGTGGATATTTAAAAATTATTCATTTAGTATATTAATTTTAGATGATAATTGTGCGACATAGCGGTCAATAATTTGAAATAATCTACGATAAATTAATCAATCATAAAAATCAACATCTTAGAGTCTACTTTTTAATAGTGTGTGTAGAGAATATTTTACATATTGCCTCATAAAACATAAATACCTTAAATTATGATGAGATATAAAATTCCAGAAAGTTTACAGGAAGAAGAAAAGTGTTTGGAGTGTGGGCAAGTCTATTATGGAAGAACTAACCAGAAATTCTGTTGCGAATCATGCAAGAATAGGTTCAATAACCGAAAGTCACAGGCTCTGAGGAATACAAAACTTCGGATAATGACAATCATAGACAGAAATTATTCCATACTATCAAAGCTAGTAAAAGAACAGCGATATTCAATGTCATTGTTTGACTTGTGTACTATGGGATATAATATTGATTATATGACCTCGTATTGCAAGATAAGTCGACATGAGCATTGCGGATGCTATGATATATCATTCATAAAAACGCCTGCCCGTATATATAATATAAGGAGGGTGGAATATGAAAAGCAAGTGGAATTATTGCATCATAAAATTTCTATCGAATAAAACTCAAAACAGCTTCTAAGAAGAATGGAATATTTGACAAAAAAACAGCAGAATACTTTCGAATAAATATCCTGTTCAAGGAAAATCCGGAAGATTCTGCTGTATTATACGAAGGTTTAGAGAAGATACTGGACTGGTAATTTCAAAAAACTTCTCCTCGAAGAGCTATCGTAAAATTTAAATTGCTTCTAAGCCTCTATCGTCTTATTTTCAGGGTTCTTGAATAGAATCATGAATAAGATTGCAACTACGAATGCATAACCTGCAAATACATACCAGGCTGAACTCCATGATGGGTTGGTCGACTCGTATACGAAATGATTTACAATAGCCTGCGCGCTCAATGTCCCTATGGTTGCACCGATTCCATTTGTCATAAGCATGAAAAGCCCCTGTGCACTTGAACGGATTTGCTCGTTAGTCTTCATGTTGACATAGAGAGAGCCTGAAATGTTGAAAAAATCGAAAGCTACACCATAAACGATACATGAAAGGATAAACATCCAAACACCAGATCCCGGGTTACCTGCACCGAAAAGCCCGAATCGGAATACCCAAGCGAACATGGCTATGAGCATTACTCTTTTTATTCCGAATTTCATGGCATATGGGATGAGAAGGATGCAGAGAGTTTCGGAAATTTGAGATAAAGATATGAGGGCATTTGCATTTTTTGCTCCCCATGTGTTAGCATATTCCGGAAGCTCCTTAAAACTTGTGATGAATGGATTTGCGAAACCATTCGTTATCTGCAATGAAACGCCAAGAAGCATTGAGAATATGAAGAATATAGCCATATCTTTCTTCTTGAATAAATTGAATGCCCGGAGTCCGAAAATATCCACAATTGAAGTAGATTGGTTGCTATTTTTATTCGTAGGACAAGATGGCAGTGTCAAAGCATACAGACATAGAACTAAACTTATGACGCCTGATGTGAAGAATTGGTTATATGAAAGCTGGAATTGTACTCCATCTATCGACATAAAGTTGACAAAAAGCATGCTGCATATAAAACCAATGGTTCCAAAGACTCTGATAGGTGGAAAGTCTTTCACTGTGTCAAGTCCATATTTTTCAAGCCCGGTGTATGCTACTGAGTTTGATAATGCTATGGTCGGCATATAGAATGCTACGCTGATTCCATATAGGCTGAACAATGTCGTGAAGTCTACCGAATTCCCAGCAGACATACCATAATATCCTGCAGCAATCATAGCAAGTCCGGAGATTCCATGACAAATGCTTAGGACTTTCTGTGCATTGATATATTTATCTGCAATTATGCCTATTATTGCGGGCATGAAAATAGATACTATGCCTTGCATTGCATAGAAGATGCCTATTTTTGCGCCTAAGCCAATTGAGAACAAGTAGCTTCCCATGGAAGTGAGGTATGCACCCCAGATGCCATATTGGAGGAAGTTCATTATAATCAATCTGATAGAAATTCCTTTGTTCTTCATAATTTTATTCTGTTTTAATAATAGTTTATGTGGTTTTTAAGCAAAACATACAAATGTACGAGTTTTTGATGTAATTTTACTAACTTTGAGTGTTGGAAAAAATAAGAAAATGAAATTTACGAAAATAGCTGCAGATCCCAATTCCTCAGCCAGATGCGGAGTAATCACAACTGATCATGGACAGATAGAGACTCCTATATTTATGCCAGTGGGTACTGTGGGGTCAGTAAAAGGGGTTTATCATAGGGACCTAAAGGAAGATATAAGAGCCCAGATTATACTTGGCAATACTTATCACCTATATCTAAGACCTGGATTGGAAACGCTGAGAGCAGCCGGCGGACTTCATAAATTCATATCATGGGATAGGCCAATCCTTACTGATAGTGGTGGCTTTCAAGTGTTTTCATTGACTGGTATTAGAAAGCTTTCTCCTGAAGGTTGTACTTTCTCATCTCATATTGACGGCTCAAGACATACATTCACACCTGAAAATAATGTTGATACGCAGCGTATAATCGGTGCCGATATAATGATGGCTTTGGATGAGTGTTGCCCAGGTGATGCTGATTATAATTATGCAAAAAAGTCATTAAAAATGACTCAGTCGTGGCTTGAACGTTATTTGAAGCGGTTTGATGAAACAGAGCCTCTTTATGGATATAGCCAGACAGTATTCCCGATTATCCAAGGTTGTGTTTATCCGGATTTAAGAAAAGAGGCTGTGGAACATGCGGTTTCTTTTAATCGTGAGGGATATGCAATAGGTGGGCTTGCTGTGGGGGAGCCTACTGAAAAAATGTATGAAATGCTTGAGTTGGTGTGCCCATTGTTACCGGATGATAAGCCTCGTTATCTTATGGGAGTCGGAACTCCTGCTAATTTGCTTGAAGGAATCGCCAGAGGGGTGGATATGTTCGATTGTGTAATGCCGACGAGAAATGGCCGCAATGGAATGTTGTTTACATGGAATGGCATAATGAATATGCGAAACAAAAAATGGGAGAATGATTTCTCTTTAATAGATCCAGATGGAACCTCATTCGTAGATAGGACATATACAAAAGCATATTTGCGGCATCTTTTCGTGGCAGGGGAGATGTTTGCGGCCATGATTGCAAGTGAACATAATCTGGCTTTTTATCTTGACCTTGTAAGAGAGGCGAGAAAGCATATTCTTGCAGGTGATTTCAAGATGTGGAAAGATATTACTGTAAAACGCATAATGACAAGACTTTAGAATATGTTTCCGAAGAAGCTTGATGTTTATATCATAAAAAAGTTTATGTTTACTTTCTTTATTGCGATTCTACTTATTATAGGAATCGTGATAATTTTTGATATTAGCGAGAAAATTGATGATTTCGTTTCGAGGCAGGCTCCGATAAAGGCTATCATCTTCGATTATTATGTGAACTTTATTCCGTATTTCATGAATATGTTCAGTCCATTGTTCGTGTTTATTACGGTTATTTTCTTTACGTCAAGGATGGCGGCAAATACTGAAATAATAGGTATCTTGTCTTGTGGAATCAGTTTTCATAGGATGATGTTGCCATATATTTTTTCTGCTACAATCATTGCTCTGCTTTCGCTTGGGTTGAATCTTTTCGTTATACCGAGATCCAATGTTCAACGACATAAATTCGAAGCAGTTTATACTAAGAAGAAAAATCAAGCTTCAGAGCGAAATATACATTATCAGATTGCTCCAGGGCAGTTCGTATATGTTGAGCAATTCAGTAAATATAACAATACTGCGTACAAGTTTACACTTGAATCTATTAAGGACAACAAACTTGTGTCAAAGCTATCTGCCGAACGTGCAGTATGGGATAGTACCTTCGGAGGCTGGACATTGAAAAAATATTTCATCCGAGAATATAATGATGGCCTTGAGGATAAGGTGAAATGCGGTGATCAACTGGATACTGTTATTAGCCTGACTGTGACTGATATGACACGAAAGAAGAATACTGTGGAGGATCTCCCGTACAAGGAACTTGATGAACTTACAAAAACACAGAAACAGAGGGGCGATCCTAATGTAAAATATTCATTGATTGAAAAGCATCAGCGATTCTCTCTCCCGTTTTCTGCATTCATCTTAACCATAATGGGCGTGGCATTATCTTCAAGGAAGAAGAGGGGAGGAATCGGGTGGAATCTTGCAATAGGAATTGCACTCAGCTTTTCATATATATTGTTCATGCGATTCAGTCAGATGTTTGTGTATACTGGCGTAATGCCTCCTTGGCTTGCAATCTGGCTTCCTAATATAATATTTGCCGTGATTGCTGGAGTTCTCTATAAAATTGCTCCGAAATAATAGGTAACATGAATATTAACTAATTTAAAACCAATAAAATGGCTGAACATTCCTTATCTCCTCTTAAGCGCACCATTGTTGGCGTGCAATTTATGTTTGTGGCATTCGGATCCACAGTCCTCGTGCCTATCCTTTGTCATCTTGATCCTGCTGTGGCTTTGTTAGCCGCTGGACTTGGAACGCTATTATTTCATCTTGTTACAGGAGGAAAAGTTCCAATTTACCTTGGAAGTAGTTTTGCATTCATAGCTCCTATCATTAAGGCAACAGAGTTGTATGGCATGGCTGGTATGTTCTGTGGCCTTGTCTCTGTGGGGGTTGTGTATATGCTTATGAGCTTATTGGTTAAGGCTTTTGGGGTTGGGTTTATAAAAAAACTATTTCCTCCTATTGTAATAGGTCCTGTGATTATACTTATTGGACTGTCTTTAGCAAGTTCTGGTGTGAATATGGCCAAAACTAATTGGCTACTTGCACTTGTATCTCTCGCTGTTGCTGTTGCAGCCTCTATATGGGGCAAAGGAATAGTGAAACTGATACCCGTAGTATTCGGTGCTGTAGCTGGTTATGTTGTTTCTGTCATTTTCTTTCGTGATGCCATGAATTTCACTCCAGTCACTGAAGCATCTTGGTTTGCGATTCCGAAACTATCTCACATGTCCTTCTCATGGCAGGCCATCTTGTTCATGGCACCTGTTGCTATTGCTCCTATAATAGAACATGTAGGGGATATGTATGCCATCAGTTCTATTGCAGGGAAAGATTTTGTCAAAGATCCCGGACTTCATAGAACTTTGTTGGGCGATGGCCTTTCATGCTGTTTGGCTGCATTCCTTGGTGGTGCTCCGATTACTACATATTCAGAAGTGACAGGTGCTGTATCGCTAACAAAAGTGACTGATCCGTCTGTTCTTAGAATTGCTGGTGTTTCCGCTGTTGTCCTTGCTCTTATCGGTAAGGTAGGTGCTATTATTCAGACAATACCACAGGCTGTTCTTGGTGGCATAATGCTCCTTCTGTTTGGATCTATTGCATCTGTTGGTATTAGCAATATGATAGAAGCGAGGCTTAATATGGGATCTACCAGAAACCTTATTATATCATCATTGATCCTTACAGTGGGTATCGGCGGCGCAGTGATAGATTTTGGGAGTTTTTCTTTGGCTGGAATCGGTCTTGCGTCTATTGTAGGAGTTGTGCTGAACTTGATTCTTCCGCATGATAAGGATGTAAAGGAAATATTGGAATAAAAATGAAAGTTAAAATTGTAAACAAGTCTGCATTTCCATCACCTGCTTATGCTACTATGCTTTCCGCAGGCATGGATATTAGGGCTAATATTCAGGATTCTGTTACATTGAATCCTCTGCAACGAACTCTGATACCAACGGGGATTTTTATCGCTTTGCCGGAAGGCTATGAATGTCAGGTGCGCCCGAGAAGTGGTTTAGCCATGAAACATGGCATAACGGTACTTAATTCTCCGGGAACAATAGATGCAGATTACAGAGGAGAACTTAAGATATTGCTTGTAAATCTGTCAGATACTCCATTTGTAATCGAGCCTGGAGAACGAATTGCGCAGCTTGTTGTAGGCAAGCATGAGCATGTCGGATGGGATGAAGTTGAAGTCCTTGATGAAACTGAAAGAGGAAAAGGTGGATTTGGTAGTACAGGAGTAAAATAATGGAAATTAAAGAATTATATTCTATTTTCCGTAAATGTGGAAAAGTAGCTACGGATAGCCGAAAAATTTGCGGTGGCGAACTCTTTTTTGCATTAAAGGGAGAAAATTTTGATGGAAACGAGTATGCTGTCAGGGCTCTTGATGCTGGTGCGGCTTATGTTGTTGTCAATGCAGGGGCTTCGATATGTGCGGATGCTGGTAAGTTTATGGATTTAGAGGGGAATAGTCGAGTGATTGTCGTAGATGATACATTGACTATACTCCAGGAGCTTGCACGCTGGCATAGGGAACATGTGCTTGGTGATGATAAACGGCTTACCATTATCGGAATAACAGGAACAAATGGCAAGACTACTACTAAAGAGCTTATTAAGGCAGTCCTGTTAGAGAAATATGACGTCATAGCAACGGAGGGTAATTTAAATAATGATATAGGAGTACCACTCTCAGTATTGAAGCTAACCTCATCTACGGAAATTGCTGTAATAGAGATGGGGGCAAGTCATCCTGATGATATAAAGCATCTTGTTCGTGTGTGTGATCCTGACTATGGGATTGTTACCAATGTTGGAAAGGGACATTTGCTTGGTTTTGGGAATTTTGATGGCGTCAGAAGAGCAAAAGGCCAGTTGTATGATTATATAAATGATTTCGGAAAGGCTGTATTTATTAATGTGGACGATCCTGTTCTTGTTGATATGGCGGAGGAGCGTAAAGGTATCTCATTGATTCCTTATGGTTTGAAACATGATTCCTGCACTGTTTTAGAGACTACGGAGGATAATCCATTTCTTAATATGCGGTTGCATGATGGTGCCATTCTGAATACTAAGTTGGTTGGAACATATAATGCTGCCAATGTGTTAGCTGCGTTATGTATAGGACGTTATTTCGAAGTGCCTGAAGATGTAGCTATGAAAGCAGTTTCGGGATATGTTCCATCTAATAGTAGGTCTCAGATGGTTAGAACGGAGCATAATAATATTATTGTGGATGCTTATAATGCCAATCCTGCAAGTATGGCGGCTTCCTTGGCTAATTTTGCCCATATATATGCTCAGAGAAAGGCTGCTTTTCTTGGAAATATGCTTGAACTGGGAGTTGATTCGGTTTCGGAGCATATAGCTATATTAGAACTTGCCATGAAGTCAGGCATTGATATAATCTGCCTTGTCGGGGAAGAGTTCAAAAAGGCTCTTGATAGAACAGGCATTGTACCGGCAGAACATTCAGGCATTAGGTGGTATCAGACTTCGCAGGAACTTGCGGACTCGCTTAAGAAAAACCCACTCATTGGCTATACTATTCTGGTAAAGGGATCAAGAGGAACACGTATGGAAAATACAATTCCAGCCTTATAGGTTTGTATTATATGCGATTTCTATGTCCCGTTGCTTTTCCTGGTGACGGGATTTTTAGTTTGTCAATGAATCTGGCAAATATGTATCTCGCACCAGTAGCTATGAGCGCTCCATATCCACTTCCGACAAGTGCTCCCACAATTACGTCTCCTAAGTAGTGCTTTCCTACGAATATTCTGCTTATTGACAGAAGTGCTGCCCAAAGAAAAATGATATATATATAGGCATTGTATCTGTGTTTCAAGTCATAGCGAAAAAGCATTGATGAACACATAGCGAACCCAAATGCGTTGGCGGCATGTGCCGAGAAAAATCCAAACAGACTCCCTCTCGTTTCCAGAATATGTAGGCCTCCGAACAACATGTAGGTACTATAACATGGTCTTAATCGTGCAACAGAGTACTTCAATAGGTTTGCCGTTTGATCACAGAGCAATAGTACGACGGCTATGCTTATTACGGAGAACAACCCTTTTTTCCAACCAAGCCTCCATATTAAGCAAAATGCTACGAATAGGTACAATGGAAACCAGACACTCCTATCAGACATGAATACCATTAGTTGGTCTGAGGCTGGATTGTGTACTTGGTTCAGAAAAAGTGTTAGAATCTGATCCCACCTGTGAAGTATGTCCCAAAAATGCATAGGCTAAATGTGCGGAAGTTAGATTTCTGTATTCAGAGCCTTCCAGAGTTCATCTTTCAGTTCTGCGAGATGCTCTCTGGTTACTGCCGATATGAATACTGTCGGAATATCAGCAGGGAGTGTCTTCTTTATCTTCTTTTCGGTCTTCTCATCGATGAGGTCACATTTGGTGACAGCCAGAACTCGTTCCTTGTCGAGAAGCTCAGGGTTATACATCTGAAGTTCGTTCAGAAGTATTTCATATCCCTTTTCGATGTTCTCCTCTTCGGCTGACACCATAAAAAGCAGTACGGAGTTACGTTCGATATGCCTGAGGAAGCGTAGTCCGATTCCCTTACCTTCGTGCGCTCCCTCGATTATTCCAGGGATGTCTGCCATCACGAATGACTTGTCGTCTCTATATCTGACAATGCCGAGGTTGGGCTCCAAAGTTGTAAAGGCGTAGTTCGCGATTTTAGGTTTAGCAGAGGTTATAGCTGCGAGTAGTGTGGACTTTCCTGCGTTAGGGAAGCCTACGAGGCCTACGTCCGCAAGAACTTTAAGCTCGAGTATGAACCAGCCTTCCTGCCCGTCTTCTCCTGGCTGGGCATAACGTGGGGTTTGCTGGGTTGCAGTCTTGAAATTGTTGTTTCCGAGGCCTCCTCTTCCGCCCTTGCATAGAATACGCTCCTCTCCAGGCTCCATCATGTCGAAAAGCTCCTCTCCGGTCTCGCCGTTTCTGACTACCGTCCCGACAGGAACATCCAGGACAATGTCCTGACCCTGCTTGCCTTTGCAGAGCGCAGCTCCGCCGTGCTCTCCGTTCTCCGCCTTGATGAACTTCTTGTATTTCAGATGAATCAGTGTCCAAAATTGCGGATTGGCTCTGAGGATGATATGTCCTCCGCGTCCTCCGTCACCTCCGTCAGGACCGCCCTTAGGCACATATTTGGCTCTGTGCAAGTGTACTGATCCAGCGCCACCATGCCCCGAGGCGCAGTATATCTTCACGTAGTCTATAAAGTTGCTGTCTGCCATAATTCTTTTATGCTTTGCAAACTACAAAGATAGCGAAAATTTGGGAAAAGAACTGGTGAATTGACGTACTCTTATTCTGATTATATTAATCGAAATTTTATGCGATAATAGAGCAAGATTTATCCTGCAATATACGGAATGTATAGATTTATTAAGTTTAGTGGTTTTTCCGCAATTTAGTTGAAAAACGGTTTGTATAGGTGTTTCGGTTGGGAGTAAGTATTACATAAGACAACTACTTAAGAAACAGGAAAATCAATTAGCCAAATTGAAAAAATCTTATAGGTATAATGCAATTTAACTAATCGATTATTAGGTATTTACATAAATTATTCGTAACTTTATGCTTAGCAGAGTATAAAGTTTTATAGAATGTGTAAACCACCTAACAAAGGCAAAATTACGAGCATTTTCCCAAAGTTTTGGTGGATTATTTACGAAAGAAATTACCAAGATTACGGATTAACCTTGCTCTAACAAGTTTTTGTCTGTCAAGAAATCCAACAGCCCAACAGTCAAGACCCCAAGTTCATCCTCCTTTCGATGAATGTCATCGCCAACTATGAGTATCTTTCGGAAGTGGTCATTGATAGATAACAAGGGGCGACGCTCTTGGACTTCTTTTTCAGGTGTAGGCATATGGAAAGCCGATTGAATATAAACACGGTATGGTGGGCGGTTCACCACAAAATCAACTTCCAACTGTCTTCTGACAAACTTACCATTCTCGTTCTTGCCTCCAAGTTCTACTAAACCTACATCCACATTATATCCACGAATACGAAGTTCGTTGTAAATGATATTCTCCATAATGTGCGTTTCTTCCTGCTGGCGGTAGTTGAGGATGGCGGCACGAATACCAACATCGGCAAAGTAATACTTGGTTTCAGTACCAATGTATTTTCTTCTTTTTACGTCATAACGCAGTGCTTCCTCTATGAGGAAAGAGTCTTTCAAATAATCAATATACTGCTTTATCGTGTCTCTTTTTATGGTTACCCCTTGTGCTGATTGGAAAGTATTGGCTATTCTGGTTGGGTTGGTAGAAGAACCAATGCCAGAGGCAAGCACTCGTACCAACTCTTTCAGTCCTTCCGGATTGCGCAGATGGTTGTGCTCTATCACGTCTCGTAGATATGTTGTTTCATACAACCCATGCAAATAGTCTGTTTTCTTTGCTTCGGTTTCCAATAGAGCCACTTGTGGAAGTCCTCCAAAAGTGTAATAATCTCGCCAAGCCTTGTGCATATCTCCACCTATGCCAGTGAAATATTCGTCAAAGGTGAGAGGCCAAATGCGTATCTCGTCACCTCTGCCACGAAATTCTGTCACGACATCACTTGACAGGAAACGAGAATTTGAACCAGACACATACACGTCCACGTTCCTCATATGGGTCAAACTAAGAATAACCTCTACAAAATCCTCAACAAGCTGCACCTCATCCAAAACGACAAAATAAGGATTGCCGTCTTCCACAACCTTTGCGTCTATATAATCAAGCAAGGCATCAGGCTTCCTCAATCGTCTGTTTCGAAAATCATCAAACTGTATTTCGATGATGTGACTATCAGTCACCCCATGTTCCAACAGCCAGTTATGCCAGATGTCAAACAGCAGAAAAGACTTTCCACATCGTCTGACACCCGTTATAATCTTCACAAGCCCATTGCCAAGAATCAGGGATATCTTCACTTATATCAACGATTTGACCGCCTATCTTCTCATAATGGGAATTCAAGGAACTTGACAAAAGCATTATTATTAGTGCAAATAATTCACTAATAATTTGCGAAATGGAAAAATTTGAAATGTACTTGCGCCAGGACAATATGGCGGAAAACACAATTGCTGCATACAGATATGCTGTCAATGATTTCAACTCCAAGTATAAGGAGCTGACAAAAAAGAATCTGCTCCTCTATAAGGCTTACTTACTTGAGACATTCAAACCAAAGACGGTCAATCTCCGTATTCAGTCTCTCAACAAATATTTGGATTATCTTGGAAAACCACGTTTGCGTCTGAAATCAGTAAAAGTGCAGCAAAAATCTTATCTTGAGAATGTGATTAGCAATGCCGACTATGTGGTCCTGAAAAACAAATTGAAAGAAGACGGCAACAATGAATGGTATTTTGTCGTCCGGTATCTGGCTGCGACTGGAGCCCGTGTGAGCGAACTAATACAGATAAAGATTAAACACGTTAATGTCGGTTACTTTGACATCTACACGAAAGGAGGAAAAGTTCGGAGACTGTTTATTCTCACTCAATCCGTCATTTATGATTCCCTTTAGACAGAGTATCTCTGCCTTGATTTCAGATACAGCTTGTGGCATCTGCTCAAACGTCGGTATGAGGTTCACAGCCTTTCTCTTATTCCTCTTTTGCTTGAGTTGGATTTGCTTGGGCATTGTTCTTGATCTTGCTTCCGGACGGGCCGATGCGGTATTTTGACAGGAAGTCCTGGATCTGTTCTTCGTTCATTCCGGACACGTCCCTGCGCATCAGGAAGGTCGAATCAATGTTTGTGTTCGGATTAAAAAGGTTCCAGCCGTCCTTTGCCAGATAGTTCAATGCGGCCATCTTAGTGTTGAATATCATATCCCTCCCGTCGGCGCCCTTGATGCAGTTGTAATTGAAATTCAAAACTTTCTCCTGCGGTGTCCCCATATCGACATATAGCTTGATTCCCGACCAGGAATTGGCTATATTCACCTTGGAATAAATATAGGTGCGAACTTGTGCTGCAAGAGGTAAGGCGATTATTAAAAGCGTAAGTGCTGCAATGATGATCTTATGTTTCATATCCTTCAATTAGCGTGTCAGATGTATTGCTCAAAAAAAGTGCCAGTTACCATGTTTGCAGATTCCCATTCTGCTGGTAGTACCATCCTCAATGACTCTGAATTCCTCGGTTGCGAGCATTTCTGCCGTCTCAAGTCCGAATCCGGACGCGATACCTGTAATAAGTATCACTATTTAGAATCTGTTTGGATTTATGTCGAAAAAACTCTCCTCGGTCACGTAATAAAAATATAAAACTTTAATTATTAGTAACTTATAGAAATGTGGAGTGGCTAGCAAAAGGGTTTTTTCGATCAAAGTCCATTAATCTTAGAAAATTAATGCGATGTGGAGGTGCCAACAAGTATATCATTCCCAAAATTAAACCTCAAACAATGCTTCATTGTTGTACGCATGAATATACAAAGATAGCGAAAGTTTGGAACAGAATGATTGTAAAATTAGTTTACAGGAATGTAAAATTTCTTTACATCGCATCAGATGCGTGCTGGGGTGTAATGATTTGTAAATCAAAGATGTGTGTTGGGTGGCACAGTAGTGGATATCATTCATCCCGGCTCGGGGAATAGACGTCATCCCGGCCGCACAGAAGCTGTATGAATGAATCAGACAGCAATAACAAGAATCTGTATAAGGACAGAAGATGAATATATTTAACTACATAGC
>CAKUVA010000023.1 GCA_934693135.1 uncultured Bacteroidales bacterium | reverse complement strand
CAGGTGGGAGAGTAGGTAGCCGCCGTTCTTCGAGTGAGCTTTCAGACACTTCGTCTGGAAGCTCACTTTTTTTTGTACATGTGTGAAAGTTTTAATCCTATATTTATTAACGTAGTACATTAACAAATATAGGATTGAGTATAGGACTGCTTGTTTTAGTTCGACGCTTATTAGATTTCGAATGAAGATTTGTCCGGAAGGATACTTGCGAATGCATTCTCTAATGACTTCATTACTTCGTTGTAGTTCCTTATATGAACACTATCATTGATACACACAAGCTTATAGGATTGATTCCTTATGGCTTTTACAGCTTGTTTAGGCTTCACCATGAGGGGAAACATTTTCGTGTCTTTGTAAGTGTTATATGGTTCAAACTTTGACTCGCAAATTTGCCATGTCCTGAATAACTCTGGAGTAAGATCTTTTTCGCTTCTAAATGTGTGCGACGAGGCTTCTTCAAGTTCTGCACTGCAAGATTTCCAAACGTCTGAAAATGTTGATTTAAGATATGGTTGTGCATTGTGCGGAATTCTGAGAGTCATGAATTTGTTATAAAATGACATTAGTCTTGTCAAATTGGCTTTACTGCCATAATCAGGGCAGAACCATTTTGCATGATCACGTTCTAAAACAGCTTTTTTGTCGAAGTGTTGGTTTATGAGGCGAACATTGTTTCGAAGGGTTTTTGACCATAGGCTTAAGCCCGTGTTCATCCGAAATACGGCAATATCTTTCGGTAAGCCTTCTGGCGAAAAAAATCTCTCCGGTCCGGTAGGACTTATCATGTAAAAATCATCATTGAAATATACGAAATGTTCAGCCAATCCAGGAATTCTGTCAAGATAGAACTCCAACACGGTTGAATTGAATGTTGGAAGGTATTCTTTAGGGATATAGTCCTTATGATCCACAAGGTGTAGCTTTGGATTTGAAGTATTCAACCATTCTGGTTTCTGTCCGCATGTTACGAAATGTATTTTTCTTACCCATGGTGCGAACTTTTCTATACCTCTGAACCAATACTTCAGAAATCCGTAGTCCCTGAAACGGGCTTCGGAAAACTGGTTTTGAGAGTTGTCGATAATTCCTTTCGCCTTTGCAAAGTCCTTTTTCCATTTTGGGTCATCCATATCGACCCATGTAACTACGAAATCTATATCCATATAACAATGATTCATTTATTTGCAGACCATGATTTTTTGTATAAGGTCGTCAGCCATCTCCATTCCTGATGATCCTATACTTCCGAGATTGCTGATGGTCTTCTCAATATCTTTATCAATGATTCCGTCACTTTCGCATACATGTATACCACTCATTGCTAAGACAGCGGACTGTACGGAGCTCGATACTCCTGATGCGACCTTCATTGCGCATCCGACTTTCGCACCATCGCAAACCATACCTGTAATATTTCCAATCATGTTCTTTATTGCATGGCAAACTTCTTCATAGCCTCCTCCGCGTAGCCAGACAAGACCGCAAGAAGACCCCGTGGAAGCTACTACACATCCGCATAGTGCTGAGAGACGTCCGAGATATCCTTTAATGTGTATTGCAATAAGATTGCTTAATATTAGGGCTCTTGCAAGCTTTTCATCAGATATATTATATTTGAGGGAATATGCGATAACTGGCATACTTACGGTGATACCTTGGTTCCCGCTACCGGAGTTGCTCATTGCCGGAAGTGTGCAGCCTGCCATTCTCGCATCTGAAGCCGCTGCAGTCATTGCCATCGCGAACGATAAAAAATCTTCGCCGAAAACTTCTTCAGTGTTGGCGAGAATTGTTTTCCCCACTTTGAGCCCATATTCACCTTTGAGCCCTTCTTCCGCGAGAGCGAGGTTCAATGTCTTGTCTTCGAGGATAAATTTTATGTCATCGAAAGCTACGTTTTCGGTAAAGTCAAAAATTTCCCTTACAGTCAATCCATAGTCTTTGGTGCATTTCTCTTTGCCTATTGCGTTGCTATTTGCTACTGAAGATGATTTCTCGGAAATATCCCCGTCTACAGATGTTTCGACAATCTTGTCATGCTCATCTTCGATTACAGCATAAGCTGTGTGGACGCCATCTGAGACAGATGTCTTTACATATAGTTTATGTCCATTCTTTGCAATCTGTATTGTGACATTGCCGGCTGCTGTGATTTTTTTTGCCTGGGCAATGGCGTTATCATCAAGGTCTTTAAGTACCTCAAGTCCATAGCTTGAATGTCCACATACGGTTCCTAAAGCTGCAGCTATTTTAAGGCCTATCATACCTGTTCCAGGTATTCCGACACCCATGCCGTTCTTCAATATGTTTCCGCTGACCTCCACATTGATTTTATAGTCAGTGTCGGTGCGGCAGCTGTGGCCTGTCCTTTCGGACAGCAGTTCCACTGCCCTTGCAGCTGCAAGGGCCACAGCAACGGGTTCCGTGCACCCTAATGCTGGTTTCACTTCCTTGTGAATCAGGCCTATTATTTCCGTCTCTCTTGTTGTCATATAGTTAAAGTGTTATTTTTTGCTGAAGAACATCATAATAGCTTTCATCAATGCTGTCCTATCCTCCTGTCTCTTAATTGTTTCGATTGGGAATCCAAGACTCACACTGCGGTATCCGTTTCCGTCAAAACATACGCCGGCAGGAATGTTTGTGTCGGTATATCTTAAGAAAGTAGACGCGTTATCTGACGCTGGAAGTATACCATCAGGTGTTTCTACATTGTAGATATAATCATTTGGTCGTTGATAAAAATCAAATGTCCTTGAGAATGTGTCCAGATTCATCGTCTTGTTATGCATAACCATGACATTTCCACCACGACTTGCATAATTAGTTAACCACTTGTAACCAAGAATGCTTTTAACAAAGTTTTGTGATTCAGCTTGATATGTGCTATCTGTAGGAACTGGATATACTTTGTCCCACAAGTCAGTTCCGATGTTGGAACCAGATATCACCACATTGCCACCTTTCGATGTAAATGTTTTGATGGCGTTCATCAGATTTGACGGGAAAACTCTGAATCTGTCAGCCTGTTTTGCACCGCGTCCGGCAGGAGTCGTTACCTGTTTTCCACAAATGATGTCTGCAACCCAGAAGTCACGATACATTGAATTGTCATCTGCGAAGGCTCTTGCACTCGTAGAGAAAAAACTATATCCGGCTTCCATCAGTGCACGACCATGGACATAAGGGTAGTCAAATGTGTTTCCTTGGACAAGTTTACCTGCCATGTCTGTATAGGATGCTCCGAATCCGGGATTGTCATCATCCGTCCATGGCATATCACGACGGAACTGGTACATTTCTCCAATACGATTGATTTCCTGTATGTAAGGGACTCCGCTGTCTAACATGTTATCGAATCCGGCATAAGCAGGGGTATCGAACCATGCAGGAGGAGCTACTCTATCGAAGTTGTTAACGATCAGGACTGTTTTTCCTTTAGTAGCATCTGATGCGATGCCAACACTTAGTGTTTCTGAAGGGAAACTGCGTCCTCCATCATTGAAAGCCACTATTTGATAACTATATATATGCCCCTTGCTTACAGGTACTTCAGTGGTGTAATACCCATTATCTTTCTTAAGGTCATGTATTATTTGTCCATTGTCGAACGCACCATCATCTACTCTTGTATATAGAATGAAACCATCAGGATCTGCTGTTGTTTCCAGTGTATCTATAGTTTCTTTCCAACACAATTTTGCTATATTCCTGTCAGTTGTTGTTGCCGAAAACGAATTGACTGGGAGTGGCTGTACGACATAATGAAAACCATACCGGCTGCTGAGAAACTTAAGCATGCCTTTGTAGATTGCCCTACTGACGATAAATCTAAATTCTGGATCCAGACCATATTTCATGTCAGCGAAATTCTGATGGGAAAGAAGTTCCAAAAGCGTTGCCGGAACACAAGGTGTACGTGATTCGCTATAAGATCTGTCAGCTAACTGACGTCTGCTCCATTTAGGTTCAAACTGAGCTCTGACATCTTCGACAATCTGCGTCTGTATATCATCAGTCATAATTCTGCTTATGATTCTGTCTTCGCCGTCAGGATATCTTCTGCTTCCATTTGAAATCAATGTATATATTGCCAGTGATCCTACTATTGAGTCTCCAGGCGTTGTCCCTGCGTCAGTATGGAAAGCAAATGACATGTCGAATGGAATTCCTTTACCTTGGGCTTTCGGATTAACTCTTGAGCCTCCTGCCATCATTGATACCCAGGCTCCTCTATCGCCATAGTCATTGGTATAGTCGTTTTTGTATGAGCGTATTATCGTGGAATCCACTCCTGCCCATTGCATCCAGTAGAGTGCTCCTTCAGTGAAAGATGGCAGCCCTGAAGTCGTGTATGTAGAAACAGGCATGTCAGAATTGCCTCTGGCTATTTTTCCCATTCCACCGCCTATTTTGACCGCATCTGCGGTCACTATGCTTCCTGTCTTAAATGATGCTCCTTTTCTTGTTCCGTTGTCAAGTGTGACGCATCCATCGGTACCTTTCTCGAATTCGAACGTGCCGACGTATATCCAAGTGCCTCCTCCCATTTTTTGATTTACGAGAAAACTGCTTGTCCCTCCGAGATGTTTCACTATATAATGCGCTGATTCTGAGCTGTTAGGTAGTGATTTATATGAAATGTATACAGCATACTTTCCTCTTTCCGGTATGTCAGGTGTCCATGTTACTGATGCAGTTCCTTTTGGTGTGTCGACGCAAGATGTCTGTCTGACTGTTCCATGCATGAAAGGATTGTCATTGCCAGTATAAATTTCTTTGTAATCAGCGAAGCCTATACCCGCATCTTTCCAAGAGCCTCTTTCAGAATATTTTCCTCGTCTGCGTAATAGTCCTTCGCGAGGTGAAGTGAATGAAGGATCATTATCCGTGATGACTTCGTATTTCTGTGTGTCACGCTCTCTTGGAGTCATGACGTAAGCACCGGCGTTTTCAAGCATTGGAATAAGGAATGGAAGTACATAGCTCTGTGTGTACATATCTTCCACAGTTGTGAATAGGGGAGCTCTTTGCCATTCCCATCTTCCTGTGGCTTCCTCGTAATATCTTCCGTGGCTTTGCCATAATGCTATATATCTATCAGTTAGCCCTTTGCTGAATTCTTGGCGATTTTCTTCTCTGACCATTGATGGCCCTTCGGAATGTTTTGGGTCATGTATGCGATATTTGTGTTCCGCCGGTTTTCCATCATTTCCCGGAGCTGGAAAAACAATGTCCGTAAGCGGAATTTTATCGCAATATATGGTCCCTATTTTGTGCCCATAATAAGATTTGGGTGCAAGTTGGTGCAATGTTTCTTTGAACCATTCCAAATCTTGACGTGTCCACGGAATGTCCCCGATTGAACTAGTGAAATAGAAGTCGATTTTTCCTCCTCTCTGCATGACGGAGCGGAGTTTGAGATGGGATTTTACCGAGGTCTTTTCTTGGACGAGGATGCTGAGTGTGTCGCAGATGTCTTTGTAAGATGAAAGCGTTTGGCTTTGTCCGTGCATTGGCATAGACATTACAAACAATAGGGTGGAGATTGCAAGATATTTTTTCAGCATGGGTTGTTTTATTTGGATGAACTTCTGAAAGAAACTATTATAGCAGCAATGATGGAACTAAGAGCCATACCGAGTGCATCAGCACGGAAGTCATTTATGTCGCAACTTCTGTAGTCTGTGAGTCCTTGCCCGATTTCTGTGAGTCCCCCAAGGAGGCATCCAGCGGCATATATGATCACGATGTACATCAGTGATTTCCATTTTCCTGCCTTCTTGTGCACAAATGTCGCGTATGCCAACAGCGGAAATGGGAAGAACATGCTGAAGTGTACAATCTTGTCGGTAGGTATTCCGAAGAACTCATTGCTGACTTCAGACATAGAATCGAAATGGCCGAAGCATAAAAATGCCACGACTCCGAGATATACTCCGAGCATTATTGGATACAATACATGCGTTATCCATTTGTTCTTTTTCTTCACTGGTTTTGGTTGTTGGAATTCCAGAATTCCGAAAAATTCAGGTCTATGGAAGTCTGGGGTTGGTGTATCTATTGGAGCCCAACTGAGATAATGTGGATGGGCTGTAAGATCGCCGCATTTGTAGAAGTTGGCTCTGATGCTGGTGGGCATATTTTTCGGGTCAATGCCGATGAGCTCAAATGGAATGAACATTCCGATGCTCCAGCTGAACTCTTTGTCATTGATATTCATTTCCCTACGTTCGAGAGAAGAAAATTGGTGAATTTCCTCGATTTGATTATCAGAGAAATGTATGCAGTCCTTCCTGTCTTTTCTTTTACCGACAAGCAGGGTGCCGATGCAATTCATTTCGAAATTATAATATGTTCCATCAGACGTGTCGGCTACGAAAAATTCACAACAACTATCTTCCCATGTTCTATCGTTGTTTTTCATAGCTTTAGCTCTCAAGTCGAGCCCTGTGACATGGAACAATATGCCTATTCCTGTTTCGCACCAACCGGTGATGAATTTGCATTCTGGACGATATGGAAATGTTTCAGGCCAGTTTACATAGTCTGTGACCCCTTTTCCTGCACCGCTTGCATCAGCGGCCTTTTCAAGAATATTTGAAAATGACTTTAAATCATGTGCCTTGTCCAGCTCTGGCGCATAAGGAAGTTTAAGTCTGGCGATATTTTCCATTATAAGCCCCTCCTAAAGGCTCTGCATGTCCGTAAGTTTCTTGTAATATCCATTCAGAGCGAGAAGGTCGTCGTGTTTGCCACGCTCCACAATCTTTCCCTCATGCATGACGATAATTTCGTCTGAGTTCTTTATAGTTGAAAGCCTGTGAGCTATCGCTATAGTTGTTCTGGAGGTCATGAGTCTGTCCAAAGCCTCCTGAACGAGTCTTTCTGATTCAGTATCAAGAGAGGCTGTGGCTTCATCGAGAATGAGAATTGGAGGATTCTTCAGAATTGCTCGGGCAATACTGAGCCTCTGTCTCTGACCACCGGATAGTTTCATTCCGCGATCACCAATATTAGTATTGTAGCCCTCTTCTTTCTCCATGATAAAGTCATGGGCATTGGCAATCTTAGCTGCAGCGATTACCTGTTCCATAGTGGCATTTTCTACGCCGAAAGCTATGTTGTTAAATATGGTGTCGTTAAATAGAATCGGCTCTTGGTTTACATTACCCATAAGCGATCTGAGACCATGGATACTTAGTTCCCTTATGTCGGTTCCGTCTATTTTTACAGATCCTTCCGTCACGTCATAGAATCTCGGTATGAGATCCACGAGTGTAGATTTTCCTGCTCCTGATTCTCCAACAATCGCCACTGTCTGTCCTTTCTTCACTGTCAGGCAAATATCATCGAGAATCTTTCTGTCTTCAGCACCATCGTAATGGAATCCTACATGCTCGAATGTGATGCTATCATTGAAATTATTTATAGTTTTTGGCTGTGGTAACTCCTTGATGGAACTTTCTGTCTCTAAAATCTTGTTCACTCTTTCCATAGATGCAAGACCTTTTGGAATGTTGTAGCCAGCCTTGGCAAATTCCTTGAGAGGGTTTATCACGCTGTAGAGAATCACCATGTAGAATATGAATGTAGGTGCATCGAACCAAGCTTTTTCGCTGAGGATGATGGTTCCACCGAACCAAAGCACAATCATTATTAGGACTGTGCCGAGGAATTCGCTCATAGGGTGGGCGAGTGCCTGCCTTGTGGCTACTCTTCCCGTTTTCTTCTTTACTGCGTCAGTTATTTCATTGAATCTACCTTGCATCTTGTCTTCAGCGATGAATGCCTTTATGACACGTAGGCCACCAAGTGTCTCTTCAAGCTGGGACATGGTGTCGCTCCAAAGTGCTTGCGCTACAAGTGATTTCTTTTTCAATGTTCTTCCAAGAGCTCCCATTACCCATACAAGAAGCGGAGCCACTACGATGGTGAAAATTGTTAATTGCCAGCTTGTTACGATCAATGTGCCGAGATAGAAAACTATAAGAATCGGGTTCTTCAGGAGCATGTCAAGTGTGCTCATAATGGAATTTTCTACTTCGTTTATATCACCGCTCATTCTGGCTATGATGTCACCTTTCCGTTCTTGAGAGAAAAAGCCGAGAGGTAGGGTTAGAATCTTGTTGTATAGTTCTCTTCTCATATCTCTGACTACTCCAGTTCGTATTGGTATCATGACGGCTGAAGATCCGAAATAACAAGCTGTCTTGAAGAATGTCATTATTCCAAGCCATAAGCACAAGAGCATTAGAGTAGTTGAGGCACCTTTGGTCTGAATCAAGACCGTGACATAGTAATATGCGTTGTTTATAAGAATATCCTTGAATCCAAGTCCTGTCTCATCCCATGGAATGAACGAATACACCGTATCATTCATTTTGAACAAGATTTGTAGTATAGGTATGATAAGGGAAAATGAAAAAATGTTGAGTACGGCGGACAATATGTTTAGCACGATTGAGCCTCCGAGATATCCCTTGTATGGTTTGACGTACTTTTTCAGTACTTGCCAGAATTCCTTCATGTGTTTATTGTCTTGATTAATTTACAAATATAATGATTCTTCTTGGGATTACAGCGACATAGCACGTTCCAACCAGTGGAACATCAGCCAAATTCTACGCTTTAATATGTTCATGTCCAATGAATCTGCAGTGTCATAAGGTTTATTATTGTTCATTGTGATTCCAGAGGTGAACAAAACCGCAGGTATCTTGTGCTCAATGAACACTCTCTGGTCACTGATTCTGCGATAGAAAATGTTTGTGAAATCTTTGCTGTTGAAATAGTCGAACCCGAGTTCAAGTCCAGTATTATATTTCAGATTGCATGTGCTCAGAAGATCGGAACTTCCCATGAGGCTGTCGCGCCCGAGCATGATGATAAAATCTTTCCTGCCGGAGCGCAATGTGCTCATTGTTCCACCGATCTGGTCAATGTTTACAGCTAATTTTATTTTTTTCGGTGTTATGACATCTCCACTCACCGGGTCGCTCAGGCGACCTTCTTCAATGCTGCGCCATAGCTCTTTAGATCCTTTCATGCTGCTAGATTTCGCGTCGAGTGCCACGAATACGACATTAGAATCATAAGCTCTTCCGAGAGTCCGCATTGACGACATCATTTCTGCTATACTTATCATTGCAACGACTCCAGATGCATTGCTGTCAGCTCCTGGATACATTGTGCCGTTGAGTGTCCCAATCCCATCATAATGAGCCATTACGATGACATAGTTTTCTCTGTGTTTTTTCGTAGAGCCAGGAAGGAATCCTATGATGTTTCTGCCGAATGGCTCGTAAAAATGGGTAGTCCAAGTTTTTCCTGCAGGAATAAGTCCTATGCGGCTGAATCTCCTCATTATCCATGCTGCGGCTTCGGTGCTTCCTATGGTTCCGGTAGCACGACCTCCGCATAATGAGTCGGAGAGGAATTCAATTTGTCTGTATAATTTGCTTTCCCATACCATGTTGTGAGCCTGAGCGCTGCTTATGACTCCAATCGTTGGTGTTTGTGCTGAAGACTGCAGAACTGACATTATGCACAATAAAGTCAATATGGCAAGCTGTCGTAAATTTTTCGTCATTTTCTCTAAAGGAGCATGATAATTGATTATCTTTGTATGTTCAGGTCGCTTGCGCCAGGACAAAACGAAGTCCAAAATTAGGCATTCTTGTTGAAATAAAGAAACCGGAACCCAAAATTATGAAACTTTCACTTAGATCAGCTGGTGTGCTGAAATATGCTATAGGCATTATCGTCATGCTGTTTCCTGTAACAATGCGGGCGCAGTATGACAAGGATGTTTTCTTTTTCCGTGGACGCAAGGCATTGGCAGAAGGAAAGTATTCTCAAGCCATAGGTAGTTTCAACGTGCTTTCTCGCATTGATAGTACTGATTATTGGACTTTTTTCTATAGGGGTATCGCCAAATATAACCTTGGTGATTTACGTGGTGCTCAGACAGACTTCAATGCATCAGTTCGTCTGAATCCAGTTTTTACTTCAGGATATCATTACAGAGCTATAACTGAAAGTCGTTTTGGAGATTATGACAAGGCTCTCGCAGATTTACAGAAAGCCATTGATTTGCGTCCTGGATATGTAGGATTGTATTTTAGCCGTGGCGTGACTTATTTTCTTGCCCAACAATTTGATAAAGCAGTGTCTGATTTCGACAGGTACATACGTAAAGAGCCTAAGGACCCATCTGCATATCTGAACAGAGGAGCATGCTATCTTTTCCTGCAAGATACTACTAAAGCTATGGCCGATTACAATAAGTCCATCTCTCTTGACCGTTTCGAGCCGGAGGGATATATAAGGCGAGGCCGTGTTTATGCAGCGTCAGGTGATTATCCGGCAGCCATAGCTGATATGGATATGGCTATCAGTTTGGATACTACTAATACTTTCGCATATTTCAATAGAGCCATAATGTATTATGAACAGAATGACTATAATTCTGCTATGCACGATTTGGATCGAGTACTGCAGGATGAGCCTGGAAATGCTTTGACACTATATAACAGAAGCCTTATCAGTGCGCAAGTTGGCAATATGGAAGATGCATTGCAGGACATGGACCGGGTTATCAACATAAATCCTGGAAATGTGCTCGCTTATTACAACAGAGCATTGTTCTTCGTTCAGATGGAAAGGTGGCGTGATGCATTGGAGGATTATGACAAGGCGATAGAGTTATACCCTGACTTCGCCAAGGCCTATATGAATAGGTCTTATGTGGAGAATAAACTTGGCATGAGAGCAAGGTCTAAAGAAGATTATGATCTTGCGCAAAAAAAGATAAGTGAGTACAGAACCAAAACCGGTGAAGGCATGTCTTTCGCAGATACGACAAAAAAATACAGTTCTCTTTTGTCCTTGGATGCTGATTTTGCTAAGAAGGATTTCGATGATGAAATGCTACAGCACAGGGATGTGGATATCCGGTTGAGACCGCTATATCGTTTCGTAATCTCTGATAAGAGGGATAATTACCGCTATGCATTGAAGAACAGATACGAAAATCCTCTTATAGACAAGTTTATGTTTGAGACATCTGTACCTGTTGTCATGACCAATGCTGACACCGTCAAGGTAGCTGATATGGATAGATATACTTCTGTCTTATATTCTTCAGAATCAAATAATTCTATGGGAGAATTCTTGAAAGGCCTCTCAGATGTTGCGGAAAAGCAGTTCAATTCTGCGATGACGCATTATAGCAATGCGATAGAAGAAAATACGTCTGACAAATATCAAGCGTTCTATAAAGCATTTTATTATATGAACAGGGGTGTGCTTAGGGCTGACATGATAGATTTCATATCGTCGATAGAAAGTAATGTTCAGACTCTTACAATGGATGATCAGGGGACTACAAGAGCCCGAGTCAAGGATCAAGTGAATCGTACATACGACTATTCCGATGCCATGGATGACATGAAGAAGGCATTGGAAATAGTCGGAGATATTCCTTATATTTATTTTGACCTTGCTAATCTGCAGTGTCTGTCTTCATCGTATGTCGAGGCTATAGGAAACTATACCAAAGCCATTTCTCTATATCCATACCTCGGTGATGCATTCTTCAACAGAGGACTGGTGCTCATTTATCTTAAAGATAAGGAAAAGGGATGCATAGACCTGTCACGTGCCGGCGAACTTGGCGTATCAGAAGCCTACAGCGTCATCAAAAAATATTGTGAAGAGAATAAACAATAACGGAAAACATGAAGTATATCATATCATACATTGACATAACAGGGGAGGGACGAAAATAATGCTCCGATTCATGAGTCTTTCCAGCGGGAGCTGCGGTAACTGTTATTATCTTGAGCATACTGATTGCTCAGGAAATCGTGGCGCCATAATAATAGACGCAGGTGTGAGTCTTCGTCGTCTTAAACAGATATTGC
This sequence comes from uncultured Bacteroidales bacterium, assembly GCA_934693135.1. Lineage (GTDB taxonomy): Bacteria > Bacteroidota > Bacteroidia > Bacteroidales > UBA932 > Cryptobacteroides. Next base: position 19,572 of record CAKUVA010000023.1, on the reverse strand, counting down.
AGTCAAATGGCCTTGACTATGATTCTTTTGAGGCTATCCTTGTGACGCATGACCATATGGATCATATAAGAAGTCTTGCTTCGTATTGCAAGCGACTTAAAAAACCGGTATATGCGACAACTGTCCTGCACTCGGCCCTCGCTTCACATTCTTTTGGTACTCCATATTTGGAACAATGCCGGAGAGATTTGACAGAAGATGTATGGAATACAGTTGGATGTTTTTCTGTACGATACTTTGTCGTGCCACATGACGCAACTCAGACTGTGGGGTATGCCATCAACTCCGGAGATGATAAATTCGTGATAATGACGGATATTGGAATGATGACAGATGAAGCGGTAGCGCTAGCTTTAGAAGCATCTACTGTCGTTGTAGAATCTAATTACGACATGGATATGCTTATATCAGGGCCATATACACATGAGCTAAAAATGCGTATTTGCCAAGGCCATGGGCATCTTAGTAACGATGAGTGTGCTGCATCCATAAAACGCTTTTGGCACAATGGCTTGAATAACATATTTCTATGCCATCTTAGCGAGCATAATAATACTCCGGAGCTTGCCTATGGTTGTGCTCGTGCTGCATTGAAAGAACTTGGAGTTAAGGATGGGGTGGTTAACTTAAGACCGCTTCCAAGACAGACTCCTTCACCGATAATGAAACTTTAAAAAAACTGATAATCAGCTATGTATAGATTTAAATTGATGGCTACAGCGGCATGGCTTTCGCTAACTCTCTTTCTGTTCACAGGGTGTGACAGAAACAATGGAGAGATAAAGCCAGTAAAAAATGTAATTCTTCTCATTCCTGACGGAACATCCACGAGTGTACTTTCTGTTGTGCGTTGGTTCAGGGAATGCCAGAATCCTCAAGAAAGTACTGCGAGGCTTGCATCTGACCCATATCTCTGTGGTCTTGTCAGACAGGCATGTTCCGATGCTCCTGTAGCTGCTTCTCCTGCAGCAATGACCTCGTTCATGACAGGCTATCGCGTACAAAACTCGAATCTTTCAGTTTATCCTGCGGGAAATGAGGGACAAGATCTTTTCAATGTCAATGCTGATAGCACATGGCAGCCTCTTGCGACTGTAATGGAAGCGGCCAAAATACTCGGTCATAAATCTACCGGACTTGTAGTCACTGTTACAGCAACTCATGCAACTCCGGCTGCAACATCATCACATGTCGTGTCCAGGTCAGATAATTTCAATATTATACGCCAGATGGCATCTAATGGTGTTGATGTCGTATTCGGCGGTGGCTGCAAATATGTAGATGAAGATGTAAAGTCTATTTTTAAAGACAAGGGAATAAACTATATTGAGAAGAATGTCAGTGCTTTCCGTTCTCTTGATGATGCTCCGGCATGGGCTCTGTTTGCTGAGAAGGATATGGATTTCGATTTGGATAGAGATACTCTTGCCGAGCCGTCGCTTGTGGAAATGACAAACAAGGCTATTTCTCTTCTTTCAAAGGACAAAAATGGTTTCTTCCTAATGGTTGAGGGGAGTAAAGTAGACTATGCTGCTCATAGCAATGACCCTCTTGGTATAATTTCGGAATATGAGGCTTTCGATAAGGCTGTTGCTGCGGCAATAGACTTCGCCAAGAAGGATGGCAATACGACTGTAATTGTTGTTCCTGATCATGGTAATAGCGCAATGACCATTGGCGATAGAAACTATGCTGGATATTATAAAAAGGGATTAGACTCAGCTTTTGTAATGTTGCCGAAATATAAGGGAACAGCTGTTGCTCTTTCAGATAAAATAGAAAAATGTGCTCCGGGAGAAGTTCGTAGCATATTCAAGGAATTTACCGGCATTGACTTGAGTGAAACTGAAGAAAAGAACATCATGGATATGCGTCACTGTATTGAGAGTGATTATATGAATGTGTCGTTTTCAGGTAATATCATGAAAGTCGTTACTAACATTTTGAATGCACATACCCATATAGGATATGCCAATGGTAGTCATACTTCGGAAGATGTGTTCCTTGCTGTGTATAATCCAAACGGACAGAGACCTGAAGGTTTTGTCGAAGGAACAGAACTTGCCAAATATATGGTAGATGTCATGGGAATCGGAACTACTCTTGATGGACTTACATCTGATATTTATGTCAGGTCTGATGTTCTTTTTGACGGACATGAATGCCATGTTGAGCCAGGAAAGGAACCTGTACTTGTGGTGGATGAAAAAATAAGAATTCCCGCCAACCGGTCATATATTTTCACGGAAGACGGGAAAAAAGATCTTTCAAGTGTTTCGGTATATGTCCCGAAGAACAAGAATTTCTACATTTCTAAGGAAATATTAAGATATTTATGACTTGTTCTCAGGCTCATCACCATGGGCCTCCTTGTACTTGAATCTGCGTATTTTCTGTGTAGCCGTCTTTTCGAAATTATCTTTGACTACTTCTACGGAGTTAACCTTAGATGATTTTCCGACATGTTTGTTGACATAGTCAAGGACGGCTTTTTTCTTTGCTTGGAGTGTTTCGAAAAATTTGTCCTCTGAGGCTTGGTTCCAGTTGAGAACATTGTCGTCGAATTTTACAAGTGCTACAAGTTTTCCATCACGTTCCATGACGAGTGATTCGTTTACTCCTCCGAAGTGGTTGATGACCTGCTCGATTTCTTCAGGGTAGATATTCTCTCCTGATGGTCCGAGAATCATATTATTAAGGCGTCCTTTAATATAATATCTGCCTTTTGAATCCATGCAGGCAAGGTCATTGGTTCTGAACCATCCGTCATCAGTCAAAACCTTACGGGTACGTTCAGGGTCTTTGTAATAGCCTAACATGACATTGTCTCCTTTTGCCACTATTTCGCCTTCTCCAGTTTCAGGATTTACATTGTCGAGACGAACCTGCACCTTGTATGCCGGTACTCCTATCGAACCTACCTTGGTTTTGCCTACACATGCATTTGTTATGAGTGGGGCTGTTTCAGTGAGTCCGTATCCAATCGCGTATGGAAATTTAGCCTTTATTAGGAAATCTTCTACTATAGGATCAAGTTTGGAGCCACCTATGCCGAAGAATTTTAATTTTCCGCCGAATGTCTTGTACAATCGTTTGCCTATGAGGTAGTAAAGTATGTAAGGGGTATGTTTCTTCATCCATGAAAGGACACGGCTGTGCGCTATTGTAGGAGCTACACTTGATTTATAGACTTTTTCGATGATTAGAGGCACCGAACACATGATGGTAGGGCGCACTTTTTTCATAGTGTCTATGAGAATGGTAGGTGTCGGAAGCTTCTTGATATGGTACACTGAACCTCCAACGAAAAGAGGGTACAGCACGCTGAAACTCATCTCATAGGTGTGTGACATCGGAAGAATGGATAACCAGCGATCGCGTTTGTTAGCCTTCTGTGCATGCCATGCCTCGATGACGTTCTGACAGAAATTTCTGTGGCTTAACATTACGCCTTTCGCTTTACCTGAAGTCCCAGAAGTATAGATGACCATGGCTAAATCGTCAGGAGATGGTTCTTTACCCCATCCGTCGCAAGTGAATTCTGCATCATTTTTGCTGATGATTTCCAATGTGTCCATATCGATGACGAGGGTCATCTTCTTTTTAAGGTCTTCCGATAGTTTCGGCATCATTCTCTGTGATATGAATATTGCCTTGCATTCGGAATGGTTCAGAATGTTGGATACCTCTGTTTCAGATGAGTCTGGTAGGATAGGTACTGCAACTCTGCCGAAAGCCACAATAGAGAATAATGAAACTGTCCAGTTAGGCATATTTTGGGATAGTATTGCTATCCTGTCACCTGCATTTAGCCCATATCTTGAAAAAATATGCGCGAGTTCTATGCTCTTGGTTCTGAATTCGCTGTAAGTGTATTTCTGACTGCCGTCAGCGAACGTAAGGGCGAGCCTCTTCGAGTGTACGGTAGTAGCATAGTCGAAAAGTTTTGCTAGAGTAGTTATGTAATTCTCTCTATTGGTTGTGAGTTTTCTGTATAAACTATTTCCCATGGTACTTTCTTTAGTGAGTTACATATCCTTCAGGGTGCTTTCCCTTCATATGCATTTTCTCGTAGAGAGCTTGAATTCTGTCAGTGTCTGTTCTGGCATCATCTGTTAGCTCTACTTTTTCACCTATACTTACTTTTTTTGCACCCCAGTCAAAATATCCCATATATACAGGGCATCCGACTTTTTGTGCAATCATGTGATATCCGGTTTTCCATTTTTTTGTCGCATGTCTTGTGCCCTCGGGAGCTATAGCAAGATGAAAAGTGTCTACTTTTTCCATCTCATTTATGAGACTGAAAAGCATGGAACTTGCACTGCTCCTGTCTACAGGAATGCATCCGACTTTGCGCAGAAACCATCCTATAGGTCCTTTGAAGAACTCCTTCTTTATCATTACATGTGCAGTCTTGTCAAACTGAGTGTAGAATAGGTACGATATTACGAAATCCCATGCCGAAGTGTGTGGAACTCCGAGGATGACGCATTTTTTTTCAGGTGCTGGACCTCCTACTGTGGTCCAACCCATTTTCTTGAGAAGCCATCCACAGAATCGTGCCCATGTAGAACGTTTCGTTTCCATAATTTTGTTTAGATATTTACATCTTCCAATTCCTCTTCACTGCGGAGGTTTTGGCGTATGAAGTTTTGTCTGTCTATGGTATTGTCACCCATGTAGAATTCCATGATACTTGCGATGGACTCATCCTCTGCGAGCTTTACCAAATCCAATCTCATGTTCTCTCCTATGAAATCTACGAATTCATGAGCGGAGATTTCTCCGAGTCCCTTGAATCGAGTGATTTCTACTCCTGTTTTGAGTTCTTTTATAGCCTTGGCTTTCTCGTCATCGCTGTAACAATATCTTGTTGCTTTCTTGTTCCTTACACGGAACAAAGGCGTTTGAAGTATATGTACATGTCCGCGTCTGATGAGATCAGGGTAATATTTCATGAAAAATGTCAGAACCAGCATTCTGATATGCATTCCATCATCATCGGCATCTGTCGCTACGATTATGTTGTTGTACCTGAGATTTTTCAAATCATCTTCTACTCCAAGCGCTGATATTAGAAGATTTAGCTCTTCGTTTTCCGCTACACGCTTGTGGCTTTCCTTATAACAGTTTATAGGCTTTCCACGCAAACTGAATACTGCTTGATTGTTAGCATTTCTGACTTTCGTGATAGTTCCACTTGCGGAATCACCCTCTGTTATGAAGATACTTGATTTTTCCCCTTCATCTGCCTTGGATGCAGGAAGTTTGTCGCAATAGTGATAACGGCAGTCACGCAGTTTCTTGTTGTAGACATTGGCCTTTTTATTCTTTTCACGAGTCTTTTTCTGGATGCCAGAAATTTCCTCCCTTTCCTGTTTGGAAGCCTTTATTTTTTCTTCGATTACAGGAACTATGTCCATGTGCATTCGAAGATAATTGTCGAGCTTGCGTGATATGAAATCATTGACAAAAGACCTGATTGTGGGGCCTCGATCTATGATTATGGCTCCGTCAGGACCTTTCACGTCCTTGCCGTTTTCATCTTTCATCGGCTTCTCCCACATATAAGTGGAGCCGAGCTTAGTCTTGGTCTGTCCTTCGAAGTTAGGCTCTTGGATTTGGATGCTTATGGCACCTACTATGCCCTGACGACAATCCTGCGGCTCATAGTCTTTTTTGAAGAAGTCCTTCAGTGTCTTAGCTATGGCCTCTCTGTATGCGGCAAGATGTGTTCCGCCGTCTCTTGTGTTCTGCCCGTTTACGAATGACGCTACATTCTCGCCATAGCTATTGCCGTGTGTGAGAACTATTTCAATATCAGTATCTTCCAAGTGTATCGGCGGATATAGAGGAGTCTCGCTCATCCGTTCATTCACGAGGTCTAAGAGGCCATTTTCGGATTTGTATGAAGTTCCGTTGAGTGCCATAGTTAGACCTTTCTTGAGGTATGAGTAATTCTTCATCATGGTCTCTACGTAGTCCATGTTGAAGGCATATTTTCCGAAAATCTCTACGTCAGGTGTAAACGAAACGAAAGTCCCATTTCGTTCGCTACTATTGTCTTTTTTCCCTGAATCAAGCAACATTCCACGTTCGTACCTTGCCCAAGAACTCTGTCCGTCTCTGAAAGATTCTATGTAAAATGATGATGACAATGCATTTACAGCCTTGGTACCAACGCCATTGAGGCCGACAGATTTTTTGAATGCTGAATCGTCAAATTTTCCTCCAGTATTCAAATTATTCGTAGCCTTGACGACGGAGTCCAATGGAATTCCTCGACCGAAATCCCTAACGTTCACAGTGGTGTCCTTTATTGTTACCTGAACCTGTTTACCGAATCCCATTGAGAACTCATCTATGGAGTTATCCACGATTTCTTTCAGCAGGACATAGATTCCATCTCCGGGATTATCTCCATTTCCGAGTCTTCCGATATACATTCCCGGACGCTGGCGTATGTGCTTGTACCACACCAATGTCCTGATATTGTCGTCAGTGTATTTTGCTTCTTCCATAATCTTTCAATGTGTGCTCCTCTATTTATGTGCACAATATGTGCAAATTTACAAAAAATATGTCATGAAATCCTGATTTGCACAAAAAGAAAAAAAAGCATATTTTCGCAATTTGATTAAAATGAATTTATGAAGAAAATAGTAATTGCAACTTTTCTACTCTCATTATCCCTTTCTGCTGTGGCATCTGGGCCTGGCAAGAAATTCGATAGGGGATTCGGAGAGGCTTCATCGGTGTTCGTTCCTAAGGGAATGGTTGCTGCTGGAGCCTCATTGTCATATCATCATTATTCTGCCGGAAATGGTGATATTGGATATGAAATTATGTCTCTCTTGACAGGAATTGAAGGAAATCTATCTACCATAAGTATAGCTCCTTCAGCCATGTATTTCATTGGCAATAATACTTCAGTTGGTGCGCGTTTCGGGTATTCCTACACCTCTTTGGACATGAATGGTGCATCCGTCAGCTTGGATGCTGACAATAAATTCGATTTTTCGAATCATTATTTCAAGAATCAGGGATATACGGGACAATTTGTATTGAGAAATTATCTCCCGTTGTTCGGAAGCAAGGTGTTTGCGATGTTCAATGAGGTCCGTATCGGAGGTACTCTTGGACAGTCTAAAGCGTACCAGATGGATGGTGAAGAGAAAGATGGAACATTTACAGATTCATACGCACTCAAGATTGGACTTAATCCGGGGTTGGTGGCTTTCTTGACTAACGACTTTGCATTTGAAGTGTCTCTTAACGTGCTTGAGTGTAACTACTCCTACAGCAAGCAGACTAAGAATCAGGTATTTACCAGTTCTCTTTCTCACTTTGGGACGGCGTTTAAGCCTAACCTGTTGAGCCTCAGCTTTTCTATTATGTATTATTTCCAAGTTGGAAGAAACCGTGAATAGATATGAAGTATAGGATTTTTGTATATTTGATAGCTGCGAGTATGAGTGTCTGCTGCAGCATTGACAATGATATGATGTTGCCGAAAGATGTCGCCGGTTTCGAAACTCTTGAAATCGAGGGGCAGAATTCTTCAGCCATAAACACTTCTAAACTTACGGTAACAGTTACAATGCCTGCCGGGACTGATCTGACTGCATTGAAAGTGTCCAAGGTGAAGTACACTGAAGCTACGAAAGGAAAAGAGTCACTGATAACGCAGGGACAGATGCTTGACTTGTCTGACACTACCAAAGTAAGGATGTATGCTTATCGCGAATATGTCTGGAAACTTATAGCTGTCAATGCTAAAGAACCTGATCCTGTAGATCCTGGTACCCCTGATAATCCTGATGAACCGAAAGATGGTCCTCAGCTATATAATATGTCATTGGACAACTGGGTTTTTTCTGGAAAAGGGTGGTTTCCTTATGCGAGTGATGCCGATGATGCAGATAAGGCTATATGGACTACTTCAAACAAAGGTACAAGTGATTTGCTTGGCAAGAATACGACGGAGCCTGAAGAGTCATTTGTTGCTATTTCCGGTTCAGGGAAGAAAGCGGCGAAGCTTAGTAGTCAATGGATGCTTATAAAGTTTGCGGCTGGAAATTTATTCACTGGAGAATTTTGTGGTCTTAAAGGGACCAAGGGAGCGGATTTGGCATGGGGCGTTCCGTTTACATCTCGGCCGAAGTCACTACATGGATATTATTGCTATCAACCTGTTGCCATTGACAAGGCAGATGCTGCTCATGAAAGTCTCATAGGTCAGATGGATAAGGGGCAGATTCAAATTATTTTTGCTGACTGGGATAAGCAGAAAGATTCATGGAGCGGTTATCCTGATAATGCCATAGATGATAAAGGTCGTTTCCATGTTATAAACTCTTCTGAGCAATTCGTCGATATTGAGAATGATCCGGCTATAATCGGCTATGCAAACTTGGAATTCGATACCTGGATGGATGCTTATAAGGAGTTTGATTTGAAGATAGACTATAGAAATGACAGAACACCTACTGTCGTTGTCATAGTTTCTGCTTCAAGCCGTTATGGTGATTACTTCACAGGTGGAGTAGGCACGGTTCTCTATCTTGATGAATTTTCGTTTAGATATTAGAACAGCATCGCCAAGAAACCTACGGCCAATGCAATGACTGACTTGAGGAGTTTCGCCCATGCGAAGCTCCTTTTGTTTTCTGCAAGCAGAGGAAGACAAGCATGACCATCCTGTGCGATGGAACTTGCAAGAAGTACTGGAAATGGCAGCACGCCGGAAGCGAACATTGTCACGAATATCATGTGTGGACCTGATTCTGGGATGAGACCAATGATGGTGGCGAGAATAATCATTAGCCATGTATTGCCTCGAATCCAACTCTCGAGGTCAATGTACATTGACAATATCCCAAATATTACGAGTACGCCGAAAGTCCATGCAAATATGGTCGGTAAATGTCTTTTGATGACATGGTGCCATACATGATCGCTGAGGAAGTGCATGATTTTATGTTTCCAGTTTTCTCCATGATGGTGTCGGTGATGATTCTCATGCTCACAATCACATGGATGTATCTCATAATTGTCGTTAGTGATTCTATCAGCACCAAGGCTGGTCCAATGCCCTCTCTTCTGCATTAACCTGATAATCACGTCGGTTGCTGTTCCGACAATAAGTGCCAGTATGAATAGACCGGCCATCATCAGCATTGCCTTTTTGGGAAATAAGGCCAACATTAGGAAAGATTCGTCTCCAGTAGTGGCGATGAGCATGGCGATGAGGGCTCCGAATCCGATCATTCTGTGCGAGTATAAAGACACTCCAGCAAAACCTCCGAGACATCCTGGTAGTAGTCCTAAGAGTGAAGATATTGCGATTTGTCCGAATCTGTGTTGTGCGAGACCTTTTAGAGCATGCCCATGAGAAACTACATTGAATATTTCTATGAGCGTCATCATTACGATGACAAGTAAGCAGATGGATATGCTTTCTTCTGTGGCCGATAGCAAAACATGTAGAAGATCTTGAGAGCTGCCTATGGCCTCGTGGTGTATGTGAAGAGGTGTTGTGAGCATAGTTATTCTATTGTTCCTGAAATAGATAAGTTTATTATAGGCCTTAAAGGACAATTGGTTGTAAGTATTATGATAATATCATTGTCTCCGGCTGGAAGAGAGGACGTGTCTACTCCGAACTTGTATGTACCGTCGGCTCCTGAAGCTATGTCTCCGAATTTAACAGGTATAGTGATTCCCTTAGTGTCAGTATCGGCCTTGTAGACATGAAATGTACTTCCACCGAGATTTTTGGCCGTGAATGTAGCCGTGAGCTTGGTCCCACGTCTGACTTTCCCGAAGTCGTATGAACTGGAGTCGAAAATCGGCTGAGATGCATTGTCTTGCTGCTCAGCCGTCCATGATGAAAAATCGTCTATCGTGAATGTCCAGACTGATATTGGCCTGCTTTTTTGCCCGTTGATTATCGGAGTGGCGTAGTATTTATTTTTTCCCCATTTGTTTCTGTCAGCTGTCACGATATATGACATCTTGGCTGACTTTCCTGGAGGTATTGGGTTGGGATATACGGAAATTTGAAGTCCCGGCGTGATGTCTGTAAAAGATATCTTTGCCGGTATGGTACCTATGTTGGCAACATTGACTGCATCTCCTCTTTGGCCCCCCTGAATCAAGTTCCCAAGCTTTATATCTGTCTTTTTCAATGCCAATGCTCCTCTGTGCTCTGGATATAATTGTGCCAATGATAATTTTTTGTCGTGCGCGACACCTCGGAGTCTCAATACAATAGGCTTCTTAACATCAGAAATATATGCAGTGAGTGTTTTGTCGAACGGATATGGACCTTCATCATTGGTATATGTGGTGCTGATGGTGCCTGTTTTTCCAGGAAGGATAGGCTCTCTAGTCCACTTCACAGCTGTGCAGCCGCAAGATGATACTACATTATATATTACTATAGGCTTTTTGGAGATGTTAGTAACTGTGAAAGTACATGACAATGAACCTTGGGAAATCATCACGTCTCCGAAATCGTGTATAGTCTTGTCCAATCGGACAACACCATCAATATCAGTGCTCTTGCCGTTTGTCTTTACTTGGGCTGACAACGACAATGAAAATACCGTCACAATTATTGTGGCGGCCATGTATTCTAAAAAATTCCGCATAATACCGAAAATTGCTACAAAAATCTTTCCAAAACTATTTCCGTCTGCCATTCTTGGTTATTTGATAGAATTCACATACATTTGTAATCAGATTTTCTGCAAATAAAGCGGGGAATCTGTTTTTACAGACAACAACAACCAAAAGGAATTAATTATTATGGCTTACAAAATTTCAGAAACTGATTGCGTAGCTTGTGGTACTTGCATAGGTGAGTGCCCTGCAGGTGCAATCTCCGAGGGTGATGTTTATCACATTGATCCTAATCTTTGTGTAGACTGCGGTACTTGTGCTGGCGTTTGCCCTATGGGTGCCATTCACCCTGCAGAGTAATTCTTGCAATCAGCAAACCAACAGCGGGAGGCCTTTCCTTACGGATAGGTCTCCCGCTTAAATTTATATGCGTGCTTTTAATCTGGAAACGAATACTCTCCTACATAAAATTTGTTGTTTTTAGATGAAACTATTTAAATTTTTGATATAACTTTAAACAGTTTTTAAAATTATATATAAATTTAAAAAATTTATGTCGCTTGTTGTTGGATTCGGCATAATTAGTATACACACGTTATGGATATTGATTTATACAGATATTCTTTATGCATTGCCTTAACATTGATGTGTTTTTTTACCTATAGGTTCTTTTTAGGTAGGGTTCCTGGCAAGATGATATTTGGCAACTACCTGCGTTCAAGGCACTTGATGGGTGTGGCACTTTTGGTATTGACTTGCAATTATGCCGTTCATCTGTGCATTGACATAAGGCATATCAATGTCAATGCTGCGATTATAATGAATCTCTCAACGTACTTCTTCAGTTATGGGTTGTTCGTTGCGGCACTGCATACACTTTTAGACCGCTCTTTCATAAGTAGAAGAAAAGTTGTAAGACATTGTCTGTTATGGCTTCTATATGTTATGTTGTCCATTTCTGTACTTTTTTTCGTAAAAGATAGTTCGTTAAAAGTGAGTATGATATATTTGTTGGGGGTGATGCTTGCTGTGTATGGATTCTTCTTGGCCTCCCATCTTCTCAAAGCATATCATAAAGCGGTCGAAATGATGGACAATACACATTCCGACAATATTTCTACCTATGTAAGATGGATGTCAGTTCTGACATATTGGATGCTCATTTTTGGCATTGGATGCTCAGCTTTGACATTCCTTCCGGACAATCTGGTCTTTCTATGGGTGTTGTCTTCCATCCCTTTCTACATTTATTTGTATGTAAGTTACCAGAATTACCTGCTTTTTTATGAAACTGTCGAAGAGGCTATCGAAAACGATCAAGATGCGGAAGTCTCAGTAGGGGAGACGATACCATGCAATCCTGAAATAAAACGTCTTGTGCAAGAATGGGTGAATGAGAATGGTTACTTGAAGCCAGGGCTTACAATATCGGACCTATCTAAAACATTGTATACAAATAGGACATACCTTTCGTCTTTCATAAATCAGACTTATAAGGAGACTTTCCGGGAATGGATCTGCGGATTAAGGATTGATTATGCGAAACGAGGATTATTAGAACATCCGGATGAGACCATTGCTGAGATTTCTCGGAAATCAGGATTTCTTTCTGTGAGCAATTTCAATGCTTCCTTCAAGGAAAGAGAGGGTATGCCCCCTGCTAAATGGAGAATCAGCAATTTGTCTGTTCAGCAAAAAAGTGCTGATTTGACAAAATAAAATTGCCTGAATAACAATTTTTTTGCGGCTTGGCTAATTCGTCGGAGTCGTCTTTTCTATGAGCGCATCCTTTATTATTTTTGTCTTTGTTTCCTTGGTGTGTTTAGCCACTATGAGGATTCGAAGTCTATTTATAATATCAAACTATTATGAAGCGTCTTATTCATATTGTCGTTTATCTGTCAGTTTTAATTAGCTTTTTGCCTTCTTGTTGTAAGGGTAAAACTGAAACCTCTGCCAATCCTGCTAATTTCTTGAAGAATGAAGAGCAGAAGTCAATGCTATCCACGTTGAAGGACTTAGCGGATGGACATATGTATTCCGTGAAATATAGTGCTGATTATGGCATTGATGAGATTATGTTGAGTGGTGGAGCCAGCTCGAGCGCTCAACTTTTAGGTAAAGTCATTCCTTGCCTGACAAGTTTCCCATTAAGCAAGGTAAGTGGAGGCTTGGATTTTGGATGTAGCGCTTTCTGCGTTAAATCCTCTGAGGGTGATGTGATAGTGGGACGCAACTTCGATTATAGATTTGTGTCGTCTTCCAATATACTCGTGCACAATGTGACAAAGAATGTTCATGAATCCATCTGCATCTCTGCTCTGCCGTTTTTAGATAAAGATGTTTATGTTGCGGGGGCATTGTCGGATGGAAAGACGGATTTGTCTGTGCCTGTCACTGCATCCATTTACTGCTGTTTAGACGGAATGAATGATTCAGGCCTATTCATAGGTGTCTTGTCTCTTCGTGGCACAGGTGGGGCTGTGCAGCACGATTCGAAAAAGAGTGACATTGTTCCGACCCTTGCAATTAGGTTAGTGCTAGATAAGTGTGAAAGTGTTAATCAAGCCGTGGAGGTTTTCCGATCCCATAATTTTTTTGCTGATGGTGAGAACTCAGATGCTAACTATCATTTTTTGATAGCAGATGCAAGTGGAAAGAGCATTGTAGTTGAATATTATAGGCCAGGAGAAGTACCTCCTCTGAGTGCTCCATCTGCAAAAGATTGGTCGATTAATTTGCTTGATACTGATCATGTTACTAACTTCTATCTTTCCGACGATTGGAGAAATATTGGTGGTGGAAGAGAACGTTATGAAAAACTTCATGAGATGTTGGAATCCAAGCATCGTGTAATGACGGAGGATGAGTGTATGTCTTTGCTTGATGACGTACATACGGACTTGAATTCAGAAGGTGGTGACATCACAAGCAACACACAATGGTCTGTTGTCTATAATTTGACTAAGAAGACAGCCATAATCTGTGTGGATAAAAATTACAAACGCAAACTATATTACAGCCTATAGCGACATGAAACGTTATTTCTTAATTTCTGCATCTGTACTGGCATTTGCGCTTTTCTCAATCTCTTGCTCAAAAGACAATCCTAATTATGGTGACGAAGTGACAATAGAGGGAGATTACCATGAACCATCATCTATAGCAGATGGTGAACAGAATTCCACCGGTAACTTTGATGAATCATCTTTCTGGGAGGAAACCAGTTTATACACGACTTGTTCGGATCACATCAAGGAAAAGATAACAAATGTGGTTGCATCGAGCCATGATTCTCTTGAAGGTAGTTTCGCAGTGGATGTTCAGTTGAAAATCACCCCGATGCATGGATTTAAAGGAAGTAACTCTGAAGCAATGGATTATTATCTGGTATCATCCACAGTTTCCATAGCATCAGGTAAGATGTACACTGGAAATTTTTCAAAGAAGCATGGAGGTGTCAATGCGCGGATTTGTGGTTTTTATCTTAAGTCTTTAAGCTCAAACTTTACCATAATAAATACTTCAGGTTCTCAAGTTGGACATTTCGTTCAAGTGCCATCACCTGAGACAGTTATAGGCTCTACAAGCTACACTACGGGATGGAACTTCTCTATTGGAGGTGGGATCACAGGTGGTACGTCTCCTTTGATTTCATCTACCACCGGTTTCTCCATTTCCTCAAGCACATCACGTACGATCAGTGACTGTGATGTGTTAAGTAGGCATGAAGGTTCTACTGTAGGCTATGATTATGTGATTAACAATCTTCCTCGTTTCAGGTCTAATAAAATCACTGATCCACCTTTAGTTTCGACTTCGACCATCAGTTTCTATAGTCAATGGGTATGGGCTGTTCCTGCAAGAGATTATGATGTAAATACCAAGTACAGAGTTATGATAGATCTTTACAATCTTGTCTATGGCGCGTCTTATTTTTACTCGGGGAGTGTTGATTATCACGATCTTGAGTTTGTTCAAAAAAAGTATTCTGTAACCAAAGAACTTCCGATGCCAAACAGAGCTCCGACTGGAAAATTTGACCTTACAAACAATGAAGATGGGACATTTATGACCAATGTTAGATTGTACAACAAGAGTTATCCTGAAACCGGAAGTTATAAAGACGAAAGTGTTTATAGTTATGGCAATACATGTTCCTTGTTCCTTGTGGCTGGAGACTATGAGCTTCAATGTGATATTAAGGGAGCAAACGGAAAGATTAAAACTCGCAGATATTCCGGCCTTGTCAGAGTGACAACGGGCGGTTCGGTGAAGCTTTTAACTAACTACGGATTTAAGTAATCTTTACCAACTTTTTTTCGCTTACTAAGTAAACGAAAAAGCTGAGTGAAATTCTATGACTATGAGAAGAATAATTGATTTATTGAATATACTCGTGTCCTGCACGATTCTCGGTATGTTGTGGTCCTGCGATGGCAAATCAGATATAGAGCCAGATCCAGAATCTAAGATTATAGAAGAAAAACGAACATCGGATTTGGATTATTGTGTATGGTCTGAATTGGAGGATGATGTTCTTGAATTGATATATTCAAGATTTACAGGAAAGAAAGTTCCATGTGACGAGGCTAAAGTGGTTTTTGTTAGTGAAAAAGACATTAGGGATAACGAGATTTGGAATGCTTACAAACGCGGAGCTGTGGTGGTAGTGGTTTCTCCAACCTCGACATTGCTATCAGTTCTCTCGCAGCGAAACATCGGATTTATATCGGCAGAGACACTTGATGACTGCTTATTCGCTGCATTTCATAGGAGTGGAAAAGTCTTTACGATGGACGATTTTCCACCAACAAATCTTAATGGGCTTGTTTCTTGGGTGGGCGATGCTAATTCCGCAAACACGACTGGCGAGGATTTACTTCAGTCCATACATCTTTTTTCGTCCTATGACTTTAAAATTGATAAAGGACTGATCTATAAGTATAAAAAGAACGAACTAAGATTAACAGGAAACGGATGCTTCGAACAATATTATTCAATCATCCCACTTTATGCATTCAAGTCGGCCAAAAACAATTACATCGGGGATTTCTACCTTGTTGATGCTACATTCTCGGTAGCTTCTGACGGGATGTATCTTGGCATGTTCAAGAAAACTGTACCACCAGATTGGCCAGGTGATTTTATGGGCTTTTTCCTAACAGGTTATAGGGTAGACATTTCTCTTGTCGATGAAAAAGGTAACTCGATTCCTGTCCTTTTTAATCAAGTTCCATCTCCGTCTACCACTATAAATTCTCAGACATACACATCTGGTGTGACGTGGTCTTTCGAAGCCGGTTTGTCTGGTGGTTCTGTTGGTGCAGGGCTTTCATTGAGCTCAGGTTGTAACTTCAGCAGTTCCAGAACACGTGAAATCAGAGATCTGTCCATCATTGACAATTCAAAGGATGGTGGCATACACTATAAGTTGGACATAAAGAATCTTCCACAAGTCATCAATATTCAGCCTCCGGCAATATCCAGATCTACTTTTGATTTTCATTGTGGGTGGGTATGGAGTGTTGAGAATACTTCGGAGTTTGATGTGACCACTCGCTACAGGATGAAGGTGACATTGAGTGATATAAATTATAAAAGCCTATTCTCTGAGGCTCCAGGTGGATTGCCTGGCGTTCGAGACTGGCCTATTAAGTCTCAAGAGTTTTTCATAGATTTACCTGTGCCTAATAGAATTCCTTGCGGTAATGTGGAGTTCGTCAATAGCGAGAGAGAAAAGTTTATGACTGACATCGTCTTCATTGATGTCAAGAAGCCGAGTGATCCTAAAAGCTATCATTTCGATTCGTCTGGCAGTGTCTATTCCTACCAGGAGAGCTACAAAACTAGCCTTCCGGAGGGTACATACATTGTCCAATATAAACTTGGTGGTACTTCTTACACTGGATCTAATATAGGTATCAAGAGGGGTGAGACACTTAAACTTCAGTCTGGTTACTATGTCAAGTAACGTGTGAAGCATCTAAACATTACTATCTTGTAGGAGACTGCTTTTTATAAAGCAGCCTCCTTATTTTTTTTAGCCTTAGGTCATTTAGGTTCATATATGAAAATTGACTCACTCATATTATGAGAGAGTCAACGTGTATGCAAATATAGTTAATTTTCTGAATATCAGCATGCTTTTCTCGCCTTATAAATAGAAAATGTAAAAGAAAACATGTGAATAATGCATGTTACCTTTTTGTAATATCTTAACATACAATATAATACGGGCAAGCGCTCTCTCATAATATGAGAAAGTCACGATATGTGAGAGGAAATCAGTTTATGCTGATATGAAAAAGCTACATTTAATGCCAACTATGCATGATAGCGACAAGGTCCTGTCCTGCAACGACATAAAATAGGTGGAGACATGATGCAACTGGATAGTTCAATAGCTCAACCTATAGCCAAAGAGCTTGGTTTACAGACTACTATAAAAACTGGTAGTGATTGGGCTCGGAGAGGCACCGATGTTACTGGACAAGTAATAAATACTTGCCCAGTATCTGAGGATTACATTGATGGTCTTCCTTGGGGGTATATGTTCATTCATAATCGAGATGCTCTTAGGTTTTCGGAAATAGCAAGAAAAGAAGTTGGATTTAAGACTTTCATTCATAGAACATTGAATGATAATCCGACTATTTCTGGTTTACTTTTTATTCAGGGAGGCTGTAACGATATTCGTAGTTATCTGAGGAAACGTTTTCCTCAGTACCATCTTGTCAATGACTGTAGTACACATAGTGCTGCTGTTATACCTGATTCTATCATGCAACCGTTTATGCGTGTTTCTAAGTCAGATCCGGCAAGAATCCGTTTCTTAGTAAATCCATTGAGACATTATGCCAAAGGAAATACACTTGTAGAAATAACCACTGGCCCTTTGTCAGGTTTACAAGGATATATCATTCGCATTGATAGAGACAGGAAACTTGTCATGGGTGTGGGGGATATGACGGTTGCGATAGGTGGAATACACAAGGAACATTTTGAGAAAGTGGAAGAAGTGGCAAGGGCATTGAAAAAAGATGATCCTACCCCATCGTCATCAAGAGATCTCACTACTATACAGAAAAGCATTGACGCGTCTCTTTTTCTTCCTGCAAGCTTCAATGATGTCTTGGTTATTGCAGCAAATTTGGATTTATGGCACGAAAGGGCGTTGAGGCTTATTGCTATTCGACACTATGAAAGGGCTGTGGAGATATTGCCATTTCTGTTGGAGGAGATAGGCTATTATTTCGCAATAATGTATAATTCTAAGGAATTGGATATTTCTCCAGTGCTCAATGTTGGGCATCGTATCTCTGTGCGTATCTCCAATATGTTGAATGATGCGCTTATTCCAGAACCTATACGCCAGAGTCTTGCGGCTGAATATGAAGAACAGACTATCCGTCACGGATATTTATTTGTGTAATTAATTAACTGGTAACCAATAATATCTATGAAACGTCGAGTTTATTCGAGGGAGCTTTTTATGCTGAAAATCCCAATTATAATTGTGGATATATTGCTGATGCTTGGGTTGGTGTTGAGTCTGACTATGCTTTCTGGCGGACAACTTCCGTTGTGCTTTGGAGTATGTTTCCTTATGGTTGTGAGCTATGTTATAGCGATAAGTATTATACCTATAAAGGTGACAGAACGGCGTATAACATATCTGAAAGTGACATTGCGAGCTATCGGACATGGCGTTATTTCGGTGGCTGTATTCTCGTTCTTGATTTGGTCATTTTATCGAATTCTTCCGGTGAAACTACTTGCTCTACAGATGATATCTGCAGTCGTGATTCTAATGTTGTGTCATTTGAGTTTTAGGCTGTTCATCAGCTATGCACGAAAATCAGGTCGGAATCAGCTTCGAGTACTGTTTGTTGGGGCAGATATGAACAATATTCATATTTTCAATGTTATGAAACATGGATATGGCGTTCATGGTTATAATGTTCTTGGATTTTTTTCAGATAAATATATGACACAGATTCCTGATGATGCAGTATGTCTTGGTGGAATGGAACATGTATTGGATTACATGAAATCAAATGATATAGATGAACTTTTCTGCTCTGTGAATCCGAAATCGGATGCCATGCTCGTAAATAGCATTATAAAACACTGCAACGACAATTTTATACAGTTTTGGTTCGTTCCGAGCATGAATGGCTATCCGCATCATCGTATGCAATGGGAAGAATTCGGTCGTGTCCCTATCATCAGTCTGCGTCAGGAACCGCTTGTGAATCCGTTCAACCAATTTGTCAAAAGGTCGTTTGATATTATTTTTTCCGGGGTGTTTTTGATTACATTGTATCCTTTTGTTTGGTTGTTCGCGGCAATTGGTATAAAATTGTCTTCCCCAGGTCCGATCCTGTTTCGCCAGAAACGTACAGGCTATAATGGGGTTGATTTCTATTGTCTGAAATTTAGATCAATGAAGGTCAATGTCGATGCTGACAAGGTTCAGGCTACTGAGAATGATCCGAGAAAGACCAAATTCGGCGATTTTATACGACGGACATCTATTGATGAACTGCCTCAATTTATCAATGTGTTCAAAGGCGATATGTCTGTTGTGGGACCACGTCCACACATGGAATTCCATACGGAAATGTACTCAAGCCTCATATCAGACTATATGGTTCGTCATCTTGTCCAACCAGGAATTACAGGATGGGCACAGGTGAACGGCTGTAGAGGAGAAACAAAGACTTTGGAACAGATGAAAGAGAGGGTGGAACATGATATTTGGTACATTGAAAACTGGTCTCCATGGCTCGACATTAAGATAATCCTCATGACGATAGCTCAAGTCTTCCATGGTGATAAACAAGCATATTAGTTACTGATAATGAAAGGAATAGTGTTAGCAGGTGGTAGCGGTACGCGATTGTACCCTATCACCAAGGGCATCAGTAAGCAGCTGAT
>CAKUVA010000022.1 GCA_934693135.1 uncultured Bacteroidales bacterium | reverse complement strand
CTAATGTCTTACGGACAATTTAGACCGCAAATTTATAAAATTGCACGCGAACTGCAAAAAAATATTTTTACATGGTTACACGGGTTGCATGGTTGCATTTCTTGCAAATGAACTGGGCATACCAGTCCATGCCACACGTGGCTTTTTGTAAACATTTATAAATCAGCTATATACTATTTTACGCGTGGCTGAGGTGGTCAAAAAATACAGGCTTGGCCACGCATAAAAAATATAAAGCTTTGATTATTAGTAATTTGTAAAGATGTGGCGTGGCTAGCAATCTGATAAAGACTCGTAAGCATCTCCGCGGTTACTGTCAGAGATTCTTACTTAAGAAGGTGGGTGCAATGCTAATATGAGAACTTCAGAATTCGCGGACTCTCTGAGCCACTGATTCTAAGAGCCATTTCGGGGTAGACGTGGCGCCGCAGATTCCTACTCGGTCGTCGCGTCTAAACCATTCCTGACGTACATCTTCGACTTTGGAAACTTGATAGGTACGGATGTTCAGAGATTTGCAGAGCTCGCATAAGACCTTTCCATTTGAACTGTCCTTTCCCGATACGAAAATGATTATGTCATGTGCCAATGCGAATTCAGATAGCTTTGCATGACGTCCTGCGACCTGCTGGCAGATTGTATTATGTATTGTTAGTAGTCCCTTCCTTCGAAAATGGATGATGTCCATCTCGTGCTCTTTAGCCATGGCATTCTCGATGTGGGAACAGATTTCCGCATAGCCAGCCGGGCTTTTGGTCGTTTGCGAGAATATTTCCACAGGTCCTTGGAGATCAATCTCTCCATGTTCGAGAGAGTTTTGCAACATTGACATATTCTCTATCACAAGAGCGTCGCCATCTACCTGGCCGAGCAGTCCAAGCACTTCCGCGTGCCCGACTTTACCGAAAATGATAATCTGGCCTCCTGCCGGCTTAGTTCGTCCGTATGCTTCGCGAATGCTCTTCTGGAGTTTCAGAACAACTGGGCAAGTACAGTCTATGATATTGACACCAGCCTTTTCGGCGGCACGGTAGGTGGATGGCGGTTCTCCATGAGCACGTATGAAGACGTCAGAGCCTTTCGTTAATGTCGGAATATCATGTATTCCTATAGCCGTCAGTCCTTTGGATTCCAATCTCATCAGCTCCGCCTCGTTATGAACGATCGAACCGAGCGAGTATAATTTTCTCTTGGTATTTGTATTGTCTAAATACTCTTCGGCTCGGCTTATGGCCCTAATGACTCCTCCACAGAACCCTGAATTTGGATCTATTTCTACACTTTTCGGCATGGCTCCTCTCACTCTCCGAATTTTTTGTTGACAATATCCTTTATCCAGACCATTTGGTCGGCCATAGTCATGTGCGTGTTGTCCAATACTATGGCGTCATCGGCCTGTCTTAGAGGCGACACCTTCCTATGTGAATCTATGTAGTCCCTCTCCTTAAGGTTGGCGAGCACTGTCTCGAAGTCAGGAGCTTTCCCTGCGCTCTCCATTTCTTTAAGACGTCTTTCCGCTCTGACCTTGTCATCTGCTACCATGAATATCTTTAAATCAGCATTTGGAAAAACTGATGTGCCGATGTCTCTTCCGTCCATTACGATACGCTTGTCCTTTCCATAATTCACGAGAATGTTATCTACATAATTTCGGACTTCTGGTATTACTGATATAGGACTGACATGAGAGGAAACCTCTATGGTTCTTATTTGTTTATCAACGCATTGGCTACCTATAAATGTATGGCTGCCTTCAGGTGAATATTCGAAATGAATGTCTATACCGGGAAGAGAAGCTACGAGAGATTTGGTGTCTATAGTCCCATTTTCGCTAATCATTCCATGGTTCATTGCGTATAAAGTTACGGCACGATAAAGGGCTCCGGAATCTAAGTACAGATATGAGAATTCTTTTGCAATCAATTTGGCAAAGGAACTTTTACCGGTTGACGAATATCCATCTATAGCAATAATTATGTCTGGAGTTTTCATTCTTTCAAAGGCTTGGTGATTATAATGTTTATTTTTCGCGCTGGATCTTTAGTTGTTGGATACGATATGAATCTTTCTTAAAACTAACGAAAATAGTGACCTCAAATGTCTCTCCTCCAGCATTGAGCTTGCCGAGTGCATACTTCATGTTGGCACGTCCGGCGGTGTGATTTATGTCGAATTCCCGAGGGGAATAAGAGTCGAAGAAAGCTTTCAGAATCTGTTTTGCCTGATTCTTACTAGAATCGCTTGTGTTGGATATGATGGATATTTCCAAGTTATCATCGAACCAAGCTGACAACTTGTCTGCGTCACCTAATCTAATGTATTTGGATATAGGAACGAACACATCATATCCGTCAGGCTGAGCATAGACGGCTGATCCGTAGCACAATGCCGCCACGGTAGTGAAGCATGTTAGAAATTTTCTGATGTTCATGTCTGGTCACTTGCTTTTCTGCATAATTCCTTTTTATTTGCAAAATCCGAGCCACGGAATATTATGATATTGTGGCAGAATTTAGCTATATTTGGAATTGCGGAAAAAGATATGTAACCGGACATAAAATTTTGGATGTATGAAGATCACATTGTTGATGGTTGGAAAGACTGATGTTAAATGGGTGAAAGAAGGATTGGATTTGTATATATCAAGGCTTGTCCATTATATCCAGTTCTCTGTCAATGAGATACCTGAACTGAAAAATGTGTCGGCCTTGTCTAAGGATCAGATAAAGGAAAAAGAAGGAGCATTGATAATGGCGGCATTGAAGCCATCTGATGATGTGATTCTCCTTGATGAACATGGGCGTCAGTTCCGTTCGATTAGTTTCGCTTCTTTTCTGCAGGATAAAATGTCGTGTGGCGGTAGAAATATAGTGTTTGTTATAGGCGGTGCGTATGGCTTTTCGCAGCAAGTA
Source organism: uncultured Bacteroidales bacterium (assembly GCA_934693135.1). GTDB lineage: Bacteria > Bacteroidota > Bacteroidia > Bacteroidales > UBA932 > Cryptobacteroides. The sequence continues at coordinate 30,442 of CAKUVA010000022.1, read as the reverse complement.
TATGCCCGTGCTGATTCTAAAATGTCGTTGTCTGAAATGACTTTCTCTCATCAAATGGTGCGAGCCATATTTGTCGAGCAATTGTATCGTGCTTTTACCATAATGAAAGGTGAGCCTTATCATCATGAATAATTATGTCAATGTCCAATAAACTCAAGTCTTTTCCTCGTTCTCTTATCGGCAGGAATAGTTGGCTGGTTTTCTTTACTGTCGCGGCCCTTCTGTTGGTGGGCAATGTAGTACTGAATAGACGAGCGGACTTTTCAGACCTTGTGGCCAAACATCTGGATTATTCTGTTAACAAGAGATTCAATATGCTTGAATCATATATGAAACAAGCATTGGAACAGGATCATGATAGTTGGCTGGATCTTGATAATGTCCCTGAAGATATGGTCATTTATCGCTATTGCAGGGATTCTCTTCAGTCGTGGTGTAACCAGTTTTCTGTGGATAACGATGATATTAACAGGCGGCTTGTTGTCCAACGATTCTCGAATTTAAGATATAACTTCGTGTCCCCTCTCGCAGAAGCGGAAAATGTGGTGAAGTACATGAGTATAGGTCCGAAATGGTATCTGGTGAAGTCCATTGAGGATGGCAGAGGGTGGCGCATAATAGGGGGGCTTGAGATAAGGAATACCATGGATACCAGATCCATAAATGGCGTTAATCCTAATTTCCGCCTGTCTGACCGATTTTCATTGCAACCTATAAGCTATAGTGGCGGTTCTGTCATTAGTGTAGATGGCCATCCGCTAATGAAAATAATTCAGGAAACTACAAGAGTTGCTCCGATTCTGCCGGATTCTACTATGCTATGGCTGTCAGTGTTTTTTCTCATTGCAGGAATAATGCTGATTTTGCATTTTAATCGGGATTTTCGGACATTGATACTGTCTGTTATTTCGATAACGTTTATAATGGCAGGATTCTGCATTGTTGGACATGGCATGCAAAGCTCATCGAGCCTATTCTCGCCTACAGTGTATGCGGATGGACCTATATTCTATTCTTTGGGAACGTTGCTGATTATAAATCTCTGGATTACGCTATTGTTCTTCTGCGTGTATATGTTGAAGGAGAAAATAATCGGCTTTGTTGTGGCAGGGAATGTTAGAAAGCGTTCTGCTGCACTGATTATCTCTGTGTCAGCATGCGTATTAGTTACGGTAGTTTATGTGATACTGACCTTCAGAAGTCTAATTCTGAATTCCAATATTACTCTGGAGCTTTATAAGGTGACTTCGCTCGGAAGATATTCCTTGTACATATATGCGTCATATTTGGCAGTTATTTCCATAATACCTCTGTCTTTGCAGCTTATAAGATATCCTATATATAAGCTGACAGGATGGAAATATGATGCCTTTTCACGGACTGGACGATGCCTGTTCTCATTTATGGCAGCATTGACATTGCTCACTCTTTTTTCAGTTCTTGGTGCCGAGAAGGAAGAAAACAGAGTGGAAATCTGGATGAACAGGTTGGCGATAGACAGGGATTTAGGCCTCGAACTTCAGCTGAAAGGTGTAGAGAATGCTATAGCTTCTGATAATTCCATCGCGGGTTTCATCAGGACAACATCAGACTACAGGGTGCTTCTAAATAGAATCACTGAAACATACATGAGCCGTATTTCCAAGGATTATGATATCAGTCTCTATGTCTTTAGAGATAATATGCAGGATCCTCAGATGCTCAAATATTTCAATGATAGGGTAGTAGGTGCCGTTCCTGTGGCTCCGGGATCAAGGTTCGTATATAGCAGGAATGCTAATGGACGAGCGCAATATACGGGAATGTTTGTCTATTATACTCCTGGCGATGGCGTGATGAAGATGCTTATCGGAGTCAATTCTAAAGCGGACAAGGATGAGCGCGGCTATTCTTTCATTCTCGATTCAGGATCTCCTGGTATAGTCATGATACCACCGCAATATTCTTATGCGAAATACATAAATGGTAATCTTGTTAGCTATAAGGGCGATTATCCTTACCCTACTATTCTAACCGGTAAATTTAAGGAAGAAAGTTCTGATATGTCATCGGACCGTATGCGCACGGGACAATATATACACTTCTTTAGTCATATATCTCAAGAAGAATGCATAGTCATATCAAGGTATAGAGTTACTGTCCTGCAATATGTTGTGTCTGCATGTATGATCATGCTGTTGGCGTATTTCTGGATAAGTCTTCTTGGATTAAGACGGAAGAACCATAGGGGAATATTCGAGAAAAATTACTATAAGTCCCGTGTCAATACTGTCTTGTTCCTTTCAATGTTGATGACGCTTGTGACAATGAGTATCATCATGGTGTTTTTCGTCTACAAGAGGAATGATGCAAATGTTATGCGTCTGATGACAAGTAAGATATCCACGATTCAGTCTCTTATGGAGAACAGAACGCGTAATCTTAAATCATACAGAGATATGGCAACGCAGAACATGACGGCCATCATTGACGACATAGGGAACTATACGCGGTCAGACATTACATTATATAGTCCTGGCGGAAAGGTATTCAATACGACCTCTCCTGAAGTATTTGAGAAAATGATTCTCGGTTCAAGGGCCAATCCGGAGGCGTATCGTAATATAATGTATAGTAATAAGCGTTATTATATTCATAAGGAGCATGTGGGAGGATTCACATTCTACACTATGTATGCCCCTGTTTTTAATGATAACGGATCGTTGCTTGCCATAATTAGTGCCCCATATACAGATTCAGGTCTTTCTTTCAAGAGTGATGCTCTGTTCCATTCGATATTCGTTATAACAGCATTCTTTATCTTGTTGATAATCACGAGATTCTTTACGACAAAGGTTGTTGACAAGATGTTTCGCCCTATTATCGAGATGGGACGCAAGATGATTTATGCCAGGACTGGAGGTCTCGAATATATTATATATGACAATGAGGATGAAATATCTGGACTTGTGCGAGCGTATAACCTAATGGTTCATGATCTGAATGAGTCTGGAAAGCAAGTCGCACAGGCTGAACGTGAGCGTGCGTGGAGTGAAATGGCTCGTCAAGTGGCGCATGAAATTAAAAATCCTCTGACGCCTATGAAATTGCAGATACAGAGATTGATACGTCTCAAAGGAAAGAACGATCCTTCATGGGAGTCCAAGTTCGATGACATATCAAGACTGATTCTTGATAGCATAGATGTGCTCACAGATACTGCCAATGAGTTCTCTACATTTGCTAAACTTTATACAGAGGAATTGGTACCTATAAATTTGGATGACATGGCTTCGGATCAGATTTCTATGTTCGATGACAAGGAAAATATAACGTTCCAATACTATGGCCTTAAAGATGCTTGGGTAATGGGCCCTAAACCTCAGTTGATACGAGTTTTCGTGAATCTTCTAACTAATGCTGTTCAAGCTATAGAGAATCAACAGGATGAAGATTCTGAGGCTGGGCGCGAACCTGTTCATGGTCAGATTATATTGTCAGTAAGGAATAGTACGCGCGAGTCATTCTATGACATTGTGTTTGAAGATAATGGACCTGGTATCAAAGATGAAAACCGTAGTCGTCTGTTTACCCCTAATTTCACGACGAAGAGCAGCGGTACTGGACTTGGCCTTGCCATCTGCAAGAACATTCTGGAACGTTGTGGAGGTGAGATATTCTACAGCCAGTCATTTTCTCTAAAAGGAGCCTGCTTTACAGTACGTTTTCCTAAGATGCAGAAATAGAAAAAGATGGGCTTAGCCCATCTTTTTCTATTTCTGTCTCATGAACATCTGTATTGGACATCCTGTAAGATCGAAGTGCTCGCGGAGTTTGTTCTCCAAGAAGCGTTTGTAAGGATCCTTTATGTACTGCGGAAGATTGCAGAAGAATGCAAATGCCGGGAATCTTGTAGGAAGTTGAGTCATGTACTTTATCTTTACCAGTTTCCCTTTCCACATTGGTGGCGGATAATTCTCGATTTCAGGAAGCATCGCGTCCATGAGCTTTGAGGTGCTGATCTTTCTCGAATAATTCTGCCATACATGTTCTATCTCATTGAGAACATCCAGAATTCGCTGTTTCTTGAGGACTGACGTGAATATGATAGGTACGTCAGTGAACGGAGCTATCCTTGCTTTCATTGACTTTACATATTCAGCCATGGTGTTGCTCTCTTTCTCGAAAAGATCCCACTTGTTTATGACGAGGACGCAGCCCTTGCGGTTCTTCTTTATTAGATTGAAGATATTCATGTCTTGAGCCTCCATTCCTGTAGTGGCATCTATCATCATTATGCAGACATCGCTATGCTCAATCGCTCTGATGGAACGCATTACAGAGTAGAATTCCAAATCTTCGCTTACTCTGTTTTTTTTCCTTATGCCGGCAGTATCTACAAAGACGAATTCATGTCCGAACTTATTGTAGTACGATGATATGGAATCTCGTGTTGTTCCTGCAACATTGGTCACGATATTCCTTTCTTCTCCGAGGAGTGCGTTAGTGAGGGATGATTTCCCGACATTAGGTTTGCCAACGATAGTGATTCTTGGAACACCAGGATGCTCGTCCTCTGCTTCAGTGTCTTCTGGCAACTTCTTGAGAATCTCGTCCAGAAGATCTCCGGTACCTCCACCATTTGCTGCAGAAATGCTCCAGATTTCTCCGAGTCCCAATGCATAGAACTGGTAGGAGTCGAATATCTTTTCTCCGGAATCCACTTTGTTTACGGCTACGACTACAGGCTTTCCGCTTCTTCTGAGGAGATCTGCTATCTCTGAATCATAGTCTGTTATGCCAGTTGCAGCTTCTACCATGAAAAGTATAAGATCGGCTTCTTCTATGGCAATAACCACTTGTTTGCGGATTTCTTCCTCGAATACGTCATCTGAGCCGGATGTGTATCCTCCTGTGTCTACAACTGAAAATTCTTTGCCGCACCACTCGCATTTTCCATAGTGCCTATCTCTGGTGACACCAGCTGTTTCATCGACGATGGCCTGTCTCATTCCAACAAGGCGGTTGAAAAGTGTGGATTTCCCGACATTTGGTCTTCCGACAATTGCTACTAAACTCATTTCTTTTGATTATTTTCGTATCTCCTCTCACGAGTAGATTGTTTTTCCCGTATCCCGGGCTTCTGATTATTATTGGGATTATTCCCTTTTCGCTTTCTCCTGTGGATATAATCCGCATCCTATGCAGGAATCGCTATATGTGCCGGAACATGTAGCTCCGGAATCTTTATTATTGTAGGCTTTGGAGAATCGTTCGTCGTCCTCCTCCCTCATGCATCTGATACCCAGTTTCTTCATGTTCTCATTTGCTCCTACATCGCTCTGCGGAAAATCTTTCTTGCGGAATATTATGTTAAAGCACATTCCGAAGACCCCGATTCCGATCATTATCAATGCCGCAATAAATACCTTCATACCAAATGCTTGTTAAATAATTATACACCAAGTTATTACAAAAGCCGGGCCGGAATGCTTTGAGGCTCCCAGTCCGGCTTAATATGACTTGTCCCTAGAATATGAATTCAGGGCTTATAGGCTCATTGTCGCATACTTTTCTGATGATTCTCGCGAATGTCTCAGTCATGGAAACTACCTTTATCTTGCTGGTGTCCACTGACGGATCGCTTGTAAGTGGAACGGTATCACTTACATATACTTCAGAAAGACTTGATTTGTTGATTCTTTCGTATGCCGGTCCGGAGAGAATGGCGTGTGTGGCGCATGCGCGTACGCTGAGAGCACCTTTAGCTTTGAGTACATCAGCTGCTTTGGTGAGTGTTCCAGCCGTGTCAATCATATCATCCACGATGACGACATTCTTTCCTTCTACTTCTCCTATGGCTGTTATTGAAGCCACTACATTGGCTCTCTCTCTTGATTTATGGCAGATGATGACAGGGCATGCGAGTTCCTTTGCATATGCATTGGCCCTCTTGGCGCCTCCCATGTCAGGAGCTGCGATGGCAAGATTTTCAATATTCAATGATTTCAGGTAAGGTATGAACACCTTGCTTGCATAGATATGGTCTACCGGTATGTCGAAGAAACCTTGAATCTGATCAGCATGAAGGTCGCATGTCATTATTCTGTCTACACCTGCAGCGCAGAGAAGATTGGCTACGAGCTTAGCTCCGATTGATACTCTTGGCTTGTCTTTTCTGTCCTGTCTTGCCCATCCGAAATATGGCATGACTGCAATCACTTTGTATGCTGAAGCTCTTTTGGCGGCATCAATGGTGAGGAGCAGTTCCATGAGGTTCTCTGCAGGTGGGAATGTTGACTGAAGGATAAATACTGTTGCACCTCTGACACTTTCGGTGAAAGAAGGCTGGAATTCTCCGTCACTGAATGATGTTACTTCAGAATCCCCGAGGTGAATCTCTCCTTCACCTGGTTTGCGGATAGCGTTAAGTGCGTCAACTACTTTTACGGCAAAATCTTTGGAAGCTCTGCACGCAAATAATTCCATTTTATGTTCGGTGTTCATTATATGTTTTGGTTTGTTCCATTTTATATGGTCTCTGCAAGAACGGTTTCTATGTAGTCGAGAATCTCTTCCCTGCCTAAACCGTTCGTGGCTGAACTGACGAAGCTTAAGGGCAATGTCTCCCAAAACTCCGAGAGTTGTTGTTTGTCTTTCTCTATTTGAGTAGCTCTGGCGACAGGTCCAAGTTTGTCGCCTTTTGTGAAGATGATAGCGAATGGTATTCCATTTGAGCCAAGCTCATTCAGAAAATCCATGTCTATTTTTCCGATATCATGCCTTACATCTATCAATACGAAAAGGACTTTCATCTCTTCTGAATAGTTAAGATAGTCCTTTATTACTTCAGTTATCTTCTCGCGTTCTTTGCCTGGAAGTTTTGCGTATCCGTATCCGGGAAGGTCCACAAGATACCAACTGTCATTGATTATGAAATGATTTATAAGACGTGTTTTACCAGGTGTGCCGGAAGTCATGGCGAGCTTGCGATTTCCACAAAGCATATTTATCAGCGAAGATTTGCCGACATTTGATCTTCCGATGAAAGCGAATTCCGGCAGTTTCCTAGCCGGTTTCTGTGTCGTCCTTGTGCTGCTTCCAGCAAAAGTTGCCTGGGAGATTTTCATCTTTTCCGAAAAATGTTACGTTTCCTTGAAAAACTTGCGCAAAGATAGTAAAAAAAATAAGAATCTGTTTAAATTTGTGAATAGACCACATGTTTATGCACCTGTTCGGTGGGAATGACAAGTTAATCGATGGAGGAAAATATGGAAAAGACAGCTTTGGATTTATATACATTGCAAACAAGACTGAAATCGTCGGTGGAGGGCGCATTCCCTGAAAAGGTATGGGTTAAGGCAGAAATAAGTGCCATGAAAGCAAGGACTGGAGGACATTGCTATATGGAGTTGTCTCAGTCTGATGGACAGAATCTTGTAGCTAAATCTCAGGCGATAATATGGAGCTCCGCGTTCCGTTTCTTATCGCCTTATTTCGAATCTGTAACTGGGATGCCTCTTCAGGCTGGGATTAATGTGCTTGTGCGTGTACAAGTGAATTTTAGCCAGCTGTATGGTTTTTCATTGATAATAGATGACATTGATCCTGGGTATACTATCGGTGATAGGGAGGCGGAAAAGCAGGAAACTATTGCGAGGCTTGTGCGAGAAGGTTTGATGGAGCGGCAAAAATCGCTTGTGATGACAGAGTTGCCGTATAGGTTTGCAGTTATTTCGGCGCCGGATGCTGCCGGTTATAGGGATTTTATGCGCCATTTGCATGAAAATGAATTTGGCTTCACATTCCATACAGATCTTATTGAAGCTGTCATGCAGGGTACTTCTGCCCCACGGTCTATTGCAGATGCCGTGAAGTCTATATCATCTTCTGCCAAACCTTATGATGCTGTTTTAATATTAAGAGGCGGAGGGGCTAAACTTGATCTTGCTTGTTTCGATGATTATGAGATTGCATCAGCCATCGCGTGCTGCCCAGTGCCTGTGCTTACAGCAGTAGGACATGACCAAGATTATCATGTGTGTGACATGGTCTCTTGGGAGAATGTGAAAACACCGACTGCTCTTGCTGATTTTTTCTTGGATATCTATATGTCGGAAGATCAGAAAATTATGTCCTATGGTTCAAGGCTGAAAATGGCGTTTATTAACAAGATATCTGCAATGAACTCCAAAATCGATGTCTTGGAAGCGAGAATTTCTGGTGCTGATCCGAGACGGATTCTTGCAAGGGGATATGTACTTGTGACAGATGCTGAAGGTGTGGTGTTGAAGAAATCCGAAGGCCGGAAGGTCGGAGATATGATTTCTGTTATGTTCTCGGATGGCGTTCTCGGATGCGAAGTGAAAAATAAAAAAGAATATGGAAAACGTTGATTATAATAAGGCAATCAAGGAACTTGAACAGATTGCTGCCAAAGTTGAAGACCCTTCGACGGGTATTGATGACATCGATAAATATGTCGCACGCGCAAGTGAGCTGATAGCCTCTTGTAGGGCTTATCTTAGGACTGTTAGAGACAAGGCGGATATAATAGACTCGATATGATGAAATATATATATGACACTGACCCTTATCTGAAACCTTATGAAGATGCGATAAAGGCCAGACATGAGCGTATCTTGGAAGAAAAGGCCAAGATATCTTTGGATGGATCTTTGTCCAAAGGGCTTAATAATCACTTGTACTATGGCCTTCATAGGGACTCTGATGGAAGATGGGTATTTAGGGAATGGGCACCACATGCGAATAGAATATATCTCATAGGCGAGTTCAACAACTGGAAGAGGACATCGGCGTATTCTCTTCAGCCAATCGGTTCTGGGAATTGGGAAATTCATCTTCCTTCCATGTTCCTGCATCATGGAGAACTGTACAAGTTATTTATAGAGTGGCCCGGAGGTGGAGGAGAAAGACTCCCATCGTATGTTCGCCGTGTTGTTCAAGATCCTGTGACAAAAGTGTTTAGTGCGCAAGTATGGGAACCTGAGCCTTATGTATGGCGAAATGAAGGACCTGGACCGAGGCCGCACCCTCTCATCTACGAGTGCCATATCGGTATGAGCTCGGAGGAAGAGAAAGTTGCCTCTTTCGAAGAATTTCGTGTCAATGTTCTTCCTCATGTAAAAGAATTGGGTTATGATACGATACAGATAATGGCGCTACAGGAGCATCCTTATTATGGCTCATTTGGCTATCAGGTATCCAATTTCTATGCGTTGTCATCACGTTTCGGGACACCGGAGGAATTTAAGCATCTTGTGGATGATGCACATGGTTTAGGAATTGCTGTGGTGATGGATATAGTTCATTCTCATAGTGTGGACAATGAAGCTGAGGGGCTTGGCCTTTTCGATGGGCATGATGATTTGTATTTCTATAGTGGACCACAAGGATATCACCCGGCATGGGGCTCCAGATGTTTTGATTATGGAAAAAATGAGACGAAATATTTCCTTTTGTCTAATTGCAAGTTCTGGATGGAAGAATATCATCTTGATGGATTTCGCTTCGATGGCGTCACCAGTATGTTGTATTGGGATCATGGGTTAGGAAAGGACTTTGTTGGATATGATAATTATTTCAATGATGGGGTGGATGAAAATGCTGTCACCTACTTGGCATTGGCAGCAATGCTTGTTCGAGAAATGAACCCTGATGCCATAACTATTGCGGAAGACATGAGCGGAATGGCGGGGCTTGCCGCACCATTTGAAATTGGCGGTTTAGGCTTTGATTTTCGTATGGCCATGGGGATCGCTGATCATTGGATAAAATGGTTGAAGGAAAAGTCTGACGAGCAATGGAGTATGGGGGAAATATGGTGGGAACTGACTAATAAGAGGAATGATGAGAAAACCATTAGTTATGCTGAATGTCATGATCAGGCTCTTGTAGGAGACAAAACTCTCATATTCCGTCTTATAGACAAGGAGATGTACACATCTATGAATATTGATTCTAAAAATCTTGTTGTAGATAGGGGGGTGGCATTGCACAAGATGATACGATTGGTGACATTGGCAACGGCAGGTGATGGTTATCTTACTTTCATGGGGAATGAATTCGGACATCCTGAGTGGATAGATTTTCCTCGTGCCGGGAATGGTTGGTCTTACAAATATGCGAGACGCCAGTGGTCTCTTTGCAGACCGGACTACTTGCGATATCGTTATCTTATGAACTTTGACAGAGATATGATACATCTTTTTAGAGAAGAGAATATCTTGTCCTCACGACCGGAACTTATAGTGGCAGATGAAGAGAAAAAAGTCTTGATTTTCAGGCGCAAAAATTATATATTTGCGTTTGACTTCAATCCGTCTGGGTCTTTCCCCGGGTATGCTTTTGAAGCTCCGGAAGGGAAGTGGAGACTTGTTCTGGATTCTGATGAAAAATGCTATGACGGATTCTCCAGACTTGAACTGAGAGAAGAGCATGTATCAGACGGTAGGCTGGTAGTTTATCTGCCAAGTCGTTGTGCGCTTGTATTCCAGGACTGCAATAAAACTGAAAACCAATAATTCAAGTTCGATATGGCGTTTTTGAAATTCAATAAGGCTGAACTGGTGAACTTGTCCTATTCGCTGAAACGGGAAATTATTTGTGCGAACAAGACTGGGGCATATTGCAATACTTCGATAGTAACATGCAACACACGGCGCTATCATGGGCTGCTTGGTGTTCCTGTGGATAATTTCGGAGGAAACAAGTATATGCTTCTGTCTTCTGTGGACGAGAGTCTTGATGTGAATGGCAAGATGTTTAATCTCGGTATTCACTGTTATGGCGACATTTATGAACCGAGGGGGCATAAATACATTGTCGATTTTCAAGCAGATCCTATTCCATCAGTGGAATATAGGGTTGGGGAAGTAGAGTTCGTGAAGAGTATAATGCTTGTGCCGGATAAGGATCAGGTGATGATACGTTATGAACTACGTAAATCACCGGCTATGCTGTCACTTATACTTAAACCTTTCTTGGCATTTAGGAATATACATAGTCTTACGAAACAGAATCCTGAAGCGAATACATCATTTAGGGAAGTGCAAGATGGGGTAGCATTCAATATGTATAGGGGCTTTCCTGATCTCAATTTGCAACTGAATAAGTCTGTTTTCGAATATAAACCGTCACCATGTTGGTACTATGGTATAACCTACTCTGATGAAGCAAGACGCGGATTCGAATGTAAGGAGGATTTGTTTGTTCCTGGAGTGTTTGTCATCCCTATGAAGGAGGGCGATGTTGTGATATTGTCGGCATCTGTGGATGAGGTGAATTCCAAGATGATCACGAGGAGGTTCAATGCAGCGCTTAAGAGGATGTACAAGATTGGAAGCTATCATGATCAGCTGATGCATTGTGCAGACTTGCTTATCCGCGACAGAAATGGAAAGAAAAGTATAACAGCTGGATTCTCATGGCTATATACCGGTTTGTTGCGAGAAACTTTGTTTTCACTTCCAGGACTTGCTGTGGCGACGGAACGTTTTTCTGATTTCGAAGAGATTCTTGACAATCTTATAAAAGATAATGAGGAACGATTCTTCTCCAGGACCACTCAGGTTGAAGCTCCGCTTATGATAGCTCCTGTGCTTCAGGAATATATAGCTGCCGGGGCATCTCCAGAGAAGGTATGGAAGAAGTATGGTGATGTCGTTTGTCGTGTAGTTGAAAGCTATGCGCCGGGGCATAGGAAAGAAGTGTCACTCCAGCCTAATGGATTGCTTTGGGCCCAGAAAGAAAGGACAGCATTGACTTGGATGAATGCTTATATTGATGGTAATCCTGTTACGGAACGTGCTGGATATCAGGTGGAAACTAATGCATTCTGGTATGATATTCTATGTTTTTCCATCGAAATGGAAGAAAAATATGGGAAAAATCGCAAGTTTGTCAATGAGTGGTCTCCGATACGGGATCTCGTTAAAGAAAATTACCAGAAGATGTTCTGGATGCCGGAGCGAGGATATCTTGCAGACTATGTAGATAATAATGGTCAGAATGCAGATGTTCGTCCTAACCAACTGTTTGCCATGGCGGTATTCCATCAGCCGGTGAGCGATGAGATACTTGGCAGCATAATGAATGTTGTAGACCGAGAACTCGTGACTTCGCGTGGAATAAGGACATTGTCCCCAAGGGATGTGAAATATCGTGGAGTATATGAGGGAACTCAAAAAGATAGGGATCTTGCATACCATCAAGGATGCGCATGGCCGGCTATGCTTCTGCCTTATTCGATAATAAAGTTCAGAATGCATGGAGCAGCGTTTTGCCATCGTGCGGAAGATCTTATGGAAGGGTTCTATGTTGACTTGAATAAGCATGGTGTGGGGGCCTTCTCGGAACTATATGATGGAGATCCTCCACATGAGCCTCATGGTGCCATTTCTTCGGCCATGAGCACTGCAGCTCTTCTTTATGTAGAATATATGATAAAGAAATACAGGGAGGAACAGTAATGAGAGTATTGATGTTTGGATGGGAATTCCCTCCACATATAGCCGGTGGCCTCGGAACTGCTTGCTACGGTATCGTCAAAGGTTTGGCAGCCAATGGCGTGGAAACGATTTTCGTAATGCCGTCCGCGAGCGGAGATGAAGATCGAAGTGTAGCCGATATTGTCAATGCCAGTGATGTCCCTGTGGAGATGACTGATACGATGAATGTCGACGATTTTCTTGATAAGGTTCAATTCGTGCATATCGGAACTAATATGGTTCCATATCTTGATCCTGAAGAGTTCCATACTTTGGTGGAAGAAGACAGAAAACGCCAAGTTCGTGATTTCTCTGTACAGTATGGCAAGACATACAAGTTTTCGGGGAAATATGGCTCCAATCTTATGGAAGAAGTTGCGAGATATGCTATGGTGGCCGGAACTATTGCTATGACACGCAAGGGGGATTTCGATGTGATTCATGCACATGACTGGCTTACATATATGGCAGGTATCGCAGCCAAGAGACTTTCTGGAAAGCCGCTTGTGGTTCATGTTCATGCCACATCCTTTGACAGAAGCAGTGATCAGAATATAGATACCCGCGTGTACGATATAGAGAAACGAGGGATGGAAGCTGCAGACAAGGTAATAACAGTCAGTGATCTGACAAGGAATATTGTAATAACCAAATACGGCATTGATCCGAGCAAGGTCATTACAGTACATAATGCTGTAGATTTCAGTGGTAGGAGCGAAGTGAATGTTGAAAGAGGAGTGAAGGACAAGGTGGTTACATTTCTTGGAAGAATCACCTTTCAGAAAGGTCCGGAGTACTTCATAGAGGCTGCCGCCAAAGTCCTAAAACGCTGTGATAATGTTCGTTTCGTGATGGCTGGGAGCGGCGATATGATGAACCGTTCCATACGTCAGGTCGCACGGCTCGGCATATCGGACAGATTTCATTTTACAGGATTCCTTCGCGGAAGTGAGGTCCAGAAAATGTTTGCGCTATCTGATGTTTATGTGATGCCGTCAGTATCCGAACCTTTCGGAATATCGCCTTTGGAGGCCATGCGTTCAGGTGTCCCTTCTGTTATATCGAGACAATCAGGTGCCGCAGAAGTTCTTAAATATGCGTTTAAAGTAGATTTTTGGGATGTAGATGCTATGGCAGACGAGATTTATGCGCTTCTGCAATATCCTGCACTTTCGCGGTTTGCTTCCAAATATGGGTATGACGAGGTCAACACACTTAAATGGAACAATGCTGCTACAAAGATTAAAAATGTTTATGAGTCGGTGATTAAGTAAAAAAATTATGAATACAAAGAGTATATGCCTGTATTTTCAGATACATCAGCCTACGAGGCTTAGGCTTTACAGGTTTTTCGATATAGGTAAGGATTCTCATTATTATGATGATTTCACAAATAGGACGATTCTGAGACGTGTTGCGGAACTCTGCTATCTGCCGATGAATAATCTCTTGTATGATCTTATCAAGAAATATGATGGGGCGTTCAAGGTCGCGCTATCTATCTCTGGATCAGCCCTCGAACAGTTCGACAGATATGCACCTGAAGTGATAGAGAGCTTTAAGAAGCTTGCAGACACAGGGTGTGTAGAATTCTTATGTGAAACATATTATCATTCTTTGGCTTCACTTGCTTCACCCGCAGAATTTAGTCACCAAGTATCCAAGCATAAGGAAGCTATTAGTCGCTATTTCGGAGTTACTCCGGTGACTTTTAGAAATACGGAACTTATATATTCTGATGTGATAGGCGAACAAGTATATGACATGGGTTTCCATACTATGCTTACAGAAGGGGCAAGGCATATACTTGCGTGGAGAAGTCCAGATTTTGTCTATACCGATCCGAGACAACCAAAGCTCAAGCTTTTGCTTCGTAACTATGAGTTGAGCGATGATATTGCTTTCAGATTTTCGAATAGAAGTTGGAAAGATTGGCCTCTTACGGCTGATAAGTATCTTTTTTGGCTAAAGAATGAAATATCATCGACCAATGGAGATGTTATAAATCTGTTCATGGATTATGAAACATTCGGCGAGCATCAGAATGCTTCAACAGGTATTTTTGATTTTATGCGATATTTGCCTGAAGCTGTCTTGAAGGATGGTATGTTCAAATTCAACACGCCATCTGAAGTGGCCAAATGGAACAAGCCGATATCACAACTTGAGGTTCTTGAGCCTATATCTTGGGCTGACGAGGAGCGCGATGTTACCGCATGGCTTGGAAATGAGTTACAGCAAGAAGCGTATAATAAGCTATATGGGCTGTATGAAAAAATTGCGCTTGTCAATGATCCTGTCTTGTACAATGACTTCGGGCATTTACAGGAGAGTGACCATTTCTATTACATGTGCACAAAATTTTTCTCTGATGGAGAGGTCCACAAATATTTTAACCCATACGACACTCCATACGAGGCATTCATCAACTATATGAACGTTTTGAGTGATTTTATTATACGTGTCAATGATGAATATTCAACGAGTGTTGTTAACTTTGTGCCGGAAAAACGTACAGAAGAGGCTTTAGCTGAACCTGCGAAGAAAAAGACAGCGAGAAAATCTGCCGTAAAGATAACTTCTGCCAAGAAGTCGGCCGTGAAAAAAACTACGGCAAGTACAAGGAAGAGAACCGCTGCCGGGACAAAGAATAAATAGACACAATGACTGAGATTTTGAACAAGCAGGATTACCTTTTTGAGGTAAGCTGGGAAGTCTGCAACAAGGTAGGTGGAATCTATACTGTTATAGCGACCAAGTCGCTTTACCTAAAGTCGCAGTTAAACAGACATCATATACTTATAGGTCCTGATGTGTGGATGAATACTGAATCTAATCCGGATTTTAATGAAGATACACAGCTGTGGCAAGAATGGAAACAGGAAGCATCTAAATCAGGTTTGAGACTTCGTGTTGGACGATGGAATGTACCTGGAAATCCTATAGCAATACTTGTAGACTTCAAACAGTTCCTTACTGAGACTGACAATATTCTTGCTAAATATTGGGAAAAGTTTGGGGTTGATTCCATAACGGGAAATTGGGATTATAAAGAATCTGTACTTTTCGGTTATGTGGCAGGAAAAGTCATTGAAAGTTATTATAAGTATTATTTGGCAGGATCCGAGAAGGTCGTTGCTCAGTTCCATGAATGGCAGACTGGTTCTGGAATATTGTATTTGAAGACGACAGGACTTCCTATAGCTACTGCATTCACTACGCATGCTACTGTAATAGGACGTTGTCTTGCAGGTAATAATATGCCTCTATATGATTCAATGGAATCGTATGATGCCAATGAAAAGGCTCGTCAGTTCAATGTCATGGCTCTTCACTCTCTTGAGGCCAAATCTGCAGCAAATGCGGACGTGTTTACTACGGTAAGTGAAATTACTGCAAGAGAGTGTGAACATTTCCTTGGGCGACCTGTAGATGAAATTACTCCGAATGGATTCGAAAATAGTTTCACTCCTGCCACGGAAGAAGAGTATGTTGAGAAGAGAGCTGTTGCTCGTTTGAAACTTAGAGAAGTTGCAGCTGCTATGTCAGGAAAACCTGTGGAAGAAGATGCGATTCTCATTGGAATAGGTGGGCGTTATGAGTATAGAAACAAAGGTATTGACGTTTTCATTGATGCGGTAGACAAGGTTCGAAAATCAGGGTTCCGCGGGAAGAGTATTCATGCTTTCATCATGATTCCGTCTGGTCATAACGGGGCGGACCGCGAACTTGTTGCAAAGCTTGGTGGAAAATCATCAGAATATACCACGCAGGTGTCACATTATCTGATGAACCCGGAATACGACCAGATAACGAGACGCTTCGCAGAACTTGGTTTGGACAACAGCGATGACTCCAATATTAAGGTGTACTTTATTCCATCTTATCTCAATGGTACTGATGGGGTTTTCAATATGAAGTATTATGACCTTATTATTGGACTTGATCTTACATTGTTCCCTTCATACTATGAGCCTTGGGGCTATACTCCGCTCGAGAGTCTTGCATTTCGTGTTCCTACGTTGACCACAAGTCTCGCAGGATTTGGTATGTGGGTTCAAACGCATTATAACAATGATCATCCTGGCATTACTGTAGTGGAAAGGAATGATTCCAATTATTTCGATGTTGTAAATGCGGTAGCCGATAGAATTCGCGAAATAGCCCTTGTAACGGATGAACAACGGAAAGAATATTCAGACAATGCTCGTGATGTAGCGAATATCGCTTTGTGGGAGAATCAGATACAATATTATCAAGAGGCTTATTCGATGGCTATATCTAAGGTGGTTGCGGCCAATGGAACTTTCCCACAGAAAGCTGAAAAACCGATTATGAAATACGAAAAGATACAGATTAGCTCTCCGTCATGGAAGAGCGTTATGGTGACAAGGCATATGCCTGAAGCCCTTAAGGGACTTGAGGTCCTTTCAAAAAACCTATGGTGGTGCTGGAATGAGAATGCTAAGGCATTGTTCAAAAGCATTGATCCAGATGTTTGGCATAAATCCGGTCATAATCCAATGGTAGTGTTGGATACCGTTAGTATCAAGAAATTCAAAGAACTCGCTACTGATGCCACTTTCATTGGCAAATATGAGAGTGTTATGAACGAGTTTAATGAATATATGTCGCACAAGAGTGAGAGAAAAGATCCGTCCATCGGATATTTTTGCATGGAATATGGTCTGGATCCATCATTGTGCATATATTCAGGAGGACTTGGAATACTTGCCGGAGACTATTTGAAGGAAACAAGTGACATGAATGTCAACCTTGTGGCTGTAGGTCTCCTTTATAGATATGGCTATTTTACTCAGGTTCTTTCAGCACAGGGAGATCAGGTCGCTAAGTATGATGCTCAGAATTTCTTCAAAATTCCTGCAGAACCTGTGATGGACAAGGAAGGGAATTGGGTTACAACAAGTGTTGCATTCCCTGGGCGTACAATCACGGCTCGCATTTGGAAAGTGGCTGTAGGAAGGACAGATCTTTATCTGCTTGATACTGATTATGAAGCGAATATAGAGGAAGATCGTCAAGTGACATATCATCTTTATGGTGGTGATTGGGAAAACAGGCTTAAGCAGGAACTCCTTCTTGGAGTGGGTGGTGTCCGTGCTCTCCGTGCGTTAGGCCTCAATCCTCAGGTCTATCATTGTAATGAGGGACATGCTGCGTTTATCGGCCTTGAAAGGCTTCGTGAATATATTCAGAATGATAACCTTGATTTCCCAGAGGCTTTGGAAGTTGTGCGAGCTTCATCTTTGTTCACAACTCATACTCCTGTGCCTGCAGGGCATGATGCGTTCGACGAAGGACTTCTCAGAAAATATATCGGGCATTATCCGCAGCGCCTTAAAATAGACTGGGAGACTATGATGGGTCTCGGTAAGATTAACGGTTCAGATGTCAATGAGAAGTTCTCTATGAGTATATTGGCAGCGAATATCTCACAAAATGTGAATGGCGTATCCATGCTTCACGGTAAGGTTAGCCAAGAGATATTCTCTAATATGTATCCTGGTTATCTTCCTGAAGAGTTGCATATAAGCTATGTCACCAATGGCGTTCATTATCCTACATGGACAGCGAAGGAATGGAAAGCTATCCATGCAAAAGTATTCGGACCGGAATTTCAGACACATCATTATGACAAGAAGTGCTTCGAAGGTATTTACAAGGTTTCTGATGCTGAAATTTGGAACACAAGGAAGATCCTTAAGAAGACACTCATAGAAACTGTGAAAGAAAAGCTTTCTGATACAGCTATTTCAAATCATTATTCTCCGAGTCAAGTCGTTACTATTAAAGAGACACTTCGTGATGATGTCTTGACCATCGGATTCGCAAGGCGTTTCGCTACATATAAGCGTGCTACACTTCTCTTCTCTGATCTTGACAGGCTTGATGCAATTGTGAACAATCCGGAGATGCCGGTGCAGTTCCTTTTTGCAGGAAAGGCTCACCCTGCAGATAAAGCAGGACAGGATCTTATCAAGCAGATCGTGGAGATTTCCAAGCAGGATAGGTTTATTGGAAAGATTGTTTTCGTCCCTGGTTATGACATTTCGTTGGCCAAGAGGCTTGTACAAGGTGTGGATGTGTGGATGAATAATCCTACGAGACCTCAGGAAGCGTCAGGAACTTCCGGAGAAAAAGCTGCCATGAATGGCGTTATGCATTTCTCCGTACTTGACGGATGGTGGGTTGAGGGCTACAAGCAGGGTGCCGGTTGGGCATTGCCTATGGAGCGAACATATGACGACCAGAGGTATCAGAACGAGTTGGATGCAGCCACTATCTATACGACTATAGAAAATGAAATAGCACCACTTTATTATGACATTGACAAGAATACAGGCCGCGCCGAAGGCTGGATTGAGTATATTAGGAATACAGTAGCGCAGGTTGCATGTAATTTTACGACGAACAGGATGCTTACTGACTATGTCAACCAGTATTATGCGCCTCAGTCAGTCAGGGTGTCAGAGCTTATTGCTGACGATTATAAAGTCGCACGCGAAATTGCTACATGGAAAAAGCATGTTCGGAAGGAATGGAATAATATCGAGGTTATTTCCTATACTCAGCCGGATTCATCATATACGCTATCTCCTACCAAGGAGCTTACAGCGGAAGTTGTCCTCAATATAGGAGATCTTAATCCTGAAGATATCGGAGTTGAGATGTTGTTTGCCGTAAGCGATAACAAGGGAAAGCTTCATATTCAAGACAAGTGTGACTTCAATGTCGTTGAAGCTCATTCCGGGACAGTAAAGTATCAAGCATCGATCCTTCCGGAAAGGACAGGTATGTATCAGGTCGCGACGAGAATTTATCCTAAAAACCCGTTGCTTCCGCATAGACAGGACTTTGGACTCGTAAGATGGTTGTAGCTACAGGATTTTTTGACGGTGTCCATCTTGGACACCGTTTTCTTTTAAAGCAGCTTGTCGATGCGGCTGAACGTCGCGGGGAAGAAAGCATGGTCGTCACGTTTTGGCCTCATCCGCGAAATGTACTTCAGGATGATGCTCGTAACTTGCGGTTACTTACATCGATGGATGAAAAGAAGATCCTACTAAAGGAGCTTGGAATTAGTCATGTGGAAGTGTTACCGTTTTCACGAGAGTTTAGCCGTCTTACAACTGAAGAATATCTTAGTGATTATATTATAAAAAGATTTGGTGCACATGCGGTGTTGATAGGGTATGATAACAAGATTGGGTCAGATCTGTGTACTCCAGAACAGACTGCAGCCATTGCCGCTAAACTCGGTCTTGAATCTATAAGGGCTAAGAGTTTTACTTCAGAAGAAGGAGTCGTAATAAGTTCTACTAAGATAAGAAATTTATTGACTGAAGGTGATGTGGAACACGCAAATGCCATGCTTGGATACGAATACCAGCTTCATGGTGTGGTCGTTTCCGGTAATCGTCTTGGCAGGACCATAGGATTCCCCACGGCAAATATGCAGCTGTATGAACCACTCAAGTTAATCCCTGCAAGAGGAGTGTATTTTGTTAGAGTTGAGACACTCGGCAGACATCTGAAAGGGATGTGTAATGTCGGAGTGCGCCCTACGGTAGGAAATGGTAATGCTGTTACGATAGAGACCAATATCTTTGATTTTAATGAAGATATTTATGGACTTGACATTGGTCTTTCATTCGTTAAGAAGATACGTGATGAAGTGAAATTTAGTGATTTTGGACAATTGGCTGCACAGCTTGACATTGATAAGGCTTCTTGTATGTCCCTTCTTTGATGGGGCTTTGATGAAATATACCGACTTGGTTTTTCGGAAAAAATAATTAACTTTACATCTCACATTGAACTAATGACAGCGATATGGATTCTTTCGACATAATTTGGATTATAATCTGTATTGGACTTCCGATAATCTCTGGTATTGCGTCTTCTTTGCAGAAAGTGAAGAAAGGACAGAAAATAAGGCCAAAGGAGAGGAATACTATGAAGGGGTTTTCAGATGCTTCTCCAATTACTTTTCCCGCAGATATCCAAGATGACTTCAATGTAGAAGATGTTTTCGAAAAGAGTGAAGTAGTGCCTGCGCCTTCGACGCATTCGTATGCCATTAAGAAGCAGAATGCTAGAAAGCAGGCACCAAAAGCTCAGAACGTGAAAAAAACGCCAAAAGCTCCGATATTGATTGAAGACAATGAAAAAGAGAATAAGGAGGAAGATATAGAATTACGTAAGATGATCATCTATTCCATCATTATGGAACCCAAATTCAAGGAATAGAAACATGATGTCTGAAAAATGATTATATTTGCATAAACGTAAGGGTTCTGTCTGACGGCAGGACTCGTTTTTAATTATCTGTCCGCAGACAGCACAATGAAAAAAATAAAATTTTATAGTTATGGCAGAAGTTCATTATATGACCCAGGATGGTTTGGACAAACTGAAAAAAGACCTTGCAGATGCACTTGCTCAGAGGCCTGTCATTTCTGCAGCTATTGCAGAAGCTAGAGAAAAAGGTGATTTGTCGGAGAATGCAGAATATGATGCAGCCCGCGATGCACAGGCTTTGCTTGAACTTAAGATAGCAAATCTTAAAAATCTTGTGGCCAATGCTAAGGTTCTTGATGAGTCAGCTATTGGAACAGACAAGGTGCAGATGCTCAATAAAGTGAAGGTGGAGAATATGGCTATGAAGAAAGTGATGGAATTCACCATTGTGGGTGAAACTGAAGCTGATTTTGCTCATGGAAAGCTGGCATCTACGACACCTATCGCCAAGGCTCTTCTCGGTCACTCAAAAGGTGAAATTGTTGAGGCTAATGTTCCTTCCGGTGTCATTAAGTTCAAGATTTTGGATATAACACTATAAATTATGGCTACTATCTTCACTAAAATAGCCAAAGGCGAAATTCCGTCATATAAGGTGGCGGAAAGCGAAGACTATTATGCGTTTTTGGATATAAATCCTCTCGTAAAAGGACATACACTTGTGATACCTAAGAATGTGGAAGATGACTATATCTTCCATCTTGATGACAAGACGTATCTCGGATTATGTGCATTTGCCAAGAAAGTGGCTCTTGCTATTCAAGCGGCAGTTCCATGCAAGAGGATTGGTGTATGTGTGCTTGGGCTTGAGGTTCCTCATACGCATATCCACCTTGTTCCTCTTCAGCAGGAAAGCGACATTGACTTCAGAAAAGAGAAACTTAAACTCTCACCAGAGGAATTTACGAAGATAGCGGCTTCAATACTTGCGGAGTATGAGAAATTATAGTAAGCTTACTCTTTCAGCTGCGATAGCTATAGCAGCCCTCTCGTCATGTTGTAATTCTGCGCGCATTGAAGGTTCCCTTCCAGAGGCTCCTGATTCGAAGGTCATTGTCAAGCTCTTGGATATAAATAAGTACAAGACTCTCGATACTGTGACGACTGATGATAAAGGCAGGTATGAATATAAGCTTCCATTGGAGGCTGGTCAGCCTGAATTTATCTACTTATTCTACAAGGATACTAGAATTGCTTCTTTGCTTCTGCAAAAAGGCGATAAGGTCAATGTTAACTCAGATACGCTTGGAACATTTTCGGTATCTGGTTCTGACGAAACAGATAAACTTATTGAGGTGGAAAAAGCTGAGGCGGAATTTAATGATAAGTTCCTCGCTGCTGCTGGGCGTCTTGATGACCTCGATCCATCTTCTCTTGAGGCTGTACAGCTTAAGAAAGATATTGCGTCACAATATGTTGCATACTATAGGAGTAGAGTCAAGTATATTCTTCAGAATTCCCACTCTTTGACATCTATACCAGTCCTCTATCAGGTGGTAGGAAATGGCCTTCCTGTATTCGGACAGACTACGGATGCACTACATTTCAGAAGTATATGTGACTCACTCAAGACTATCTATCCTGAATCAAAGTATGTCAAGGCCCTCGATGAGGAAGCAACAAAACGTGAGCAGTTGCTTTCTCTCAACTCAAGGATAAGCAATGCCGAGGCGGCAGGATTCCCTGACCTCGAACTATCTGATATAAATGGACAGAAAGTGAAACTCAGTAGTTTGAAGTCCAAGATTGTGATGATTTATTTCTGGAATCCGTCTGATGCTGCCCAGAAGATGTTTAACCAGGATGAGATGAAACCTATATATGAAGAGTTTCATGATAAGGGATTTGACATCTATAGTGTTGCTGTAGGTCCTGATAAGACTACATGGGCGTCAGTTGTGAAAGGCCAGAAACTTCCATGGATCAATGTTTGTGATTCGGAAGGTTCTTCTCTTAATGTCTACAATGTAGGTAGTCTTCCTCTTGTGCATTTCATAATAGATGGCACGATATCGAAAGTTCAAGGTGTAAAAGATGGCGCATCTCTCCGCAAATTTTTGAATTCGGAACTTTAGAATCTGTTTAAATTTATGTCGAAAAGTTTTTTATGTGCCTTTCCGGTATAGTTTTCCCGGCCTTCCTCAATCAGATAGCTCCTGCTATCTTTTTCAGAATTCCAGAAAAACCCTCCTCGGAAATTCCTCATAAAATTTCTATCGAATAAAATTTAAACAGCTTCTTAGATTCTTAGAAAATTTTCTTCTTAGAAACTGTCGGAACAAATTGTTTGAGATAAAATGGCTCAAAGTAAGCGGTGTCCTCGAATCTCCTTTCCGCCAAAAGTTTTATAGCTGGCTTTAGCATGGCCTCCGCTTTTGGACAGGTTTGTATGAAATGCGCATTTTTAGATTTGATGGTGTCGGCACATTTGCCGGCACCATCTCCTATAAATAGTACTGGACCTTGAGCAAGAAGATCAGTGAAACTTTCTGAGTCAATGATTTTCGGCTCTGTTTCTGAAAGTTGTTTCCCATCAGTAGAGAATACTGCGGTATAAACTTCCATTCTACGCGCATCTATCATAGGAACGATGTGTTTACATCCTTCAGGAATCAGATTTTCACCAATGGCTTGCCATACGAGAGTGTCAAGTGAACCTATGGCAATGAGTGGTAGTCCTGCTCCGAAGCATAGTCCTTTGGCTGTAGATACTCCTACGCGAAGACCTGTATAAGACCCCGGCCCCATACTGACACACACGGCATTGCAATCTTTTACCATAAGTCCGTGTTCGTCTAACATTTCTTTAATGAATGGTGCGGCTAGAGCAGCATGCTGCCTATTAGCATTTTCTCTTGTTGAAATGATTTTTCCGTCCTCGGATAGGGCGGTGGAGCAGAGCTCTGTAGATGTCTCTATGAAAATTATGCGTTCCATAATGTCATTTATTCTGTAAGGCAGTTATTGTTTGAACAGTAACTGTTTAAAATAAGGGAAAATATCGTATGCGATGTTTTTCAGAGGTGTATACAGGATCGATTTTCCGAGTATATCCTGCGATACCAGCTGGAAAGATGAGTTGATAGTATTGAATAGAATGATGATGATCCCAATAACAAGACAGACCTTCAATGTCGAGAATATGGCACCAAGAAGCCTGTCTAACCATCCTAACATAGCAAAATGTATACTTGCCTTGATTATTTTTCCAATGAGGTGAAAAATGATTATTACTACTGCAACCATCAGCACGAAAACCATCACATGAAGAATCCTATCGGATGCGTGAAGATAAGGTTGTATTGTTGCGCAGATGATATTCGAAAAACGGAAGGCTGCCCATGAACCTACGATTATGGATACTAAAGCTATGACCTGTTCAGTGAAGCCTTTAATCAGTCCCTGCACAAGTGCTACGACAAGGCATAAGGTCAGTATTATATCCAGAATACACATCTTTCTTATATAATTTTATTCTTCGTTTGTTTTTGATTATATTTGCAAACTGCAAAAATATATAAAAAACTATGACATTCAAAGAGTATAAGGGCTTGGATCTGGTGTCTGTCGGCAAAGAAGTGCTTGACAGCTGGAAATCGCATCATGCGTTCGAGAAGTCTCTCGAACTGAGGGAAGGCGCTCCTGAATTCATTTTTTTCGAGGGGCCGCCGTCAGCTAATGGAATGCCTGGCATTCATCATGTCATGGCACGTTCTATAAAAGATTCCATTTGCCGTTATAAGACTCAGACAGGGTATAAGGTGAATCGTCGCGCCGGATGGGATACCCATGGCTTGCCTGTGGAAATCGGTGTAGAGAAAAAGCTTGGCATACATAAGGATGATATAGGAAAGAAGATTTCAGTAGAGGAATATAATGACACCTGCCGTCACGAAGTCATGAAGTATACACGAGAGTGGGTGAACATGACAGAACGTATCGGCTATTGGGTAGATATGAATGATCCATATATCACGTATGACAATCGTTATATCGAGACATTGTGGTATCTGCTCAAAAAAATCTATGATAAGGGACTCCTCTATAAGGGATTCTCCATCCAACCATATTCACCATCAGATGGTACTGGGCTCAGCTCTCATGAGCTTAACCAACCTGGATGCTACAAGGATGTCACAGATACTACGGCTACGGTCCAGTTTGAAGCTATAAAGGATGCTAAGTCTCAGCCGCTTTTTGGCCTAGAAACACTTCCTGTTTATTTCTTGGCATGGACTACCACGCCATGGACTTTACCTTCAAACACTGCGCTTTGCGTCGGTCCGAACATTGAGTATGTGAGGGTGAAGTCATTTAACCCATACACAGGTGCCGAAGCTATATATATTGTTGCTAAAGCTCTGATTTCTACATGGTTCAATCCTAAAGCAGCTGAAATTCCTTTAGAGGATTATAAGGTTGGAGATAAACTTATACCATTCAAGGTCTTGGACGGAGTATTTAAGGGGTCGGATCTTGTCGGTATCAGATATCATCAATTGATTCCATGGTTTAAGCCATTGGAAGGTGATGCATTTAGGGTTATTCAGGGTGACTATGTGTCTATAGATGAGGGAACTACAGGTATTGTCCATATTGCTCCTACATTCGGTGCGGATGATAAGAAAGTTGCTACAGCCGCAGGAATCCCTCCAATGATGGTACTTGACAAGAATGGAAATCGTCAACCGCAAGTGGATCATGATGGTCGTTTCTTCCCAATCGAAGATCTTGATTCCGAATATGTGAAGACTCATGTAGCTCCAGAGTATAAAGAATATGCAGGACGGTTTGTGAAGAATGCTTTTGATGACTCACTTCCTAAGGATGCACCTACCCTTGATGTGGATCTCTGCATGATGATGAAAATGGATGGGCGTGTATTCAAGATACAGAAGCATGTACATAGTTATCCTCATAGCTGGAGAACAGACAAGCCTGTGCTCTACTATCCATTGGATGCTTGGTTCATAAAGACTACTGCAGTGAAAGACCAAATGGTAGCGTTGAACAAGACCATCAAATGGAAGCCTGAATCTACAGGTACTGGCCGTTTCGGTCAATGGCTTGAAAATATTCAGGATTGGAATCTTTCTCGAAGTCGTTTCTGGGGAACGCCGCTTCCTATTTGGCGCACTGAAGATGGAAAAGAAGAGAAGTGTATCGGAAGCTTGAAAGAATTCTATACGGAGATAGAAAAAGCTGTAGCTGCAGGAATAATGAAATCCAATCCGCTTAAGGACAAGGGTTTCAATCCTGAAGATATGAGCAAGGAAAATTATGACAAGATAGATTTGCATCGTCCATACGTTGATAATGTATATCTTGTTTCTGAGTCAGGAAAGAAGATGGTTCGTGAAAGCGATCTTATAGATGTATGGTTCGATTCGGGATCAATGCCTTATGCTCAGGAAGGTCTGCGTGGAATCAACTCATCGAAATTCGGTTGTACGGCTGACTTTATAGCAGAGGGTGTGGATCAGACGAGAGGTTGGTTCTATACGCTCCATGCCATTCATACTATGATAAGTGGTACTCCAGCATTTAAACGTGTAATTTCTAATGGCCTTGTGCTTGATAAAGACGGGAACAAGATGAGCAAACGCCTTGGCAATGCTGTCGATCCGTTTGAACAACTTGACAAATTCGGGCCAGACCCTCTTAGATGGTATATGCTTACCAATGCCCAACCATGGGATAATCTTCGTTATGATGAGGAAGGTGTCGACGAAGTGAGAAGGAAGTTCTTCGGCACTCTGTACAATACATATTCATTCTTCGCTCTATATGCGAACGTGGACAACTTCGATCCTGAAGCTCCTTTAGTACCATATAGCCGTAGGCCTGAGATTGACAGGTGGATTATTTCTCTGTTGAATACATTGATAAAGAATGTAGAAGCTTCATACGAGGACTATGATGTTTGCGATGCTGGGCGAATGATACAAGATTTCGTTTGTGATCATCTCAGCAACTGGTATGTTCGTCTCAATAGGAAACGTTTCTGGGGTAGTGCTGACAATGAGGACAAACTTGCTGCATATCAAACATTGTATGAGGTTCTGAAGAACATTGCAATTCTCTCAGCTCCAATAGCACCATTCTATATGGACAGACTATACAAGGATCTTGTTCCAGATGGAGAAGAGTCTGTGCACTATGTGATGATGCCTGGCTATGATGAATCTGTCATTGACAAGGATCTTGAGGAGAGAATGGAACTTGCGCAACGTGCATCATCGATGGTGCTTGCTCTGCGCCGAAAGGTGAATATAAAGGTTCGTCAGCCACTCTCAAAACTTGTTATTCCTGTGATTTCTGACAAGGTTCGTGAGCAGCTTGAGAAAGTAAAGAACTTGATTCTCGGTGAGGTCAATGTAAAAGAGGCTGAATTCATTTCCGACACAGCCGGAATGATTACAAAGAAGATTAAGCCTAATTTTAAGACTCTTGGTAAGGTTTATGGTAAGAGAATGAAAGAAATTGCAGGTGCATTCGGACAGATTTCACAGCAGGAGATAAATGCAATTCAGACAGCGGAAGCTGAAGGTAAGCCATATACACTTGCTATTGAAGGTGGTGATGTCGTACTAAATCCTGGTGATTATATGATTTCATCCGAGGATATGCCGGGATGGCTTGTGGCTTCGGATGGTCCTCTTACATTGGCATTGGATATTGAGCTTAGTGATGAACTCAAGAATGAGGGAGTTGCACGTGAACTTGTGAATAGGATACAGAATATTCGTAAGGATAGCAGATTCGATGTTACAGATAATGTTAAGGTGACAATATATGCTGATGGAGATGCTTATACTGAGATTGAAAAGTCACTTGAGTCTTATCATGATTATGTGGCGTCTCAAACTTTGGCGTATAATATAGAACTTAAGACAGCGACAGAAGCATCTTCTGATGCTGTAGAGGCTGAGTGGAATGATACAACGGTTAAGATAGCCGTCAAACGCTTATAAACTAACAACTATTATGGAAGAGAACAATCTGAAGGAGCAGGTAACGGAAAAGACCCGCTATAGTGATGAAGAACTCGAGGAGTTCAAGAAAATAATCCTTGAGATGCTTGACAAGGCCAAGAAGGAATACAATACACTTCGAAGTGTTGTCATGCATAATGGGACGAATGATATAGAAGACACCACGCCATCTTTCAAAACCGTGGAGGATGATGGTGCGATGCAGCTTTCTCGAGAGGAAGCAAGTCAGTTGGCACAGCGCCAATATAAATTCATTCAAAACCTTGAGGCTGCTCTTGTACGTATTGAAAACAAGAGCTATGGCATCTGCCGTGTAACAGGAAAACTGATTCCGAAAGAAAGGTTGCGTCTTGTTCCGCATGCTACGCTTACAGTGGAAGCTAAGGAAATGATGAACGGGAGGAAACGTTAGCATAATATATATATGAAAATATCCAGAGGTAGAATTCTGCTGATACTTGGAATATTGCTTGTCGTCATTGATCAAATCATAAAAATCTTGGTCAAGACTAATATGACACTTGGAGAGCATTTCAATGTCATTGGGGACTGGTTTCAGATTCTTTTTATAGAAAATGAGGGCATGGCGTTCGGAATGAAATTCGGTGGTATGTTTGGGAAGTTCCTTCTGACTTCATTTAGGGGGGTGCTTTTCGCAGTGCTGTGTTGGTGGATAACGCGGCTGAATCTCCATGGACGTGATGGAAAACGTGTCCCAACGGGAGTACTTGTGGGACTTACATTGATAACGGCAGGTGCATTCGGAAATATTATAGACTGCCTCGTATATGGTCAGATGTTTTCCTCTTCCACTCCTTATGCTGTCGCACAGTTTGGAGGTAGTTATGCACCGGTGATGTTTGGCAGAGTAGTAGATATGTTCTATTTTCCTCTGATTGATACAGAATGGCCTTCATGGATGCCTATTATAGGAGGGCATCCTTTCAGGTTTTTTGAGCCTGTATTCAATTTCGCCGATAGTTGTGTGACTATTGGAGCATTTTACTTGATACTTTTTCAGTACAAGTTCTTTGCATCTGAAACAGAAAATAAGAAATAATTACAGATTTTTCATACCTGGAAGCGCCCTTTGACGGGGCGCTTTTTTTGTCTTTACCATATTATGATAAATCGTTACATTAAAATTTTTATAATAAATTGTTAAAAAATTTAGGCTATACTAAAATGCAAAATTTTTGAAATATGAGAATTTATTCACTTTCGATTTGTAACTTTTTGATATGATTTTGTAGTAATTCGTTTATGGTTAATCGTTGTAAGTAGCAGATAACTACTAATGAATAAAATCATTTATATGCTTGCTTTTATAAATAATCTTTTTTTTCTTTGTGAAAAGCGTGAGGCGTAAATTGGAAAATTATCAATATATGTTAAACTAAAGTAATTGCTTATGAAAAAGATTTGTCTTCTTTTCACGGCAGTCCTGTTATTTGGCCTGAGTTCGGCTTTGTATGCGCAGAACCTTAAGGTCTCAGGATTTGTCACAGATGCGGGAAGCGGCGATCCTGTTCCGTTTGCATCTGTTCAGCTAAAAGGCAGCAAGAGCGTCTATGTGATGACCGATGACGCAGGAGCATATTCGATTTCTGTTCCTTCTGATGCTGTGCTTACAGTAACCAGCCTCGGGTATGTCACGACAGAAGTGCCAGTAAGTGGTAGAGCTGCATTGGATATTCGACTTGACCCTGACAAAAATGTCCTCGATGATGTAATTGTGGTAGCTTATGGTACTGTTCGTAGAGAAGCCAATACTGGCTCTGTTACATCAGTGAAGAATGAACAGCTTGCCGAAGTGCCTGCTACATCTGTAGATAAGATGCTCTCAGGAAAAATGGCTGGAGTTTCTATTACTTCCGGTTCTGGACAGCCAGGCTCCACATCTACAATCCGTGTCCGCGGAACATCTTCTGTCAATGCTGGAAATGAACCTCTTTGGGTGGTCGATGGTATTCCTGTCATGTCAAGTGACTTCCGTATGCTTTCAAATGCCGGAGTCGGTGGTGGTTCATCTTCGACATTCCTTAACCCTAATGATATTGAGTCTATCACTATCTTGAAAGATGCAGCTGCTGCCTCAGTTTATGGTTCTCGCGCAGCGAATGGTGTCATCCTTGTGACTACCAAGAGTGGGAAGAGTGGCAAGGCCAGATTTACTGCAAGAGCTAAGTTCGGTGCTCAACAACTGATCAATGACAATAATGTCAGACCTCTCACAGGACAGGAACTCATAGACTATCGTAGAGTATGCGCAATTAATGCTGGTTATAATCCAGATGATCCTACCTCTCAGTACTACTATCCTCAGTCTCTTCTTGAGAATGGTACTACGAACTGGTATAAGGAACTCACTCGTGTAGGGTCTCTTCAGGAATATGAGGTAAACGCTACAGGTGGCAACGATAAGGCTTCTTATTACGCATCAGTCGCTTATCATAAGAACGAGGGTGTATTCTATGGTGTAGATTATGAGAGAATGACAGCACGTGTGAATGCTGATATGAAACTTAACAAGTCTTTGAAAACCGGCGCGAAATTTAATCTTAGCTATTCAAACTCGAATTCTGGTCAGATGGGAGACTTGTATTATGCCAATCCTACTGTTGCTATGTGGGCAAT
>CAKUVA010000021.1 GCA_934693135.1 uncultured Bacteroidales bacterium | reverse complement strand
GATGGAAATGTCACCAGTCTTATCGTGTACGCCAAAAGATAATCAATTATGCTGAATGGGTGCCAATCGAATGCTGAGATGTCTTTCTGAAAGACTATTGTAATGCATGCTTCTACTTAATCTTGCGATAGAAACTACCGCTCTGTCCCTTTATATGATACTCTTTTGTCGTATTCCAAGTCTCGTTGCCACCATGAATCCTGGACTGGTCAGTCGTGCTGATGTGTTCATTGCCAAACTTGTCCACGAAAACACCTCCCTGCTCTTTTTGACAGTTTCAGCCACATGCTACTGTAATCACGACAGTGATCTACGCAGCGTTTCTGCTACTGAACGCCATGATGGCATCTTCTTTAGGGTGGTCCGCACAGGCTCCACGTCGTACAGGAGGAAGAGCATCAAGATTATGCAGCCTATAAGGCAAGACCAACCGAAGATGGTCTTAACACCTGACATCAGTGGAGCTAAGGCATTCATCTTGGCGGCATAAGCAGCCACACTCGGCTCCAGACCAGAGAGATCCACGATATTGCCTGATGACAGATGCGTAGCATATTCGGCGATATAATACCGCAGCGAATGAGCATATCCTGCCGATGCCATAGAGTCCACGAACCCGTTCCTTATGAATCCACAAATTGTTAGTCCCATAAAGAAATGTTGGAACGGCATTATCTCCTCAAGACAAATGGTGAGTGCCACAAAGAATATTGCATACCCGAATGTCCGCAGCATTGTCGGTACATAAAGAACTTCAATATTGACATAAGGCGACAGGCAGAAATACATTGTTAACAGATATACGAGAATTGCAGCATAACCTACCGAAAGCAGTCTGGTGTATTTCTGATGCAAGCACTTGACCCACCATAGTACGAATAGGCATCCGACCAATGTTCCGACAAGTTCACACACAGAAAGCTTGGCGGTAGTCATCGCACCATAGCCGAGCACGGCTGACATAAACGGAGTCTGTAGGGACTTCGATGTAGCGCACATCACTTCCAACACGATAAAAAGTCCAAGCACAGGATAGAGCTTGCGGTACCTGAATGCAGCCACATCAATATATGGGTGACGGATATGTAGCATACGTGCAATGCAGAAGACCAATGTTACCGGCCAGATGCAAAATACAGTACGGAATACATTGCTGTCAAACCAGTTATAATATTCACCATAGGTAAATATCCAGATTCCTTCAAGCAGTACCAGCGACCATAGTACACAACCCAGCCAATCCACGCTTATCAGAGGAATCTTCGGGGCAATTCGAACATTCCGGGTCAATACGGATACTGTCAATGCGACCACAAGTAGCAGCCCAATCATGAGCCAGTGCATCATATACCAACTTCCGAGATGATATGTAAGCTGATTCGCCACCCACGATGACATATTCATACAGCCAATCACTATCATATAAAGGAATGGAAAGAACCTCGTGAAGTCACGTCCAGGAGCCATCCATAGCTGGATATTGGACATACACTCGAATGTCCCACATAGCTTCAGGAATCCAGCGATGAAAGACAGAATGCAAAGGAGAGGTATGCTCTGCAGCTTCATACATAGTAGATTACACAAGGCTATGCCCAGTGCGGCAGTCAGCAGAAGTTGCCTGTTTGTATAGCGGAACTTGAAGCGGAATAGGAGAGGGAAAGGCATTGCCACCCCGACGACTCCGCACAAGCCTATCATCAGCACATCCTCTCTCATAAAGGATGTTGTCCCCATGATATTGGCCAATGAGCCAAGATATATTCCTCCGCTAAGCTGAAAGACAATGGCAAAGAAAACATATATCCACGGGCGCACAGCCTTAGGGACATATTCCCGATACATAGGCATCGAGAATACCATAGGAGGCATCGGCATATCAATACTTCACTTCCGTTTCAACATTAAGGCCTGCCTTGAGAGCAGACAGCTCGTCAGCAGTCCCGTCAATCTTTATGCGAACAGGAACCCTCTGCTCAACCTTCACGAAATTTCCTGTGGCGTTGTTTACAGGAGCACCCATCCAAGCGGCGCCAGTAGCACCGGCGATAGACTCTACATGTCCAGTATATGTGACACCTGGAACTGCATCTGCATTGACCTTAACCTCCGCTCCTTCAGATATATGTTTCATCTGAGTTTCGCGGTAATCCGCAATAATCCAAACATTGGAATCATCCACCACCTTGGCAAGTAGCTGACCAGGCTGGACAAGCTGTCCGATGTGGATATCCTTGCGTCCTATCTGTCCGTCACACGGAGCGACAATCACTGTATATGAAAGCCTAAGCTTGGCAAGCTCCAGAGCGGCCTCCGCAAGCTGAACACCAGCTTCACTCTGGCCAAGGCGTCCGGTAAGTTCATTGCCTACAAGTTCTGTGGATTTCCTCTGACGACTTACCTGCTCATAACGGGCCTTGGCAGCCTTATACCTTGTCTCCACGGCATCGAACTGCTGCTGTGTCACTGCATCTTTCGCGAGCAAAGCCTTATAACGCACATAGTCGTCTTCTGCATTGGCAAGATTAACTTTTGCCTCTTCGATTCCTGCCTCGACGACACTAACATTGTTGGCCGTAGTCTTTAGGCTTGCGGCATCGGCCGACTTCCCGGAGCGTGCCCTTGCGAGATCAGCCTGCGCCTGTGCCAATTGGTAGAGATATTCGGTATTGTCAATGATGACCAGCGTATCGCCTTTGCTGACGTGCTGGTATTCCTCGAAGCGTATTTCGCTGATGAACCCTTGCACCCTTGTATTGACCGGTGAGATATGACGCTCGACTCTTGCATCATCTGTATATTCGACACGACCGAGGTGTACGAAACGTGAGCACACATAGCCGATTCCGCAGATAATCAAAATGATTATCACTGCATTGTATATTCTTTTGATAGTTTTCTTATTTTCCATGATATGATATTATTTACACAAATTTTTATCAGACAAACTTAATTATATTCGCGACTGACGACTTCTATAACACTCCGGCGGCATATTTAAGCCTGCATAATCTATATTCTATTTCAGCCTTTGCATCTGCTACACCAAGCTCTGCATCAAGCTTCATATTGAATGCATCCAACATATCAGTCACAAGTACCAATTGTTCGATATACCTGTCGTGAACTCTATCGTAATTTTCATTCGCTAACTGAAGACTCTTTTCTTGAGTTTCAAGTTCTATATAGGCCTGCTGATAGTTCGTAAAAGATTGTTGTACATCGTTTTGAAGATTTTCTTTCGATACGTCGCGAGCCTGTTCTGCCTGCCTGGCCGCAATCGTCGCCTGCTTCAGCTTATGTCCAGACTTGTATAGAGAACCGAATTCGTATCTGATTCCCAGTCCGACATACCAAAGGTTCAGGTTCTTGTCAATCGGAGGAATCTCGAATGTAATCGGACCGTTGAAGTCCTCGTGCGCCACTATAGCAATTTTTGGAAGTCTCTCGCTACGAACAATCTGTCTCTGTGCCACTGCGATATCAGCATTGATATCGGCGATTTTCAATTCCGGAGAAGTCTGTTCCGCCCTGTCCTGCCATGAGAAATGGGAATCAGTACGCATGTCTTCTGGTTCGGACAATGCAAGTGTGACGATTGTCCCTTCAGGGAGTCCGAGAGTGTTGCAGAGCCTGTAGTTCAGCACCGCTGCATTATTCTTCATACGAACAAGCTCCAGCTTCAGCATTTCCAAGCGAAGCTCGTAACGGGTCACGTCATTCGCAAGTGCAAGCCCCTGCTCCCGTTTCGCCTGTATTTCCGATATAAGTTTCTCTGTCAATGAAATATTTTCATTGTAAACCTTAATATTATTGTCGATTCTGAAAAGATCAATGCATTGGCCTGCAGCCATAAGCCTCAGTCCCTGACGGCTTTTGTCAATTTGTGCAGATGCAAGGCTGGCTTGTTTTTCAGCAATTTGGATTCCTGCATTGACAGCTCCTCCAGCATAGACTACTTGTTGTGCTTCAAGTGTGAATCCATTTCCGAAATGCGGTGAAGGTGCCTTGGTGAAATTCGAAAAGTCCCGGTCAGTTAAGAATGCATCCCCGATATAACTTACATTAAGTTCTGCATTAAGTTCTGGAAGTCTCGCATTCCTTGCAGCCTTGACACCTTCGTCTGAAGCTTCTTGTGCGGAACGGAGCATTTCCATTGTTCTGTTTTCGGTCTCGATGCGCGAGAATACTTCTGACAATGTCAGCCTCAACGTGTCGCCAGCCTCTCTAACATTTGAAGCTTGGTATTCGCCTGCCTTCGATGGAAGCGATAGCGACAAAAAAACTGCGGCAGCTACTCCTGCCGCTTTGCATTTTCTGAAATCCATGTTCTAATGATTCGTTTTTTCGATTGCAAAGGTATTGTGCAAATGTCGTAGAATCGTTGGACAAAACTATCTAAAAATGGGATATTAGGGAACTATTGTGGCGTTTTAAGACATTTTTGCCGATATTTGCAGTACAAAAAAGAACAGAAATGGATAGAGAACTAATATCTGATGGAAAAGTTGCATTATTTGAGGACGTGCGAGATATAACAGAAAAAGTGTCCAGAGCTGAAAGTGGAACAGAGAGGTTGATAGAAAATGGAATTATTGTTTATTGTAGGAATGGCGAAGCAGATGTCAATGTGAATTACAAAGCTTGGCATTTGCCTGCAGGTGGTGTGATTACATTGTTCCCAGGTGATCTTGTTTCAGTAGTCCTTGAGAGTGTGGATTTTTCCGTGGATATGCTGATTTTTAGCCCAGCGATTCTGCGTGAGGCAAGTCTTGATATAGAACATTCTATATATGAAGCACTTAGAGAGGATCGGTGTAGGAGTGACTCAGTGATTGTGACACGGATTGTAAGTTCGATGTTTACACTGCTTGGCCTGTATTTTCACCAGAATGAATGCAAATGCTTGGAGAAACTGGTTCTCTACCAATTGAAAGCTTTTTTCTTAGGCTTTCATGATTATATCACCAGATTTCCAGAACTTGCACCTCAAGTCGTTGCAGGTTCGAAAAGAAAACGATCAATTTTCAATGCATTCATGCAAATGCTGGAGCATAATTTCCGGACTTATCGTGATGTATGTTGGTATGCAAATCGTCTGAATATTACGCCCAAGTACTTGAATATCATTACGAGAACAATTTCAGGACATAGCGTTAAGACACTCATTGATCATTATGTTATTCTTAAACTAAAGCAAGAACTGTCAGAAACAGACAAGCCGCTGAAGCAGATAGCCTGGGACTACAACTTCAGCGACGCTTCATTCTTTACTCGCTATTTTCGCCAGCACACAGGCTTTACGCCACGCGCATGGCGAATGAAGAAAGTGTAGCGCATCCCATATCAGCCAGCCTATGGGGCAATACCATAAGCATAATTGCAAAAAGAAAATAGTAGATACAAAAATCATTATATTTCGCAAAATTGAAAATTTATTAACTTTGCGAAATAGAAGCAGATGACAGGTATGAAACTCATAGAAAGAAGCGGTTATTTGAACAAGATGCTTGATGTCGCAGGAACGCCTGACATCAAGGTGATTACGGGCATAAGACGATCGGGGAAATCTAAATTGATGGAAGCATTTATTGAGCATCGGAAAGGTCTTTCGCAGGAATGCAATATCATTCACATAAATTTCAATCTTACGGAATTTGAAGAACTATTGGAGTATCATAAGTTATATGATTACGTGAATGGCCGATATATTCAGGGACAACAAAATGTCGTCTGCATTGATGAGATACAGATGTGCTCGGGCTTTGAGAAGGCAATTAACAGCCTTCACGAATGCGGAAGATTCGATATATACATCACAGGCTCCAACGCATTTTTACTGAGTAGCGACCTGGCCACGTTATTCACAGGACGGTCATATGAGATAGAGGTATATCCGTTCTCGTTCAAGGAGTTTTGCGAATACTATGCACCCAGTGACATTTATGCAGCCTTCGGTAGGTACTCACGTGAGGGCGGCATGCCAGGCTCGTACCTGTACAAGAGTCCTGAAGATAGATTCAAATATATCCGCACAGTTTTTGACACGTTGATAGTAAGAGATATCAAGCAGAAATACAAGATTAGGAATGTCCAGCTTCTGTATTCTGTCTGCGACTTTCTTTTGGACAATGCCTCTAACATAACATCGGTCAGGAACATCGCAGACTCTCTGATTGCAAAGAAAATTAAGACAAACGACAAGACGGTGGGGAAGTATGTTGATTACCTATGCAATGCCTTCGCGTTTTATAAAGTGCGAAAATATGACATTCGAGGGAAGAAGTATCTCGCGTCTCAAGACAAATATTATATGGCGGATCATGCGTTCAAGTATTCCAAACTCGGAACTCGGAACCTTGATTATGGAAGAGTTTACGAGAATATTGTCGCGATTGAACTTATGAGACGAGGATATGAACTATATGCAGGTTTCCTTTACAAGAAAGAAATTGATTTTGTAGCTCTGAAGCAGAACGAAAAACTATATATTCAGGTATCTGACGACATTTCAAATACCGATACGTTCTCACGTGAGGTGAAACCTCTGCTGAAAATTGCAGATGCCTATCCAAAGATAGTATTGGCCAGAACTCGTCACGATTCCTATCAGTATGAGGGCGTTCAAATCATTGACATTGCAGAATGGCTTCTTGGTTAGCTCTAGATATCTATTTCGCAAAAGATGTAAAAATTCATTTTTGCGAAATAGAATTCCGCCAGCATACAGGCTTTACGCCACGCGCATGGCGAATGAAGAAAGTCGTTATTTGAATGTTTCGTTCAGTACTTTGGCGAGGCGATAACCTGCACGGCAAATTAGACTTAAAGCCATTCTTGAATGGTCATACATGTAATAGTTCCCGAGATCATCACCGGCTTTAACATCCCAAACTCCGTAAGATGTATGTGCTACATCGCTGCCCCAATCGTAAAGAGATCCTGACTGCCATTCACGTATCTGTTTCTTATCTGCTGTCATTGCCCAATATGCAAGTTCATCGACACCACCTGCGAAGGTATCTCCTGTAACCATTGTATCCCATACCTTGTGGAAACGTACGGTCTGTCCTCTGAAGGTAACATCGAAATAGCCGATATGCCTGTCTCTATTGTCTGCATATATAACGTGCCCTGGACAATGCATATCTCCTACGAGATGGATGATGTTGAGAAGGCACTGAAGTCTTGTGGAATCATCGAGTTTTTCACGATTTTTTAATTTTGCGATACTCTCCTCTACGACAGTGATACAACTCCTTTCGGGATTCCTGTAAGCATTCATCGCTGAATCTACCTGGAATGTATGCGGTATAGTACGTGTCATCTTACCATTTTGAGGTATGGTTAGTTTCATAGGCATGTCCTGTTTGTAGTAGTCGAGCCATGAAGCATAAGATGACGGTTTCTGTCCGTTGAGGATTTCCGAAATGCCTTTTTGGGCTTTCCTTGAGAGGTTTTGCTCTGCAATTTTTGCTATTGCTGCATGCTCGCGTTTGCCCCATGACAATGCAGGTGTTGAGTTGATGATAACCGCCGAAACGCAGGCAGACAAGACAAGAACGATTTTTTTCATTTTGGGAAATGTTTATGTGTTTCAAATACTGTGTGTCTACAAATATAGAATAAAAATCTGTAAATTTGTAACGAAAATGAAAAATGGTAGGACATATATTGCGATTGATTTGAAATCGTTCTATGCATCAGTAGAATGCGTTGAACGTGGCTTGAATCCTCTTACTGCCAACCTTGTAGTGGCGGACGAGAGCCGTACTGAGAAAACTATCTGTCTTGCTGTTTCACCATCGCTTAAAGCCTATGGAATTGGAGGACGTGCTCGTCTTTTCGAAGTGATTCAGAAAGTTCGTGAGATCAATATTGCAAGACGACGTAATGCTCCATTAGGCTATTTCACTGGAAAGTCTACTGATGATGTGGAACTGAGGTCGCACCCGGAGCTTGAACTTGATTTTATTCGTGCAGTCCCTCGAATGGCATTCTACATAGATTATAGTACTCGAATCTATGATATTTATCTTAAATACGTAGCTCCGGAAGATATCCATGTTTATTCGATAGACGAGGTGTTCATGGACGTGAC
This sequence comes from uncultured Bacteroidales bacterium, assembly GCA_934693135.1. GTDB lineage: Bacteria > Bacteroidota > Bacteroidia > Bacteroidales > UBA932 > Cryptobacteroides. The sequence continues at coordinate 27,330 of CAKUVA010000021.1, read as the reverse complement.
TGACTATCTCTCTATGTATAAGATGACAGCACATGAACTTGCCAGAGCAATGATTTTGGATGTTTTGAATAATACAGGGATAACTGCCACGGCAGGAATTGGCACGAATATGTACTTATGCAAAGTAGCCATGGACATAGTTGCGAAACATATTACAGCAGACAAAGATGGTGTGCGTATAGCTGAACTTGATGAGATGTCATATAGGCATAAGCTATGGGACCATCGTCCGTTGACAGACTTTTGGCGCGTTGGACATGGCATTGCTGAAAGACTTGCAATGTACGGCATTGACACTATGGGGAAGATAGCAAGATACTCCATAGAGTGTGAAGAACTATTTTATAAGCTTTTAGGGGTTAATGCTGAATTGCTTATAGACCATGCATGGGGATGGGAGCCATGTACCATTAGAGATGTGAAAGCATATCGTCCTGATGTGAATTCTATGAGCAACGGGCAGGTGTTGCATGAGCCATACACATTCGATAAAGCGAGAATAGTAGCAATGGAAATGGCAGATGCTATAAGTTTGGATTTAGTGGAAAAACATCTTGTGACGAACCAAATTGTACTTGCAGTCGGATATGACAGAACTAGTCTTGATAATCCGGAAGTAGCTGCATGTTACAATGGGGAGTTGGCTATGGATTATTATGGTCGTGTTGTTCCAAAACATGTCCATGGAACTATAAATTTAGGAGAATATACTTCATCAGGAAAAGCTATTTTATCCTCTGTTAATGAAGTCTTTGACAAGATTGTGGATAAAAACTTGTTAGTAAGGAGGCTGAATATTACTGCCTGCCACATTGTGCCCGAAAGTGACAAGCCACATGTGGTCAAGCAACTTGAATTATTCATGGAAAGCGATTCATTAGGAGAGAATGAGGCTTCTCGCGAGAAAGAACGAAAAGTCCAAGAGGCTATGCTTTCTATAAAACACAGGTTTGGAAAGAATGCCATATTGAAAGGCATAAATTATGAAGAAGGGGCTACAGGCAGAGAACGCAACTGCCAGATAGGAGGGCATAAAGCATGAGTGATTACGATGATATAATAGACTTGCAGCATCATACCTCAAAGCGACATCCTCGTATGTCTATGTCGCAACGTGCGGCTCAGTTTGCACCTTTTGCTGCACTTGCTGGGCACAATGAAGCTATACACCGAACAGAGGAAAGACGTGCAGAAAACATTGACAGATGTTCGGAAGAGTAGAAGTTTCTAATAAAAAATCGTATATTTGTTATCTTGTAAAGAATAAGAAGCTTTTATGGAAAAACATCCGGAGATTCAGTATCTCAGTAGGGAAGAGATTAAAAAATATCAAGAGGGCAGGCTTGCGGAGGCTCTTCACTATCTGTCCGTGCATTCTCAGTGGTATGGGAAATTGTTCGCTGACAATGATATAGATATTAACAAGATAAAGACTCTTGAGGACTTGCGTGTGCTTCCTGTCACGACCAAGGCTGATCTTCAGGTTCATGGATCGGAGTTCTGCTGTGTGAATCAAGAGAAAATCATCGATTACTCTACTACGTCAGGTACACTTGGAGATCCTGTAACATTTACAGAAACAGAAGAAGATTTACAGCATCTTGCCTATAATGAGCAGCTCTCATTCCAGACTGCCGGATGTGGCAGAAATGACATCATGCAAGAGATGGTGACCATCGATCGCAGGTTTATGGCAGGTTTGGCCTACTTTCTCGGTGCAAGGGAGCTCGGTATGGGGGTGGTACGTGTAGGAAACGGCATACCGGAGTTGCAATGGGATACTATAAATAGGATTCATCCCACTGTTGGTATGGCTGTGCCGTCGTTTCTTGTAAAGCTCATAGCATTTGCAGAGGAGCATGGTATAGACTATCGTAACTGTTCTATGAAAAAATGTGTCTGCATAGGAGAGGCATTGCGTGATCCGAGGACATTTGAATTGAATACTCTGGGTAAGATTATAAACGAAAAATGGCCTGAACTTCAGTTATATACTACATATGCATCTACGGAGATGCAGCATTCGTTCACTGACTGTGAGTATTTTAACGGAGGACATCTTCAGCCTGAGTTGATGATTGTGGAGTTTTTGGATGAGAATAATAATCCTGTAGGTGCTGATGAGCCTGGAGAAGTCACTATAACTACGTTGGGGGTTACAGGCATGCCTCTGCTTCGTTTCAAGACTGGTGATATCGTCTACCATTACGATGAGCCTTGCCGTTGTGGGAGGAATACTGTGAGGGTAAGTTCCGTGGTGGGACGTAAGAAGCAGATGATTAAGTTCAAGGGTACTACACTATATCCACCTGCCCTTTTCGATATTCTCGACAATATTTCTGATGTAAAGAATTATGTAGTGGAGGTATATACCAATGAACTTGGCACTGATGATGTCCTTGTACGTGTTGGTACATTGACTCCAGGAGAGAGATTCGAGAAAGAAATTAAGGACATATTTAGGGCTAAGGTGCGCGTCGCTCCGGGAGTTGTTTTCGATACGCCTGAAAACGTGGCACGGATAATGTTTCCTCCGATGAGCCGTAAACCTGTGAAATTCATAGATAAAAGATAAAAAATAATGATATGAGACGTTTTTTCATGACATTGGCCGTTTTGGCTGGAATTGCATGTCTTTCTGTTACTGCACAAGAGACTAAAAGTCTGAAGGATTATTCTTCAGTGAAATTCTATGGAATAGATTTCGCCTTAACTAAGGTTACCGGGGCCGCAGAAACACCTGCTGAATTTGTGGCTGCATTTCGTGAAATCGATAAGCTAATGCTTTCAGAGGAGGATAAATATGTTACACCTCTGGCGAAGAGGCTTAATATGGCCATTAAAGTTGTGGATATTGATCCGACACTCAAGAGAATCGGAGATATTGATGAAGCTGAAATTTTGGTAAACAAAACACCTGATGCTCTTTCAACTCAAGATATCGAATTTGAGCTTCAGGAACTTGATATTCCTTCAGAGGATGGTCTCGGCTTGGTTGTGATAGCAGGTGAATTGAACAAAGGTACTAAAATGGGCACATTCTATTATGCTTTCTTTGACTGCAAGACCAAAGACATTGTTTCATGTATGCCTTTCAAGGGACAGGCAGGTGGATTCGGACTAAGAAACTGGTGGGCCAATTCATTCTATCGTACAATCGCAGAAATAAACCCTACCAAGTTCTACCAGTCTAAGAAAAAAATTAAGGAAGGTGTGACAGAGGGATTTGAAGCAGTGAAGGAGAAAGTGACAGGAAAGGAAAGCAAGTAATTTAATAGCGATATGATAAAAAACGAACTTGACAAGGGCCTATATTCTTCAGCAGAGGAGCATGATGCATGCGGAGTAGGGCTTGTGGTGAATGTGAATGGAAGCAAGTATCATGATATAATAGAAAAGGGTCTCACTGTGCTGGAAAATATGGCACATAGAGGAGCTGAGGGGGCTGATAGCAAGACTGGAGATGGTGCCGGGATAATGGTACAGATTCCGCATGAATTTATTCTTCTGAACGGAATTCCAGTTCCTGAAAAGGGCAGGTATGGAGTTGGAATGATATTTCTGCCGAAAAATGTGAGGGATAATGCCAGATTTTCAGAGATAATTAACGAATGTGTTGAGGCCAACAATTTGACCATAATGCATACTCGAGAAGTCCCTGTGGATAACAGTATGCTTGGTAAGGATGCTCTGGATACTGAACCTGAGATTAGACAGATTTTCGTGACTGGCTGTGATGACCGCAAGGAGTTGGAAGACAAGCTATATCTCATTCGTAAAGGAATAGAAAGGAAACTTTTAGACTCATCCATATATGATAAGCAGTCATGCTATGTCGCCAGCCTTTCCACTACTGTGATTGTCTATAAGGGAATGCTCTCGTCAATGCAGTTGCGGCATTATTTTCCTGACTTGACAAACCCATATTTTACGAGTGCTATAGCATTGGTGCATTCACGCTTCTCTACAAATACATTTCCTACTTGGGGACTTGCACAGCCATTTAGGATGATTGCACATAATGGTGAGATCAATACTATCCGTGGCAACAGACTTTGGATAAAAACTCGTGAATCTGTTCTTAAAGCTGACAATCTCGGAAATATAAGTGAGAATATCAGTCCTATAATCCAGCCCGGCATGAGCGACAGCGCATCGTTTGACAATGTGCTTGAGTTTTTCGTGCGGGCCGGTATGGAACTTCCGCATGCTTTGTCCATGCTCATTCCTGAAAGTTATCGTGAGGGCAATCCCATAAAGAAAGATCTTAAGAATTTTTATGAATACAATTCTATTTTTATGGAGCCATGGGATGGTCCTGCCACTGTCCTTTTCTCTGATGGCCGTTTTGCCGGCGGTATGCTTGACAGAAATGGATTGCGACCTTGCCGTTACTTTATAACTAAGAATGGACTTCTTGTAATGGCTTCAGAAACAGGTGTATGCGATATACCTGAATCTGAGATTGCTTCTAAAGGTAGACTATACCCTGGAAAGATTCTTATGGTGGACACTAAGCGTGGGAGAATCCTTGATAATGATACGATAAAGAGCGCATTGGCTGCCGAACATCCTTATGGGGACTGGCTTCATGCAGGAAGAATTATTCTGAAGAATATAAAGAGCGGACGAAAAGTGGAGCATAGTGTTGACGGATATGCAAGACTCCTTCATGCTTTCGGATACGACAAAGAAGACATTGACAGAATAATGGTTCCAATGGCGGTGAATAGTGCGGAACCTCTTTATGCTATGGGAGATGATACTCCGCTTGCAGTTCTTGCGGAAAAACCTCAGCGATTCTTCAACTATTTCAAGCAGAAGTTTGCCCAAGTGACGAACCCTCCAGTGGACCCTATCAGGGAATCTGCAGTAATGTCACTATCGAGCTATATCGGGGCTGTGAAGGGGAATATTCTTAACCCATCACCAGAACTTTGCAAAGTCGTTAAGCTGACATCTCCTATCCTTACGAATGGCGAGATGGAGACACTCAGAAATCTGAGATACAAAGGATTTAAGACTATAACTCTCCCGATGACATTCGAAGCGGCAGGTGGTACTCAGGCTATGGAGGCTGCTATATCCAAGCTTTGCAAGGATGCTGCCAAGGCTGTAGATGCTGGCTATAACTACTTGATTATAAGTGATAAATCTGTAGATGAGACTCATGCTCCAATACCATCACTTCTTGCGCTTTCAGCAGTTCATCATCACTTGATACATTGTAGAAAACGTGGGCAGACAGCTATTATTGTAGAATCTGGTGAAGTCTGCGAAGTTATGCATGTAGCTCTGTTGGTAGGATATGGAGCTAGTGGCGTGAACCCTTATATGGCATTTGCTATTCTCGATAAGCTTGTGAACGATAAATCAATACAACTTGATTATCCTGCGGCTGAAGACCATTATATTACAGCAATAAATAAGGGCATGCTGAAGATATTGTCTAAGATGGGAATCTCCACAATCCGAAGCTATAGAGGTGCGGCCTTGTTTGAATCACTTGGTGTAAGTTCTTCATTACTCGAGAAATATATGGGCGGAGGTATATCTCAGATAGAGGGTATCACTATAGATGATGTCGCGAGAGATGTCCTGAATGCGCATACTGCAGCGTTCAAGTCTGAAAACTTGGATTCCGGAGAAGACACTGCCGTAGACCATCTGGAGGATTTCGGGGAATATGCATGGAGAAAAGATGGGGAGCGTCATTGTTGGGATCCTTCTCGAATCAAGCTTTTGCAGACATCTGTCCGAAACAAGGATTATGATACTTTTAAGGAGTTCTGCGTGGCATCGGAAAACCGAGATCATCCGATGAATATCCGAGACCTCATGGAAATAGAAAGTGACCGAGCCGCGATTTCCATAGATGAGGTGGAACCAGAGGAGTCCATTATGAAACGCTTTGTCGCTGAAGCTATTTCATTTGGTGCTATAAGTAAGGAGGCTCATGAAACAATAGCTGTTGCCATGAATAGCTTTGGAGGAATGAGCAATACTGGTGAAGGTGGAGAAGATCCGGCTCGTAATATCTTGCGTCCTGATGGTTCAAGTGCGCGAAGTGCTGTGAAACAGGTTGCTTCAGGCCGTTTCGGAGTCGATACCTATTATCTCGTCAATGCTGAAGAAATACAGATTAAGGTGGCGCAGGGTGCTAAGCCTGGTGAAGGTGGGCAGCTCCCTGGTTTCAAGGTGAATGAACTTATTGCCAGGACTCGTCACTCGATTCCTGGAATTACTTTGATTTCACCTCCGCCTCACCATGATGTGTACTCGATTGAGGACCTGGCACAGCTGATTTTTGATCTCAAGAATGTGAATAGCAGGGCGAGGATAAGTGTTAAACTTGTATCTGAAGCTGGAGTGGGCACGATAGCGGCAGGCGTGGCGAAAGCCAAGGCTGATGTGATTCTCATCAGCGGTGGCGACGGTGGAACCGGAGCTAGCCCTGCCAGCAGCGTAAAACATGCTGGCAGCCCTGCTGAAACAGGATTGGCACAGATTCAGCAGACATTGGTAATGAATAACTTGCGTGGAAAGGTGCGTTTACAGGTCGATGGAGGTCTTAGATGTTCACGCGATGTTATGTTCATGGCTCTTCTTGGAGCTGAAGAATACGGATTCGGAACAGCTGTAATGATAACGGAGGGATGTATAATGTGCCGCGGATGCAACAAAAATACATGTCCTGTCGGCATAGCCACGCAGAATCCGGAACTCCGTAAACGCTTTAAGGGTAAACCTGAAGATATTGTTACATACTTTAGATTTCTTGCGCGGAATATTAGGGAGAAACTCGCTGAAATGGGCTATAAATCCATGCAGGAAATTATCGGAAGGGCTGATCTTCTTAAGAAAAGATCCTATCCGGAAGGGGCTAAAGCCAATGAAATTTCACTTGACCGAGTACTTTATATCCCAGAAAGTTGCAAGGACAATGACCGTGTGTTCACCACACCACAGGAACATAGACTGACTGCTGTCAAGGATGTTGAACTTATGGAGGTTCTCAAACCTGCCATCAATTCGAGATATAAACTCAGTATTGGGGTACAGGTTCGCAATACGGATCGAAGTGTCGGTGCTATGTTAAGTGGAGAAATAACCCGTCTCTATGGACAGGAAGGACTTCCGGAGGATACCATTACAGTAGAATTCAGTGGCTCTGCAGGACAGAGTTTCGGAGCGTTCTTGTGTCATGGCGTGACATTCAAGCTTTATGGAGATGCTAACGACTATGTTGGAAAAGGATTGTCAGGTGGGCGCATCATCGTTACTCCATCGTCTGAGGCTGACTTTAAGGCTGAAGATAATATTATTGCTGGAAATACTATCGCTTATGGTGCGACTGCTGGCGAAATTTATATAAATGGGGCTGTAGGGGAGCGCTTTTGTGTTAGGAATAGCGGTATAACTGCAGTAGTTGAAGGTGTTGGAGACCATGGCTGTGAATATATGACAGGAGGCCGAGTCGTAGTTCTTGGAAAGACTGGCCGAAACTTCGCTGCAGGAATGAGTGGTGGAGTGGCTTATGTATGGGATCCGAATGGCGACTTCGATTATTATTGTAACATGGATATGATAGAACTCACCCTTTTGGAAGCTGATAGCGATAGGGAAGAGCTTCGTTCTATTCTTGCTGCTCACTTGAAATATACAGGAAGCACTTTAGCTGCCATGATGTTGGATGATTGGGATCTCTATGCCCGCCAGTTCTTGAAGGTAACGCCTGTGGAGTACAAGAAGATAATTTCGCCACTTCAGGAGAAACGTTCATTACTATAAAATTAATTATAACAAAAGAAAGAGCCGCGCTGATTTGTGCGCGGCTCTTTCTTTTGTTATAAGATATTAACTAAGCTTTTTTCTCCTTATTTCTTGTGAGTTTCTCCTTCATGGCGTCTACACTTTCGTTGACAGCCTCCTCGAATGATTTTGCGTTTCTCTCAATTACCTGAGAACCTCCGGGAACATGAATTTGAATCTTTACATCTTTGTTATCAGGTTTTTCCAAGAGTGATAGGACTACCTCTACGTCGGTGATTGCCTCGTCGAACTTGCCGAGTTTGGAAACTTTTTTCTCTACGAAATCCAATAGCTTTTGGTCAGCATCAAATTTGAGCGACTGAACTCTAATCTCCATGTTTACCTCCTCTTTTTGCCCTTGGGTGGGCGTTTGAATATACTTTCTTCAGCTTTTCGACAGTGTTGTGGGTGTAGACCTGTGTCGCTGCCAACGATGAATGTCCGAGAAGTTCTTTTATGGAATATAAGTCGGTCCCTTCGTCCAAAAGCTCTGTCGCCAGAGTATGTCTCAGAACATGAGGTGATTTCCTTCCTGTAATTCCGTCGACTTCTCCTAATTCGCGTTTTACTGCTCTGTCCACGAACATTGGATATAACTGTCCTCCGTTCAATGTTATCAGCAGTGGCTCGTCCGAGCGTCTTTTCCGCCCAATCACTATCTCAGCTGCATTCAAATATAGTAAAATTTCTTCAATAAGTGAAGAAATGGCTGGAATTTCACGCATCTTATCACCTTTTCCTGATACTCGAATCACTTGACGACCGAAATCTACTGAACCTATCTTTAACGATATGAGTTCAGAGCGTCGAATGCCTGTTTCGTATAATATGCTGATTATGATTCTCCTAAGTCTCCTATCGTAAAGATCAGCTGCAGCCTTATATGCACTTGATGTCGATGGCGTTCCATCGTGCAGTGCACTGGCTAAACCTTCTAACTCGTTCAACGCCTCTCTTTCTACAGAAGGTTCTGAAGTATTGAAATAATCATTGACGGAATCCTTTCTGAAAAATACCGGAAGTCTTTTGTCGCATTTTGGCCTCTTTATGAACTTCGCAGGATTTGATTTCATCACGCCGACAGACATAAGATATCGGCATAGACTGCTTAGTACTGATATGTGTTGTGAAACTGTTGTTGCTCTGAATTTTAGGTCATTGACTAAATGCACTTCATAATTCCGGATTCCTGTTGGAGTCAATGTTTTTGTCAATGCAGAATCTTGATTTTCTTCGGCATTGCCTCCTGTCGCGAAATCCATGAACTCTTTCAATACGCCGGCATAGATTTCTCGTGTGCGGTCCGAATACCGTTTTACACCTATTATATAATGTATGAAATCATCGGTAAGCATGACTATTTCACTGCCTTTAGCCCCATTTCTACAGCATGGATACGCATGAGTTTGTCCGCATCGTCAAACGTGTTGTCAATAACACCATCAAGGATGGCATTCTTTATAAATTCTTTCAATTCACCTATTTCCTTGCAAGGAGGTATTCCATAAACATCCATGACATATTCTCCTGTTATAGGATTCTTGAAATTTCGTATCTCGTCTTTGGCTTCCACTTCGATAAGTTTATGACGAACTAACTCGAAATTGCGTCTTATCCGTTCTACCTTGACAGGATTTTTGGAAGTGATGTCTGCATTGCATAGAAGCATAAGATCCTGTATTTCATTGCCGGCATCGAAAAGAAGACGACGTACAGCTGAATCTGTTACTTCTTCGTCTACAAGTGCGACTGGGCGGTGATGCAGAGCAACCAATTTCTGTACATACTTCATCTTCTCATTGAGAGGCATTTTGAGCTGCTGGAAAATTTTTGGTACCATCCTCGCACCGATGACTTCATGTCCATGAAATGTCCATCCGTCGTGGCGGTCATATCTTTTGCTTGCAGGCTTGCCTATATCGTGTAGAAGAGCTGCCCATCTTAACCATAGGAAAGGTGTAGTTCTGATGCTTTCTATGAATCCGTCCCCGTCTTCTTCTGGGGTGTAATCTTTCAATGTGCCGGCTTCTATTCCTTTCCTTTCGTCGGCAGCTACATTGTCTACGACCTGCAGGGTATGGGCAAAGTTATCCTTGTGTCCACGTCCGTCTACGGTCTGTACTCCCTTGAGCTTGGATAGCTGCGGAAGAACATAATCCAAAAGCCCAGTTTCATCCATCAGTTTGAAAGCAATTGATGGCTTTTGGCATAACAACATCTTGTTAAGTTCTTCTGCTATTCGTTCTTTGGAGAGAATTGTCATTCTGTCACGCATCCTATGCATGGCGTCCAGAGATTCAGGAACTATGTGGAAGATATGCTCGCTTGTACTCAATTTAGCCGCGAAGCGAACCGCTCTAAGCATTCTGAGAGGATCATCGCTGTAAGTGGTGTCAGGGTCTAAAGGAGTGCGGATGATGCCGGAAGCGAGATCTCGTATGCCTCCGAATGGATCTACCAATGCTCCGAAATCCTCTTTCTGTAGGCTCAATGCCAATGCGTTAATGGTAAAGTCTCTGCGTTTCTGGTCATCCTCGAGAGAACCATCTTCCACGATAGGTTTCCGGGAGTCTCTGTTATAGGATTCTTTCCTTGCTCCTACGAATTCCACTTCCGTGCCGTGGTATTTCAGCATTGCAGTACCGAAATTCTTGAATACGGATACTCTGCATCCGTGATGTTCGACCTTGCGTATATGTTCTGCTACGGCAGTTGCCAATGTTATTCCACTGCCTTCTGCCACTATATCAATGTCATTTGTCTGCCTCCCGAGAAAGCAGTCTCTTACAAAACCGCCTATTACGAAAGCCCTTATTCCAGCTTCTTCTGCGGCTTTAGATACAATTCTGAATATAGGATGTTCAAGAAACCCTTCTGTCTTCGTCATATCATTTATCTTTTTCTGCCCCTGCCATCTCGCCATATTTAGGTGTGACTGACAGAAATCTGAGTTTACCGTCTTCTTTCATGCATATAAAAGTGCTTCTGCCGTTGGTTATGGTGATATACTTTACATCCAGTACCATATCATACCTTAATGCCTGTTCGACAGTTTGTTCTGTAAGTTCTATATACGGTCGTTTGCATTCTACTACCATTATAGGGGAGAGTGTCCGATCGAAAACCACAATGTCTGCTCGGAACTCTTTCTGGACAGGGCCTGTTCCATATTTAAGACCCACCTCACTCATCATCATGTGCATAGGGACCTCCATTTTGTCCCTGAGCATGGTAATGAACCACTGTCTCACATTCTCTTCCGGAGTCAGTGGAACATTCTTCTTGCGAAGGGGATCCCATGTTAGTCTGCCTTTCATCTTTGCAAAGATAAGCATTTTCATGATTTTGTGACATTTCTTCGACTTTTATGGTAGTTTCGACAAAAAATTGTAATTTTGATAGGTGATACGGCCTTCAAAATTGTATTATATACGAAGACCTGAACATTAAAACAGATTTTACAATGAAACTTGCAGTACAGTTCGGCGCGGGCAATATTGGCCGCGGATTTATCGGTGCCGTTCTTTCAAAGTCCGGCTATCGTGTTGTGTTCGCTGATGTGAACAAAGAAATTGTCGACAGAATTAATGCCGACAAGCAGTACACAGTACATATAAAAGATGTTGAGAGCGAAGATATCCTTATTAGTGATGTCTGCGCGGTGGATTCATCTACAGATGCTGTTGTAGAAAAGATTAAGGAAGCAGAACTTATAACCACTGCGGTGGGTTTAAGAATTCTTCAGTTCATTGCCCCTGCTATTGCGAAAGGTATAGTTGCACGTAAAGAGGCTGGAATCAATGAGCCTCTTAACATCATCGCTTGTGAAAATGGACTTATGGCATCATCACGTTTGAAAGAGGCTGTTCTTTCTCATCTTGATGATGTGCAGAAAGCATGGTGTGTCGAGCACGTCGGCTTCCCTGATTGCTCTGTAGACCGCATTGTTCCTCCGGTAAGAAGCGAAAATCCTATCGATGTTGCGGTAGAGAAGTATTACGAGTGGAATGTTGAGGAAAAAGCTTTTGTAGGTCCTGCACCTAAGATTGATGGAATGAACCTCGCCGATAACCTATTGGCATACATAGAGAGAAAGCTTTTCACTCTCAATACTGGACATGCTATTACCGCCTATGTTGGAAAGATGAAGGGATGTCAGACCATTGGAGAGAGCATCGAAGTTCCTGAAATATTTGAACTTGTGCATGCTGCTATGCAGCAGAGTGGCGAAGCTCTCGTAAAACAATTTGGTTTCGACCATGAGGCACATTTTAAGTATATCGAGAAGATCATCAAGCGTTTCCATAATCCTTATCTTAAGGATGATGTGAACCGTGTTGGGCGTGAACCGCTTAGGAAGCTTTCATCTGATGATAGACTTATAAAGCCTATTATGACAGCTAAGAACTTTGGCCTTCCTTATGATAAGCTTATGCTTGGCGTTGGTGCAGCTCTCCATTTCGATAATCCTGAGGACCCTCAGAGTGTACAACTCATGGAGAAGATTAAGAATGAGGGACTTGAAGCTACTGTATCAGAAGTTACAGGAATCGCTGTAAACGACCCTATGATTGCTGAAATTGTAAAAGCTTACCACGAAGTTGAGAAAATATGATTAAATCAAGATATATCGCCGCAACTCTTGTTGCAACTATGTCTGCATTCGAGCTTTCGGCTCAGGTAAATGATGCTTCACAGTATCAGAAAGGCATTGAGGAGCACAAGGTCGTTGTGAATTCATTCGAGGACCTTCAATCGTATTTCAAATACTCTCCTAAACGTGATGTTATAATCAGTGGTCATAGGGGAGGTATGATGCCTGGATATCCTGAAAATTGTGTAGAGTCATGCGAGAAGACATTGTCCCTTATGCCGACATTCTTCGAGATTGACTTTAGCTTTACGAAGGATAGTGTGATGGTCCTAATGCATGATTTGACTGTAGACAGAACCACAACAGGTAAAGGAAGGGTCAGTGACTATACATACGAAGAGTTACAGAAACTTAATCTTGTGGATAGAACTGGCAAGGAAACATCTTACAAGATTCCGACATTGAAACAGATACTCGAATGGGGGAAAGATAAGGTAGTATTTAACTTCGATAATAAGTACATCAACACTAAAGGGGTGAGTGATGAAGTTAAGAAAGCCAGTCTTGACTACTATATCAAGCAACTTCAGCCTGGTGGAGACTGGTCAATGTATCATAACATCATGTTGAGTGTTCGTTCCATAGATGAGGCTCTTTACTATTGGAACCATGGTATCCATAATGTTATGTTCTGCGTGGAGATAAGTTCTCAAAAGCATTTCGATGCTTATGACCAGTGTGACATTCCTTGGGATCATATCATGGCATATGTAAGACTTGCTGTAAATCCTGAACTTACAGACATTTATAAGAAACTCCATGATAAGGGTGTTATGATAATGACTTCAATAACAGGATCGTCAGATAAGGTTAAGAATGCTTTTGATAGGAAAGTCGCTTATGAACGTGAGCTTCTTGCTGAACCGGACATTATCGAGACTGATTATCCGTCAGAATTCATAGGCCTTCCATGGTCGAGAAAAGAAATTCATTCTCTACAGAATAAAGCTAAGAAAATGAGGTAGTTATACAACTCTCTGTTTTTGTATGTTGCAATCGTTCCTCGGTGTCTCGTTGTGAGATGTTCCGAGGAACACTTTTTTTTGTGTTCACTTAGAAGATGTTTAAACTTAAACATCTTCTAAGTAATAAGATATAACGTGGACTAAAGTGAACTGATTTAAAATTTGTGAAAATGAGGAATTTCATGTAATTTTACGTTCACAATACTTTTAGCTTAATGTTTGGGGGGGGGGTAAAATACTGATAAGTAATTAGTTAGTGAATGTTATGATATAACGTCATTAGGAGGTCCGTTAATATTATGGAATTTTTAGAGATTGCAACCTATATTTTTATGGTTGCTTGTTATATTATATTAGGAATTGTATTTCTTGGTGTTAACACAGGTGCTCTGAAGAATCATAGCTTTGACAGAGTCAAGAGATTACTTGCTGTCAGTGCCTTTATTGAAGCTTTAGAATGTTCAGCTATTGTAGCCATGATCTTGCATGGTGCGGATTATTTTCTGCTGAATAAATTTTTCGTACCTATAGCTTTTTATACACAGATATTCATGGTAACATTTGCGTTACTTGCGCTGATGTATGATGATAGTGTTTCATGCAGGGGACAGAAATTATTGATAGCTCCTGTTTTGGTGATTGGCGTCATGTATATTGTTGGTTATATAAGTAAATTTGGTCTTTCTCTTCACGTTTCCAAATATCTGACATATATAGATAGCATGTATGCAAGTATTTTGACTATCTGCTTGTATATAATTCTTATATCTGAATTATTAATATTTGTCAAACGTCTCATACAAAAAGCTATACGCTTTAATAATAATATTGACAACTATTTTTCAGGAGATACACAACGGGGACGTTGGATAACAAATATGTTTTATTTTTATGTCGTTTATGTGCTTATAGCATGTATTGATTTGGTTGTCATGAATAAGTGTTCTGATCTGATTCTAACTTGGATTGATACGGCTGTGTTTGTGCTTTTCGCCATAATAGTTATGAATCTTCAGAATCTGTTCTGTCTTTCGGCGGCAGCTTTTTCAGGAGCTTCAGTTATCAATAATGATGACATGCATGTTGATACAAGTGATAACATAGAGGGGAGAGAGGCATCATTAGAAGAGCAGAATCGTCTCGAGAGTATTGTGAATACTTGGAGTTCTGAAAAGTCCAAACCATTTATGAAAGAGGGGTTGACTATATCGGAAGTGGCAAGGCAGATGGGGATAAGCTCACGTCTTCTTTCAAATTTCATCAATGATGTTTTCGAAATGAATTTTAATTCTTGGATAAATAGTCTCCGGATTGATGAACTAAAGAGGATTATCGCAGAAACACCAAGTGTTACAGTTGCTGAGTTAGCCGATATGGCTGGTTTTACTGATGCTTCCGCAATGACTCGCATCTTTAAACGATATACTGGAAAAACTCCTACACAATATAAGATAGAACTATTGGAAAATTCTGATGGTAAATTTTAACAACATATTGGGTATTAACTAATTATATCGTATTGTAATAAAACAAAATTTATACGATATTCTTCTTTCTTTGAATCATAATTTGTAAAAATACGCCGTATTTTTCCTATCGATTATACAGTTAATCTTCTATTTTTGCAACTTGTTTTTTGAGGATTTTATCTATCGGTAGAATTGGATGATGATGTTTTTTAAAGTGAAAAATATGCTGAAGCCTCTGGCCTTGGCGTCTGCTTTGTTTATGTACGTCTTACCGACAGACGGGCAGAGTTTTGCTGTCAAGACCAATCTGTTATATGACGCGACGACCACGATCAATGCAGGGGTAGAAGTCGGTCTTTCGCCCAGGTGGACACTTGATGTTTCTGGCAACTATAACCCATGGGAATTTTCTGACAATCGTAAGTGGAAACATTGGTTAGTACAGCCTGAGGTGCGTTGGTGGATGTGCAATAAATTCATGGGAAGTTTTCTTGGTTTCCATGCTCTTGGTGGGCAATATAATGTCGGTAACATACCATCAGATTTTAAGTTTCTTGGCACTGATTTCGGCAAACTCGAAGATAGTCGCTACCAGGGTTGGATGCTTGGGGCTGGAGTTGCTTATGGTTATGACTGGGCCGTTGCTAATCATTTCAATATCGAATTCGAACTTGGACTTGGTGTGGTTTACAGCAAGTATGACCAGTTTGAATGTCCGGAGTGTGGAAAGAAACAGGGCAGTGGAGATCATTTTTATGTCGGGCCGACAAAAGTTGCTATAAGCCTTGTATATGTATTCTAAAACGGCAGTTGATATGAAAAAAGTTATATATACACTTTTGATTCTTGTTGCATCAATGCAATATGTTGGAGGTCAGACATTAGCTGGTGGAAAAGTGAAAGTTGGTGATGTCGTGCTCGATAAGGATGGCAGCCATGTCAATGTCGGTTTCTCACTCGATATGAGCGATCTTGATCTCTCGGCGAATAGGGGATTGGCTTTTACCCCAATGCTTGTCAATGCTGGAGATACACTTAAACTTCCCGCTGTGGAAATTTTAGGTCGTTTGCGCTACATATATTATATGCGAGAGCATGCTACTGCGACGGAGAATCCTCAAGTCGTAGTTCGCAGACATAATGGTGTTTCACAAGATACAAAGTATGAGCACATCACGGAATATGCAGATTGGATGGATGGGGCACAGCTTATCATATCGCAAGAATCTTGCGGATGCGGTCAAGTGGTACTTGGAAATGTGCTGACGACGTCCACAGAATCTAAGCTTGTTAATCCTGATCGCCCATGGGATTTCAGATATGCTTTCATTCAGCCTAACGCAGAAGCTATAAAGGAGAGGGAAGTTTCAGGTTCTGCAAGGCTAAATTTTGTTGTGGACAAATATGACATACGTCCTGATTTTGGCAACAATGCTTTCGAACTTCGCAAGATTCGTCAGACCATTGACTTGGTGAAAAATGATAAAGATGTAACTCTGACAGGTATTGAGCTGCATGGCTATGCATCGCCTGATGGAAGTTTTTCTCATAATGGAGAGCTGGCAGAGCATCGTACAGAAGCTCTTGTAGCATACCTCGAAAATAACTATCCGGAGCTCGACAAGAAAATATTTACGATGTCATCAACTGCAGAGGATTGGAAGGGTGTGCGTGAATATGTCGATAGTAGTGCGCTAAATATGAAGGAAGCATTGCTTGAAATCATTGATAGTGACATTGATCCTGACCTAAAGGATAGAACGATTGCACAGAAGTGGCCTGCATTCTATAGAAATACACTACTCTCTGAGGTATATCCTTTTCTTAGGAGAACGGACTACAAAGTCTCTTATACTGTGAAATCTTTCAGTTTGGAAGAAGCTCAGCGCGTGATACGGGAACGTCCGCAGAACCTGTCACTCAATGAGATGTATCTTGTGGCTAATAGCTATGAAGTAGGAAGTGAAGAGTTTTGTCATGTGTTCGATGTCGCTGTCAGGATGTTCCCTGAAAGTGCTCCTGCCAATCTTAATGCTGCATGCGTTTCGCTTTCGCGTGGTGATAAGGAGAGTGCTGCCGCGTTCCTTGCCAATGCCGGAGATTCCCCAGAGGCTGACAATGCACGAGGAATCCTTGCCTGTATGAATGGTGATTTGGAGGCAGCAGAAGCTTTGTTCAAGCCTATTGCAAATAAGCTTCCATCTGCCAAAGCTAACTTGGTGCAAGTGGAAAGCAGACTCCGTAATAGAAAGTGATATATAATAGATGAAATTTATTAATAATTTAATTTATAATCTTATGGATTACGTAAAAAAACTTGCGTGGGGACTTATGGCTGCAGCAGCGATTACAGCCTGCAACCACGAGCCTGCCACTCCGGAAGATCCGGATGTGATTAATGGTAATCAGTACATGGCATTTAATTTGGCCATGGCAACCGGATCTCCGAGTGGAACTAAGGCTGATTATAACCCTGGTTTTGAGGGTGGTACAGAGGCTGAATGTACAATCGACCCTAAAAAATCCATCTTCTTGTTTTATGATGGCACTGGTAACTTCCTTACATCAGGGAAATTTATGGCCGTGAGTGCAGATGGTAATCTTTCAGATATTGATAAGATCACACTTACGGATTCTGAAATGACAGGGGCTGGTATGGATAAGAAGACAAATGCTGTGGTAGTGCTTGGACCATCATCTGTCAGACCTTCTCAAGTCGTAGCTATTCTGAATTATCCAGGTGATTTGGACAAGCTTAAGGAATCTTTGCAAAAGCTTAATGAAGAAACAGTTGATGCTACTATCACCGAGACTGCAGGTTCTTTCTTGATGTCTAATTCTGTCTATGCAGACAAGAAGGTTGATGGCAGTCCTACTAAAATTGTCGAGGGGGCGCAAATTGCTCGTGATAAAGTTAAAAATACAGCTGCTGAGGCTTTGAAATCACCAGTTGACATATATGTAGAGCGTGTTGTATCAAAGGTTAGAATGACTGCTGCCAGTGGTCTTAAGACTATAACAGATGCAACAGAAGCCGCTATATATGAAAATGGGGACAAAGTTTCAGAAAGCGGAAAGTATTATTTCGAATTACCTGAAGATTCCCCAAGCATTGTTGATGGCTCTTTTGCAAAGATTCGTATTGTTGTTGATGGATGGTGCGTAAATGCATATAATGTTAGCGGCTATACACTTAAAGAGGTTCCTACGGAGTGGCTATATACGGCTCCTTTTGCTAATTGGAATGTATATGATAATAATGGAAATAACATGTATTTCCGTTCGTTCTGGGCAAAGGATATAAACTATTCAGGAAAGTCAGACTATACTTTCACTGCAACTAGCCAGAGCGATACATATAATAGGCTTAAATATCATTCATGGAATGACGCGGCGGGAGCCAATACAAAGGATTACACTTATCTGTATGAGAATACTGTGTCGAAGGAGGATGCAAAAGCTCTTCCTGGTCAGAACGCTAATGTTACAAGTATTCTTATTGCGGCTCATGTTGAGACTAAACTGATTCCTTCAAATATGGGCGGAGCAGGTAGTGCTGCCAATCCTCAGTGGACCTTACAGGACTTGTATTCTTATGATGGAATGTATTTTACTAAGAATACTCTTAAAATACAAATAGCCAATAGGATTTCTGATAATTACGAATGGGCATATACAGAAGGCGGAGTAGCTAAGACATCAAATGTTGCACCTGATGATTTGACGCTCGACCTTACTAATTTCGATGCTAATTGCAATAATCGTTCTTTGGTCGGTGTGGAAGTTAAGAGTATCGCTAAGTCAGGTGTAACTGATGCAAAGCTATATAAAATCGGTGACCATTCTAAGGAAATTACAGCAGCTGATCTTACTGCTTTGCTTAAGAAGAGCTATACCAATAGTTTGACTGGCTTTAATCAAGGTAAATGCTATTATATGGTTCCTATTGTACATCACTCTAATGGTGATCTCCTTTATGGTAATGTACGAAACCATATATATAATCTTGTCCTGAAGGGTATTGCCAAAGTAGGTAATCCTGTCTTCCATCCAGATGAGGAACTTGTTGTCATTCCTGGTGAAAAGGAAGATTATTATGTCGCTGCTGAACTACGTCTGCTTAAGTGGACAGTGGTTTCTCAGGATGTTGATATAAAATAATATATTCGGGCGGTAGGCTTTGATCGGCCTTCCGCTTGCCAAGAATGCCGTATTGTCGGCATTGTAATTTAGTATGATGATATCTGTACATATTGGAAAGATGAAAAGTCTGTTTTTAGCGACAACATTAGCATTGTCGCTTACAGGCTGCATCTACGATAAACTTGACGATTGCCCGAGAGGTTGTGAAGTGACATTCGTATATGATCGGAACATGAAGCATGCGGATGCTGCCGCTTCTGAGGTTCGTTCTGTGTCATTGTTTGCCGCCGATGCTGACGGACGGATTGTCTATAGAAAGGCGTCGGAATATTCTGCATCTCTTGGAGGTTCAGTTAGTATGGATGTCAGCGATATTCCCAGTGGAAAGTACAAGTTTGTGGCTTGGGCAGAGGGGGAGCAAAGGAATGGTGACTCATATTTTCATGCCGATATGAATGATGTCGTCTCGCTTGAGGATCTCTATAGATATATACGAAATGAGAGTGGCAATGTTTCCCATGATCTTACGCCTCTGTTTCATGGCATTGTGGAGGATGTTGATCTAACTGAGATTCATGACAGACGCATTAAATGCAAGATGTCATTGACCAAGAATACGAATGTGTTTAGGGTCGTGCTTCAGCAAGCATCTGGAAATATGAATCCATCTGACTATAGGATGGAAATTACGGATGACAATGCATTTATGGATTGGACGAATGCATTGACACTTAATGGACAATCTCTCGGATTTGGGACAGACTCATTGACATACTCTCCTTGGTCTTTGTCATCAGGCTCTACAGGAATTGAGGGGTCGATCTCGTCGAAGGTTGATGGCGGAGTTAATGTGGTGGTAGCGGAGTTTACGACTGGAAGGCTCGTAGTCGGGCACAAGCCTATATTATCGGTATATAATGTCTCTGATAATAGACTTGTTTTCCGTATTCCTCTTGTGGACTATGCATTGCTGGTTAAGGGAAATTATAATCGTAAAATGGATGATCAGGAGTATCTTGATTGCCAAGATGAATATAATATGACTTTCTTCCTCGATGAGAATGGACGTTGGCTTAATTCGAGCATAGTAATCAACTCGTGGGTTGTAGTTCTTAATGATGTAGATATTTAATGTTTAATGGACTGAATACTTTTGCTGTACGGAGAGATTTCTCCGGTTGCCTATGCACTTTGGTTGCGTTGGTTGCGGTAGCATTGTCTTCAGGTTCGTGCATATTTGAAAAGGGCGAATGTCCTGAGGCTATTCGGAGTGGCAACACGTATGTGACTTTGGCAATAAATACTGGTCTTACAATGACCAAGTCTATAGAAGGACGTGCGGCTGTGGATGATTCGCATGGTGGAACTGCGGATGAAAGTGCAATTCATTCTGTCCATGTTTGGGCGTTCAGCAGCCAGACGGGACATAGCGTGAGTGCTCTTGGATATACTTATGTAAAATTTGATGGTGATGTCGTGTCTGGCAGCGGTTCTGTGACAGGATTCGGACTTGATGATTCTGCCGGAGAATTTGTTCCTGGAAAAGTGCAGGGAGATAAACATGCTGTCAATGTCCGAATTCCTGATGCTGACATAGATAAGATTGACCTATATGTAATAGTAAATGCTGAGAGTGGATGTAGCCTTGTAAAGGATGGTAAACTGGTGAAAAACGGACTCCTGATTACGCGTGATGAATTGGAATCGGCTACCTTTACTGCTTCCTTTGGAGTCAATTCTGATGGGACAAATGCTGGAACGCCAATGATGACTTCAGTTCCTGATTCTGGGCTACCTATGTCGGGACGTGTCTGCGGAATTTCTTTGGCTGATTATCGTGCAGAAATAGGTCAGAGTGCTACGAAGTGGATAGATATTCCTGTAATTCGCGCGGTTACTAAGCTTCAGTTCTTTTTTGCGAAAAAGAAAGGTGTGTCCGGAATTGAAAAATTTAGAATAGATAGTATCTCCATAGCAGAAGCTGATGGCGATGGAATGGGACAAAGTAATTGTTCTGTGCCTGTTTCGGAATATGTTTTTTCTGATGGTGACAATGCTGAAGTACCATCAGATACTAAGTATTGTGTTCCACTTGAATTCAAGTCTTCAGGCATGGATTCATGGTATATACATTCGGCGCAGATGAAGGCTGTGGATGACCCTATTGTATATAGACGTGATGCTTCCGAGGATGCGGAGTCTTATCTTCAGCGTTTGTCTGATGCTAACTTGACAACTGCCGGGATGTCGTATTATTATGAAAGTGGAAAGGAACTTAGAGGTATCATTTCTTATAGGTTTTCTGATAGTGCTACTGCTGCAGAGAAACGCTTGAAATTTAAGATAGCATCAGGAGAATTCTTGAGAAATAGGGAGAATATTATCTATATGTATGTCCTTGACGGTAAGGTGGAAGTTTCTACGACATTGAAATATCAAGTAGTTGACTGGGAAAGTGATAAGAAGTCTGATATTAAGTTTAATTAGGAGATGAAACGGAAGATATATGTATATATGGCATGTCTGTTTTTTATGGCTATGGGTTTTATATCATGTCAGAAAGAATCGGGGCTGTCAGATGGTGAAAAACTTGTTACGGTGACATTTCCTGTCAGTGTTCCTGATGCTATATCTTCAGAGATAGGAACGAAAGCCACGGATGCTGAGGAGCGAGCTATAAAGAATTTGTATGTGTATGTTTTTTCGGATGATGGCCGTTTGAAAGGTTTTGCTGCAGTAAGTTCCGGACTTCGTCAGAATACATCCAGCGATAAGAATATTACAGGAGAGGTCAAGGTAACCACTACATCTGGAAACTCATATATCTATGCTGTCGCGAATGTATTTCAAGAGGGAACTTATCCGCTAAAGACAACAATGAAGTCTGGTACTGATGACGATCCTATAGGAAACAATGATGGGCTGCCTATAAATCTTTCTTCTGATGCGGTCAAGGAGGGAAATGTCAATTTCACTCGTAAGCAATTCTTGGCTCTTCCTTTTAGCAGGAAGGATGGAACAATACAGATTTCAAGTTCTTTTCTTATGACGGGAGCTGCAAATGGAGGAAAGGCTGTGGTTGTGGACAATAATGGTAAGATTACTTCTGGTTCTGATATCATCAAGTTGCGTAGGGTTGTCGCTAAGGTTCGTTTTAATGTCAAGAGCGGCTCTAATTGCAGTTTTAGTGCTGAGTCTTATGAATTATGTAATGTAGCTAAGGTGGGTCCATTGTTTTCGTCGTCAGATGCCGGAGTTGAGCGTATATATGAGGTCGAAAAGAAGTCAGGAAATTTTGATAATACGACAGGAGTGTTTACACCGAATGATGTGGATGCTTCCGGGCAGCAGTTTTTTGAAGTGTATCTTCCTGAAAATAAGCAGGATGGAGTAAATAATGTTACTTCATGGAAAGAGCGTGAGGCTGATGATAATTCTGATCCTATGAAGTTCGTCAATGCTCCGGAATATGGAACTTATCTCATTCTCCATGGTACTTATAAGGAAACAGGGACTGACTACAAGAGGGATGCCGTGGTCAAATATTTTGTCCACCTTGGTGATTGTGGCACAAATCTCAACGATTATAATATTCTTCGTAATAACAAGTATACATATAACATTGTCATAGAGGGAGTTGATAATATTATAATCGAGGCGGAGAGAGAGACTGGAGGTGCGCAGGGAGAAGCTGAAGGAATAGTTATGGATTCTGGACATGCCGGAAAAACATTGACATTGGACAGCCATTACGAGTATATGGTCATGAGATTTTGGAGAGATGATATAACTATATTGAATTCAGAGGGACAGGGATGTATGTATCAAGTGCAGACTTTCGGCAAATCAACGGATGTTATGCATGTGTTCAACAATATGGTCGGGGGAGATACCCATGGAGTCGATACTGATTGGATTGAGTTTGCATTCGGGGGGACTTATGGTGACGCCAATGATGGCAGGGGAGTTGCGACTGCATATCCGGGTAAAAACACTGATGGATCATTCAAGACAGGTCTTTATGATGTCAATGAATTTCTTATGTTCTTGTATCAGAGTTCCAATGAGAGTGTCTCTGTTACGGAACCTCTGAAGCATGATGAGAATAACACTGTTATATATGCGAAAGATAAGAGTGGTAATCAAGTGAATTGGAAATATGTGTATGATTCTTCTACGAAAAAGTATAGGTATTGTGTGGATGCTACCTGCTTTATATCAGAGAATTATTATACGGACCGCACATGGGACAAGTTTGTAAATGATGTCCCTAAGCGGGTATTCTATGTGGCTAATACGACTACAGTTAGTGATGATGGACGTAGTATCTATGCCAATGTCGCTTATGGCCTTTTCCAATATCCTATTCAGACATTTTATGAACGAAGTCTTGCTTCTTCTTTGATTGCGTATGGCTGTGAGACCATTAATGATGAGGAAGGGAAAAATACTGTTACAGGCAACACTTCAGGCGAAGATACTTGGAACGGTAGGGCGAACATGATTAAAGATATCTTGCCTTCTACAGGAACTGCGCCGACTTGGTCTGCTTTTACTTCGAATTATCTTACTTCAGATGCCAGTCATAGAATTAGTCTTGTCCAAGCATGTATGTCTCGTAATCGTGACTTAAATGGTGATGGAAAAATTAGTGAGGATGAGATACGTTGGTATGCTCCGACGCAGCAACAATATCTTGGCCTTTGGATAGGGGAGTATGTGATTAGTACAGAGGCTAAATTGTATAATAGGTCTACGGCAGATCTGACATCCTCTTCAGCTGGAGAAGATGGCGTGAATGTTCGTAAAGAGTATTATGCGGCTAATAAATCTCTTAATACATATTTTTCTGAAGAGGCTGGAGCTACAGGTAATTATAACATGTCTAGTAATTATAGGGCTAAATATGTTAGATGCTTGAGAAATCTTAAATCAGGTGTCTCCGGATATGATTCTGTTCCAGATAAATTTGTAATTATTTCAGGTAATGATATAGATCTGTCTCGTATAGATGATGACGCTCTTAATACTACCGGTTCTAAGGGGGAGTTAATAGTGCATAACGAACGTCAGGAAACGAACAAACCAGCCAAGAAGTTCAGAATGTCAAAGAATTTCTCTAATAGTATCAATGGATTGTCGATAATTGAAGGAAGTGCGAGCTGTAGCAGTGCCTATACTCAAGAGTCTGGGCAGTGGAGAATTCCGAACCAAAAAGAATGGCAGATTATGGGAACATTTTATGGCTATTCGACGGTTAACGGCTCATATTGTCGCACAAAATTTTCAAATGAATCTTTTAGATATTCATGGTATATTTCGGGCTCTTCAAATTTGGCGATGACTAAAAAAAGTAATTTTAATAACAACGCCACAGTCCGCTGCATATCAGTCCTTGACTGATGATGCGGATTCATCAGGAAGTATTATCTCCATGCTTCTGGATTCACAAGTCTGCGATGTCTTGTCATCTTCGCCATTCTCTCCTGGAACTATTACTGTGACGACTTTATCATAATAGTATTTGAGGGGCCATCCTGAGTCTAAATGGATTTCTTCGGTGGTGTATTGTTCACAAGTCATGCTTATAGGCTTTAGACCTGTAGTTAGACTATCTTTCAGGGCATTGATCTTATTGTCATTGACATTGGCGATAGCACCAGCGAAAGTTGAAGCGATGGATGCCACTAAATCTTTCAGCTCTTCAGAAGGTATTTCTGTGAATGTGCGAATGACGGCACTATACTCGTCTGTCATGGCTGCGTCTACCCAGAGGCTGGTCATCGCATTTAGCGAGTCTTGGCCTGCAAGTAGTGGGGCGCACTTGTCCTCGAAAGTGTAGGTTTCTGCTGTGTCCAATTGTATGCCATGCGCGAAGAAGAATTTGCCAATGTCATCATTGACAGTCGCTAATGTGGTTTGAGGATTGCAGTATTTGGCTTTCAGAAATTTGAGCATTTTCTTCTGTAGAGAGCCTTTAATATCCCCATCCTTCTTCATTATATCCATCATCGGTTTTAACCCGGCCTCATTATACTTGACTAATTCGGGTAGATTCGTGATTTCTTCTGGAACACCTAATTCTGATGTGCGTAGCATGACATTCATCGGCCCACATTCCTTTATTATAGCATGCATCATTTCAGTCTCGCTCGGATCGCTGCTCCAAAAATCTGAATATGAAATCTTCAGCATGTAGGAATCTTTTGTCTGCGAGAGGACTTCGATGGTACGTGTCTCACTCTGCCTGCTTGTGTATGTGGTGTCTCCATCGTTTCCGACCTTATACTTGTCTGTCTTGCATAGATATGAGTACTGATCTCCAGGAGTCCAATATGCTACTATATTTACTGTAGAGTCGCGGAGCTGCGCTTGAACACTAATGCTTGTCAATGTCAATGCTAATGTGACGATAGTGGTTCCGATGTTTTTTCTGTTCATTTTTTTTCGCATTTATCCTATAAAGTTAATGCTTTTTTCGCATTTATCCTATAAAGTTAATGCTTTTTTCGCATTTGATGCTCAGATAAAATACCTTATCTTTGTACACAAATAAGGTTTTTATGTTGAATTATATGAAATTGGCTATAGAAGAGGCCAGGTTAGGAATAAGAAATAATCATGGCGGACCTTTCGGGACTGTCATTGTCAAGGATGGGGAAGTAGTGGCGACAGGCCACAATATGGTTTTGCTTAACAATGATCCTACAGCTCATGGCGAAATATCAGCAATTAGGGCTGCCGGTCACAAGTTAGGAACGTACGACCTTTCAGGATGCATGTTATATACCACAGGTGAACCTTGTCACATGTGTCTTTGCGCATGCATGTGGGCTAACATTGACAAGATATATTATGGCTGTACGATCGAAGATAACGGACTCATCGGCTTTAGGGACGACAAATTCGATAAAATATTCGGCGGACGAGACAAACTTGGAGATTATATGACGGAATTTGATCGTCAGGCATGTCTGGAACTCTTCAATGAGTACCGTTCACTAAAAAGGACGATTTACTGATGATTATTTGATTAAATTCAGAAATTCATTCCTGGTTCTTGCTGACGAAAGGAATGCACCAGAGAAAGCTGACGTCGTTGTTATGGCGTTGGCTTTTTGTATTCCCCTTATCTGCATGCAAGTATGAGTAGCTTCAATAACGACTGCAACGCCTAAAGGCTGGAGTGAATTTTGTATGCAGTCTCTGATTTCTACAGTTAATCGTTCCTGGACCTGCAGTCGTCTGGCAAAGGTTTCTACGACACGGGCAATCTTGCTTAGTCCAGTAATTTTACCATTCGGGATGTATGCTATGTGTGCTTTTCCAATGAATGGAAGCATATGATGTTCGCACATTGAATAGAGGTCAATATCCTTTACTAAGACCATCTGCTGGTATTCTTCATCGAACAATGCAGAGCGGATAATTTCTTCTCCGTTTTGGAAATAGCCCTTGGTCAAGAATTGGAGAGATTTTGCTACTCTTTCAGGTGTTTTGACAAGACCTTCACGTTCGGGATTCTCGCCGAGAAGCCTTAATATTTCTTTTACATGGACGGCAATCTGTTCTGTCGTTTCGTTGTCGTAATTGTCCTCAGACCTATAAGCCATAACTTCTAAAATACATTGTTTCCTACAAAATTATATAAAAATGTTCATTATATAGAATTTTTATATATATTTGCCGCCCGGAGTGGGAATTTTATGGCCTCTTTATTGTATGGAACTGTCGTTGATTCCCGATATTTGAAACTGATTAAGTAAGCGTTAAAAAATAAGGTAGTGAATTTTCGAGGATAGCTTCGGTTTCGAAGAAGGAGTGTACCGGGGTACACGACTGATGAGAAAATGAATATAGTCCGAAAAGACACACAAAGATTATCAAGTTATTTTTTAAGGATTACTAAGTAAGCGAAAAAGAAGTAAGTTGGTAAAGATTTGTGATGAATTTTCGAGGATAGCTTCTGAAGATTACAAAATAGATAATTAAAGTTTGGAGATTAAGAATATGTATTGGACACTTGAACTTGCAAGTAGCTTGGACGATGCTCCATGGCCTGCTTCAAAAGATGAACTTATCGATTATGCTAACCGTTCTGGTGCTCCTGAAGAGGTGATTGAAAACCTCCAAGAGCTTGAAGACGATGGCGAAGTTTATGAAAATATAGAGGATATTTGGCCGGACTATCCGACTAAAGAAGACTTCTTCTTTAACGAGGAGGAGTATTAACCCATTATTGAAATATTACTGATTGATTTTCAATAATTTATGATTGAAGCACTGG
>CAKUVA010000020.1 GCA_934693135.1 uncultured Bacteroidales bacterium | reverse complement strand
GTCTCGGCCTCCTTAGGCTCAAGAACAACTCTGTCTGCTAATGGTCTGATCATAATTCTATAATTTTAATGTTTTATCCTAATTACGGCTTCCACTCAAGAAACCGCATACA
The DNA here is from genome assembly GCA_934693135.1 of uncultured Bacteroidales bacterium. Classification (GTDB taxonomy): domain Bacteria; phylum Bacteroidota; class Bacteroidia; order Bacteroidales; family UBA932; genus Cryptobacteroides. The sequence continues at coordinate 35,680 of CAKUVA010000020.1, read as the reverse complement.
CTTATTTCAACTGCCGTGCCACTGTCTGTATGATGACAATTTGTCAGTCCACCATGATGCAGTACAAATATCATCCGGGTCAATGCTGTAAGTAAGAAGATTATTTTCAAGGATTGCTCAGTCCGAAAAAAATTACGTAATTTTACAATCAAAGACTTACGCTATGACACGTCATAACCATATTTTCGGGAAAATCATCGCATTGGCCGTATCAGCGGTCATATCCTACTGCTGTTCAACAAGGGGCCAGGCTCCTGACAGCGGATTTGCAGAATATGTAGAAGCATACACAGGAGGAATTGTCACTGGAGATGACGACATAGTAATCGAACTCGCATCACCGGCAGAAGGACTTCAGGGCACGACAGAAGAACTTGACAAAGCCGCTGCCCGTCTTTTCAAGTTCTCCCCTAGCTTGGAAGGCACAGCAAGATGGACGAGTCCTCAAAGAATAGAATTCACCCCGTCCGAAGGGGCATTGAAACCTGGCAGGAATTACACCTGCACATTCAGTCTCGGCGATGTGGCAGCCACTGATAGAAAGCATAAGCACTTCACATTCAGCTTTGTAAGCGCACGAAAGGAAGCTACGCTGGAATATGGCAGCATAGACATCAGCAGAGACGACCCAGGCAAGGCAAGAGTCATAGGAACATTGACCCTAAGCGAAAGCATTGACACTGACGACCCTTCCGGCATGGTGGATTTCGGCTGGGGCGGAGACGGCGCTGTATTCGAGGTAAGGCCCCTGGACAGCAGGCGGTTCGAGTTCACGGCATCCGGCCTGGAAAGAAGCACGAAGGACAAGGTTTTGACCATAAGATTCAAGCCTGGTAATACAGGATTCTCAGAATGCGATGCCTTGAATCTGGACATTCCGGCGACAGGAAACTTCCGTGTACTTGACGCAAGAATGTCAGATGGTGACGACCGCTTCATGGATGTCACATTCTCGGAGCCGCTGGACAGGGAGCAAGACCTCAAAGGTCTCGTAAGCATCACCACCTCAGACGAGTACAATGACAGCGAGAGCATCGGCCTTACAACTCTTGTAAAGGACAACCACTTAAGGATATATTACGACACCACGGATGACGGCGACTGCACTCTGGAAATAGACGGGGCGATAAGGGACATAAGCGGCAAAAAACTGGGAGACAAGTGGATAAAGACATTCACCACCGGCGCACCGCTGCCTGATGTATCATTTCCCGTGAGCGGAAGCATCCTCCCGCAGACCGATAATCTGACAGTTCCATTCAAGGCTGTCAACCTCAACGCAGTGGACATAAGTGTCATAAAGATATACACAAGCAATGTCCTTATGTTCCTACAGGAAAACGACTTGCATGGAGACTCCGGCCTAAGGCGGGCAGGCAGGCTCGTCTATAAAAGCACCATGAGACTTGACAGCGACCCGTCCACTGACCTGACAAAGATGCATACATATACCATAGGACTGGACAAGCTGTTCAAGAAAGAGCATGGGGCGATATACAGGATGAGGCTGTCATTCAAGCCTGAATACTATATATATTACAAAGGTGACAAGCAGAACAGGACTGGAAGCCTTATAAATACAAGTGCAGAGGCATTGACAGACGAAGAAAGCATGGTCTGGGACGAGCCTTCACCTTACTATTATGACAGCGGACGCTACGACTGGTCGAAATACAGATGGCGTGACAGGAAGAACCCGCTTACCCCGTCTTTCTATATGGATTACGATTTCCCTGCCAGGAACTTCATGACATCAAGCCTAGGGGCCATCGCCAAATACAGCGGCGGCAAGAGTGTATGGGTCGGAGTCAGCGACATCTTGTCAGCAGAACCTGTCCATGGAGCCGAGATAAGGATATACAACTACCAGCTGCAGATTATCGGAAAGGGAAAGAGCCACGGCGACGGCATGACAGAAATAGAAATAAGCGGAAAGCCGTTCATAGCAGTTATCAGGAAAGGAGAATCGACGACGTACCTGAAGATAACAGACGGGACTGAAAAGTCGTTGAGCAGATTCGACACAGGAGGAGAAATCCTCCAGAAAGGAATGAAGGGATTCATCTACGGAGAACGAGGAGTATGGCGGCCGGGAGATACACTGCACCTGACAATGATTCTTCACGGGGAAGACAGGATTCCCGATACTCATCCAGCGTCAATGGACATCTATACTCCTCAGGGACAGTTCTTTGCCAGAAAGGTATGCCGCAAGGCCGAAAACGGGTTCTATGCATTTGACGTCCCTGTAGGACAGGACAGCCCGACAGGACTATGGAACGCATACGTGAAAGTAGGAGGTGCAACGTTCCACAAATCCCTGAGAATCGAGACGATAAAGCCTAACAGACTTAAGGTCAATGTCGATATGGGAAGCAGGATTCTACGGAGCGGTGCCAAGGCGAATGTCTCCGTGTCGTCCAGCTGGCTGACAGGCCCGGCGGCGTCCGGCTTGCAAGCAAAAGTGACAATGACACTGAAGGCAGGAAAGCCGGATTTCAAGGGCTATGAGGGATATACCTTCACAGACCCGGCAAGCGACTTCGAATCATCCACCGCCGAGCTTATGAGCAGACGCCTGGACACAGACGGAAAGGCCTCTGCTTCTGTGACATTGCCTAAGTCAGCACAGGCCCCGGGAATGCTCTCGGCCAACATACTCGGCACTGTAACGGAAGACGGAGGAGACGAAAGCTATACTGCATTGACACTCCCCTTCTCGCCTTTCAGCGCATACGCCGGAATCTGGCTCCCGGCCGGAGACAGTTACCTGGAGACCGGCAAGACACACCTTATTCCAGTGGTCGCCCTGGACGCGGACGGAAGGAAAGTCAACGGGCATAGGCTCGAATGGCGCATCTTCAAGCTGAAATGGAGCTGGTGGTGGGAGTCCAGGAAGGAACCTCTGGATTCCTATGTCAATGCTTCCGCGGCAAGTGCAGTAAGTTCAGGAGTAATCACTTCCGGAAGCGGGAATATGAACATCAGGTTCAATGTCAATGACAATGACTGGGGACGTTACCTCATCTATGTCAAGGACCTGGACAGCGGCCACGCCACAGGCGGCATCGTATATGCAGACTGGGCCGCATACAGGGGACGTTCAGACAGAAGCGACCCTGATGCTCCGGCCATGCTGAGCTTCTCGCTGGACAAGAAGAAATACACTGCGGGAGAGACGGCCATAGTGTACATTCCTGCCGCGGATAAAGGCCTGGCTCTGGTTTCCATAGAAAAAGGCGGAAAGGTGCTGGCAGGTGAATGGGTCAAGACATCGGCGACAGAGGATACTCCGTACAAGATAAAGATAACAGGAGACATGGCTCCGGACTTTTATGTGCACATAACTCTGGTACAGCCTTATATGTCATCGTCCAACGACTTGCCGCTGAGGATGTACGGCGTGCAGCCTGTCATGGTGGAAGCCCCTGCATCCCATCTGGAGCCGGTAATATCCATGCCGGACAAGCTCCATCCGGAAGAGCCTTTCACCGTGAAGGTCAGCGAGAAGAGCGGAAAGCCCATGACATACACACTGGCCATCGTGGACGACGGACTTCTGGACCTGACAGCTTTCCGGACTCCTGACCCGTGGAATTTCTTCTACCGCAGAGAGGCCCTTGGAGTACGGACATGGGACATGTATGACGATGTATTCGGATCCACAGGAGGCGCATTGGCAGCAATGTTCAGCATCGGAGGAGATGAAGGACTCATAAAGGGCGCACGCAAGGAAAACAGGTTCAACCCTGTGGTGAAAGTGCTCGGACCTTTCACGTTGAAATCAGGCATGGCAAGCCACAGGATAACTCTGCCGATGTATGTCGGAAGTGTCAGGACAATGGTCATGGCCGGCAATGGCAGCGCCTTCGGAAATGCATCCAGGACAACGCCTGTCACTTCGCCTGTAATGATTCTGCCGACACTTCCGCGATTCGCCTCATGCGGAGAAAGGATTACGCTGCCTGTCAATGTGATAGTCATGGAGGACGGGATAGGCAAGGTCAATGTCTCTGTACATTGCGAGGGACCTATATCGATAGAAGGTCCGGCCACAAGTACAGTGACTACAGGAGGACGGGCTGACAAGATGGCACGTTTTGCACTCAAGGCTGCGCATTCGGTAACAGGAGACGGAAGCATGGCCAGGATAACAGTAACTGCGGAAGGCGGAGGGCACAAGATGACAGAGAGCATAAGCCTGGAAGTCAGGAACCCTTCTCCACGCATCACATCCATATCCGGCATACTGCTTGGCAAGAATGAGAGCCGCACACTCAAGTACAAGCCTTTCACGGCAGAAACCGGGCAGTCGGCATGGATAGAGGCGAGCGGATATCCTTCAATAGGATGGGACGCATTGTTCAGCGAGATGAGCAGCTATCCACATTCATGCACGGAGCAGCTGTCAGCCAAGGGACTGAGCCTCATCTACTCCATGGATATGCTTTCAAAGGACAATGCAGCAAAGGCCAGGGAGATGATTCCTGCGATTCTTTCAGGACTGTACTCACGTCAGCTGCCTGATGGAGGTTTCGCCTACTGGCCAGGCGAGACTCATTCGGATGAATGGGTGACTTCCATGGCAGGAGAGTTCATGACCGCTGCCAAGTCTGCCGGATTCGATGTAAGCAGCGGAGTCACAGGAAGCTGGCTGAAATTCCAGAAACGCTGCGTGCAGAATTACAGGACAGCAAAGGTCTATGAACTAAGCGACCTCACACAGGCCTACAGGCTATATACATTGGCATTGGCACGAAACGCAGACGAGGCTTCGATGAACAGGATGAAAGAAGGTGGAAATCTTTCATGGCAGGCTTCGATGATGCTGTCGTCCGCTTATTCACTCTGCGGCAAGAAAGCCGTGGGAGAAGCCATCATCAAGGCACTGGCAGACTCACCTAACGAATGGACATCCAACATGCAGACATACGGAAGCCCGTTGAGAGACAAGGCTTTGGCCTTGGAGGCAATGATACGTTCCGGCAACATCCAGGGCGCGGCAGTATATGCCGCAAGTCTAGCGAGAGAAGATTCCGGCATCCATCCATGGCCTATGTCCACACAGGAGTCGGCAGCTGTCGCCAGAGCGATGAGCCTGCTCGCCAGAAACGTGACCATCGGAGCAGTCTCTGTCAATGTCAATGAGAGAGGAAAAGATGCACGCAATGTCTCAGGAAACGGAATGGCGAAGGCCATGCTGAACCCGGCAAATGGAGAAGTAACGATAAAAAATAGCTCATCAGGTCCTGTCTATGTGAGCCTTACGACTGTCTCACAAGCCGCGCCAGGAGAAGCAGTCATAGCCAAAGAGTCCAGAATCGGGCTGAATATCAGATACGTAGGCCCTGACGGCTCAGCAATATTTCCTTCTTCTATAAGGCAGGGCACGGAGTTCACAGCAGTCATACGGGTGACCAATCCGAGCCCGTCGGAGGACCTGTACAACATGGCATTGACCGAAATGATACCTTCGGGATGGGAAATCATCAATGAGAGACTGACAGGCCAGGACATCCCGTCAGCCGGACGTTACGACTACAAGGATATCCGTGATGACCGCAATGTCTTCTATTTCAGTCTGCCGCGAGGTACGTTCAAGGAGTTCAAAGTACGGCTGAGGGCTGCATACGAAGGGACCTTCGTCCTGCCGTCAGTCACATGCGAGGCAATGTATGATGCAAACGTCTTTGCATGCACAGCGTCTGGAAATGCATTAGTCACTAGATAAAGACACCATGAATTTTGGGACTTTATTTGAAGTGTTTTTGTGTATAAAAGACGTTTTTAAGTACTTTTTTATTAGGTGTTTCTATCAATATTTCGCCATGCTTGTTGCGGAAGCACATGAGGGATTGAGTCTTGCCGGTCACTTTACTGACCGACAATCCGCTTCCGTCCAAGGCTTTGACAGGTTTCTCCTGCATATTCACGTTCTGTTAAGGGATTCTTTATCAGGGCGTTTTATTTTTTTGCGGCTTAAGCTGCGGAATTGAGGGTTTCTATGAATTATCTAGGCTAAAATTTTGATGATATGAGTTTTATGTGTAGTTTTGCAACAAAATAAAACTCATTTTGGAAAACCGCATAATTCAAGATAAACTGACTAATATGATAAAGAGACTATTGAAAGTATTGCCTTTTGCCATTTTGATAGGGATGATGTCCTGTCGTCAGCGTGTAGGAGAAGTGAATAATGCCAGTGTGCGTCTAGAACTCTTTGACCGGACTCATGAAGTGTCGGAGATGGAGCCTTATGTTGCAGGGGCTTCGGTCATCAGAATCGAGAGCGGAGAAGCCGTTCCTGTCATTTCAAATGTTTCAAAAGTCATAGTGCTGGAGAATGGCGATTTTATATTATTGACAAATGCCGTTATTGCGAGATATGACAGGTCTGGAAAATACTTGATGTCTTATGGGAAAGTAGGCCGTGGCCCCGGTGAATATCTGAAAATCTTTGACATTTGTCTCAGTACTGATGGCAAGGAGCTGTTATGCCTTGACCATATGAATAGCGTGATGCGCTACGATATTAATACAGGGGAGTTCAAGTCGTTGATACAGACGCATTCAAAGGAAAAGCACATACCGAATGCCTCGGCTGTCATTCCTGGTAAAGATGGTGGCTTCTTCTTGTTCGTACCGAATCCGGAGGATATAATGGACATGGACAATGACTTCAACTGTCTTAAGGAATTCAATGCTTCGGGTAAGTTGATATCCGAATATGTTAAACGGACGGATTTCAATATTGAAATGTCTATTGTCCCTACTGTATCCCAGCAGGGAAAGATTTATCGGCTTAGGCCGCAAGAGAATGAACATATAGTAAATGAGATAGAAGATGGTGTAGTGACAAAAAAGTATATGCTGGATTTCGGAGCGAAGTCCCTGCCTGGATTATATGCTTTCAAGGATGGGAAGAATCCGTGGCTTAATCTGGAGTCTCTGATGAAAATCGGATACTATAAGATACCTTTTAATCAGTATTGTGTTGGGAATCTCTTTTATACAGGTGCATTCGGCTCGGAGTCGGAGATATGGAATTTCCTATACGATGTTAAGAAAAATAAGGGAATCCGCTGGTATGGCATGAGTGGTGGGATGTCCATGCCGCTGATGGCTGTAAATGCAGATTCGGAATGTCTATATTTCCTGTATGACAAGTATGGTGATATGGAACTTCCTGGCAGGTGCGACCCGATGCTGAAATATATGAAGAATAATCTTCATCTGTGTTTGCATGAGGATGAAAATCCGTACCTCGTGAAAGTTAAATTTAAAAATCTATAGAATATGAAAAAGCACATTAAACTTTTTATCGCTTTTATTATTGCAATTTCTGTTGTGGGATTTGTTTTATCACTGAATGGCAGTGTCTCAACATTTCTTGAGTTGACAAAAAATGCAGAAAGCCTTACTTATGGTGAGGGCCCAGGCGATTCTATGCATAGACATAATCAGGCAGTTAACTGCCCGACATGGGGAGTTTCATGGAATATAAAACCTGGGTGTTGTTGGGGCTATTCAACCTGCGATTTCGAAGTCTGCTCAAATCAGTCAGGATGCTAGACATTTCAGTTAAGAATAGATTTCTTACACCTTGTTGCATTATTTCGTTTTTGGGAATTTTAGTTCTCGCATGGTGTAATGGAGCCCTTTTACATCGGGTGCAAAATCTGATGGTTTATAAATCTGGCCTACAAAGATATATCGTAAGAGGATTTGATGAAAATCAAAAGATAATTAATTTATATCAGGCCTGCCCTATTCTTGAAAAGGAGTTCAAAGATTCTTGCAAATATGTTGTCGTTATACCGCCGATGGTTTGTCAAGCATGTGTCTTAAGTTTATTTGAATCTCTGAAGGCAAATAGCTTAGGCGAGAGCGTGCGAATTGTATCATTGGTGGAAGATGATTATATAAGAAGAGAGGCCTTAGCTTTTGGCTTTAAAAAGTATGGTCATTTTAGGATATCGGAATTTTATGATATCACATTATCTGATATTGTGCTTTTGAAAAAAAATCATGGCTTTAATGTGTCAATGATGCACTATAACGAAAATGATAATTCCATTCTTCAGATGTTTTTAGTTGAAGATGAATAATCTTATTGAAAATTGTTCTAGGCATATTTGATTATCAATAAGTCACAAATGTAGCAATGGCTCTGCTTCGGTGAAAAGATTCCGTAGATGATTCAGGTTATTCTCTTATCGCCATCTTGTGATGACCGCAATGTCTTCTATTTCAGTCTGCCGCGAGGTACGTTCAAGGAGTTCAAAGTACGGCTGAGGGCTGCATACGAAGGGACCTTCGTCCTGCCGTCAGTCACATGCGAGGCAATGTATGATGCAAACGTCTTTGCATGCACAGCGTCTGGAAATGCATTAGTCGGAAGATAAATGTTTCCCCACATGCAAATGAAGGTAAATAGCATAATTCTGAAAATCAAGCATTCAAGGAAACGTTGGAAAATTGTGGCATTGGCCTCAACTGGATTTTTAGTCTGGTACATGCTCTGCCTGCCGAAAGACCTGTTCCGCGGCACAGAATATTCAACTGTCGTCGTGGACAGAAACGGAGAGCTGCTCGGGGCACGAATCGCAAAAGACGGACAATGGAGATTCAGTGAAACAGATGGACTCCCCAAGCAGAACCGGATGTCAGAAGGACGTGAAAAATACTTCACAGCCCTGGTCGAATTCGAGGACAGATGGTTCAGATGGCATCCTGGAATAAATCCAGTAGCCATAGGAAAAGCCATCTACACCAATATACGGTCCGGACATGTCGTCAGCGGAGGCAGCACCATAACCATGCAGGTCATAAGGATGTCACGCAGGCGGGAACGTACCATCCGGCAGAAAATCATCGAAGCAATAATGGCCACGCGGCTGGAGCTCAGGTGCTCCAAGGATGAGATTCTGCAACTTTATGCAGAACATGCACCTTTCGGCGGCAATGTCGTCGGACTTGAGGCGGCATCATGGAGATATTTCGGAAGGCCAGCATCCGAATTATCCTGGGGAGAAGCAGCCACTCTGGCAGTCCTGCCGAACGCCCCGTCAAGCATTCACCTGGAAAAGAGCCGCGACAGACTTAAGGATAAGCGAGACAGGCTGCTTTACAAGCTAAGCAAAAGAGGCAAGATAACCAGCGATGAATACAGGCTTGCGTGCAGCGAACCGCTTCCAGATAAGCCAGCGCCTCTTCCTTCCCTGGCAGCGCGGCTCGTGGATGACCTCGCAAGCGGACAATATTCGGACGGACAGGGATACACCATCTTTCCACTTAGCGACAGCCAGAACGGGAACGTGCCTGAGAACACAGCAGGAAAGTACATCCGAACAAGCATCGACATTGACCTGCAAAGGCGTGTGGAAGAGATTACCGGCCGACGGAGCAGAGAACTCGCACTGGAAGGTGTCAATGACCTGGCGGCAATAGTGCTGGATACCGAAAGCGGCGAGGTGCTGGCTTATTGCGGCAATGCAGATCCAGCCCGCAGAAGGCCAGGGGTCAATGTCAATGCTGCCAGGGCTCCACGCAGCTCAGGAAGCATTCTAAAGCCGTTCCTGTATTATGATGCATTGGCGGAAGGAGTAATCCTCCCCTATTCTCTCATTGCAGACACACCTGTCAACATAAATGGCTTCACGCCACAGAATTACGACTTGACATACGAAGGGGCCGTCCCGGCTGCGGAGGCATTGAGCCGCTCGCTGAATGTTCCGTCAGTTCATCTGCTGAAGAAATACGGAGTACAGAAGTTCCTGGAGAGCCTCAGAGGCAGAGGATTGACGACATTGACCAGAACCGCATCTGACTACGGACTTTCCCTTATTCTTGGCGGCGGTGAATGCCGGCTGGACGAGGTGACGGCAGCGTATGCCGGAATGGCAAGGCAATACATGAACCATGACATTGCAAAAGCTGACCCGATGGCATTATACTATACTTTCGATGCGCTCAAGGAGGTTAACAGGCCTGACGAGATAGACTGGCACATAATACGTTCCGTGAAGAAGACGGCATGGAAGACAGGAACCAGCTATGGATACAGGGACGCATGGGCTATCGGAGTGAATCCGTCCTATGCCGTAGGAGTATGGGCAGGCAATGCGTCCGGGGCAGGAACTCCAGGGCTTCTGGGGGCCAGGACTGCCGGCCCTGTGATGTTCGAGGTTTTCAATATTCTCCCGCCCGCTTCCCCGTCATGGTTCCCGGAGCCTATGCCAGATGACGGCATCCGGATGGAGACATGCAGCAAATCCGGATACCTGGCCGGGCCATATTGCGAAGAAAAGGATACACTTATGCTTCCTAAGGCGGCTATCCGCAGCAAGACATGTCCATATCACTTAATAGAGCACGGGAGGGAGGTCTTTCGCCTTACGCCAGCGGTGGAGTGGTTCTACAGGCAGAGGCATCCGGAGTATGATGACAGAGTCTCTGTCAGTGCTTCCGATGGAAATGCTATGGAGTTCATCTACCCGGAAAGCGGCAGCCGAATCACACTGCCACGGCAGATGGACGGTACGCCTGGAGAGATTGTCCTGAATCTGGCGCATCATGACAAGAATGCCACAGTGTACTGGCACATGGACGAGCAATACCTGGGAGAGACACGGTTCTTGCACCAGATGCGTGTACGTCCGGAACCGGGTAGGCACAGCATCACAGCAGTGGACGATGCCGGGAGGCAGCTTTCCATCAGCATCGAGATAAAAGTTTCAAAACAGATTCTCAGATAGGTAACGATATACCTGTCGGCAGCAGAAGTTCGGTGCGTGAAATGGCTCATTTTACACACCATCTTCTATCTCATTCACTATATGTTCATTCTCTTGCGGCCTAAGCCGATAAATCTTTCCCCGTCCGTTTAACATATTCGGATATCAACTTACCTGAAGCATTGAATTCCTTAAGACAGTTGAAGTCATTGTCCATGTCCATTATATCCTCCGGATTCGGTACGAATAAGAAGAAGCCACCATCTTTACCAGGAATGACAGCCGAGGCATTCGGTATGTGCTTTTTCTTTGAATGCGTCTATATCAACGACTTGAACGCCCCTGTATTAATATCGTAGCGCATCACGCTATTCATATGGTCAAGATATAACAGCTCCTTGCCATCAGTACTGAGACAAATGTCAAAGATTTTCAGATATTCACCGTGACCACGGCCTACTTTCCCATAAGACATCAAGTATTTTCCAGACATCAAAGTTTTAGTAACATGAAAAAAAGTTGCCTCAGATTAAGAGAAAATTTTCGAGGATAGATTCCTTTTGGAAAAAGGAGTGTACTGGAGTACACGACTGATGAGAAAAATGAATATAAACCGAAAAGATTCCCCTAGATGATGCAGGTTATTTTTTGAAGGTTACTTAGGGAACGTAAGTATCTCCCAGTACGATGGCATTCCCAGAACCTCGCCTAATAGCAGAAGATACATTTGGGTTATTCGAATGAATGCCTGAACAAAATATGGCTCTCTTCATTTCCTGCCGTCTCTTTTTTCAGAAAATATAATTCACCATCATAGAAGTTCATAGCGGACTTGCTTTCAAATGTATCATAAGGAATCACCTTTCTGGCATTGACCATCCCGTTCGCATCGAGGTCATAAACACTATAATATTTTTTATCGGATTCGCGTTGTCCGTTTTTACGATAAAATACCCCCTCGCAAGTCATAACCTTAAAGCCGCTAATCATAGGGACAATCGCCATGACAGAAGACGTTTCATCATAAAACTCGCCGAGTTTAGACCTCTCCGAAAACAATGCCTCCTCGTCATCGATTTCCGGAACATTGAAAGAATCTGATTTCACATCGAACAAGCAAGCTTCCCTTTCGCCATTTCGCAAATCATACTTATACAATTTCAATTCACAGCAGGGCATATAATACAGCTCCACGCTATCAATGCTCATCGGATATACGCTGACAGAATTGTAAACCCTCTGCGCCGGAGAAGATTCCGTTAAGGACTTTACTACGGTTTTGTTATTGATATCATAGATATCCACCAAGTTGCCCTCCCGCACACCAGCAGTATAAATAATTATCTTATCTCCACATGGAATAAATTCTTTCAATGCCGACTGATACTGATATTCATCTATGAAATTTGCATCGCTATCATATTTAAGGAACTTCAACCCCATAGCATCCCAGACATAAATGCTGTTTCCGTCCGCCCTCACTTTCATCGGCATGCCATATTCACCATAAGCACGGCCTTTATGCCCGATATAACCCATATATTTTCCTGAAACAGAATACCGCATGACCTCAGATTCCGTCGTCAACAATAAAGTTGTATCATTTATGACAGACATACTATATATTTCTCCTATGGGCCTATCCACCTGTTCCAAAACACACAATTCTTCAGCGGAAAACTCCTGCATTTTCACATTTTCCTGCCGATGTCTGCATGAAATAGCAACAACCGCCAAGCACAAGAGCATCGATAATTTTCTTCTAAAACACATACCAAATTAAATCTTTTAACACCGCATATTTCCCTAACGCCATACGACGCGATTTGCTTCAGCATCATCAGACGTCACTTCACAATGAACTATCACATTCCGTCACCGCGCCGGATTTCACATAACCTATGGAATACTTGCCATCCGCGAAGACAAACATATTCTTAAGAAAGCTCTCATAAAAGATGACTTTCCCGGAATTCGATGACAAATTGTTCTTCTGGCTGAAAGATATTAGCTCTGCTCGTTTCTTATCAAGCTGCAGGAACTTGTCAACAACCGCCTCTTGCGCTGAATCATAGGCATATAACTTATACTCCTTCTTCATCGAATAGCTCAAATTTTTATAACACAGATATTGTGTCTCAGACACTGGAACAAAGTCTGCTGCAACCTTTATGTCCGTTTGGGACAGATCTTCCTGGCATTTAATCTTCCAAGACTGAGTATCATAGCATACGATGCGGCGGCCATAATCCGCAAGCACATCCAATGTCTTTCTATAAGGATTATACTTTATCGACTGGACATCAATTACCTCCTCTCCTCCTCGGCCTTTCCTTGCAACATGAGTGATGAACTCGCCCTCACGGCTGAACAAGGCGACCTCAGATTCCGTCTTGCTGTCGCCGGACAACGTATAGAACTTGCCCTTCACAGCAATGCCGGAAGGAACCTGCACAGCCTCACTGACTTTTACCACGGAGCATCCTGTAAGCGAAATCAGTTCGCTCTTAACAAATGTCCCTGAGACTTTCAATGTGTCAGCAGACGGTGTCAATGCAATAATATGCTCTGCTTTTCCAAAGGTTTCCTCTTTGTTCTGGCCACAAGATACCAAGCCTGCCATCGAAATAAACACAAGGCAGATTATATTTAGTTGTTTCATATCTATCAGATGGTTATAATATTAAATTCTTCAAGTTTCACGTTCCGGTTCACATTTACTAAATGGCTACGGAATATAACACCACATCACCATTCGAGGCTTCCACGGATATCCACATTGAGGAATTTGAATAGAATTGAATACAAAGGTCTCCAATGGCGACAGGCTCAGGATTATCAGGGAAAATCATGGATGTAAACTCGCATGACAGCCTCTTTCGCTTATCATATTTTAACATCCGATAAAATGCACCATCACGATATGTCATTATGATTGCATTGTCACTTTCAGCATAACACGGAATCCCATAGCAGTAATTATTCGCTGTCGCCTCCTGATTAATATCAAAGACATTTCTGAATTTCTGCTTCCAAAAGTCCGCAGGTGCATTATGCCCCCAGAAATCAAACGAATATTTTACCGTGACCGTATCCCGGCAGATAGTATAGATTTTCGAATTCATCGGCTCATGAAAAAGAATCTTTCCTTTATACCCGAAGAAATTCGACTGTCCCATAAAATGGCGCCAGGTAAGTTCGTTTTTTTCTATCGGAAAGAACGATGCCTTTTCTTCCAATGTTGTCCTGTCGAAAACAATAAACTTATTTCCCGGCTCCTGGTATGCAGAGGTCATGACAATCCGGTTCCCATCAAGCATAAATGATGCAGGATAAAACTCTAGCATCTTTTCCTGAATCATAGAGCCATCGCTATCATACTTCAAAAATTTCCTGTTTTATCTAACACATATATGACAGATTCAGCCACATCAAAATCCATGATTCCTGTATATTCCCCAGGGCCTCTCCCCCGATGCGAAATACGAGACATCAGACGCCCGTCAGACGCGTAATGACAGATTACCGTTCCATCTGTAAGATATACGCCATCGTCTGAACCGACAATCTTCTTAATCGAATTCAGGACAAAACTTGTGTCACCTTGTAATCTAACAGCATCATTTACGACACTGAACACATCCTTTGATTGTACTAATTCTGAATAGTTTTCAGTCAGAAGAATGGTTTCTCCTTCCGCATTGTTTCTGCTGCAACAACTGAATGACAGCAAGAGCGACACTAACAACAAATAATTTCTAAAGGATATTTTTTTCATAGTAAAAATATTTCTTCACTAGTTCGCAGGAGGCCTTCACAGGATCAGCAAAAGGAACCTGTGGAGAAAGCCCCGGCGTCTGAGGGAAACCTTTCTCATCAAAATCAGCCATCAGCCGCTTCATCTCATCTGCATTGACAAGACTTCCGGCCTTTTTCAGAGCCTCGATATTCGTATCGGCATAGTATTTCAGCCGTGGGATATAATAGTCTCTGATTATCCCCGACCAGATTCTGCATGAGTAGTCATACAATGCAGAGCCTCCCCACGTGGAAATCAATCGTTTGGACTCTATGACGAAATTTTCGCCTTCCTCCGGACTTGTCCCGGCAGCACGAGCCATGTCCATCCACCTTTCAGTCTTGAGAATAGGATGAGATTCAAGTAATCTATCAACATCTGAAAGCATTGACACAAGCTGGTCCCTATACGACTCGGCAGCGACGGCATCCTTATCGTCCAGAGCCTTATACATGGACATCAGGACATCATCCGCATGAGCGGCAAGATAAAACGCTGCATACATTATCGCATCCGTCTCATAAAGGCTGTTTCCTCTGAACTTTTCAGCAGCGGAGAGATAAGACTCTATGGCACGATAATAATGCTCATTCACATTCATCTTCTGAGGCTTATCAAAACGAGGACGACGCTGCCAGCAGAAACGGCCGTTGTTTGTGAAGTTACTATACTGGGACTGAAGCATTTCGCTCCAGAATGTCATGAGCTCCGACGGAGCCGAGCCATAGCGGGCAGCCGTATAGTCTTTCAGAAATCCCATGAGATCTTTCTTTTCAGAACTCCACCCGGCAGAAGATATCACCTCATAAACGATTTCATTATTCTCGATTCCCTCTGGAGAAGTGCCATATCCGGCAAGATTGCCCCTGTTTGGAGATGTAGAAGCAACAATCTGTTCATTCAGATAGAAATCCAATGGCCCGAGAAGAGCGCTTCTTCCACCGAAGTTCGGGGTGGTACTCCATGTCCACTCCTTACCGAAAAATCCACTCAAGTAATCCCAGCTGCGAGTACTCTTCCATACATATTCATTGAAATCCACTGCAAGGTCGATTATCATCATCTTGTCATCAGGCGCGCCACTTAGCAGAGCCTTTACACTTTCTGGATCCCACAATTTGCGCTGGTAACCGAACATCCATCCCTGCATAACCCAGACGGCATCTGGATTAGCCTCACGAACTGTATTATAGATTGTTGCACCATATCTATGGAGAGCATCGTAACGTTCTTGACTTCCCTGCTTTCCGAAAGGTATATCCATCTCATTGAAGCTATCTATAAGATAGTACTTTCCCTTGCCAAACTCTTTCTCCCATTCATTGATAAAATCAACACCTATCTTTGTAAACAAAGGATCAAGCGGAGAAAGCATGTGGTTATGGAATTCTGGAGCAAATTTACTCCAGATCATCTCTGTGAGCTGAGCTTCCGGATAATGTGTCTTCAGCGCCTTCGGGACAAACCCGGCGAATCCCTGATAAACAGGAGTCATGCCAAGTTCAAGTTCCCTGGCATTGATCTTATGCTCAAGCTCGATCTGCTCTTCAAACCACTTATCACTCATATTTCCCTGAAAATGAGCCATATTTCCCATTCTCATCCATGGCATATGAGCAGGGCCTGTAAAGTATTCGCGTATTTCTTCGTCTGTAAGACCAAGTTTCTTCCAAACTCTGGCAAGAATGGTTTCTCCTCCTATAGGAGAAAGCGGCATATCAAAGCCGTGCATAGCCATCCAGTCTATCTGACGCTCCCA
Source organism: uncultured Bacteroidales bacterium (assembly GCA_934693135.1). Classification (GTDB taxonomy): domain Bacteria; phylum Bacteroidota; class Bacteroidia; order Bacteroidales; family UBA932; genus Cryptobacteroides. Next base: position 19,386 of record CAKUVA010000020.1, on the reverse strand, counting down.
TTCATTCCACTTCCAGAAAGGCATGGTATAACCGAAAGTACAAACATTAAAGAAAAGATGATAACGATAAGGACTTTCAACTTCCTTCTTAGTCATGTCTGGCAAATGCTTAGGCAGTGCTATTCTGTTCCCTGTCCAGCTAACAATTCCATATCCATTTTCCAAAAGATAGTCATGAAATCCCTTGCAGAGCGCAACTGCAGAACTGCCTTCTACTGTAAGCTTACCCTTTGATACTGCAAGCGTATATACATCATGCCCATTGCGTGTTTCAATATTCTTGAAAACGACATGTTTAGGAAACGTACCGAATGTCCTTTCAACAACAGCTTCAGCAGCTTTCACAATATCAGAAGCAAACACTGACACTGATTGGATCATTGACACAACAACGATAACGGCGACTGCCGCAACTATTTTTTTTCTATTCATGGATTGAGAATTTATAAATGCAAGTATGATGGTATGTTTCTCCTGGGTTCAGCAAAACAGAAGGAAATTGCGGATTATTCGGAGAATCAGGATAATGCTGTGTTTCAAGGGCAATACAACTGCGAAAACCTATCGGACGTCCATATTTTCCACAATGATCACCTTTGAAAAAATTACCCGAATATATCTGAATACCAGGCTGGTCTGTATAAACATCCACCTCTCGACCACTTTCAGGATCATATACAGAACAAGCTATCTCGACACCTTCCGACACCCTGTCAATGCACCAGTTGTGGTCATATCCATGAGCGTTTTTCAGTTGCTCATTATCTTCGGCTATCATATCTCCTATAGCATGTGCTGAACGAAAATCAAATGGAGTCCCTGTAACATCAGCAATCTCTCCTGTAGGAATACTTAAAGAATCTATAGGTATATAATGGCTTGCCTTGACGTGCATTATATAGTCCTCTACCGAACCTATTCCTTCTCCTCTAAGACAAAAGAACGGATGATTTGAAAGATTGACTGGAGTAGCCTTATCCGTGACTGCTGAATATACAATCTTAAATTCATTCTGGCAATCAACTGAATAGGTCATTGTAATATTTAAGTTGCCTGGATATCCCTCCATTCCATCAGGATGAAGGAAATGAAAAACTATGCTGGAGTCATTCACAGACATGACATCCCAAACAACATTGTCCAATCCTTTATATCCTCCATGAAGAGTATTGACAGAATTATCATTTGCAGGAACATGGTATGTAGAGTCTCCGATAATGAAACTCGCCTTGCCTATACGATTAGCAACAGGGCCTACGCAAGCGCCATAAAATCGTTCACCAGGAGGAGTCACATAATCCTTTATATTGTTATATCCCACGACAATATCTTCTTTCACGCCATTCTTATCTGGAGTAAATATAGAGACTACCCGTCCTCCAAAATTGGTAACTTGTAAAGTAACATCACCAGCTTTCAATGTATAGAGGGCCACAGCTTTACCATCCACTGTATCCGCAAAATTCTCCGCTGGTATAAGTTTGGGGGCATTTCCTCTGCCGCATGACACTATCAATGCTGACGCCATAAGGATTGTTGCCAATGTTTTTTTGTGTTTCATAATATCATATTCAATGTTTCCCCCAAAAATACAAAATAATTACGTCACATCAAGGCGGAAGATTATGTCCAAATTTCTATTTTTGTAAAATAAATTAAATCAACCATGGAAATAGTATACCTGGATGCGGCCACAATGGGAGACTCGTCATTGAAGCCGATAGAAGAACTTGGACATCTAATATGTTGGCCTAACTCCTCTGCCGAAGAGGCTTTAGAAAGAGTCGGGAACTGCGATGTTCTGATAATTAACAAAGTAAAAGTAACAAAAACATTGCTCCAACATGCGCCCAATCTCAAATTAGTCTGTGAAGCGGCCACCGGAGTCAACAACATTGATCTCAAAGCATGTGAGGAAAGAGGCATTCCGGTAAGGAACGTAGCAGGATACTCTACCGAATCAGTAGTGCAGGAAACATTCATGCATATACTTTCACTCCTTGGCAACGGACCATATTTTGATGAAGCCGTCAAATCTGGCAAATATTCAGCAAGCGGTCTTTTTACAGATGTAAGCCGCCCATTCATTGAGATGGCAGGCAAATCCATCGGAATCATAGGTATGGGGACCATCGGAAATAGAGTCGCCAAAGTAGCTGAAGCCTTCGGAATGAAAGTGATTTATTATTCCACCTCTGGGACAAGACATTGTCATGAATATCCCAGTGTATCTTTGGAAGAGCTAATGAAAACTTCTGATGTAATTTCAGTTCATGCACCATACAATGATAAAACTGCAGGGCTGATAGGTGAATCTGAATTGAGATTGATGAAAAAAACAGCAATCATCGTCAACATGGGAAGAGGTGGTATTGTAGACGAAGTGGCTCTAGCAAAAGTTATAGATGAAAATACCATTGGTGGAGCAGCACTTGATGTTTTCACCTGTGAACCACTTCCAGCCAATAGCCCTTTACTACACACAAGACATCCGGAAAAATTCCGTTTCACGCCTCATACAGCATGGGCAAGTATTGAAGCAAGGGAAAGGCTGATTTCTGCCATTGCATCAAACATTCGGCTCGGCTGGTAAGAGAAAGTCGAAAAGAGCGCATCGGAAAACCGATGCGCTCTTTTCGTAGCCCCGACAGGAATCGAACCTGTATTTAAAGTTTAGGAAACTTCCGTTCTATCCGTTGAACTACAGGGCCATTATGAGTGGGAGGTGTGTTATTCAGCGACCTTCTTCTCAATAATCTGACGGCCTCTGTAGAAGCCACACTCAGGACATACTCTGTGATACATTACTGTAGCACCGCAATTAGGGCATGTTGCGAGAGTCGGAACAGCAGCGAAGTCGTGTGTTCTTCTCTTGTCCCTTCTTTGCTTTGAAAGTTTGTGTTTCGGATGTGCCATTGTTATATAACTTTTAAAATTTATTCTATTTCAGTGCTCTATTTCTCATCCATCAATCCTTTGAGCACTGCAAAAGGATTGTTCCCAAATGAAGTATCGGTTTTCTCACTATACTTTCCACCTGCACTTGATAAATACTTAAGTGCATTAGGATTACATTCACCATTTTTATGTACCCTCTGCATCGGAAGAGAAAGATATGCAAAGTCATAAATAATTTGGCTCATATCCATCTCTGCCTCGTCTTCGGGCAAATACACGACCTCACGTTCATCACTAACAACGATTTCATCGGCCGCAGTAGGTTCCGATCCGAATTTAACACTTAAACGGGCATCGGAAGTAACTGGAAGAGAGACATCATCCATACACCTGTCACATGGGACTGTAAGCATTCCGTTAATATTACAATCAATTCCGATATAGGTTCCTGATTTCTCGACCGTCGTTCTGACTTCAAGATTAGCGTCCAAAATATCTTCATTGCCGAATTCACGGAAAAAATCCGCACCGACATGCCATGAAAAAACTGTCTTTCCAGGCTTCAATCCATTCAAAGGTATGATAAATTCTTCTGTCATATTCCTATAAACAGATTTGGGGTTGCAAAGGTAAGAAAAACTTTTGAATTATCAATCAGTCTCTCCGCTTTTTCTTTTACGCTCTGTCGGATCAAGGAGAATCTTGCGAATTCTTAAATGATGAGGAGTTACCTCAACAAGTTCATCTTCATTGATATATTCAAGCATTTCCTCAAGCGACATCTTAATAGCTGGTGGAAGGATAATCTTTTCATCACTTCCAGCCGCACGCACGTTTGTCAATTTCTTGGTCTTGCAAATATTAACATTTAGGTCTCTATCACGAGTATGCTCACCAACAACTTCTCCAGCATAAATTTCTTCGCCTGGATCGACAAAGAACTTTCCTCTATCCAAAAGCTTATTCATAGAGTAAGCGATAGCTTCTCCTGTTTCAAGCGAAACGAGCGAACCATTTGTTCTATGCTCAATATCACCTTTATATGGCTGATAGTCCTTGAATCTGTGCGCTACAACAGCTTCACCTTGAGATGCCGTCAGGAGATTACTTCTAAGTCCCATAAGCCCCCTCGTAGGAATTTCAAACTCCAGAAGAGTACGATCAGCCCTCGGCTCCATATGAATAAGAGCACCTTTTCTCCTCGTAGCAATCTCTATAGCAGCACCAACGAATTGTTCCGGAACCTCAATACTTAGTTCCTCGATTGGTTCGCATCTCTGTCCATTAATAGTTTTATCAAGCACCTTAGGCTGTCCAACTTGAAGCTCGAACCCTTCGCGTCTCATTTCCTCGATGAGAACTGAGAGGTGGAGCACACCACGTCCAAATACAACAAATGAATCAGCATTCAAACCAGGTTTCACACGAAGTGCAAGGTTCTTCTCAAGCTCCTTTTCAAGACGATCTTTAATATGTCTTGATGTTACAAATTTACCATCTTTCCCAAAGAATGGAGAGTTATTAATGGTAAACAACATACTCATAGTCGGTTCATCCACAGCAATAGGAGGAAGAGCTTCTGGATTCTCAAAATCAGCAATAGTATCACCAATTTCGAAACCATCTATTCCTACCACGGCACAAATATCTCCACATTGTACTTCTGGAACATCCTTCTTTCCGAGACCATCGAAGACAAGCAATTGTTTAATCTTGGACTTCTCTATGCGATCATACCTCTTACACAAGCTAACATTCATTCCAGTAACGAGTTTTCCTCTTGTTACTCTTCCGACTGCAATACGTCCTACATACGGAGAGTATTCCAATGAAGATATTAGCATCTGAGGAGTACCTTCGACCTGAGCAGGAGCAGGAATCACCTCAAGAATCGTATCCAAAAGAGGAGTAATATTATCCGTAGGCTTCTTCCAGTCAAGTGACATCCACCCCTGTTTGGCACTTCCAAACACAGTACGGAAATCAAGCTGATCCTCAGTAGCATTCAAGGAGAACATCAAATCAAAAACCTCCTCCTGTACTTCATCTGGACGGCAATTAGGCTTATCCACTTTATTCACGACAACAATAGGTTTCTTGCCCATGCTGAGAGCCTTCTGAAGCACAAACCTTGTTTGAGGCATACATCCTTCAAATGCATCCACCAACAGAAGAACTCCGTCAGCCATATTCAGAACTCTTTCGACCTCGCCGCCGAAATCACTATGTCCTGGAGTATCAATAATATTGATTTTTACACCTTTATAAACAACTGATACATTTTTTGCGAGAATAGTGATACCTCTTTCTCTCTCAATGTCATTGTTGTCGAGAATCAGTTCACCGAGATCTTCAGGCTTTCTGACAAGGTTTGCCTGATAAATCATACGGTCCACGAGAGTTGTCTTACCGTGGTCGACATGTGCGATAATCGCAATGTTCCTAACGTCCATAGATCTATAAAACTTTTTTCCGTCTTCTTATCAATACAGAAATGCAAAATTACGCATTTATTCGGTATAAATGAACTTTTTATATTATTTTTGCAATAGAAATCTTTCAATATGACGGAAAAAATCATCATTCTCGATGCAGGTTCCCAAGTGACTCAGCTTATAGGCCGACGCTTGAGGGAACTGAATGTCTACTGCGAAATCTACCCTTACAACAAAATGCCGGCTCCTGATCCGGCCATAAAGGGTGTAATCATTTCAGGAAGCCCGTGCTCTGTAAGGGATGCCAATGCACCTCAGATAAATCTTGACGGGATTAAAGGAAAATTACCACTTCTTGGGATATGCTATGGTGCTCAATATCTTGCAGCTAAGTTCGGCGGCAAAGTTGAAGGCTCTATCGCTCGTGAATATGGAAGAGCGACACTGAATATCGTTAAGACTGACTCGCCGATTCTAAAAGGAGTGTCAATGAAATCTCAGGTATGGATGTCACATGGAGACACCATCTCGCAACTTCCTTCCAACACAGAAGTTATTGCATCTACTGATGATGTTGTAAATGCAGCTTTTCACTTCAAAGGTGAACAAACATATGCCGTACAATTCCACCCGGAAGTATTCCATTCCGTAGAAGGATCCAAGATGTTGGCAAATTTTGCATTTAACATTTGCGGATGCAAAGGTGAATGGACACCTGCGTCATTCATTGACACGACTGTAGAAGAACTGCGCAAACAGATTGGTAACGACAAGGTAATTCTTGGACTAAGCGGTGGCGTAGATTCCACTGTCGCAGCCGTTCTGCTAAATAAGGCCATCGGACACAATCTCACATGTATCTTCGTAAACAACGGGCTTTTAAGAAAGAACGAATTCGAGGATGTCATGGAATCATATAATGATATGGGACTTAATGTCATCGGTGCCGATGCATCCAAGGAATTTCTTAATGCGCTTGCCGGAGTAACAGACCCTGAAGGAAAGAGAAAAATCATCGGAAGGCTATTTGTAGAAACATTTGACAAATATGCACATACCATTGAAAACGCAAAGTGGCTCGCACAGGGTACTATTTACCCAGATGTCATAGAATCAGCTGGAATACCTGGTATAGCTTCCAAGATTAAATCGCACCACAATGTTGGAGGGCTTCCTGAAAAGATGAACTTGAAGATTGTAGAACCTCTACGTATGCTATTCAAAGACGAAGTACGCAGGGTAGGACGATCTCTCGGAATCAAAGAAGAACTTGTAGGACGCCACCCATTCCCAGGTCCTTCATTAGCTATTCGAATTATCGGGGATATCACCGAGGAAAAACTTCGTGTTCTTCGCGAGGCTGATGACATCTTTATCAAAGGCTTACGTAATTACGACTGCACTGGAATGGGATTTCCTTCAGCTTCCGATCCAAGGATTATGGCAACCAATCTATACGATGCCATCTGGCAGGCTGGAGTGATACTGCTCCCTATAAAAAGTGTAGGAGTTATGGGAGATGAGAGAACATACGAAAATCCAGTAGCCATACGAGCTGTAGTTTCTACTGACGCTATGACTGCAGACTGGTTTCACTTTCCTTATGATTTCCTCGCAAAGGTCAGCGATAGCATAATAAACAAAGTCAAGGGGGTCAACCGAGTTGTTTACGACATATCTTCTAAACCACCTGCAACCATAGAGTGGGAGTAGCTATAAAAAATAGAAATAGCAGTATACGAGGTCTCAAACTTTTGTTTGGGGCCTTATTTATTTACTGGCGGAGCCTTCCGACAACTCTACATACTAAAAGAGACCAACCCTTTTGGGATCGGTCTCCTATCGTGCGCGAGATGAGAGTCGAACTCACACGTCGCAATTGACACTAGCTCCTGAAACTAGCGCGTCTACCATTTCGCCACCCGCGCATTTGATTAGGATCACAAAGGTAACATTTATTTTTTAATTAACAAATCAGTTATCCTATTCAATAAGTTCAGCAAGCGACTTATTAGATCACAACTTCAAAGTTTACCTTCTTCTCCCATAGACCTATTCTGAACTTAAACGATGTTCGTGCATAATCTATCTCCATGGCGATATCTTTCAAATCTTCCGAAGACCAGTCGTATCCACTTGATTCAATATAATTTCCGATAGCGAAAGAACATACCGTATCATCATCGGATATGACATCAAGACGCAATGAGTTATCTATCTGTCTCGGCAGACAAACATTATCTTCAAATGGCGTCACAAACAATCCGGACAAAGGTGTTCCGTCACATGAATATCCACAAACATTGCCTCGCAACTCCATTCTGAACGGAAAGTCTTCACCTGATATATTCCGTACAGAAACAGAAAGTTCGCAATAATTCTTGTGCAAAATAACATCAACTATATGGAAATCACATTCTGTAGATACTTCAGTCACATACATCCACACTCTAGGACAATCATATCCCGGTCTTATTTTCACAATAGCATCATTCCCAGAACCGACACATGCATCAGTCGGCCAGACCGCAGAAACAATCATAGAAGTTCTCGGCACTGTAGTCTTCCACGCATAGATTGGTTCGTCATAAGCAAAATTATCCTCGGAAGACTCATATAGAACCGTATCTCTAATCTGAGTTCCCTCATAATCAAGACCAATACGAATACCTTCAGATAGTCTGAATGCATCTCCACGAAAGAAATCAAGTTCAAGCAAACTTGGACATAAATCCCTGTCCTCCTTTACTGTACAGCTCGTGGCGGACATTATGAACTGGAGGAAAGAAAGGAGAACAAGGAAATGAGGAAGTCCAATATATTTAAAACACATAACTTAACGCAACAAGAACTTCAGACGGAAGAACAAAAAATCTCTGTCCAGCAGCTTCGGTCAAGCCACATACAGGACAGGAATATGTAGTAAACTTGTCAAACCCACCCCAAAAGCCAAGACCAAACTCAACATTAAAATGTTTGCCAATCATATAAGCATAGCCACCAGACAAGCCTGCACCAAACCTATCCCCCTCTGTAGTTTTCTGCGACAATATGCCCCCTCTATTGTATTCTTGATATTGAAGCTTCCCCGCAAGCCACCACCCAGAGAAGACGTGCCATGGCCAGAAACGGACACCTGCTGCATAACTTTTCTGTTTGTTACGAGCATCTTCTCTTCCATTGCCAAGATTGAATGTAAATGGATTATATCTTACACCGGCATTAATACTCCACTTGCGAGCAATAGGATAAGACGCTTCCAAATTCATAGTAACAAAGTCGAGATACCCCACAAGATCAGTCGACAACGAAGCTTTCTGTGCATCAGCATTCTTCAATGTCATAACAAACAATATGACTGACAACAGCATGGCTACAATATTTCTTTTCATCTCTATTCTGAATAACGATCAAACACTTGTCTTATCATAGAAGACTCTGACGGATACAAGGATATAAGCTTGGCTTTAAGAGCATCACGCGTATGAACATCCTTCTGCATAGCGGCAAAAAGCTGGGACCTTGACATACCACGTTCCTCAAGATACCTAAAAATCTGCGGATGGAACCAATAGCTCATCCCTGCCGATGGCATAGCACCCCCATATCTGTCATGATACATAGTATTCTGCATGAAATATCCCCACATCTCCCCTATCTCGCAATAACCAGCATCTTTTTCCTTGCCTGTTCCATATGTTGTTCCACCAGAAGTAACGAAAGATGACATTATAAAGCCTATATAATTATCCCAATACCCTTTTCCGACTTGAGCAAAGTGACTTGCATGGGCAAGCTCATGACAAGTTTCAGAGTATATTGTGGAATAGGCACTCTTGCCTTGAAGCCCAAGAGTAATATCAGGAAGAAACACCTTGATAATGGAAGCATAAAAATCAAGATACTTGCGAATGAACGAATTATCTATAAAAGCACCTTGACGCATCATTACAGCGCTACTTGATGACAGTTTCTGGAAAATCCATATTCTCAATCCTTTTGGAGGACGTTTGATATTCATATCTTCAGCCGCACAACGCTTAATATAATCATAAGCAGCATTATTCACGACACATCTTGTCCATAGCTTTCTATCAGAGGCAGGCGTAATCGTAACATCCATCCCAGAAGCATCACCCTTACCGAGAGTAGAAGTAGAAGCGGCAATAAGTATCTTATTTAATCCTATGGCAAACCCTTCCTTATTCTTGAAACGCAATCTGTAACGTGGTTTTGAAGAATACTTTCGTGATATTTTATAGTAACCATCACGATCCGTATAGGCAGATGCAAATTTCACAAAAACATTACACACCACTTTTACACAAGCCACACCAAATGGCTTACCTCCATTTGCATCTTCGTCAATGATAGTTATACGTCCCTCAGGAGACTCCGCACCGCCTTTGGTTGTAGCCTCAAGTAATTCTTCATTTCCAGTAATGCGAAATGCTTCCCGCTCAACAGCTTCCCAATCAATACCATCATCAGACTTGGTATTATTTCCTGGGATAAAACATTCGTCCAACACCTCGTAGCATATATCATCAGGCAATTCAGTCCCATGCGGAAGAACAGCATACTGCCACGTCATCTTTTCTTCATCTATTTCCGGATCATGGTAATAGTCTCCATCTTTCACTATCTGATAGTCCAGAGGATGATCCATGAGATCAAATCCCATGTCAATAAGTTCCTGATATTCATCATCAGATTCAGGAAGAAACCTAACATATATATCTGTTGGTTCCACATCCACACGCCCTGCCTTAGTAGGGTATAAGCTAACGAGAGCTTTAGTAACATTTGTAACAGAATACGGGTCATCAAGTTTCTTCCCCAGTATAATCTCATCATGAGAGAGCATATCTCCAGTACTTTCATCCTCTGGTAAACTGTCAATTCCCTCTCTACTGCATCCAACGGAAATAAATCCGAGAATCACAATCATAAGTTTCAGAATCATCCTCATGGCTTTTTCGATTATTGGTTATCTGGATGCAAAATTATCCCGAGTAATCCGTTTTCAAAAAATGAAAACGGATTTTATCATTTATGTGCATTTGTTGATATTACAAAGGGGATTTCTTATCTTTGTGACATATAATTTTAACATAAAAATATGAATTCCCGTAACAGAATTTTAACATTTCTGGCACTACTGCCTATTTTAAGCTCGAATTTGAGCGCCCAGAACTATATTGAGATGGTAAAAGAGAACAAAGGCGTAGCTGCCGGAGTTTACCACCCATACCACATTGAAAACACCGAAGACACACCAGCCCCAAAAGGATTCAAACCATTCTACATATCTCATTATGGAAGGCATGGTTCCAGATACCATACAACAATTAAATATTTCAATGCTGGCACCAAAGGCCTTGCAAAGGGAATGGAAATGGGAATACTCACTGACACTGGGAAAGAGCTATACAAAGAATTCAAAGCAATAGTAGATGAACACAATGGAATGGAAGGAGAGCTTACTCCTCTCGGTGCAAGAGAACATAGAGGCATAGCCGAGCGTATGTACAAACGATTCCCAGAAGTTTTCAACAACAAGGAAAGATATGAAGTCGATAGTAAGGCAAGCATTGTTCCAAGATGCCTCATAAGCATGGCTAATTTCACCATCCAGCTAAAGGATGAGAAGCCAAGACTCAAGTTTACATTCGATACCGGTAAAAGGTATCTGAATTATATAGCACAAGAAATCAAATCAGATACATTATTCAAAGTCAGCAATCACTTCGAGGATTCTTTGAGAAGGAATTTTTGCAAATATGACAAACTTATGGAAACTATCTTCACGGATTCAGAAAAAGGTCGTGAAGCAGTTGGTGACCCTAATAAATTCATCAAATCTATCTATTTCGCTGGAGTAATCTGCCCTGACTTAGATTTCATGGGAATCGACATCTTTAAATATTTTGATACTGAAGAACTTGCACAACAATGGATTACACGAAGTGACAAAATGTACTGTCAGTTTGGTAACAGCAAGGAATGGGGAGACATAAGTTCTGCAGCAGCAAAAGACTTGGTCAATGACTTTGTAACAAAAGCGGACGATGCTATCAAAAGCGGAAGTCATAGAGCCGCCGATCTTAGATTTGGACATGACACAGGAATACTACCACTCTACGGACTGCTCAAGATTAAGGGAATGGACAAACAATATCCTATGAAAGATGGACATGAATATTGGAACACCTACAATAATATTCCTATGGGTGCCAATTTTCAAATGATTTTCTACAAGAACAAGAAAGGTGACATCCTCGTAAAACTTTTAGAAAACGAACATGAGACAACCATCCCAGCGCTAAAGACAATTACTGGGCCTTACTATAGTTGGAAAGACCTACGAGATTACATGGTTTCTCTTACAAAATAGAATTTAATATAATATAAAGCTGGGCGGTAGATAAGCTACTGCCCAGCTTTATTTTTCCTTAAAAATTGTATTCTTAAAAGAAAACGACCGTCTTCTGCTCAATCGCAGACATGAGACTATTTGCAAGACGGCTTACTCCGAAACGGAAATACTTCTTATTAAGCCACTCTTTCCCAAGTATAGCGGAAACAATAGAATAATAGCAAACTGCATCACCTACCGTAGAAATACCACCAGCAGCCTTGAATCCAACCTTTCTGCCTGTTTTCTCATAGAACTTACGTATGCACTCACACATAACATATGCAGCTGTAGGAGTTGCATTGACATCAACTTTACCTGTAGAGGTCTTTATAAAATCTGCTCCAGCTTCCATTGCAAGGAAAGAAGCATCAGCGATTCTCTCCGGAACAGAAAGGACACCGCTCTCTATAATAACTTTGAGAATAATTTTACGACCAACTCTTTCGCCTGCAGCATCCACAGCCCTACGACAAGCACGGATCTCTTCAGCAGCACTTTCATAATCACCAGCCATGAAAAGATTCAATGCCAACACTATATCAATCTCATCCGCACCAGCTTCTACAGCAAGTTCACACTCGCGTGTCTTCACTTCGATGAAACTCTGCGAAGTAGGGAAACATCCGGCAACCGCAGTTGCATGCAATTCCAAATCATCACGGCTACCACTCACTACATGGACAAGATTCGGATAAACACAGACTGACGCTGGAAGCGGGTAGTTCTGATAAGTATCCCTATACGTATTAACCTTTTCCATCAGTTTGGAAATAGAAGCAACTGTGTCAGCATTATGCAGAGATGTCAAATCCATGAACGAGAAGCAATCCTTCAGCACAGAATCTGAAACGACATTGTCAAGGTTCGACGCGATAAGTTCAAGGCTTCGATCAATCGCTTCCCTGTCAGGGGAATAACCATAGTTCTGATATATTTCACTCATATTGTTAATATTTATATTTCAATGTAATTCAACCTTTTATCTGTATCTTAAGTCCTTCATCAACAAGAGGCTGGACTGCCTTTCTAATCTCATCAGGCGTAAGTTTCATCAAATTATCAGCAGGTGCCTGACGGTCCAATGTATAGGCCATTACTTCGCGAGGCTTAAGCTCTCTTACAATATCCATCCATCTATTCAGATTATCAGGTTCAGTAGTATCGAACCCTGGAAATCGCAAGAACATCGTCTGAAGAATAAAATTGCCGTTGAAAGCTTTCATCGCATTAACTACCTCAGCCACCGAATATCCGAAAGCAGGCTGATTGATTTTCCTAACCATAGTATCAGTAGCAGCATCAAGCTTGAGAATAGGATTATCTACCTTCATCAACGCCATTCTAACATCTTCCTTGACGATACGTGTAGCATTGGACAACACTGATACAACAGAATTAGGAAAATACTTATTTCTTAACTCAATAGTAATATCTACCATTTCAGGAAAATGTGGGTTTAATGTTGGTTCGCCATCTCCTGAAAATGTTATCGAGTCTATGACCGTACCATCAGCCTTACATGCAGAAAGCTTAGAATCCAATGCTATACGAAGTTCTTCCGGAGTAGGAAGACGTTTATCCTCATGGCCATCCCGATTCCAACCACATTCGCAATAGACGCAATCAAAGTTACATAACTTACCATGTTCAGGCAAAAGGTTGATTCCTAAAGATGAACCAAGCCTTCTGCTGAATATCGGTCCAAATACAAGTGATTCACGTAGCATTATATAATTCTTTTAGAAGTACTTGCCGTCGTAAGACGTCCGTCTATGGATATATGATCAATATATACAAGTCCAGGTCTTTTTCCTGATGAAATACTGCCCAAAATATTATCCTTGCCAAGGAATGAAGCTCCATTCAATGTTGCCCATATTATAATCTCCCCAAGAGGAATATCCGGAAAATTTTCTTGGAGACAGAACATTTCTCTTACCATATCCAAATCATCATTGCTTGACAGCGAATCAGTACCGAGTGTCACTGTAATACCTGATGTTCGAATCAGCTCAACTGGAGGTAATGTATTATGTATAAATATATTGGAGCACGGGCACAATGCGACATAAGGATGAAGCATCACTTTTTTCACCGCATCAATTCCTTCCTGATTCATACAGCACTCATGCACTAACAGGATATGCTCGTCAAACGGGGAGGAGTGAACCTTCTGAAGTCTATCTATGAAATATAACAATGAGGATTTTCCTGTTACAGGAGGAACGCTCATCCCTGCCTTCTTACGATTATCATACATTGCTCCAGTTCCAGAGATAAGCATATCTTCCTCTTCTTGAGTCTCCTCACTATGGTAAGAAAGAAATCCAGATTTAAGCCCCTCTACCGCAGCAGCAGTAATAAGTTCCGGACTCATAGTATAGCAAGCATGAGGCGTTGGAGCAGCATCTATTCCATAACTATCTGCAACATCATTGAGTTTCCTCACTCCTGCAATCACATTTTCACAGTCTTCAGGTTCAGTACCGAATACTTCCAAGAAAGTTCTCGTATACATAGGAGATGCTGCTTTGGCGTCGAAAGAATCACTACAATTGCTGATATCAGCCATCGCCGACACACCTCTATCCCACAAGGTTTTCATCCAAAAGTCTATATCGGCTTTTTTCTGCTCCATAGAAGATGTATCTCTGAGAGCATTTATCTGATCAATGAATCCTGCCATTCCAGTACCTTTACGGAACTTTCCCTTCATATAGGAAAGTTCGATATGACAATGCGCATTTACAAATCCTGGAACAACAGCCCCATCATAAAACTCGGGCTCAACTGTGACATCGTCACATATTCCTGTGCGCAAGATAGTACCATCGTCATCAATTTCCACAAAACCATTCGTTAGTGGAGCTGCGGAAATATTGGTATAAAGATATTTGGAAGATATTCTTCTCATTTTATTCTATTATTGTCAATAGGTAGGAATTTAACTACTTCTGGAAGGCTCTTGTCTTCCAACTTCTTCAATTTTGTGGCAACATTCTCCAATACGACCACTGATGAATCCGAACGAGAAGAAGTATCAGAAACTTCTTTCAACACATAGCATGGTCCATAAAACAGAGTATCAGGATAGATTCTTGTCCATTCGTACATTCCTATCGAATCGAGCTCAACTGAAACTGTATCAAATCGAATAGAATCACTTTCCAAATCTCGATATAACGGAGCATGAATAAAATCAGCCGCCTCGTAAACATTGCGAAGGCTATCAAGCTTATGCATCCTCCTTTCATCAGCAGTAAGTTCCTCTATGTGCTTATTCAATATATCCTTAGCGGATTCGAAAATCTTAGCGAAGTGTTCTGGATCCTCCATATAATGGCATACGCTCTTGACATAGTCATCCCTCGTATAACCAAACTCTTCCAAGATAGGTGCATAAAACAGAGTCGTATCAGCCACAAGCAACAACTCATTATCATTCCGTACCATCTGGTCTGCCAAAAACATCCGAGCATATATTTTAGAAAAAGTGCGCTCAGGAATAACTCTCGCTCTTCCGCATGACATAACACACAGCAGGGCAAACAACAGACCTATATGACGGATTCTCATCATACCTATCTAAGTGTTGCTCCAAATGAATTAGTATAAGTTGAAAGAAGTCTGTCCATAGCCTTTTCAACCTCCGAATCAGTAAGTGTCTTTTCAGGATCTTGAAGAACAAAATTCAAAGCATACTGCTTCTTTCCATCAGGGATTTTGTCACCTCTATAGACATCAAACAACGTAACTTGCTTTAAAATCTTCTTAACAGCTTTATGCGCAGCTTTTGAAAGATCGGCATAAGATACTGATTCATCAATGAGAAGAGCAAGATCGCGTCTAACCTCAGGGAATTTAGGCATTTCCTGGAATTTCACCTTGACACGAGAAACAAGTTTAAGCAAAACCTGCCATGTAATCTCAACAGCAAAAACAGGCTGACGAACATCAAACTTCTTAGCCAACACAGGAGATACAGTACCTAATGTAGCAAATACCTCATGTGTTCCAGGTAGCCTATAAACAATGCCTTCACTGAAAATGTCTGAAGGAGCAGCTTCAGTTTCCATAGTGTACAAATCGATGGCATATCGTCTACATAGCTGTTCGAAATAACCCTTCAGCTGATAGTAACTACCTTTCTGTTCACCAAGTCGCCATGATTTGGCTGTAGGTCCTGAAATAAACAGTGTAAAACACTGATGTTCTTCATAAGATGCCAATGTTTTCCCATCTGTTCCAGGAATATACTGATATACCGAGCCATACTCAAACGTACGAAGAGAGTTAATCTGTCTATTGGCATTATATGCTATTACCTCAAGTCCATTGAGAATCAATGTCTGTCTCATAACATTGAGGTCAGAACTCAAAGGATTCACAATTCTAACACACTTTTCCTCCGGGAAAGTTTTGAGCCCAGTATAATACGAACTCTTCGTCAACGAGTTATTCATCGTTTCTACAAAGCCATCTGCAACCAAGAAATTAGAAATATAATTTCTTGTAGCTTCAGGATCCGGATCTGGTGTCGTACCGACAGACATCTTCATGTTCATCGGAATCTCAATATTATTATAACTATAGATTCTGAGTATTTCCTCTACAACATCACATTCACGGCTCACATCTATCATGTAGGATGGTGCAGCGACCTTAGCTCCTCCAGGATGCTTCTCTATGAACTCATATGTAAGGTTTTCAAGAATCTTCTCAATAATATCATGTCCTATCTTCTTTCCGATAAATCTTTCAATTCTATCATAGTCTAAGTCAATGATTTTTTTCTCTATCGGTTTAGGGTATGATATCTGTGTCTTTCCTTCAATATGTCCGCCAGCGACCTCAAGAATAAGCAGTGCAGCTCTCTTGGCTGCAAATGGTATAATTCCCGGGTCTGCCCCTCTCTCATATCTGAATGATGCATCTGTCTGAAGACCCTGTGTCTTAGATGTTTTTCTGATTGAACCAGGATCGAAGTATGCACTCTCTACAAAAACATTGACAGTAGAATCAGAAACTCCTGATTTTTCTCCACCGAACACACCGGCTATGCACATAGGTCCGTCTGCATTGGCAATAACCATATCATTGGCATGAAGTGTTCTCTCGATTCCATCAAGTGTGACAAGTTTTTCACCTTCCTCTGCTCTTCTGACAATAACTTTTCCACCAACAATCTGATCGGCATCAAACGTATGAAGAGGCTGCCCAACTTCAAAAAGGACAAAATTGGAAATATCAACAATATTATTTACAGGATGAAGACCTATAGAGAACAGCTTCTTCTGAAGCCATTCAGGAGAAGGTCCGACTTTAACATCTTTTATGGTAATTCCTTCATATTCAGGAGCGCCATCAATGTCACGCACTTCTACAGGAATTGCCCCATTTCCATCTCCATCCTTAAATGATGACACATCTGGATAAGAGAACTTACAAGGGAGATTATTCAATTGCAAATATGCATACAAATCTCTGGCAACACCTATATGTGACGCTGCATCGACTCTATTTGCTGTAATTTCATATTCTATGACAGCATCAGACTTTAAGTGGAGATATTCCTTGGCAGGAGTCCCCGGTACAGCATCAGCAGGTAAAACCTTAATTCCGTCATGACTATTGCCGATTCCCAGTTCATCTTCAGCGCAAATCATACCGAAAGACTCCACACCGCGAATCTTAGATTTCTTTATTTTGAAATCTCCAGGCAACACAGAGCCAAGTCTCGCAAACAACACTTTCTGACCAGCAGCAACATTCGGTGCACCGCATACAACTGTAAGAAGTTCACCTGTACCATCATTCACCTTAGTAATATGAAGATGATCCGAATTCGGATGCGCTTCACATTCCACGACTTCAGCCACAACGACTCCTGCAAGTCCGCCAGGGATTTCTTCTTCCTCTGACACAGAGTCGACTTCAATTCCAATAGAAGTCATTGCGTCAGCTACCTGTTGCGGCGTAAGGTCGCACTCAAGATAATCTTTAAGCCAGCTATACGAAAGTTTCATATCTATATTATTTTTCTGTCAATTAATTTTTAATTATATCTTCAGGATTAAAAAGAGACGCGGCAAATTCCTTTTTGTCAAATACCTTCAAGTCATCTATCCCCTCTCCAATTCCAATGAATCGTATAGGAATATGAAGCTGATCAACAATACCTATTACGACTCCACCCTTTGCAGATCCATCCAATTTAGTTATGGCAAGCGAAGTCACATCCGTAGCCTTAGAGAATTCTTTTGCTTGCTGATATGCATTCTGCCCTGTGGACCCATCAAGGACTAGCATAACTTCATGAGGCGCATCAGGAATAACTTTTCTCATAACATTTCTAATCTTCGTAAGCTCGTTCATGAGATTAACACGATTGTGCAGACGTCCGGCTGTATCTATTATAGCCACATCAGCACCACGTGCAACTGCAGAGCTGACAGTATCATACGCAACCGAAGCCGGATCTGACCCCATCTCCTGTTTCACAATAGCAACACCAGCTCGCTCTGCCCATATCTGAAGCTGTTCTACAGCTGCTGCTCGAAAAGTATCAGCCGCCCCAAGAACAACACTCTTTCCTTCAGCCTTAAGTTTCGCAGCAAGTTTTCCAATAGTCGTTGTCTTACCGACACCGTTGACTCCAACGACAAGGATAACATAAGGCTTTTTATTGAAATCCATTTTCATGGAATCTTGTCCGCCATCAACATCGAGAAGTTTTGCAATCTCTTCACGGAGCATGCTCACAAGCTCATCCATCGACATATATTTATCCTTGCCGACACGCTCCTCAAGGTTGTCAATGATCTTGAGTGTTGTTTCAACGCCCATATCAGATGAAATAAGAGCTTCCTCTATCGCATCAAGAACACTATCATCAACTTTTGACTTACCAACAATAGCTCTTGATAACCTTTTGAAAAAGCCTTCATTCGTCTTTTTTACTCCTTTATCGAAAATGCCCATAAACTTTTGATTATTCACGCAAATATAGTGAAAATAAGGGCTAAAAACAAAAAGGACGCAAAGCGTATTACACTATGCGTCCCTAAAATATAATAGATTCTTCTTTATTTCTTATCGAAGAACTCTTTTTCGTTACCAGCCTCTACAAACTGCTCAACAAAGACATAAGCACCAGTCTTTGGTGATTTGTCCATGCGGATGCACTTAACGATGCTCTTTGCGCCAGCTTTAGCTGCGAAGGTTGCGACTGCTTTCTTTGCCATAAATCGTACTCCTTATTATTTAATCTCACGATGAAGAGTCACCTTGTGGAGGTATGGATTATATTTCATACGCTCAAGACGCTCTGTTGTGTTCTTCTTATTCTTGGTGGTAATGTACCTTGACATTCCCGGCACACCGCTTTCTTTCTGCTCAGTGCACTCCAGGATGACCTGCACCCTGTTTCCTTTAGCTTTCTTTGCCATAATTTCTTACGAATTAAACAAGGTTAATAAATCCTTTCTTCTGAGCATCTCTAAGAACACTCTCAAGACCATTCTTCTCAATGGTCCTAATGCCTTTGCAAGATACCTTAAGTGTGACGAACCTCTTTTCTGACTCAAGCCAGAACTTCTTATTCTTGAGGTTCAAAGAGAACTCTCTCTTAGT
>CAKUVA010000019.1 GCA_934693135.1 uncultured Bacteroidales bacterium | reverse complement strand
GCCTGCATTGTCCGCGGTGATTTCCTCGCCGAAGATAGCCTGATAGTCATAGAGATATCCGTTCTTCTCCACCAGAGCCTCGTCAGTGGAAGGCTTCCCAGCGCCGTTCTCGATGGTATATGGAGCCCATATATGAGCATCCGTAGCGGCAGGATTCGTAGAGACGGTATGTCCTTCAGGGACATAGCGCATAGATTGTGTCATCCATACAGAACCATCTGACATCTTCGCCGTGGTATATTTCTCATTCTTGTAGATGAAATATCCGTCATACTCCGCAAAGTCAATGTAAGTAGGCACATCACCGCTTATCTCTCCTCCGTCACCCCAGTTCTCTACATCACCAGAGATGGAAACCTTGATATCGGAAGGAAGCACTTTCACATTCACGGTATATTGAAGGCCCTGCTTCAGCTCCGTGGAGACAAGCTTCTGTGTAAGTTCCTTGCCAGTGGAAGTAGTAACCGCCAACTCGAAAGCCACGGTCTGAGGCACTACGATAGCACTGTAAAGTTCACCGGCATTGACCTCTACAGCCTTTACGGCCTCTACAGCAGATGATTCTGAGGCAGACGCAGTCATATTCACGAGATCAACATTTGCGGTGGTCTTGGAGCCACGAAGTTCGACAGATGCGATTCCGGCCTGAGACTGATTGTCCACCTTGAGGGAAATCTTGGAGAGCATATGCTTGAAAGGCACCACAATAGCATTGACAGAAGGAGTGACATTCTCTTTCTTCCCTGCGATGAGGTCGGATTCGGCATAGTCCTTCGTCTGGTCCGAGGCGACTGTGAACGATGCAGGAACGCCAGTCCCGGAATAAGGATAATATGCGGTCACTGTGGATGGTGTCAATGCTTCCGCATACCACATCAGCGAACCAGAGAACACATTGTCAGAATATGTTAGAAGCTGATTGCTCGCATAGGCCACCTCGCCCTGCATTATGGAGACTCCTACCTTGTCACCATTCTCGAAATTCACATCAGTCACCTTGGTCATCACCGGAGCAATCTTCACAAGTCCGGGAGTCTGGGTCTCTACCTTCTCGGTCTGGCAGCCTGCCAATGCGGCAACTGCAGCTGCAAGTAAAACGACTTTCTTCATAATTATCTGTCATTAAAAATTATATCCTATTTTCAACGATGCCGTGTATCTGTATCTGTCCTTTCCGAAATCCACTCCAGAGACATCCTTAAGAAGCCTGAGGACCTCATAAGCGCCCTCGATATAGACGCCCTTGCGGAAGTTATATCTGACAGCCATCTCGGCATCACCCTTCGCACAAGTTTTATATGCCGTCATTATAGTCTCATAATCATCCATTCTGAAAGGTTCCCCTGCCACATCGATGTCTGATGTCCGTCCATGCGTTTCATCATCTTTTCCTTTGGAAAATTCTACCCTGGCTTTCCAGTCTATCCTTCCGGACTTCAGAAGAAAAGCCGCATAGGCACCGAAGACATCGGTCCTACATGTATTCACGAATGGATACATCAGTGTGGATACCTCACGGTCTTGATTCCAAGTGACACCAGCATTGAAATACTCACCAGTATCGAGAAGAACTTCCCATTCCAGTCTTGCACGGATATTCTGGCGAGTATAGATAGTGTTCGCACCATACTTTCGTGTAGTGGTCACGCCATTCTCCGTGACATCCTCAAGGATATTCTCATCATTGTCCTGAGTACGGAAGGCGTAACTACCACGAATATAGTGGCTCATGCCCTGCGCCGGAATTCGATAGTCCACATGTGCACCGAACGACCAACCTCTGAAGTTGTACCACATCTTCTGCTTTTCGCCTGTGCTTCCGTGACTTGAAAGCGCCTCCACGTCAGCATAGAGGTTACGCCACTGGAACTGTGCAGCCGCGCCATGGGAAAGTTCTCTGGACGGGAATCCACTCACACCTGCCTCTCTTATATGCAGACTGGAATTGTCCCAAATATCGCGGACCCCGTACATCATTCCCTTGTCAATAAATGCATAATAGACTCCAGAGGTTATTCCTAATTCCTCTGCTGTAATAGTCTCGGAGGTCTTAGTGAATATATAGTTGGCTCCAACGGCCAAATCTCCATTGTGCCACATCAGTCCCGGAGCCACTGTCATATCCAGAAGATAGTCTGTATGTCGCAAGTCTCTGCGTTTCGTGTAGTTTTCTGCCGTGAAGTCCATTTTTCCGCCGATACGCCAGCTGTCATTCAGATCCACCGTAATTCCACCCATAAACGAGTAGGTCTGTCTGGTCTTCCTGCCGGGTGTGAATTCGTAGATGTCCACTGGATAAAGTCCAGGACTGGCAGACATCGATCCACAAGCCTTCCTTTCCTCCGTATTCCTGAAGGAGAAGGCACCTATCATTGAGAACTTCTTTAGATGCGTAATCGTCCCAGCCTCGGCACCTGCGCTCCACAGTGATACAGGATCGCTGACATCCCTGAATGAGCCACCTGTATAATTTCCAAGAAGCTCCGCGTAAGATACTGTCAATGAATCCATACGCAATCCGTTAACATTTCTTCCGGCATTCCAGAAGTCTCTGCGCTCCACGATATCGAATGTCTGCGCAAACAGCCCGGCAGACCACATAAGAAAGGCCGAAGCCGCTAATGTCCTTAATATCCTATTCATGGAGTGACTGTTTTTCGCGTTCATAAAAATCATTTGTAGAATTGTTCGTATCCACGAGAACCTCATATCCGAGTGTCCTGCTTGCCTCCTCATCAGCCTTGCGGAACAGAGTATGTCCCTGATACGAACCAGAAAAGTCCACCGCCCCAGCATCTATGCCAGGAACAAGACGCTTCTTGTTTGTACCGCCTTTCACGAAGACCTCAACTCCATCCAACACCCAATCCACAGGCAGTTTCACGATACGGTCATTCGTAGAACCTGGCTTCTGCATAATATTTCCCGCATCCGCCACGAAATCCTTCATCGTAGTGCCCTCTGGAGCCCTGAATATCACAGGAGCAGGAGAATTATTCGAGAACACATAAGCATTGGACGTACCAGTCTTGATGACTACATCCAAAATATGATCCTGCCGTATGTTGTTTCCCGGGGCCGGGTGGTATGAAGGGTTCGGGAAATATGTTGTATTATAGCATACGAAATAGTCCTCCTTATTAAGGTTCACCGAGTTAGGATATCTGGATGCATGATCTATAGCTCCGTATATGACCACAACAGCATCCTTACCTGGAGCAAGTGGGAATGTCATCCCATCTCCTCCTATTTGCCAAATAGCCTGCACTATCGGTACGAAATCAGGATATATGGTCTCCCCTGTCTCTGGATCCACGGATGTCCACACATTCGTGGCAGTAGAGTTATACGGATCAAGTGTACCAAAACAGAGTCCGTCAAGATATTGTGTATCAGATGTATTATTATGCAGAATCACATAAGAGTCACTCATATAGTTTCCCTGCTCCGGGTACCTCGTACATCCACCGGAATAGATTTCCTTGAAGACAATCTTGCCTGAACGGGAATCTTTCACCTGAAGCCTGACTGACTTGGCCCCATCTAATATAACCTTGTCAATGGAGCCGTTGTAGGAGACTCCATCGCTGATATGGCTATATGCCACTCTGTAGCTGCCGGCCGGCAGTTCCATGACAGCAGTCCCATCGGCACCGGTCGCCTGTGAATACTGGCTTCCAAGGTTTCTGTCAGTCGCCGTAACAGCAACTCCTGCCTTATCGCTCTCTGGAAATCCGTCAGGATAAAGAGGCTCCACGATGAGCCTGTACAATGCTCCATCGTACTGGTCCCCAGTCTTCATACTTACGCAGGAGGCCAAGGTCAATGCTGAAAGCACAATATATATAATCTTTCTCATATCGTTCAGAATTTAAGTCTGCATGTAAGTCCATAATAGAATGACGGTGTGAAAATTGCGCTTACTCCCGTCGCTTTCGATGTCACGAACATCCTGGAGTTTGTAAAGTTGTTTGCAAAGAACGAGATGGACACGTGATCACCGATTTCCTTCGTGACGCTCAAGTTTGCCGAAAAATATGCTCCATAGCCATCCTGGGCAAAGGTATAGGCGTTTCCCGACTTTATGATTAGATTTGCAAACTCTGGATCGGAAGCCTCCTTGTCAGTGAAGGCATGCACATCACCATTCTCATCCATGTATTTTACAGGACGTATGGCAGTATAGCTGTTCGTCCCGTAGATGCTTCCGCCGATGGACTCTGTGCCATCTGCATTGACATTATAAGCATACTCGCGTCCCTGATAGCGGGAAAGGTTTCGGAAGCGGTTCAAGAGAGACATCTCGAGCCGGCAGGTGATGATGATTCTAGCTTCAGGTATATGCGTGATGGCTGTCAAGTTAGCATCAAGAGTGTGTGACTCTCTGCCGTTGTATGTCCCGGATGCGCCGCCATTCGCATATATTCCCACATATTGATAAGATCTGTCCTTCAGTGTTGTATGCGACCATCCAGTCCTGTAAAAATAATTCAATGTATTGTCGATGTAGTGGGTATATGCATAGTTCGCATCAAATCTGAACTTAGTCCTCAACGGCATTATCTCTGGAAAGTCTATGATGAGTTCTGCTCCTGTCCTGTAGATATCATCGCCATTACTCGGCATCTGTGACTCGAAGAATGTCCTATCAGTGACATTTGTAGCCATAGGTGTCCAGAACTCTGCGTTACCTCCGCGCATATACACCTGCCCTGTCTGACTGTCTACACGTATCTGAGGATCGTCAGGCATTATATATCCCGAAGGAACGGACATTATGTTATAAGAAAACGGAGTATAGACATTCTGATAGGTGTATGGATCCTTCGTTTTATTAAAGAAGCACACAAGAGAAACCGCTGTTCTCCAGAAGTAAGCCTCCACGCCGAACTCTGCATTGTAGTTCTTCTGCCATTTGAGATTCTCGTTATACAGCATCTTATATGGCTGAGTATAATATACATACGAAGAAGCATCTCCGTGCGAGAATCCGAAAGTCTGGATATCACGATATCTCTGGACAGGATAAAGAATGTAGAATGACGGAAGCTTCTCGCTCACTCCCCAACCACCACGGATGGATACACTTTTGGAGAGCTTCCACTTGGCGTTAAATCTCGGAGACAGGCTGCTTACGTTCTTGTAGTCAGTATCCTTCACAAAGAGATTCTCCAAGCGGAGACCCGCGGAGACCTGAAGCGAGGTCTTCCCTATCGGGAAAGTATAATCCTCCTCAATGTAGGCGGCGACATTATGCATGAATGGGTACTGGCTGTATGGGCGTGGACGATATCCGTTAGCCGCGAGAGATGGATCCTTATAGTACTCTCCCTCACCTACATTGCCGTTGGCCTTCCATTGCACACCAGCCTTAAGCTTGCTGAGCCGTCTTCCGGACTTCTTGAACCACTCATACTTGAGTGATGCTGCATAATCCAACTCTTTAGAATCCACTATTTTATCTGAAAAATAGCTCAGCGGAAGTCTTTCTGCCAGATAATATCCTTCAAGCTCGGAATGCACCGCTGGAAGCATTGACGCAGACGAGCCATAGGCGTGATCCTGTGAACGATTATCATTATAGTTCACGGAAGCATCGAACTTAAGATCCGTTATCCACGATTTACGCAAGAGCCAAGTAAGCGAGGTATTGGCACGCAATACATTGTCATGAGCCTTATTCCATGTCCCTACATACGCGTCAGGATCATTCTTCGTATTCATTCCGCCAATATTTCCTGTAGCACCAACTTCGAATTTCAACACCTTTCTGAAAGTATTACTGTATGATGCCGAGAAACCTCGTCTTGTATATGATGTATATGGAGAAGATAGCTTCTGCGTAGCACGAGTCCACTCCGCGCTAATGTTCAAGATTCCCTTATTTTTCTGCAAGTCAATGCCTTTAGAAGCAGATACCTGATAGGTTCTCGGATTAGCGGCAAATGTTACATTTAGAGGTGTACGTCCTTTCCTCGTATTGATCCTCACCATACCACTATTCAAATCTCCGTATTCAGCTGACGGCACACCGGTTATGACCTCAATTGATTGAACATTTTCAGTAGATATGTTACGCGTTCCAGAGCCAGTCATAGCACCGAAAGAAGCATTGTTACCGACTCTAACTCCATCCACTTCAAGGGCAGTTCCGAAAGCCGCATTACCTGCCGCCAACCCACCACTTCTGAGAGAAACAGCATTGTCGCTCGTAAGATCCGGATTAACAGTTTTTCCTCCAGGAAGCAAGGCGCTTATATCTGTAACATTGGACATTTGCAAGTGATTCAAGGCATTAGCACCAAACTTGAGCGATGTATTCATTCCCTCTTTCTCTCGTTCAGCCGTAACCACAACGCTTTTGAGGGCCAATGTATTCTGCGACATTTTGATTGTGAGGTTCGGAATATCTTTCTTCACTGTAAATGTCAAAGAATTATCTACATATCCAAGACAAGAGAACTGTACTGAATATATTCCTGCTTTTATATCTGTCAATGTAAATAAACCATTGTCGTCTGAAATCGTCCATATTCCCGTATCCTCCACATTCACTGCAACGCCTATGACAGGTTCTCCGGACTTCGAGTCCAGCACTTTTCCAGATATACTGAAGAGCTGAGATGACCGCTGAGCCAAAGCCGTCTGTGTAGCCGTCATCATAATGATTAATAAAATGTGTCTTAGTAGTTTCATCGGCTTTCACTATTTTGAGTTACTTACAAATATAAATATTGTTCTCAAATATCTAATACCTTCAATGACTAATTTGACTTAACCTTATGATTTCGACACATACTTGACGATTTCTGTAAGGCTATTTCGTTTTTATCTGTTAACTTTGTCGTCCGTTTAAAAAGTAAAGTCATGTCTTTCGTTCACTTGCACGTCCATACGCAATACTCCATACTTGATGGCCAATCATCTATTGAGAATCTGTTCAACAGGGCAGAGGAGTTAGGCATGCCCGGTTTGGCAATAACAGACCATGGAAACATGTATGGCGTAAAGGAGTTCTTCAAGTTCGCTGCGAAGCACCCTTCAGTGAAGCCAATCATAGGATGCGAGATCTATGTATCCAAATTCGACCATAGGCTGAAAGATAAGGCTCACGCCGGGTACTACCATCTGATTCTACTCGCTAAGAACTATAACGGATATAAAAACCTCATGAAAATAGTTTCCACCGGGCACTTGGAAGGAATGTATTACCGTCCAAGAGTGTCTCATGAAGTTTTGGAGAAATATCATGAGGATATCATTTGTTCTTCAGCTTGTATGGCAGGTGAGATTCCGCGACTTATTCTTGCTGGCGATATTGAAGGTGCTGAAAAGGCCATAGAATGGCATAAGAGTGTATTCAAGGACGACTACTATCTGGAAGTCATGCTCCACAAGACAGAAGTTCCGGGACAATCACTTGAAGTATA
The DNA here is from genome assembly GCA_934693135.1 of uncultured Bacteroidales bacterium. Lineage (GTDB taxonomy): Bacteria > Bacteroidota > Bacteroidia > Bacteroidales > UBA932 > Cryptobacteroides. Next base: position 30,766 of record CAKUVA010000019.1, on the reverse strand, counting down.
TGAAAAAGAAAAGGAGTATGACGAAGTCATCTTCGATCTCGCAGAAAAACATGGAGTGAAAGTCATTGCCACGAATGACGCTCATTTTGTAAGAAAAGAGGATGGCCCTGCACACGATAGGCTTATCTGTCTGACAACTAATGCTTTTATAGACGATCCTGATAGGCTTCGCTACACGCAACAGGAGTACCTGAAAAGCGAAGAAGAAATGGCCGCATTGTTCCCCGACCATCCTGAAGTAATATCCAATACATTGGAAGTATGCGACAAGGTAGAGCATTATTCCATTGACCGAGGGCATGTCCTTCCGAAGTTCCAGATAGACCCTGAGTTCCTCGCTGATATTGACAATCAGATGGAGAAATATAAGGATGTAATCGATGCAGGAAAGTGTGACGAGAATGGCAACGATCGAGGTGAAGAATTCCGCTATTCAGTCGCTTTTCTCTGCCATCTGTGCTACAAGGGCGCACAGGAACGATATGGGGATACATTGAACAAGGAGACAGCAGAGAGACTTGATTTCGAGCTAAAGACCATCTCTAGGATGGGTTTCCCTGACTATTTCCTAATCGTGCAGGATTACATCGCAGCGGCTCGCTCACAAGGAATTTCCGTTGGGCCAGGGCGAGGCTCTGCCGCTGGTTCTGCAGTAGCTTACTGCTTAGGTATAACAAACCTTGACCCTATCAAATACGATTTGCTGTTTGAGCGTTTCTTAAATCCTGAACGCGTTTCAATGCCAGATATTGATGTTGACTTCGATGATGATGGACGTTATCGTGTCATTCAATATGTACAGGAACATTATGGTGTTGACCATGTGTCTCATGTCATAACGTTCGGTACTATGGCAGCCAAAGGTGCAATAAAAGATGTGGCGAGAATCAGCAGATTGCCATTGGATGAATCCAACAGGTTAACGAAAATGATTCCTGACAAGCCTATCACTGTCACGGAAACCTCTGAAGTGGAGCTGAAGGACGGAGAAGAACCTGAAAATGGGGAAAAAGTTATTGAGAAGGATGGAAAGAGATTCAAAGTCGTTAAGAAAGATGTCGATAAGAAACCTACGCTGAAGAATTGCGTAAAATATGTTCCTGAATTGAAAAACGAGTTAGAGAACGGCTCGCCATTGGTTCAGGAGGTATTGAAATATGCTCTTCAGCTGGAAGGATGCATACGCCAAGTGGGAATCCATGCTTGCGCGATGATCATCGGACGCGGAAATCTTACTGACTACATACCCATCACTCTTGGCGTAGACAAGGCCACTGACCAGAAAGTATGGGTTTCGCAATACGAAGGCTCGTTCATTGAGGATGTAGGTATGCTGAAGATGGACTTTTTAGGACTGCGGACATTATCTATCATAAAGATTTGTCTTGCAGAGGTCAAAAAACGCTTTGGCATTGACATTGACATTGAAAAGATTCCTATTGATGATCCGAAGGCTTATGAGATTTATTCGAATGGAGATACTAAGAGCGTATTCCAGTTCGAGTCTCCCGGTATGATGGAATGGCTTCAAAAGTTGCATCCGGAGCGTTTCGAAGATCTTATCGCCATGAATGCGCTGTATCGTCCTGGTCCTATGGACTACATTCCATCTTTCGTTGCAAGGAAAAGAGGAGAAGAGCCTATCACATACGACCTTCCTGTAATGGAAGAGTTTCTAAAGGAGACTTACGGGGTAACTGTCTACCAAGAGCAGGTTATGCTTATCTCACAAAAGGTGGCAGGATTCTCTAAAGGCAAGGCCGATAAGCTCCGTAAAGCCATGGGAAAGAAAAAGATAGATATTCTTCAGTCCCTTTACGGAGAGTTTATCGAGGGTGGAAAGAAGAATGGGCATCCGGAAGAAGTCCTGAAAAAAATATGGAAAGACTGGGAAAAATTCGCTTCATATGCATTCAACAAATCACATGCAACATGCTATGCTTGGGTAAGCTACCAGACAGGATGGTTGAAAGCACACTACCCTTCTGAATTCCAAGCTGCCAACCTCAGCATGAATAAGAACAACATGACTGAGATTCAGGCTATTATGGCAGACTGCAAGAGGCATAAGATACGTGTGTTGAATCCTGATGTAAATGAGAGCGAATCAAACTTCACCGTAAACAAGAACGGAGATATCCGTTTTGGTATGGGAGGAATGAAAGGATTCGGTGCAAATATCGTGGATGCAATAGTGGCGGAGCGTAACTCTAACGGCTTGTTTAAGGATATCTACGATTTTTGTGAACGTATGTCAGGGATTGTGAACCGAAAGGCAATGGAATCTCTAGTATATGCTGGCGCATTAGACTCTTTCGGCATAGAGCGTGCAAAATATATGCTTATAGGGAAAGATGGGGCACAATTTATAGATGAGCTAATGGATTATGCAGCCATAACGAAAAAAAACGCTGAGGATGATGCCGCTTCACTTTTCGGGGACGCAGAAGAACTAAAGGCAGAGAAACCTGAACCGCCTGCAATAATAGTTGAACCTGATATTCTGGAAATACTTAAGAAAGAAAAAGACATGGTTGGCATGTACTTGTCAGACCATCCTCTGAAAAGATATGAATTCGAACTTGACACATTCACAAGTTGCAAGCTGGCAGAGCTTGACGACTTAGTGTCAGAGTGTGAACGTGAACACAAACAACAGAAAGTTTATATTGCAGGTTTCATAAATAGCACTGAAGTTAAGACTTCCAAAAGCGGAAAGCCATTTGCAAAAACTGTCATAGAAGACTTCAGTGGAACATATGAGTTGGCGCTTTTCGGAAAGGATTACGAGACATTCATGCCATATCTAAACGAGCACACCGCTATCTTTATCGAAGGTGAAATAAAAGAATCCTATTTCGTCAAATCGGAAGAAAAGGATAAAGCTAAGAATGTCCCTTATAAGTTCAGAGTAAAGAAGATAAGTCTTCTCGGTAACATCAGTGATTCCTTGTTGTCAGGCTTCATGGTAAAAGTAAGTACACCTATGGTCACGGCTGATTTCCGCAAGCATCTGCTTTCAGCAGTGAAAGGCAGCAAAGGAAACATCCCATTCAGCATAGTACTGCACGATCCCAAGACAAAATACACAATAGATTTCCAATCCAAGAAATACCAAGTTGCTATCACAGCTGATTTTATCTCTGAGATAAAGAATATAGGTCTGAAATACGAGGTAGTAAGGAAGAACTTAGCTTAGTTGAAGGCTCCTGCCACTATATTCGCTATTACAGCGCGAAAACGAGCAAGGCTACCTTCATCTTTCGGATGAACTCTATGTGTCAATATGATGACTGCCGTTCTATTTTTCATGTCAATGACTATGGAAGGGCCGGTATACCCTGTATGGCAAATGGTCTCATCCCGATCAAATAAGTCACCACGAGGCCCAGAATGCGAGCTATTATGATCCCATCCGAGTGCTCTTCCAACCTTAGGGTCAATATCATTCGGCACACGGCACATCAGTTCTACAGAAGCTTTAGATAAGATTCTGTTCCCCATATACATACCATTATTCATTATTGCAGCACAAATAACACTGAGATCTCTGGCGTCAGAAAATACTCCAGCATTGCCTGAATTACCTCCATTTATGCGACGTGCTATAGGGTCATGAACTTCAGCACAAAGCGGCAAACCATTTGGCTGAACTTCCGTAGGGGCACATAACTTACTAATATCCAGATAAGTATTCCAAAACTTCTTAGTCTGTGAATATCTGAAAGTGTTATCCATATACATGGTATGCTTTAACCCAAGTGGAGCAAACACATTCTTTTCGGCATAGTCACAAAGTCTTTCTCCAGTTACTTTTTCCAAGATTGCCTGCAATGTAATGAAATTCAAGCAACTATACATAAAATTCGTTCCAGGTTTGAAGTTACGTCCAGCTCTCAAGGCAATATATCTGACCAAAGAATCAGGTGTATTCTCCCCATATTCTTTCACATATCTGTTAACATTGACATAAGGGTCAATTCCAGAAGAGTGAGTCATAAGATGCTCAATAGTAATCTCCACTGGTTTTACTCCAGCCGCGATGGAAGCACTATCTGGAATCCATTTTCCAAAATTTGGAATATACATGCTGACCGGATCATGTAATCTGACCTTTCCTCGCTCGATAAGTTGCATGAAAGACAATGTAGTCCCAACGCACTTACTGCACGATGCAAGATCAAAGATAACGTCGTCAGTCATCTTGACTGTATCAGGGACTACAGACTTGTTTCCATAGGCTTTCAGGTATACTATCTTGCCGCTATGTACTACGGAAATGACTGCTCCAGGTATCAATCCAGAAGAAATCGCACCATTTGCCACACTATCCACAAGGCGCATAGGATTCCCCGCATAAGATGGAAAAGCTATAGTTACCATGAGGATGACTACAGCAAATAACTCTCGTAGTTTCATCAGAATACAAGCACTGCTTTTATCGGGAAATGGTCAGAAATATATGTCCTATCCATGTACGGCTTTGTTATCACTTCAAACAAGGTACATGCGCTGAATCCCGAATAATATATATAATCAAGTATTTTGCTCTTTCCTTTCTTGCCCCATCCATTGTATGTTACACCATTATCGGTCTTCACGGCAGTTTCCCTCGCACTCGACATCATGGAGTTCAAACCATCAAGAATGTGATTGGAAGGTTTGGTATTAAAGTCTCCTGTCAATATCATAGGATAGCCTTCAGTATTCATATCTTTGATTCTGCTGACAATCAGCTCAAGTCCTTTTTTTCGTGCTTCAACACCCACATGATCAAGATGTGTATTCACATAATAAAATTTTTTCCCGCTCTTCTTATCTTTCATAAGAGCCCAAGTGGCAGTTCTCATGCACATAGCATCCCAGCCTTTCGAAGGGACTTCTGGCGTCTCTGAAAGCCAGTAAGTCCCCCATTTAAGAAGTTTTACTGTCTTTGTATTATAAAAAATAGACATATGCTCCCCCTTATGCTTACCATCTTCTCTGCCAACTCCCACACATTTATAACCTTTACAATACTCATCCATATATTTCACTTGATAGTCAAAGGCTTCCTGCAATCCGAAGATGTCGGGTTTTTGGTCATCAATCATCATCGCTGATGCTGGATAACGATATTCCCATGAATTAGTACCATCTTTGGCGCTCCCCATCCTTATATTGTATGATATGACCGTAATTTCAGCCGGTTTATCATTGCCGGCAAATGCTCCTGGGATGAATGTCAAAGCTGTGGCAATAACTAAAAGTACTTTTTTCAATGTCATGTCTTATGCTGTGTTATGTTTATCTCTCAAATGTAGAAATAAAATATTATTTTTGCACATTTGATAATAATAATTCTGCAATATCAGATGGAAAAGAAGAATTTCAGCGACATAGGCAAAATAGAGGCTATAAAGATGCTATTTGATAACTCTGATTTCAAACAGAGCGATGGCACTTCTTTTCTCGGAGGAGAAAAGGGTTCTGTTATCAGGACAGCATCAAGAATGTGGCTCGAGGGGATTGACTTTGATTTAACATACTTTCCTCTCAAACACCTCGGATATAAGTGTGTGGTTGGAACCGTGGGAGAATTGTACGCATCTCTTGCACGGCCATGTTCAATTTCTATCAGACTCGGCATTTCCGCTAAGCTTGATTTTCCTCAAATAAGCGAATTATGGGAAGGAATCTGTTCTGCCGCATCAGATCATCATATCACCAAAGCTGACTTAGATTTGATACCATCACGTAATGGTTTAGCTATCAGTATAGTTACAACAGGTATTACCTCTCCCGAAGTCTCTGAGAATCGAAAATCTGCACAGAGTAAGGACCTTGTATGCATTTCTGGGAATGTCGGAGCGGCATTTTTAGGTATGAGCCTGCTTGAAAAGGAAAAAAGGAAATTCGAAAAAGAAGGTAATATGAAGGGCCAACCTGATTTGGAGAAATATCGCATGCTCGTTGGAGCATATCTTAAACCAGAAATAAACCCAGAAATTGTCGGTCAGCTGAATGATAGCGGTATTGTACCTCCATTCGGATATCTTGTAAACAGAGGTCTTGGTGATGCAACAAGGAGACTCGCACAGGATAGTAAACTCGGAGTTAAGATATATACAGACAAGATTCCTTTCGAGGGAAATTCTTTCGAAGCAGGTAAAGTTCTCGATATTGATCCAATATCTGCAGCTATGAATGGTGGCGATGACTTTCGGCTTTTGTTCGTCATTCCTATGTCAAAATACGAAACATTCAGACACGATTTTCAGACATTTTCTATAATTGGGCATTTAGCTAAACAAGATGTCGGTGCTGTTTTGGTGACACCAGAAGGTGCAGAGTTACCAATAAAAGCTCAAGGGTGGAACAATGATGAAGAGATTTAAAAACTATGAATATGAAGAATTTAACAATTTTGGCCATAGCTGCTGCTATGGTATGTATGCCTTCTGTAGCTTCAGCCCAGAAGCTATCAAGCATTCTGAAAAAAGCCGCATCATCTGATGTAGTAAACTCTGTAATAAATTCATATGTACCTGGAGCAAACTCAGTAAGCCTACCAGGTTCATGGACTTACACGGGTGCAGCCGTATCGCTCACAGGCGAATCTGTTCTTTCCAATGTCGCAGGAACAGCAGTTACATCCGGCATGGAAGACAAAATCGACGGATACCTACAAAAAATCGGCATAAAGTCAGGTTCTGTCTCATTCACTTTCAATGAGGACAAAACTTTCACCTGCACAATATTCGGATTACCACTCAATGGAACATGGCAGATCAATGATGATGCAAAGAAAGTAACTCTCCAATATGGAAAAGTTATGAAATATTTCTCAATGACAGGAACATTGACCAGAACGACAGAAGGATGTGAAATGCTCTTCGATGCTGACAGATTTCTCTCTTTCATCAAAACCGCATTATCTTATGCTGGAAAGAACTCAAGTACAGCTAATACTGTCAGCGGTCTCACGAACTCCTACAAGGGCATGAAACTCGGATTCAAGCTATCAAAAAAATAAAATCATAGTAAATATGGAACAATAAAATATATGTTCTACATACTAATCTACATTGTTCCAACGCTAAAGTGCATCTTGAAAATTACATTTCAGGATGCACTTATTTTTTAATTGATAATAAATATATTAGCCAATTTTTAGAGACATATTTATTATAGATAATAGTCTTAGTACTTTTATAGAATCGTCAGTTAATGTAAATTTGACAAAAACTAATAACTGACATGATTCACACAATGATTAGAATTGGCATGCTAGCCACATTATGTCTACTTAATGCATATTGCGCAAAAAGTGAGACAGAAGAGACTATTTCAATATCTGCCGCATCACTGAAGTTCACAGCAGAAAGTGAGACTAAGATAATCGACATTACAACAATGTCCTCCTGGTCTGCTGAAGGTCCAGAATGGGTGACGCTATCTCCAGAAAACGGAAAAGGTGATAGTTCAGGACAACAAGTGGCTATAACAGTACTACAAAACAAAGGAAATGAGCGCACAGGAACACTCACATTTACATTGGAAAGAGGGAAAAAATGCGCAATAACATTGACACAGGCAGAATACAAGGCGAAGCCTGAAAATACTCTTAATGGCAAGAACTTTATCATCTGCGCGAACTCAATGGTTTACTATGGCGGCTTGGTAGAGTATGGGGCACAGAGCAAGGAAGATACCGGAATGTTTTACAAAATGCTGAAAGACAAAGGCTACTCCGGGTACAACATAATCGACTGCACATATGGAAATCATAAACTTTCGGATTATACTGAAGCAGGTTGCAAGACTGAACATAAAGACTGCCCGGGCGTAGGTGTGGACTTACTTAAAGGGTTAGATCTCAAGTCATTTGACTATGTTATTATTTCTGAAGCAGGTAACAATAACTCCAATTTCTATAATGATGCTATGACATTGTTTAACAGATTCACATCAGTTAACAAAAATGTTAAACTTATATATATCAACCACATATATAGTGTATATAAGAACCATCAGAATATACTATCACAATTAAAAAGACTTCATGAGCAAGGCGTGACAATAATAAACTGCGGCCAACTTGCGTATGACATATATACCGGAGCAGTTAAAGTGCCAGGAGGTACAGTGGAGTATAAAGACAGATATACTTTCTGTAATCATACTGGATCAGATACCCATCATCCGAATCCATTGATGGGTTATATCATGACACAGATGCTATATAATGCTCTCAGCGGTGATAATACGCCAGATAATAACTGGAAAGATCTCATCAAGAGTTGCAAATATAGTAGTAGTCCCATTCCATACGATAATTATTACGCGAAATATTATACAACACCTGCGGATGTACCTTACATGACAATCATAGAAAATGACATCGAAATGAAAGGAATCCAAGAACTGATTCCTAAATACATAGATAGATTCTGATGAGGCATACTCTGAGATTACTCTGCATAACCATTCTGTTCATGACAGGATGCACCTCTGAACTGCACAAAAAGTTCAGAGAATTGGACCATGTACTCGCACAGCGTGATCGGTATGAGATAAAACTCGAAACCGAGGCAGATAGTCTGCATACCCTCTTATCTAAAGCGGAAAATGATTCTGTGAAGTGGGATTGCTCAGAAAAATTGTTCAAGTTGTATAAATACTGGCAGGCGGATTCAGCATTGGCATTCCTTAATCTCATGGACACTCTATCAAAAGATGATAGCACGAAAAAACTGCTCATTACTCTTGAAAGAACTACAGTGGAGGTGCTTCTGCGTCAATATAATGAAGCCGAAACAATGTTAGCCAACTTGGACACAACCTCAATGTCTCTGTCAGAACTCGCAGAATATTATAAGGCAGACCTTTATTTAGACGGAATCATGGCAATGGACGATATGATTCCAGCTAAAGATAGGAAACGAATAGTGGAAAGACGACATATAAAACGACTTGCTTATATAAACAATCCAGAAATAGACGCGTTCGAACTTGTCCGGAGAAATGGAATGCAACTATATGAAAGCGGTCGGTCAGGAGAGGCAACTATCATATTGAAAGAACTTGTAGACAATAGTAAGAACTTATATGAGAAATCAGAAGCAGCTTATAGTCTCGCTTTCGCTCATTCATACACAGGAAAAAGAGAGCAAAGAAAATATTGGTTAGCACAGAGTTGCATATACAGCATGGAGATACCTATAAGAGCATCCATGGCTCTGTTTGAGTTATCCAAAATGCTTTTTGAGGACAATGAGTTGGGAACAGCTTCACGATATTGCCAAGTGGCACTTGAAGATGCTCTCGCGAGTAAATACAACTCAAGAATAACTAATTCTGCCAATTCAATGTTGGATATTGTGAAGGCAGTGAGTCACAAGACGAGACAGAACAGAACTGCCTATATATGCATAATTATCATACTTGGCATGTTATGCACAACCACCATCGCTCTGCTGGTACTCTCATTTAGGCAACATCATACGATTAAAAGGAAAAATCTCCTGCTGGAAAACGCAAATGAGGCAAAAAATGAATATATAGCAAGGCATATAACCATGTCAGCCTACTACATGGAAGATATTGAAAGGTATCGACATGAACTGCGCTCAGCACTCAAGGAAGGTGGGGTAGAAGCAGTAAAGGAGATGCTACGAAAACCGCCCGAAGATGTTGTTGATTACAAGACCTTCTTCAAGATTTTCGATGACACTTTTCTTGGCTTATACCCTGATTTCATAGATAAGGTCAATGAGCTTATGCGCCCTGAAGCTCGTTTCGTAATAAAGACTCAGCGAGAACTTACTACAGGACTACGAATACTTGCAGCTATAAAAATAGGAATCACTGATAGTGGAAAAATAGCGAAGTTCCTGCATTGTGCACCAAGTTCGGTATATACGCACAGATGCAAGATAAAGAAAGGAGCCGTATGCCCTCCTGAAGAGTTTGAAACCAGAATTTCACAGATTTAAAACATATATACATATATAAAACTATTAACCATATCGTTATGAAAAATGTTTTTATCGCAATGCTGATATTGCTATTCTCCGGCATATCGCTTTTTGCACAGACGACAGGAACATTTTCCGGAAAAGTACTGGATTCTTCCGGAGAACCTCTCATCGGTGCTGGTGTACTGATAAAAGGTACCCAGATTGGTGCTGCCACAGATTATGACGGCAATTATACACTCAAGAACCTTTCATTTCCAGTAACAGTTGTTGTTTCATGTGTTGGTTACGAAGACCTGGAAATAAAGCTTTCTGGAAAAGAACGCCAACCTTTCAACATTACATTGAATGATTCTAAAAATGTATTGGATGAAATTGTTGTCGTAGGCTATGGTACTCAGAAAAAGTCGAGTTTATCTGGTGCAGTTGGCATAGTGGATGGAAACACATTGGAAAAAAGGCCTGCAGTTTCAGCAGCAAATGCATTGCAAGGAGCAGACCCTTCTCTTTATATAAAAATGGGAAATGGAGGTCCTAACAGTTCTCCTTCCATCAACGTGCGTGGTAGCATATCCGTGAACGGAGGCTCACCACTTGTGCTCGCTGATGGTGTGGAAGTATCTCTCCAACAAATAAACCCAAATGACATCGAATCTGTATCAGTTCTCAAGGATGCCTCAACATGCGCAATCTATGGAGCCAAAGCTTCTGCAGGCGTAGTGCTCATAACCACTAAGCAGGGCAAGACAGGAAAAAGCTCCATTAGCTACAATTTCCGACAAGCATGGATCCAGCCGACTACGAATACTGATTATATCACATCCGGTTACGAACATGTAAGCATAGTCAATATGTTCTGTAACCAGTCTTTCCATTCATCCCAAAGAAGAGTCTTCGACTACACCGCTGAGAATGGAAGACTACTCAAATTGTATGAACGCAGGAATGACAAGACCGAAGATCCTTCACGCCCTTGGATTGTTCTGGAAGATGACGGGTTATATCATTATTACGGAAACTATGATTGGTATCATAACTTATTGAATACTAATCGTTCTACAAGCGAGCATAATGTTTCCGTATCAGGAGGAAATGATAAGGTGAAGTACTATGTGAGCGGTCGTTGGTATACGGAAGATGGTATATTCAAGGAACCGGCAAAAGATACATACGAGAACTATTCAGTCAGATCAAAGATTACTGCCAAAATAACTGATTGGATAAAATATTCAAATAATATATCATATAATGTCAGAAACTACAAGTGGGGCGGAAATGAAGACATCAACCTTCTTCTCCAAAGGATGTGGTTCGTGTGCTCTCCTGCATTCTCGCCTATCAATCCTGACGGCTCGCTTGTCGTATATCCTTCAGAAATAGTCGGTTCACAAACAGACTTGATGAGAAGTAATGCCGCTCAGATATTAGCAGGGAAAAACCATTTCTCGAAGAATGTAAGTAACTTCGATATGACACACCGCTTAGATCTGACCATAGCAAAACACTTGGTACTCACTGGAGAATATGACTTCAGAAGGTCTGACACATACAATACGGCAAGGACAAACAACTACTATTACGGCACTAAGCCTGGAGAACAGATAATGGTCACCGGTACGACTAAATCATACAAGGAAGTCCGTTCTTTCAGGAATAGTCATGTATTCAACGCATACGGGACATACGAGAACGACTGGAACGGACACTATTTCAAGGCAACTGCCGGAATGCAATATGAGAACTACAGAAGCAACCAACTTTCAATAAAAGCTTGGCCGATCTTAAATGATGCTTTTAACTCATTTGCACAACTTTCTCGCGGAGAAGACACGACATATGACGGACCAAACCAGTCCATTTCCACATTTGCAACTCTCGGTATTTTCGGTCGACTCAACTATGACTGGAAAGGCAGATATATCGTAGAAGCCAGTGCAAGATATGATGGGACATCACGTTTTGCCTCAGGAAGCCGATGGGGATTCTTCCCTTCAGCATCTGCAGCATGGAGATTCTCTGAAGAACCTTTCTTCAAACCTGCCACAAATATCATCACTAACGGAAAAATCCGATTTTCTGCAGGCTCTCTCGGAAACCAGCAAGTAAGTAACTACTATTATCTTACTAAGGTATCATCCGACAATACGATGAGCTATACATTCGATAAGTCAAGCAAAGCAGCATATTCATCTGTAAGTGCTCCTGTTTCTTCAGGACTAACATGGGAGACCGTGACCACATACGACTGGGGACTGGATATGGACTTTTTTGAAAGCAGACTCTCATTTACAGGAGATTATTTCATAAGGGATACAAAAGATATGCTCACAGCATCTGTAGAACTCCCAGCTACCTACGGCGCTACTTCACCTAAAGAAAACTGTGCAAACCTCAGAACTAAAGGATGGGAGATATCCATCAGTTGGAAAGATTGGTTCCCAATTCTCGGCAAACCTGCGAATTACTCCCTATCTTTCGGAATTGGAGATAACAAGACGGTAATCACTAAATATTACAATCCTACAGGAACTCTTTCAAGCAATTACAAGGGCAAAACCCTTGGGGATATATGGGGTTATCGCATCGACGGTTTGTTCGCAACTGACGAAGAGGCTGCTGAATACATGTCCAGAATCGACAGTCACGAAATCCAGCCAGGACCATATCAGGCACTCAGTTCCAGCTTAGGAACAGGGCTAAAAGCCGGTGATCCAAAATTTAGAGATCTCAATAATGATGGAAAGATAACCTCTGGAACTGGAACATTGGACGATCCCGGTGACAGAGAAATCATAGGAAATAGCAGACCTCGATTCCCTTACTCGTTTAGATTGAGTTTCAATTGGGCAGGAATAGACATATCCGCATTTTTCCAAGGAATAGCACATCAAAACTGGTATCCGACAGGAGCTTATGGCGGCAGTGCATTTTGGGGTCCTTATTCATACTCTGAGGTAAGTTTCATTGCCAAGGACTTTATGAAGAGAGTCTATGATCCTGACAGTAACCCGGAAGGATATTTTCCTCGCCCACGTGCATTCGCATCTTATTCGAGTGGAAACTATAACCTCGGACTGGGACAAAAGAATGACCGATATCTACAAAATATAGGATACTTGAGATTCAAGAATCTGACAGTAGGGTACACACTACCTGAAAACATCACAAAGAAGTTCTATATCAGTAAACTTAGAGTATTCTTCACAGGAGAGAATCTTTATTACTGGTCTCCATTGAAAAAACATTGTACCACCATAGATCCGGAACTTGCGAACGCAAGTAGCCTTAACACAGACAATACCGGAATCGGATATCTTTATCCTAAGACGATATCTTTCGGTGTAGATGTAACATTCTGATTATAAACAGAACATGAAAATCTTTGACAATATGAAAAAGATATTTTATATAGCAATTGCTCTTTCAGCGACATTCTTTACAGCATGCGATTTAACAAGGCTTTCTGAGGATGATGTGGCACCTGAGAACTATTTCACGTCGGCAGATGAATGTAAACTATGGCTTGATAAATGTTATGATGATTTATTCGTATCACCTAACAGTATAATAACATGGGCGGCAGACGACTATGTCATGGCTAACCCTAATGATCTCGTACTCGGAAATCGACTTGTGACGGATTCCTATTCTGGCGCAACAGCATGGGGTTGGAGCACAGTCAGACGAATAAATATGTTTTTTGAATATTGTGACAACTGTAAAGATGAGAAAGCGAAAGAATATTATCAAGGCGTGGCCTATTTCTTCCGTGCACTCGCTTACTATGAAAAAGTTAAACGCTTCGGAGATGTTCCATATTATGACTTTGTCATAGGATCTTCAGACAAGGAGGCATTATCAAAACCTCGTGATCCGAGAGGAATAGTAATGCTTCATGTTATGGACGATATTGACAACGCAATAGAACGTCTTGATGAAAATCACAATGTTGCAAGAATCAATAAATGGACAGCTTTAGCGCTTAAAAGCCGGGCAGCTTTATGGGAAGGAACCTGGCGAGTATATCATGCAACAGACGCATTTTCTCCGAAGAATGACCCAACAGAATTTAACGGAAAACCAGTAAGCCTATCAGCCGAATATTTCCTGAAAATTGCTGCTGATGCCGCAGAACAAGTAATCGATAATAGCGGCTATTCTCTATATAATGGGAGTAGTAAAGATATGAACTACAGGATGTTATTTGCCACTGAAGATGCTCGTGAAGATGAGGTCATGCTTGCTATCCTGTATAATTACAATGTTCTTAAATTCGGACATTCATTTCAGTCAAAATACTACGAACAGAGCATAGGTTTCACCAAACGATTCGTTAATCATTACCTTATGGCTGACGGCTCTCGATTTACAGACAGGCCTGACGCAGATAAAGTATGGTACTTAGATGAAGTCAAGGATCGTGATCCGAGACTGGCACAGACAATACTATGCCCAGGATATGTTCAGTTGGACCAAGACAAACCTTTGATAAATAATCTTGACCATTGCTATACAGGTTACAAGCCTATCAAATACATATATAACCAAGATTGTCTTTCTCAAGGCAAAGCTACGAATGACTTTCCTGTTTTTAGACTTGCTGAGGTAATGTTGAATTTTGCTGAGGCTCGCGCCGAACTTGGAACTCTTGATCAAGAAGCCTTAGATAAATCCATCAATAAAATAAGGTCCCGTGTCGGCATGCCTGCCCTCAAAACTGATATCAGCATTGATCCATATATGGAGAAGTGTTACCCAAATTACATACGATCCAACAGCACCCAAAAAGCACTTGTATTGGAAGTCCGCAGAGAACGGACCATAGAACTCGTGATGGAAGGATTCAGAATGTTCGATATGCTACGATGGAGCGAAGGAGCAAAACTCGTGAACGGAGGAGCATATAATGAAGCAGGAACAGAATCACCTTACTATGGAGTATATCTTCCGGGAACGGGCCTTTATGATATGGATGGTGATGGCAAAGTAGATTTCGAAGTATATGATGGTACAGCTACTGTAGCAGGGCTTGCCAATATTTCCATTTCAAGCCTTTCTGAAAGGTTATATGATCCTGATGCACCAGAAGGAGCAACTCCAATCAAAGGATGGCTGACAGGGTTCAGAGATCACAAAGTAACTTGGAATGAAGGCAGAGATTATCTAAATCCTATTCCAAAGAAACAAATCACCCTTACTTCCGGTGCACTAGTACAGAATCCTGGATGGGACGAATAACGAAACATAATTGACAACACGATGAGAACTAAAAATATACTTAGATTCTGCCTTACAGCAGTCACATTAGCGCTATGTTCTTGCTCTGAAGAAAATTCCCCATGGGAACAGAATAAGAGGAATTTTGGCACTGAAACTCTAAATGTCAATGCAGATGAACTTACTTTCCTACCGCGTGGAGGAAAACTTAATTTCACTGTTAATGCTACTTACGATGGCTCAATAACGGCAGATGATTGGATAACATTGAGCGCAAACGAATTTCCTGGTGATGGAAACACTTATACTATCATTATCAATGCTGACCCAAACAAGACAGAGGCTGATCGAAATGGACAGATTACGATAAAGACAACATCTCTTACTCATACAATAAATGTAAGCCAACCTGTGTATTCACGCCCAGAAACGCCTGAAAGCATAGCAACTGCTGAAGATTTGGTTTACTGGCTCGGTACATGCGCTCCTTACTATGAACAGGATGAAAGCATAACTATTTCCAAAGATATTGACATGTCAGAGATAACCGACATTGTTCCAGCGGAGTCTTTTGTTGGAACTTTAGACGGACAAGGACATAAGATAATGAATTGGAAGTCAGGAAAATCTCTGTTTGTAAAAAATTCCGGGAAAATCACAGGCATCACTATAGACGCTTCTTGCTCTTTTTCTCTGCCAAGTTCGACAGAAGACTTGTTTTTCGGTCCATTTGCCATGCATAATTATGGACAAATTGCCAACTGCCGCAACAATGCCAACATATCTGTCTCCCCTGATGTATCTGTCAACAAGATATATATCGGAGGTATAACAGCATACAACTACGAAGACGGCTCTGTTTCAAGTTGTATAAACACAGGAGAATTTATATTCAGACCTGTAAAAGCAGATGGAAACATATTCATTGGAGGTATCACAGCTTATGGAACAGGTTCAATCAGCGATAGTGATAACTATGGTCCATTTATTCTTGAACCTCAAGCAGAAAGTGTCCAAAACTATTTCATAGGAGGAATAAGTTCAAGACAGGGTAAGGGAGCAATAACTAATTGTACTAACCATAAGGAAGCCAAGATATCAGCCAATACTTCCAAGCCTTCAAATGGTTACATAGGAGGCATTGTAGGCTACCATGATGGTTCTTCAGACATTAGTTCATGTAAGAATTTTGCTGACATTATGTGCAAATATGAGAAAGCAAGCTATATCGGAGGCCTCATGGGATGGCAGACTAAAGTATCCGACCAAGACTTTACTTTACTGAAAAATTGTGCCGTAAACAGCAACATTACAGCTTATACAAAAGGAAAAGGTACTAACGGAGACAATCCATGTCTTTCAGCTGGACTTGTTGTGGGACGATTTGCTGGACAAGCAAATGCAAAAGTATGCACTCTTGGAACACCAGACATGCCTATAAGCATCGCCGGCTCCATAACAAGTCTACAGACCGGCACGACAGTCATTGCATCAGAAAAAGATTTCGGCATTCTCGCAAGTGGGGACGGAAGCGGTACAAGTGCTAACGGAGCCGCATCTATATGGCAGATAATCAACGGAATATACAAAATAACAGGCGATGGAATGACTGGTGATCCTGAAGAAATAAACATAAAACTCGATAAATATACATTGGATGTTCCGGCGGAAGGAGGCAGCATATCTTTTGGAGTTAAAGTGAATTATAATTCCACTATCTCCACAGACTCAGACTGGCTGGAAATATCAGATGGTACTTTAGATGCAGGTTCCGTTCATGAAATCACAATTACAGCCAAAATGAATGACAAATCCACTGACAGGGAAGGAAAAGTCATCATTTCAATGCCATTCGGAACACGAGAAGTCATCACTATAAATCAAGCTGGCAATACCAAACTTGAAGAGAGTCTATCATTAGGGCATGAAACAGATAATACAATAATCTTAGACCCATCTGGAGCAGAACATGCAACATTCTTTGTAACGGCAAATTATGATGCATCGATTACATCCGAAGCTTCTTGGCTATCATTTAAACCGACATCAGTACCTGGTGATGAAAAGCCACATGAAGTTACAATCATAGCTTCTACAAACGATACTGGAGCACCACGTTCAGCAAATATTACTGTAACATTGCCAAAAGGTCTCAAGAAATCATTCGCTGTAAGTCAAGACAAGTCTGCCCTCAAAGCTATTACATCAATCTCCACGACAGAGCAGTTTGTATCATTCATAGAGAATGCTTCACTTTCTGATCTCTATACTGACGGATTGATTACGAAATTGGAAAAAGACATTGATCTTAAAGGAATTACGCTCATACCGGTAACAGACTATATCGGAATTTTCGATGGTAATGGACATAAAATCATGAATTGGACAAGCAACGCCCCACTCTTCATGAAAGCCTCAGGAAATGCGGTCATAAAGAATCTGACAATTGATCATTCGTGCAGTTTCGATATAGCTCCGGAATATGCATCAAGATGGGGTATTGTAGTCGGAGATCTTGGTTCTGCTGATGCTACAGATAAATGTCTGATTGATAATTGTATAAATATGGCTAATATTACCATGTCCAAGGCAAATACATCTCAAGCATTTATTGCTGCTATTACAGGACGTATCGGCACAGGATCAGAAGTAAACGGATGTGAGAATCATGGCTCACTGACTCTCAGTCCTAAAGAATCTATCACTGGAGAAATTCGTGGAGCAGGAATTGCCGGAAGTGTCAACGGACGGATTCGCAACTGCAAAAATAATGCGCCTATAACCATCAATCCTTCAGATATTACGAACAAAATCTATGCTGCAGGAATTGCTGCAAATGTAATGAACATAGACATGGAAAATTGTATTAATACCGCGAAAGGAAAAGTAACTATCCTTCCTGAAGCATTTTCATCCACAAAAGATGGTTATATAGGTGGATTGACAGGATATAATGCAGGTGCAAACATAATGGATTGCCGTAATTTCGGTGATATATGCATCAATTGTAATTCTGATAAGGTTCGCACAGGAGGTTTACTAGGATTCCAAAGTAGTCAGAAAAAGGCCTTCACTACTCTTGAAAACTGCATTGTAAATTGCAATGTAACAGGTGCTTATGCAAGTAAAGGCGGAAACGGTTCCACAACTCCTCTAAACTCCTGCGGACTGATAATAGGACGTTTCGGAGGACAGAGCGGTACAAATATATGTAATATTGGCTCTCCTGAGAAGCCTGTGAAAGTATCAGGTTCCGTAACCATCTATGGAGGAGATACTTCCATAGCAAACAATGATAACTTCACAAACTTCTTAAGTGGAGCAGGAAGTAAGACAAGTGTCTGTGGAAATTCCGTAACTCAAATAATTAATGCTAAATTTGAATCTGTAACTAAAGAATGATTTTAATATGACATCAAAGAAATTAATCGCAACTGCAGCCATATCAAGTGCTCTTGTATGGTCCTGCTGTCCAACTGGAAATCAGATAGAAAAGTTGAACGCAGAAGCCGCAAAAGAATATCTTACACCTATTCGGCCAGCATCAGAAGGCAGAAATCCATGTTGGAACGAGTTCTGCAAGAAATTTACATACGCTCCTGCTTTCGACATAAAAGCTATTGATGGTGTCAAGAGTTATAAATTCATAGTCAATGAAAAAGATGGACAAGGAGAATGGTCTTTCACCTCTACCGATCCATGTGCAGACCTCTCCCCTATCTGGGCTTCCATACCACCTTCAAAAGTAAATCTATCTGTTTTAGCTCTTGATGTAAAAGGCAATGTGCAAGATACCATATATAAGCGTAGTTTCTTGCGTGATTTTCCTTTCGAGGGTCCATATAACTCTAATGTCAGGCCGTATAAGGAAGCTGCAATTCTTGCGGCATTATACATTCACAATACACCAGGAGTGCAAAAATTTAAAGAATCAGTGGTACCCGATCTTGACCTTTATTCGCATTTCACATACGCAAACAAAGTCATTGGCGGGCTCATCAGCATTGAAGCTAAAATTGCAGAACATGTGCCAGCATTAAAAGAAGAAGCGTTGTTAATTGCACGCAATGCCGCTCAATTCTTGATAGAACAAAGTCGTCCGGAAGGTGATCGTCTTGAATTCTTTCCTCCTACTTATTATGGAGATAAGGTCGCTTCAAAGAATGACTGGAATGTAGGCAGAACCATGACTATGGACGCATGCTATTCTGGTAATGCATTCCTCGATTTGTTTGCTGCAACAGGAGACTCGTTATATTATAACAAGGCTCTTAAAATCGCTGACACTTTCATGAAGATTCAGAATACTGATGGCTCTTTCCCTATAAAGGTCTATTTTGAGACCGGAGAGCCAGTCAATGATAGCAAGGCAATGTTACACCCCATTCTTAATTATACGCGTCGTCTGGAGAGAGAATATGGCATAACAAAGTATGCAGATATGAGCGCGCGTGCCGCCAAATGGATGAAAGATGTTGCCTTGGAGACATTCGACCTGACGGGACAGTTTGAAGATGTAACTGTTGAAGGTCTGAAACCTTATCAGAATCTTACCAATTGTACAGCTGCCCCATACGCTTCCTACATTCTTCGAGGACAACCTACAGATACAGAAATTAAGGATGCACGAGACTTAATCAGATTAAGCGAGGATCAGTTCGTACATTGGAATGCTCTCCCTAATAAGGATGGTGTACGTCCTATGGCAACACCATGCGTATTTGAACAGCATCGCTATCAGGTACCTGTCGACAATAGTTCTTGCAATGTAGCAAATGCTTATCTTGATCTTTATGAACAAACAGGAGATAAACTTGCTTTCGCAAAGGCTAAGGCTCTCATTGACAATCTCACTGTAGTTCAAGATATTACAAATGGTAAAATACCTACTACGTTTGATCTACGAAGTCCTGAACGGAACAAGAGACGTTCTTATTGGATAAACTGCACCAATGCTTCTATTAATATATTGCTAAGAATGGCCGAACTAGTCGGTGAAGAATAAACAACGAAGAGGCTACCAAAAAAGGTCAGAATAACTCTCTGAAAATTGGATATTCAGAAACACTATCGAGGTTAACCTGCCGAAAAAAAAGAAAAAGGGGCTTGACTAATGCTTTTTAGTCAGCCCCCTTTTTTGTATTCTGCTCTCAGTAAAATTTATTTCAATCCTCTCAGAAGGTTCGACATATTTACCTTCTTATCTATCATTGAACGAAGTTCTACGATTGGAACACGAACTTGCTCCATAGTATCACGATCTCTAACTGTAACGCAATTATCCTTTAGAGATTCATGGTCAACGGTAACACAGAATGGCGTACCAATGGCATCCTGACGGCGATATCTCTTTCCAATGCTGTCTTTCTCATCATACTGATAATTGAAATCATATTTAATCTCATCAACAACCTTCTGAGCAAGCTCTGGCAATCCATCTTTCTTAAGAAGAGGTAGAATAGCGACCTTTATAGGAGAAAGAGGTGCTGGTATACGCAGAACTACGCGTGATTCACCGCCTTCAAGTTGCTCAACAGTATAAGCATGTGAAAGTACAGCTAAAAACATACGATCCACACCGATAGATGTCTCTACGCAATACGGAGTGTAGCTCTCGCCTGTTTCAGGATCATAATACTGTATCTTCTTTCCAGAAAGTTTGGCATGATTACCCAAATCAAAATCTGTTCTTGAGTGAATTCCCTCAAGTTCCTTAAATCCAAATGGAAAATTAAATTCGATATCTGTGGCAGCATTAGCATAGTGAGCAAGCTTCTCATGGTCATGGAAACGATAATTTTCTGCTCCCATTCCGAGATTAACGTGCCACTTCAGACGAGTTTCTTTCCAATATTTAAAGAAATCCATCTCAGTACCAGGCTTGCAGAAGAATTCCATTTCCATCTGCTCAAACTCTCTCATTCGGAATATGAACTGACGAGCAACAATCTCATTTCTAAATGCCTTTCCTATCTGTGCAATACCAAAAGGGATCTTCATACGACCAGTCTTCTGAACATTGAGGTACTCAACGAAAATACCCTGAGCAGTCTCTGGACGGAGATAAATCTTATCGTCAGCATCACCTGTATTGCTTATCTGAGTACTGAACATCAGATTAAACTGACGTACATCGGTCCAGTTTGCAGTACCTGAAATAGGATCGACAATACCACAATCAAGGATAATCTGCTTATACTCCTTCAGATCATTCGCCTGCTCCGCTGCCACATATCTAGTGTGAACAGCATCATACTTAGCTTTTTCACGAAGAACATTCGGGTTTGTTTCACGGAATTTAGCCTCATCAAAGCCCTCTCCGAATTTTTTTCTACCCTTGGCTACCTCTTTTTCTATTTTCTCTTCTATCTTACCTAAATAATCCTCTATAAGATTATCTGCACGATATCGCTTCTTAGAATCCTTGTTATCAATCAGAGGATCGTTGAACGCAGCCACATGACCCGAAGCAACCCAAGTCTTTGGATGCATGAAAATACATGAATCTATTCCTACCACATTCTCATGAAGACGAGTCATAGATTCCCACCAATACCTCTTGATGTTATTCTTGAGTTCCACACCCATCTGGCCGTAATCATAAACGGCTGCAAGTCCATCATAGATTTCGCTTGAAGGAAAAATAAATCCATATTCCTTACAATGCGCTACCAAGACCTTGAAAAGTTCATCTTGTGTCATATTTGCGTCAGTTAATTGTTTTCAATCATTTATTGTATGTCAACTTACAAATGTAATGATTTCTTTCCAAAAAGTTCAGGGAAAGCTGATTTAATATCCTCACTTATAACCTGCAAAAGAGGAATCATAACGAAATCTCTTTCTTTAATACCTTTATGAGGAATAGTAAGTTGTTCAGTATCAATAATTTTTACACCATAAAAAAGTATATCTATATCTATCGGACGAGAATGGTAGACACGCTTTCCACAAGAATCATACTCCACATCTTCCTTTCGCCCAAGCTCAGTTTCAATACTCTTACATATTTTCAATAAGGTTTCAGGGGCAACACCAACATTGACAAAGCCTCGGACAACACAATTCAAAAATTTCTGAGAACATTCAAACCCCCAAGGTTCAGTTTCTATAATATCAGAGACCTTTAGTATAAGAATACCTAATTCACTTAGTCTTTTCAGAGCAATTTCAATATTTCTATACCTATCTCCCTCATTAGTACCCAGTCCAAGATAAACTTCAATACTATCCATTACATATCATCGTCCAAACCAAGCTCAACCCGCGCTTCCTCAGAAAGCATACTTTTATCCCACACCGGCTCGAAAACAAGTTCTATATTGCAAGATTTTATGCCTGGCACATCTTCTACAGAAGCTTTAACATCAGCCATAACATCATCAGCCATAGGACAATTAGGAGCTGTAAATGTCATCTTTATAAATACATCATGCTCCTTATTTATCACAAGTTCATAAATAAGTCCGAGATCATATATGTTTACAGGGATTTCCGGATCATATACTTGCTTCAAAGCCTTAATTACATCGGTATAAAATGGAGCAAGTTCCTTAGCATCTTCAGCCGTAAGGACATCATTTCCAGTATTCTTATTCTCTTCCATAATTATTTTTCAATGTTTTCAATCGCTACAGCCTTAATAGTAGCTATCATTGACGCCAGTCCATTAGCACGTGTAGGAGAAAGATTCTCTTTCAAACCTATTTTTTCAATAAAACTGAAATCTGATGAAGCTATCTCTGATGGTGTCCGACCTGAATATATACTAATTAGCAATGAAATTATACCTTTCGTAATTATCGCATCACTGTCTGCTATAAAATATAGCTTACCATCTTTCATTTCATAATCAAGCCATACTCTGGACTGACATCCCTTAATAAGTTTGTCTTCAGTTTTATATTCCTCCGGATAAGGCGCAAGATTCTTTCCAAGTTCTATTAGATACTCATATTTATCAAGCCATTCATCGTACATCAAGAATGAATCAACAATTTCGTCTTCCGCCTCTTTAAGTGTTTTTATATCTTCCATTATATGACAATATTTTTATTTTAGCATTCTTATAGCTTTATCAAGAGACTGGATAAAATACTCTGCCTCCTCCATTGTATTATATGGTGCCAATGACAAACGGAGCATTCCTGTAACACCGAATCTATCCATACATGGTTCAGCACACATCTGCCCAGATCTTGCAGCAATTCCCATCTTATCTAATATCAAAGCTAAATCCTCATGATGTGCTCCTTTAACGGTAATTGAGAATAAAGAAATTTTTTCACTTGTTCCACGAGGAACACCATAAAGCTTTATTCTATCATCACGCATTAAAGTATCCAAAAGATAATCACGAACAGAACCACAATATTCTACTAATGATTTATCTTTCATTGATTTAGCTAATTTTAAAGCAGGCTTTAACGTAGGAATAGATGCAAAATTCTGAGTTCCGGCTTCGAATTTCTCTGGCAATGGAGCAAATGAGGTACCACTGAATTTTACAGTAGCTATCATTTCTCCGCCGCCCATATATGGAGGCATATTTTCAAGCCATTTTCTTTTTCCATAAAGGACTCCAGTACCAGTAGCAGCATAAATTTTATGGCCTGAAAAAGCATAGAAATCACAATCGCATTTCTGAACATCAATTCCTCCATGAACAATTCCCTGAGCCCCATCCACAAGGACAGGAACGCCTTTCAAATGAGCTTTACGAATGATTTCATCAATAGGATTTACAAGACCAAGCACATTAGATATCTGGGTAATACACAATATTTTAGTTTTATCTGTCAAAAGTGAATCCAAAGAATTAACATCAATATGCCCGGAATCATCTACTCTTAATACCTTTAGCTTAGCATTTTTTCGAATACATAACATCTGCCATGGTACAATATCTGAATGATGTTCTACCTCCGAAACGACCACTTCATCTCCTTCATGAATAAAAGCCTCACCAAATGAAAAAGCAACAAGATTTATAGATGCAGTAGTTCCTGATGTGAATATTATCTCTTCACGATGTGCTGCGTTCAAGAATTTCTGTACCTCATCACGTGTAGTTTCAAATTCATCTGTAGCCTCCTCTGCAAGCCTATGAATTCCACGATGGATATTAGAATTAGATTCTTTAGTAAGTCTGTTCCACATATCAATGACCTGTACAGGCCTTTGGCTGGTAGCAGCATTATCAAAATAGACAAGGTTCTTGCCATATATCTTTCTATCCAATATAGGAAACATCGACCTTATTTCTTCAACAGTAGTCATCTTTTAGCATAATTTATAATTCTCTCAAAACAAATAGCAAATTTAGCAAAGTAATTTTTCATTTAACATTCAAATAGCATATTTTTGCATATACTAAACAATTATATGATATGTATGATTATATAAAAGGTGAAATAGTCGAACTCACACCAGCGGAATTAGTATTGGAATGTAATGGTATTGGATACTATATCATGATCTCTTTACAGACTTATGATTCACTAAAAGGTTTTTCCGAAGCGAAGGTATATATATACCACCACCTACGCGAAGATGATGAACAGTTCTACGGATTCGCAACTAAAGATGAGAGAGAGTTATTTAAACTTCTAATCAGTGTTTCTGGAATAGGAGTAGGATCAGCAAGAATGATGCTCTCTTCATTATCAGATGAGGAAATAAGGAATGCTATCATCAGTGAAGATGTTAGAAAAATTAAAAGTGTAAAAGGAATAGGATTAAAAACTGCTCAGCGTCTAATTGTTGACCTAAAGGACAAAATAATTAAAGGTGCTGGCGTTGATATTCCGAATACCGAAAATAGTGTCATTAGTAAAATTTCAGAGGAAGCAACAACAGCACTTCTAAATTTAGGATTCAGTAAAGTCAATATTGTTAAAATAATTCCTGATATTTTAAAGAAAGATGCCAATGCAAGTATAGAAACGATTATAAAGGAAGCATTAAAAAGGCTATAGCGTAGAAAGGATGTTCCACATGGAACATCCTTTCTACGCTATCTTCCAAAATGCATTAGCAAGATAGAAATATCCGATGGCGAAACTCCAGATATTCTTGAGGCTTGACCTATTGTGCGAGGATTATACTTCTTAAATTTCTGTCTACACTCAATAGATAATCCTGAGACACTATCAAAATCATAATTATCAGGAATAATTAGATTCTCAAGATGAGAAATCTTATCTGCAACATTCTTCTCTCTCTCAATATATCCCTTATATTTTATAAGAATTTCAGAATTTGATATAATTTCATCTTTATACCTTTCAAAAACACGCTCTCTATAATGAGAAACCACATCAACATTAAATTGTAAACTTTGATTAAATGTCAAAAGAGACAATGCATTATTCAAAGATGAGACCTCACTATTAGATTTATTATCATCTAAAACAGGTATTGAATCCAAATCATTTTGAAGAGAAGATAAAAGATTTGTTCCACGTGGAACACGTTGAAGCAGTTCTCCATATTCTACATTAGGTCTGGATACAACATCAGATATCTTTTTAGATTCTCTTAAAGATTCTTCTCCGACACTATTTAGATAATTATTAGCCTGTTCCTTAGTAATGTTTGAAGAATAAGCAAGTTCAACAAAAGAATCAACCCTATCATATTTACGGCACATATAGGAATACCTAAATTCATCCGCAAGACCAATTTTATAAGAACGAGAAGTAAGTCTAAAATCAGCATTATCTTGCCTAAGAAGAATTCTATATTCGGCACGAGAAGTGAACATTCGATAAGGTTCATCAACGCCTTTAGTAATCAGATCATCAATAAGCACACCAATATAAGCTTCATCTCTATTCAATATGAACGGATCTTTCTCCTGAATATATAAAGCAGCATTGATTCCTGCCATCAAACCTTGAGCAGCAGCTTCCTCATAACCAGTAGTACCATTAATCTGTCCCGCAAAGAAAAGTCCAGGAATATTTTTTAATTCAAGATTCGCCTTTAATTGGACAGGATCAAAATAATCATACTCCACAGCATAAGCAGGTCTAAAAATTCTTGCGTTTTCAAAACCATCTATAGCATGGAGAGCTTCTACTTGAATATTAAGAGGAAGAGAAGATGAAAATCCTTGAAGATAATATTCATTTGTAGCTCTACCTTCAGGCTCAAGGAATAACTGATGAGAATCCTTATCAGCGAAAGTTCGAAGCTTATCTTCTATACTCGGACAATACCTTGGACCTTTTCCATGAATAAGTCCAGTAAATAATGGAGAATCACCAAAACCTGAACGTAGAATATCATGTACAGTCTTATTTGTATGATAAATAAAACAAGGCATCTGCTCATTACCATTCTGTACCGCAGATAAAAAAGGAAGATATGAAAATTTTTCAGGATTGCAATCACCATTCTGAATAATCGCTTTACTAAGATCGATTGACCTAACATCAATTCGAGGAGGAGTACCTGTTTTCATTCTTGCAGTTTCAACTCCCATAGAAACTAACTGTTCAGTTAATCCAGTAGTAGGAGGCTCCCCTATCCTTCCACCAGCAAACTCTGAACGACCAATGAAAATTTTCCCATTTAAGAATGTTCCTGTAGTTAGAATAACCGCGCGAGAATGAAAAATCACACCGGTAGATGTACACACGCCTGTAATTTTTTCATTCTCAAAGAGGAAAGACTTAACTAAATCAACATAAACATTTAATTTAGAATTATTTTCAAGTATCCACCTCCAGTATAGCGAAAATTTAATTTTATCACACTGCGCACGAGGGCTCCACATAGCAGGGCCTTTTGAGCGATTAAGCATTCTAAATTGTAAAGTAGCCGCATCAGTCACAATACCAGTGTAACCACCGAGAGCATCAACCTCTCGGATAATCTGACCTTTTGCAATACCACCAATAGATGGATTACATGACATCTTAGCAAGACCTGTAAAATCTGAGGTAATAAGAAGTACTGAAGCACCCATATTAGCAGCAGACATTGCAGCCTCACAACCGGCATGCCCTCCCCCGACAACAATTACATCAAATTTATTCATTTCAATGCTCTATATGATTTCTAAGTTCCAGGTAATAATTTTCCTTTTCACGCATCAACTTTTGTTCTTCAGGTGTATGATCATCATATCCAATCAAATGAAGAAGACCATGAACAATTACCCTGTTGAGTTCATCTTTAAATTCTGTTCCGTAAAATTGCGCGTTATCTTTCACAGTATCAATGCTGATAAACAAATCACCAGATAAAATATTTTTCTCACAATAGTCGAATGTTATAATATCAGTATAATAATCATGTCCAAGATACTTAATATTCACATCAAGAATATAATTATCAGAACAGAAAATAATATTGATATTACCAAGTTTTCTCACTTCACTTTCTGCTACAAATTTAAGCCAAGCATTATTAAGACGCTTATTTTTAAAAACGAAATCAATGTCTTGAAGATAATATGATACCATGTCAATTCAATTTGATGCAAATCTAATAAAAAGCCAATAAATAAAAGGAAAAAACTAAAATCATATTAGAAGAAAATATAAAAAATTTGAAAAGCAAATAATTATTTATAACTTTACAACGCAAATGGAAAAATAAAAAACTATTGATATGGAAGTTAAAAAATCACCAAAGGCGAGCCTTGAAAACAAAAGGCTTCTTTTCACAGAGATTGGCTTTGTGGTAGCCTTGCTGGGAATCCTTTTCGCTTTCAACTATGCAAGCAAGGAGAAACAGGTGGCAGCATTGGAGGCTGAGAATGCAGCCGTTGAAGTCGAGGATATGATTCCTATTACACAGGAAACACCTCCACCACCAGAAGCTGCTCCAAAGATTCCAGTACTTTCAGACCAGATTGACGTCGTTGATGATAATATCAAAGTTGATGACAATATGTTCCAAAATCTTGAGGATGATTCAAATTCAGGTGTAGAGATTATGGACTACATAGAAAGTGCTCCAGCTGAAGAAAACGTAGAAGAGGAGGCTATTCCTTTCCAGCTCGTAGAGGAGAAACCTTCATTCAATGGAGGTGATGCAAACGAGTTTTCAAAATGGGTGAACTCAAAGCTTGTATATCCTGAAATTGCCAAGGAAAATGGTGTTCAGGGCCGTGTAACTCTCCAGTTCACGGTTAACGCAGATGGGACAGTATCAAATGTGAAAGTACTTCGTGGTGTAGACTCATCACTTGATAAAGAGGCCGTCAGAGTCGTTTCAAGCTCACCTAAATGGAAACCTGGAAAACAGAGAGACCGCGCTGTAAAAGTTACTTATACTTTCCCTGTTATTTTCCAGTTGAGATAATATTGATAACAAAGAATTTGAAGGCTGTCCCCAAAAAAGAGGATGGCCTTTTTTTGATTAGTGAACAATGGAAATTAAAATAGAAAAAGCAGTATTCGTCGGAATTATAACAGACAAGGACGACGAAAGTAAGGTAATGGAATACCTTGACGAACTCGAGTTTCTTGCCGAGACAGCAGGAGCAACGGGTGACAAAAAATTTGTACAAAAACTCGAAAGACCTGATAACGCTACATATATTAGAAGTGGAAAACTTCAAGAAATAGCAGATTATTGTGAAGTAAACGATATATACTATGTAATCTTCGATGATGAACTTTCAGGTACACAACAGAGAAATATAGAGAAAATAATCAAGACTGCAAGTGTAATTGACAGAACAAGTCTAATATTGGAAATCTTTGCACAGAGAGCAAAAACAGCATATGCAAAGACACAAGTAGAACTTGCTAAGTATAACTATATGTTGCCAAGATTGGCAGGAATGTGGACACATCTTGAGAGGCAGAGAGGAGGTATGGGGACGCGAGGAGGTATGGGTGAGACTCAGATAGAAATCGACAGACGAATCGTAAAAGAAAGAATTACCAAACTAAAAGAGCAACTCAAAAAAGTGGATAAACAGATGGCTACACAAAGGAGCAACAGAGGACAATTGGTAAGATTAGCTCTTGTCGGTTATACCAATGTAGGAAAAAGTACTCTAATGAATCTTTTGGCCAAAAGTGATGTATTTGCAGAAAACAAGTTATTCGCAACATTGGATACTACTGTAAGAAAAGTAGTCATAGAAAATGTTCCGTTTCTGCTGAGTGATACTGTTGGATTTATAAGGAAACTTCCTACTCAACTAATAGAAGCATTTAAAAGTACCCTTGATGAAGTACGTGAAGCAGATATTCTTGTTCATGTAGTAGATATCTCACATTCTGACTTCGAAGAACAGATGCAAGTAGTCGAACAAACACTGCGCGATATACAAGCAGACAACAAACCGGTGTATGTCGTATTCAATAAAATAGACGCATATAAGTATGAAGAGTATGATGAGTTCTCTCTCGAACCTAAAAACAAAAATAATAGGACTCTTGATGAGCTTAAAAATAGTTGGATAGCGAAAGAAAAAACTCCTTGCATATTTATCTCTGCAAAGGAACGCATAGGGATAGACAAACTTCGAAATGACATATACAAAATGGTAGCAGAGATTCACGCAGGCAGATATCCATTCAATAACTTTCTGTGGTAGCGAGATATAGTCTCGATGTTGTGGGTCGCCAACAGAAGTCCGCTGGATGCTCACATTCCCCTTTATCATCACAGGTTACCAAAGTACAGACACACAACAACACCATCTAAAACA
Organism: uncultured Bacteroidales bacterium; assembly: GCA_934693135.1. Taxonomy (GTDB): domain Bacteria; phylum Bacteroidota; class Bacteroidia; order Bacteroidales; family UBA932; genus Cryptobacteroides. The sequence continues at coordinate 910 of CAKUVA010000019.1, read as the reverse complement.
GTTTCATTAGCTTTCTTCTCATACTGTACGTGTCATTCATAAAAAAAGAGACAGCCAAAGCACTTTTTGGCTGCCTCTTCTCTATTCATATTGCAAGAAATTATTCGCTAAACTTGGCTGCGAGGAACTCGCGGTTAAGACGGGCAATATGGTCAACGGAAATACCCTTAGGGCACTCCATTTCGCAGGCTCTGGTGTTGGTACAGTTACCAAAACCAAGTTCGTCCATCTTTGCGACCATCGCACGTGCCCTTCTTGCGGCCTCAGGACGTCCCTGAGGAAGCAGAGCTAGGGAACTTACCCTTGCTGCAACAAAGAGCATTGCTGAACCATTCTTACATGTTGCAACACAAGCACCACAGCCAACACAAGCCGCAGCATCCATACTCTTTTCAGCCTTATCGTGAGGAATAAGAAGAGCATTTCCATCCTGAGCAGACCCAGTACGGACTGAGATGAAACCACCAGCCTGAAGGATCTTATCAAATGCAGATCTGTCTACAACAAGATCCTTGATTACAGGGAAAGCAGCACTTCTCCATGGTTCAACTGTAATAGTAGCACCATCCTTAAAATGACGCATAAAAAGTTGGCAGGTAGTAACCTGATCATCTGGACCATGAGCTCTACCATCAATATAAAGTGAACACGCACCGCAAATACCTTCACGGCAATCATGATCGAATGAAACAGGACCACTGCTCTGACATCCTTTTTCTACAGCTACCGGATCTTCTCCTTTTCTTACAAGCTGCTCGTTAAGAATATCAAGCATCTCAAGGAATGAAGCATCTTCTTCAATTCCGGTCACAGAGTAGGTCTCGAAATGACCCTTAGACTGAGCGTTTTTCTGACGCCATATTTTTAACTTGAAATCCATCTCTTAATTAGTCTTTATAGTTTCTGGTAG
>CAKUVA010000018.1 GCA_934693135.1 uncultured Bacteroidales bacterium | reverse complement strand
TGAGCCGATAGAGGGATTTGAACCCACGACCCCGAGATTACAAATCACGTGCTCTGGCCAACTGAGCTATATCGGCAGTATTTTCATCCTTACTTTCTGTAAGGGATTGCAAAGATAGGCATTATTTCTGAACCTGCAAACTTTTTCAGATTTTTTTTTGATTTTTTATCATCTGAACCGCCTTTTCAGCTATACCCGACCGGTCAAGCTTACAATCCTTCCTTTGAAAACTCTGCTTGTCCTGCCCTATATAAATATCAGGAATACCTATTCCTTCAACAGATATATGATGTTCATGTTCGGCCATATATTCAACTACTTCACTAAAGAGTCCGCCCTTGAGAGAACCTTCTTCCACAGTAAGAATACAACCGATAGCTGCCGCCTCCTCAAGGATTGACATATCTATTGGCTTTATATATCTCATGTCATAGACAGCAGGATGCACGCCTGTCACCGATTCTATATCTTCAGCTGCCTCCATTGCTCTATATGCCTCAGGACCGGCAGCAAGAATCGCGATACCAGAACCATGTTGCAGACATTCGCCTTTTCCTGGTTCAAGGAAACGAAATTCATCATTGCGCCAATCTGTTCCCTCTCCACATCCACGTGGATACCTTATAATAAATGGTCCCCCAGCATACTTCAGTGCCGAATACATAAGCCTTTTCAGTTCAGTTTCATTTCTCGGAGCTGAAATAACCGCATTAGGAATCGGTCTGTACGCTGCAATATCGAAACACCCATTATGGGTAGCACCATCTTCCCCCACAAGTCCAGCTCTGTCAAAACATAATATGACAGGCAGATTCTGCAGAGCAACATCGTGTATTATTTCATCATAAGCCCGCTGTGAAAATGACGAATAAATATTGCAAAACGGTCTTAACCCTCCAGCTGCCATGCCAGCAGAAAATGTAACTGCATGCTCTTCCTCAATTCCAACATCAAAAAATTGTCCAGGGAGTTCATGTGCAAGAAGATTCATTCCACAGCCTGTAGCCATTGCAGGAGTAACACCGACAATGCGTTTATCTTTCCTGGCAAGTTCCAACAACACCTCACCAAAAACATCTTGATACCTATCGGCAGAATGAGCTTGAGCAAGTCGTTCACCTGTGTCAGGATTAAATTTTCCAGGAGCATGCCATGTCGTAGGATCAGATTCTGCTGGCGCATATCCCTTCCCTTTACGAGTGAATGTATGTAAGATTCGCGGCCCCTTGATATCCTTCAGGCGTCTCAATGCATCCAATACCGCATCAATATCATTACCATCAATCGGACCAAAATATCTAAATCCAAGAGACTCGAACAAGGCACCGCCGAACCCCTCCACTATAGACGACTTGGTAGTACGAACTACTTGCTGCATTCGACTGCGAAGCCACCCGTCTCCCATTCCATTCCAAATCTTATTCTTAATCTTTAGATATCGCGGATCTGTAGTAACACGCAGCAGGTATTCATGAATAGCACCGATATTCTTATCAATAGAACAATTATTATCATTTAATATTATAAGTATATCGCTCTTACTTGCGCCAGCATTATTAAGTCCTTCAAGTGCCAATCCGCCTGTTAAAGCCCCATCACCGATGAGGGCGACCACTTTTTCATCAAGGTTCCTAATTCTGGCAGCACAAGACAGCCCCAAAGCTGCAGAAATTGATGTAGAAGAATGTCCCACTCCAAATGCATCATACTCACTCTCTTGTATATTTGGAAAACCGCTAATCCCATCTTTCATTCGATTCTTTCTAAACGCTTCACGTCTTCCTGTCAATATTTTATGAGCATAAGCCTGATGGCCAACGTCATATACAATTTTATCATGCGGAGTATTAAACACATAATGAAGTCCAACTATAAGTTCCACAGCACCAAGGCTTGAACCAAGGTGTCCCGGATTAGTCGAGCAACACTTTATTATATAATCCCTAATCTCTTGGCAAATATCCTTAAGTTGTGAACTATCGAGTTTTCTAAGATCTTCAGGGGAATTTATTTTTTCTAACATGTTAATCTTTCTGAATTTCTATTGCAATATACAAACATTTCCTGACACAATAAAATATTTTGCAGTTTATGAATAATTTAAATAAATTGCAAGAATATTTCAACAGAAAACTAAAGACAAAGTATATGACAAAAGTTCAGAAACTAATGAATGACAGCGCAGTAGCCCGCTGGACAGTGCTCGTTCTGATAGCACTTATGATGTTTTTCGGCTACATGTTCGTGGATGTGATGTCCCCACTGCAGTCTCTCATAGAACAACAGAGAGGATGGAGTCCAGATGTATTTGGCACATACGCCAGCTCAGAATATATCTTGAACGTTTGCGGATTTCTGATCCTTGCAGGTATCATACTTGACAAAATGGGAGTACGATTCACGGGAATATTATCAGCATCAATGATGTTCGTCGGCGCTTCTATTAAATATATAGGTATCACAGACTGGTTCCAGACAACAGCTTTCTGTGCATGGCTTGACAGCTGGTGGGTATCTCTTCCTGGCAGCGCGAAAATGGCATCACTTGGTTTCATGATTTTCGGATGCGGATGTGAGATGGCCGGAACAACCGTTTCGAAAGCTATCGCAAAATGGTTCAAGGGAAAGGAAATGGCAATGGCAATGGGAATAGAGATGGCAATTGCACGTGTCGGCGTATTTTCAGTATTTTCCATCAGCCCTATTCTTGCTGCAAAACTCGGTGGAGTACAAGGTCCTGTAGGATTTTGCACAGTTCTTCTCCTTATCGGTCTCATAAATTTTATCGTATTCAGTGTAATGGATAAGAAGTTCGACAAAGAACTCGTGGTAGCAGGAATAAAATCTGACGACTCTTCTTCTGACGAAGAATTTAAGTTGAGTGATCTCGGCAAGATTTTCTCCTCTCAGAGTTTCTGGGTGGTAGCTCTGCTCTGTGTACTTTATTATTCCGCCATCTTCCCTTTCCAGAGATATGGTGCGAATATGCTTCAATGCAACCTTGACGGAATTTCCGCTGAAACAGCAGCAAACATATTCAGATGGTTTCCAATCGGCGCAGCTGTCATCACACCATTCCTCGGAAGATTTCTTGACACTAAAGGAAAAGGTGCTACAATGCTCATCTGGGGTTCTCTTTTACTCATAGTTTGTCATCTCGTATTCGCTTTCATACTTCCTGCAACACATAGCAAAATCATCGCATTGGCTACAATTGTAGTACTCGGTATCAGTTTTTCCCTCGTGCCTGCAGCTCTCTGGCCTTCAGTTCCTAAGATTATTGACGAAAAAATTCTAGGCTCGGCATACTGTCTTATTTTTTGGGTTCAGAACATCGGTCTCTGTTTCGTTCCAAAGCTTATCGGAAGTGTTCTTACAAGTGTAAATGCTAATAATCCTGCTGTAATAGCAGCAAAAGAAGCTGGAGCTGAATTCATACCTTATAATTACACCGTTCCTCTCATAATTTTCGCTGGATTTGGAATCTTAGCACTCTTGATTGGAATCTATCTCAAAGTTTTGGACAACAAGCGTCATCTCGGTCTCGAACTGCCTAACATAGAAAAATAATGACTATATCCAGAAACAGCATAACGGATATTTCACGATGGCTTGCTCTCGCATGTTTAGTCGTGCCAATGTTCGCATCATATTTTTTTGATGACATGTTCTCATCCTTGTCCCAGCTTTTCCGCAACCCTGAAATGCTGGAGCTAGGATGGGATTCTGCTGACTATGGTTTTTATGCAGGCGGATATTCATTCTTGTGCGTATGGGGAGGACTAATCATATGCGGAATGCTCCTGGACAAATGGGGCGTACGCATAACAGGTTCAATTTTCGTCGGAATGATGACAGCAGGCGCGGCTGTAGTTACATACGCAATAACATCAGGCTTATCTCCTGAAACATCTCTTGGGATAGCATATGCAGGTTGCATGATGTTCGGACTAGGAAGTGAGATTGCAGGTGTGGCCGTAACACGTTCTATCGCCAAGTGGTTCAAAGGACGCAATATGGCATTGGCAATGGGCCTTCAGTTGGCGATAGCCAGACTTGGGACCGCACTCGCGCTTATAATCTCCCCTATTCTCGTAGCATCCAAGCCTGAAGGTCAAATCTACAGCCTGTCTGAAACGGCAAGGCCTGCATTTTTGGGCTTGGTGATACTCCTTACAGGGACTCTACTTTGGGCAGTATTCGTGGCAATGGATGCTAAATTCGACGCAAAAGCAGGCACAACGGATAAGAAAAAGACAGCAGAAGAGGATAAATTTAAGTTTTCCGACATTTTTAAAGTTCTTGGCAATAAGTACTTCATTATGTCTGCGCTATTGTGCGTATTCTTCTACTGTAGCATAATAACTTTCAAAAAGTTCGCTACTTCAATCCTTATTCCGAGATTCGGATTGCCTGCTGAAAGTGCAAGCCTCATGGTTTCTCTCATTCCATTCTCAACCGTTATTTTCGCCCCTCTCTTCGGCACATTTGTAGATAAAGTCGGAAAAGGTACGAGATGGATGATAACAGGATCTGTCCTCGTATTTGTAGCGCATCTGATGATTGCCTTTGCACCTCAAGGTATCCCAATATTTGGATATGTAGCCATTGCAATGTTAGGTATCGGATATTCACTCGTACCTGCTGCTCTCTGGCCGACAGTTTCAAAAATAGTCCCAGAAAAGAATCTCGGTACAGCTTATTCACTAATTTACTGGATTCAGAACATGGGTATGCTACTCGTCCCTATTTTAGTAGGATTCATTTTCAGAAATGAAGTCACAATGGCAGGAAACCAAATTCAAGAGTTAACTGCTGCAAGACATTCTGAATTCGTATTTATATCTCTGTCGCTTTTCGCTATCATAGTATCGTTATGCTATGCACTAACATCTGACAGGCATCCGGAAATGAGGCTTGACGAGCCCAATGGAAAATAGACATTGATTCAATATGGACACCTCTGAGATATTCCGACTGCATGGAATTCGACCTACGGCTGTAAGATTACTCATATATCAGTCCATGTCGAAGTTTCACGACACATTCAGCATGGCTGACCTCGAATATGACCTGGACACAGTGGATAAGTCCACAATATTTAGGACATTGGAGGCTTTCGCTGAGCATCATCTGATACATGAAATAGAGGATGGGAGTGGGGCAAGGAAATACTGTGTGTGCAGAAATGGAGTCAATTGTGGTCCCGAGGAACTACATTGTCATTTCTACTGTGAATCTTGCCACAAGACATTCTGTCTCGATCACATACATATTCCGTCGGTGAAATATCCTGACGGATACGAACTCCATCAGGTAGAATATTTGATGAAAGGGCTCTGTCCAGAGTGCAGGAAAAGGCAATAATACTATTTGCAACCAAGTTGCATAAGTTCATTCATATCTTTGTACTTGCCAACGGGAATAAATTCGTTTCGGCAAACGATATGGAAAAAGAACAGAAAACGACATTGGGCAGAATAATCATCTGCATTCTCATGCTCGCCGGAGCAACGTTTATCGGCAATTCTATAATATTTTATGCCGCTGCTTATCTCGTGATAGGCGGCGACATTGTTTATAATGCACTTAGAAACATTTTCCATGGTGAAATATTTGACGAGAATTTTCTCATGGCAATAGCAACCATAGGAGCTTTCGCGACAGGAGAATACCCAGAAGCCGTAGCCGTCATGTTATTCTACCAAATCGGAGAGATGTTCCAAGATATGGCTGTAGACAAGAGCAAACGTTCTATCACATCACTCATGGACATTCGCCCCGAATATGCAAATTTGGAAGACAACTCCGGCACAAGCAAAAAAGTCGCTCCGGAAGATGTCCCTGCAGGAAGTATAATTATCGTCAAGCCTGGAGAGAAAATTCCACTTGACGGAAAGGTGATATCAGGCAACTCTTCACTTGATACGGCAGCATTGACAGGAGAAAGCATTCCGAGAGATGTAAAAGAAGGCTGCGACGTTCTAAATGGAACAATCAATCTCACAGGCCTACTTCGCATCAAAACTTCAGGCACATACAGAGAGTCCACAGTCGCACGAATTTTGAATTTAGTCGAGAATGCTGACTCCGGCAAGGCTAAAACAGAAAAATTCATAACAAGGTTTGCCAAATATTACACTCCCGCAGTAGTGTTTGCCGCTGTCTTACTGGCAACAATTCCACCACTCTTCGATGCAATGTGGCTCACATGGTTCAAAAGAGCATTGATATTCCTCGTAATCTCATGCCCATGTGCTTTAGTTATATCCATTCCACTTACATTTTTCGCAGGAATAGGCGGAGCCTCTAAAAAAGGAATTCTCGTAAAAGGCTCAACATACCTGGAAACTCTCTCAAAACTCGAAACTGTCGTATTCGACAAGACAGGAACATTGACAATGGGCAATTTCGCAGTATCAGAAGTCATTCCTTCTACCAAGCACACAGAAGACGAGTTACTATGGTTTGCAGCAGTAGCGGAAACATATTCCGAACACCCTATCGCAATAGCATTGAGAAAAGCCTGCAAAACAGAATTTGATAAATCAGAAATTTCGGACATCGAAAATTTTGCCGGAGAGGGAGTCTGCGCGACCATAAGAGGCAAGAAAATCTATGCTGGCAATATGAAGCTGATGGAGAGAATTCATGTCAATGCAGATGTAACAAATGTGGTAGGTACGGAAGTACATGTAGCTGTGAATAATCAATATTTAGGACATATTATCATTTCAGACACGATAAAACCTCAATCGGCAAAAGCAATAGCTAATCTCAAGAAGGAAGGTATAGAAAAGACTGTCATGCTAACTGGGGACAGAATGGAAGCTGCAACTCAAATAGCAAAAATGGTAGGAATAAATGAGGTGCATGCCGGACTACTTCCTGATGGAAAAGTGCAGGTCTTGGAGACATTGATACGTAATCAAAAGCCAAGCCGTAGCCTCGCATTCGTAGGTGATGGAATCAATGATGCGCCAGTTCTGAAAACTGCCGATGTCGGCATAGCAATGGGAGGAGCGGGAAGTGATGCAGCAATAGAAGCCGCAGATGTTGTCCTCATGGATGACAATCCGCAGAAAGTAGCTGACGCTGTGGCAATCGCAAGAAGAACAATGAAGATTGTACATCAAAACATCATATTTGCTATCGGCGTTAAACTGATGTTTCTTGCGCTTGCGGCCTTGGGCATAGCAAATATGTGGGAAGCGGTATTCGCAGACGTTGGAGTGACTCTAATCGCAGTCATAAACGCCATGAGAGCAATGAGCGCTACAAAGAATTAAGCACAGCCATAGGACGCTTCAGAATACCCTTGGCAAAATCTGCTGGAGATATAAGCAAATTTAGCATGCCGGTATCATAGAAATTGATGCCGGCAGTTTCATCACAATCTATTTGCAACAGATTATGATAACTCTGATATTGGTCTCTGACATCACTAAAAAAAGGAATTCCAAGTAATTTTATTCCGTCCGAATCATCCGGACATGATTCAAATGATATTTCCAATGCTGATTCAGTAAGAGGCTGATCATCTTCATCTACCATTATGCAAGACTGGAAAGTCTCCATATTTATGGTCTTGGAATATTTCACAACAACTGCACCCTTAGGCCACTCACCGAGGCCAAGATGTACAGGAGAGTCATACCCAACATACTCGTCAGTCGCTGCAAAGAAATAAAGCATCCCTTCATGTGGGAGATGTCCTTCCGGATCAAATTCAGCAATATCCTCACAACGGATCTGACAGATGAAAGTAAGTGGATATTCATAAGCTTCACATCCCGTCACATCATCATCGGCTCGAATAATTCTTGAAACGCCATCAGAGCATTCGCACACGGTCATCACAGGATACTTAGCATCAGCCGGCATATCTGGATCTCCCCACCATTTACTTTCACAAAAAAGAGGTTTCTGTGTCTTATTTAGTGTAAGTCTTATCGCCATGTCTTATTCGATTATCTTATAATAATTTTCTTTACGAGGTAGCGGTGATGGAGTAGGTCTTGTCGGATGACCTACAGATAAGGCACCAAGTCCCATATACCCATCAGGGATCCCGAATTCTTTCATGAGTTCCGCACCTTCAAGTGTTGAAAACATTTCCCTTTCACGATTGATCCAACATGATACGAGGCCAAGAGAATGAGCTGCCAACATCATGTTGCCGAGAACGAGAGAACCATCCTGTATTGCATTTCCGTTTTTTTCAGGGAAAGGGACAAATACTAAAATAATAGTCTTAGCTCCATAATACGGATTTCCATCAGTGCCAAGAATGGCTGCATTCATCTTCACAAGCTTTTCTATAACCTGTTGATTACGAACAGCTATAATGATTGGATCCTGAAAATTATGTCCAGTAGGAGCGTATGTTCCAGCATCCAATATTTCCTTAAGGTCGGATTCACTCACCTGCTCATCAGTATATTTTCTGATACTTCTGCGAGTCTTGATTGCATCTATCACAATATTACTCATAATGCCAAAGTTTTCATGCAAATTTATGCAAATTTACTAAGAATCTGCTTAAGTAATCCTTACTAAACTGCTTCTAAATTCTCATCCTTTTGAATAGTATTCAATATTGCAGAGTATTCTTGAAGACCAATGTGGAAAAAAGTGGAAGAATATGGAAGAAATTGTAAAAAGTTTCACTATCTTTGTGGAGGGAGTATGTTCGGCCAAGACCGGGAGATTCCCCAAAGCGTGAAACTATTAAGAATCAATCAGTAAATGACGACATTCATAGGCGAATACACAGCTCGGACAGACGACAAAGGAAGACTTGTTTTTCCTTCGGCGTTCAAGTCTGTAATGCCTTCTGGAAGCGATATGAGATTCGTCATAAAGAAGGACATTTTCGAAGATTGTCTCGAGATGTACACCTTCGATGAATGGGAGCGCCAGAGTTCCGAAGTCAAATCTCATCTGAATTTCTTCAATAGAGAACACGCTGCTTTCTGGAGAGAATACATGCGCGATCGTGCAGTCGTAGAACCCGATTGTAAATTTGGCAGAATGTCAATACCAAGAAAGCTTTTAGACGCTATAGGGGTAACCAAGGAGGTGGTTTTCTCGGGTATCGATTATAAAATCGAAATATGGGCCAAGGAGAAATTCGATAGCAGCAGAATTTCTGATGCGGAATACACAAGCCTTGCCGAGAAGATTTCCAAGTAAAACGGAGGAAAAAATGTCAGAATACCACACACCGGTGCTCCTCGATGAGAGTGTTTCAGCTCTTATCACCAATCCATCAGGAATATATGTTGATGCCACATTTGGAGGCGGAGGACACACTGCCGAGATTCTTTCACGCTTATCTCCAGCAGGGAAAGTCATCGCCTTTGATCGTGATAGCGACGCCATAAACAACAGAATAGACGATCAACGACTTATCCTTGTACATGCAGACTTTAGGTATATCCACAATTTTGTAATGTATGAGAACTGGAAACAACGCGACGAATATCCAGAAACAGAAGCACTCATCAAAGAAGCAAAGGTAGACGGAATCTTAGCGGACCTCGGTGTTTCATCACATCAGTTCGATACAGCCGATAGAGGTTTTTCATTCAGATTCGATGCGCCGTTGGATATGAGGATGAATAATCAGGCTCCTCTTACAGCCGCGGACGTTGTAAACAAATATTCTCAGGAAGATCTTGAGAAGATACTTAGAATATATGGAGAAGTGGATAACGCCAAAAAGTTAGCTCAACTGATTGTTGCTGGACGTACAGCAGATAGAATCAACACTACAGGCGAACTCGACAAGATACTATCTCCGGCACTACCAAGTTTTGCTAGTCACAAGGTTCTTGCAAAAATATATCAGGCACTACGTATCGAAGTTAACCATGAGATGAGGTCACTGGAAAAATTCCTTACGGGGGCAGCCGATTCACTTAAGGTTGGTGGGCGTCTTGTCGTAATCACATACCATTCTCTGGAAGATAGGATGGTAAAGAATTTCATCAAGTCCGGAAACATACATGGTGAACAAGAAAAAGATTTCTACGGAAACATCCTCGCGCCACTTAAAGCATTGAACAGAAAGCCTATTCTACCGCAAGAGGATGAAATCGCATCCAACACAAGGGCAAGAAGCGCAAAACTCAGGATCGCTGAGAAGGAGGGTATACAATGATGAACTGGGTATCTATTTCAGCATCGCTGAAGAATGCAATGAATGCTTTTTTCAGAGGCGAACTTCTCATGAGGCTTGGATGTGACAGGATTTTCATGCACATCGCCTATACTTTCATATTATTTTGGGCCATGATACTTCTGGACATGATGATCGAGAATACATTAAGCAAAGTAGAAAAGAATAAAGATGTGCTTACTGACCTTAAGATCTACCACACAGAAAAGATGATTCAGTTAGTCAGCTTGGACAGAATAACAACTATGGAACGTCTCCTTAAAGAAAAAGGCTCTGATGTGACACTTCCTGAACAACCTGCAATAAAACTAGACACTAAGGAAAAATAGGATATGGACGACAGCATGAACGAAAACAAACGCAACAAGGAAAGCAAATTCCTGTGGTATCTATACCTCGGGTTCACATTGTGCGCTTGTATCATACTCGGACGTATCGTTTATATACAGAATGTATTCCGCGACAGCGATCCATATCTGAAATATTACCGCACACAGAACAACAAAAAGCGACTCGATCCAGTAAGAGGGTCTATAATAGCCTCAGATGGAAGATTACTCGCCATCTCAACGCCTATGTATCAGATATATATGGATTGCACAGTAAGAAAAGACGAGTTCAAGAACAGGAAGAAAGACGGAAAGGAGAAAGAAGAAGAATGGCGAGACAAGGCGGCACGATTATCAAAAGGCCTTGCCGCTATCTATACAGAAAAATCTGCAGACGGATGGTTCGCAGCCATAATGGACGGGAGAAAAAAAGGTAGCAGATACCTCAAGATAGGAGGTCCCGTAGACCATGAACTTTTACAGAAAATCAAAGGACTTCCGCTCTTCTGTGAAGGACCGAATAGAGGAGGTATCATCATTAGCAGAATAGATACAAGACAATACCCTTATGGGTCTCTTGCAAGACGAGTGATTGGATATGTTAAAGACAACAGCCGATCCAATGGAAACAACCACATCGGTCTTGAAGGTGCTTTCGACTATATCCTGCACGGAAAAGCTGGCTATGAATGGCTCAAACAGACTGACGGACGCAAAAAAATCTTAAACAAAGATAGTCTGCTCGTTGCACCACAGGATGGTATGGATATCCGAACAACATTAAACATTGACATACAGGATATTGCAGACAACGCATTACGCACTCAAATTGCAGATAATGAGAAAATTGAGGGTGGTTGCGTAATTATCATGGATGTCAAGAGCGGTGCCATCAGAGCTATGGTCAATCTTATGAGAGACAGCACTACTAATCGTCTCGGAGAGACATACAACATGGCTATAGGCCGTGCCGGAGAACCTGGATCCGTATTCAAAACAGCAATTCTGATGAGTGTAATGGAAGATTACAATGTAAGACTATCAGACCAGTTGCCAACTGATCACGGAAAAATAAAATTCTTCGACCCTGATGTGCATATTTCCGATTATGAAAGGAAAAATCATACTGACAAGATAACAGTAATGCACGGATATGAAATTTCATCTAATTATGTCTTCAGAAAACTTGCGATAGACCACTATGGAAGTAGGCCTAAAAAACTTTTGGACAATCTGTACCTCTATAAGCTTGGCGAAGCGTATGATTTTGATTTAAAGGGGTTTACATCGCCATCACTACCTTCACCAGATTCAAAATACTGGAGCGCGACAGACCTTGGGTCCATCGCTATCGGATATTCAGTAGCTGAAACACCTCTTCACATCGTGACATTCTACAATGCTATTGCAAATAAAGGCAAGATGATGAAACCATATCTCGTAGAAGATATTGAAGCCGATGGTATCGTGAAAGAAAAACGTGGTCCATCTGTACTTAATGGCTCCATTTGTTCGAGAGCGACAGCAGATAGTCTGACTAAAGGGCTTATGAGGATTACAGAAGAAGGTACCGCAGCAAGAAGACTTAAAAATGCAAAGTTCAAAGTCGCTGGAAAGACAGGTACAGCTCGTATCGCACAAGAGCCGAAGAATGCTATGCGCGGAAACCCATACCTGAACAAAAAAGGACAAATACAATATCAAGCAACCTTTGTAGGGTTCTTCCCTGCTGAACAGCCAAAGTATACCGCTATCGTTGTCATCTACTCAAAACCGAGCAACGAAGTATTTTTCGGAGGCACGACTCCGGCATTGGCATATAGGGATATTGTAGACAAGATTTACTCACTGGACAACAGCTATGGTGAATTGCTCGAAAACAGAGGAAAGATGCCTGTCATGATAGGAAGCAAGCCGAACACTTCAAGAGACGGCAAAGTACCTAATGTAAAAGGACTAGGACTAATGGATGCAATATATGCAATTGAAAATGACGGATATAAATGCTCCTATACGGGAATAGGTCATGTTGTCAGCCAAAGTCCAGCAGCAGGCTCTAAACTTGCGTCAGGAGGTACTATATCACTTAAACTTGAATAAGTTATGACACTTAATGATATTATAAAAGATTGCAAATCCGAAGAGATTCATGGAAACCCCGGAATTGAGATTACAGATATATGCAATGACTCCAGGAAAGTTACTCCCGGAGCACTTTTCGTTGCTGTAAAAGGGCACACTGGGGATGGGCATCGTTTCATTGCCTCAGCTCTATCCAAAGGAGCTTCGGCCATCATTTACGAAGATCAGGAAGAGCTTGAATCTCAGGTCAATGATCTAAGATCAAATAATAACGTTACTTTCGTAAAGGTCAATGACTCCAGATATGCCGAAGCAATGGCTGCAGCAGCATTTTATGGTAATCCTTCTCATGAACTGACCCTTGTCGGAATAACGGGAACAAACGGAAAGACCACTACAGTTACCTTGCTTTACAATCTTTTCAGAGGGCTTGGATACCAATGCGGCCTTCTTTCCACTATTGCCAATTATGTAGGAGACAAATGCATCGAGACTACAAATACGACAGCGGACCCGATAACAATAAACTCTTTGATGAAACAGATGGTCGACGAGGGATGCGCCTATTGTTTCATGGAAGTAAGTTCCATCGGAATGGAACAAGAACGTGTCGCAGGTCTCAAGTTCAAGGCAGGAATATTCTCCAACCTCACACATGACCATTTGGACTATCACAAGACATTCGCTGAATATTTAAGATGCAAAAAATTGTTCTTTGATTCTCTTCCTGAAGATGCTTACGCTATAACAAACATTGATGACAAAAATGGCATGGTAATGGTTCAAAACACAAAAGCCAAAATTATCACATACTCATGCCAGAGCATAGCCGATCATACATGCAGAATAATCGAAGAAAGTTTCGATGGAATGCAACTCAGAATCGATGGAAAAGAAATTTGGACAAGGCTCATAGGACAACATAACGCATATAATCTCCTTGCAATTTATACAACAGCCATCCTCATTGGGGCAAAACAAGAGGAAACACTTATACAACTCAGCAAATTGGAATCAGCCAAAGGACGGCTCGAAACCATGCGTGGACCGAAAGACATTTCAGTCATAATCGATTATGCTCACACTCCGGATGCCTTGGAAAATGTACTGAAGACATTGCGCGATATAGGTCCTAAAAAACACCTAATCTGCGTATTTGGGTGTGGAGGAGACAGAGACAAGACCAAGCGTCCTGAGATGGCAGCCGTATCACAGATTTACGCTGACAGAATTTTCGTCACTTCCGACAATAGTCGTACTGAACAAACAGAAGACATCATGGATGACATCCGCAAGGGTTTCAACAAGGATGGCCTTGCTAAGACTCTGTTTATAGCCGATAGAAAAGAAGCTATCCGAACAGCTATAACCTTGGCTCCAGCTGGAGCAGTCATCCTTCTAGCAGGTAAAGGGCATGAGACCTATCAGATTATCGGAACCGAGCATAGACATTTCGACGAGCGTGAAATCGTCAGCGAAACATTCAAAATGATGGAGGGCTTGAAATGATCTACCACCTATTCCAATTGTTAAAAGATTATGATATTCCTGGGCAAGGATTAATGAGTTACTTGTCCTTCAGAGCAATGATCGCAAGCGTAACAGCTATGCTAATCTCATTCTTCGCAGGAAGGCGCATAATACACTGGCTCCAGAAGAAACAAATAGGTGAGACAATAAGGAACCTTGGCCTAGAAGGACAGATGCAGAAGAAAGGTACGCCAACAATGGGAGGCGTGATTATTCTGCTTGCAATAACCATATCAGTTCTTTTATTTTGTGATCTTACAAACATTTACACTCAATTACTGCTATTCACCACTCTGTGGTGCGGTGGCATAGGTTTCGCTGATGACTATATAAAAGTATTCAAGCACAACAAGGAAGGAATGAGCGAACATGGAAAGCTCTTCCTCCAAATAATACTCGGATTCATCGTCGGACTTACAGTATGTTTCAACAACGATATTGTAGTCAGAGAGAAAGTCAAGATAGATAATGCAGACAATGGGACAACCTACGTTCCACAAGGCAGCTCAAGTCTTGATGTAAATAGTGAGACCATTGTTGCCGACAATAGTTGGAAGATGGAGAACATCGTGAAAAGTACAAAAACGACATTGCCCTTCATAAAGAGCCATGAATTTGACTACAAGTGGCTTTCGCCTTTCAAAGGAGCTATGGGTTGGTATTTCAAGTGGGCAATATATGTAATGATGATAATCATTGTCATAACAGCATGTTCCAATGGTACAAACCTCACAGACGGAATGGATGGATTATCAGCAGGAACTTCTGCAATAGTCGGAACTGTAATAGGCATATTGGCATGGCTCAGCGGTAACCTTATAAACTCCAATTACCTAAACATAATGTACATTCCGGGTACAGGAGAAATCGCAGTATTCATGTCAATATTTGTCGGGGCATTGCTCGGATTCCTATGGTACAACTCATATCCTGCACAAGTATTTATGGGCGACACGGGAAGTCTCGCAATAGGCGGAATCATCGGAGTTAGTGCGATATTGATAAGGAAGGAACTTCTCCTCCCAATTTTGTGCGGAATATTTTTTGTGGAGAGTCTGTCAGTCATCATCCAAAGATTTTATTTCAAGTACACAAGGAAGCGTACAGGAACAGGACAGAGAATTTTTAGAATGGCCCCTCTTCATCATCATTATCAGAAGATTGACATTCCTGCAAAGATTCAATGGCCGTCCCATCCCATACCTGAAGCTAAGATTGTAACACGTTTCTGGTTGGTAGGATTAATTTTAGCAGTAGCAACACTTGCACTCCTTAAAATAAGATAATACAATTGAATTTCAGATAAATTTGATATAAAATGGATAACAAAAAGCGGATCATAGTCCTCGGTGGAGGCGAAAGCGGCGCAGGCGCTGCAGTACTCGCGAAAGTCAAAGGTTTCGATGTCTTCCTCTCTGACAAAGGAAAAATCGCCACTGAGCATGTCGCTCTTCTGAAAAAATGGGACATTCCTTTCGAAGAAGGACATCATACAGAAGAACTGATACTGAACGCAGACGAGATTATAAAGAGTCCAGGCATTCCTGAAACAGCGCCAATGATACGCAAAGCCATTGAAAAGGGCATACATATAATATCAGAAATTGAATTCGCAGGAAGATATGATACTGCGAAGAAAATTTGCATAACAGGAAGCAACGGAAAGACTACCACAACCTCACTAATATATTATCTTCTGAAAGAAGCCGGACTCAATGTCGGACTCGGAGGCAATATCGGAAAAAGTTACGCATATCAAGTCGCCACCGAGCACTTCGACTACTATGTTCTGGAAATAAGTAGCTTCCAACTGGACAACTGCTATGATTTCCGACCAGACATTGCCATCATAACAAACATTACTCCAGATCACCTTGACCGCTATGGATACGAGATGGAGAACTATGTTAAAGCTAAGTTTAGAATAACACGGAATCTCCGGCCAGAAGACTGCTTTATTTTCGATTCAGATGATGCAATAACCATCAACCATCTGAACAAAATTGTAATGGAGGCCAAGAGACTGCCTTTTAGTCAAGAAAAGAAACTTGAACAAGGTGCATACACAGAGGACGGCAAAATAGTAGTAAAATACAACAACGAAGAATGTGATATCTTCCTCAACGAATTGTCATTAGGTGGAAAGCACAACATATATAACTCCATGGCTGCAGCATTAGCTGCAAAAGCCACAGGTATTGACAACGAGATCATAAGGAACTCACTTGAGACGTTCTCACCAATAGAACACAGGCTTGAGCCAGTTTTAAGCGTAGGAGGCGTACTCTATATAAATGACTCAAAAGCAACAAACGTCGATGCCGCATGGTATGCCCTCGAATGCCAGACAAGACCGGTCGTATGGATTGTCGGCGGAACGGATAAAGGTAACGACTATGATGTACTCAAGAATCTTGTAAAAGAAAAAGTAAAAGCCATCGTGTGCATGGGCATTGACAATCACAAATTTCATGAGGCGTTCGAGGACATTATTGGAAAAGAAAACATTAAAGATACTCTTTCAGCGAGCGAAGCCGTAAAAACGGCAGCATCTTTCGCTAAAGACGGGGATGTCGTTTTGCTTAGTCCATGCTGTGCAAGTTTCGACTTATTCACATGCTATGAGGACAGGGGCGAACAGTTCAAGGAAGCAGTTAAGAAATTATAAAAATGAGCACCCAAGCCGAAAAAAAGAAAACAGGGTTCTGGAATATGATGGACGGACTACAGGGAGACAAAGTCATCTGGATTATTGTCTTCTTTCTAATCATGTCCTCTATTCTCGCAATATCGTCCTCTACTTCCCTATTGGCTCTTCAGCAGAAAAGTTCCAGGATTTCCATTGCAATGGAACAGGTGATAATGTCAGTTGTAGGGTTGGGCATAATAGGATTCCTGTACAGATTCGGCAATGTTGGGCTTTTCCGACTGCTATCCAAATATGGATTTGTCACCTCATTTTTCCTATTAGCCTTTCTTGCCTCCCATTTTCAGGGGATACCAATATTCAAGCCAGTACAGATAAACAAAGCATGGAGATGCATAAGTATCTTCGGATTCCAACTCCATGTATTTGAATTTGTAAAAGTCTTGATGATTATGTATGTTGCATGGGCTATGGATGCTATAAAGACAGGGAGGACAGCCTTGGCGGATGAACTCAGCAAGATTAACCATCTACGATGGCTCAAAACAGACGCAGGGAAAAAATGTTTTTATGTAATAGGTCCAATACTAATGACAACCATGATGATTGCACTTGGAAGTAACTCAAGCGCTATGTTCATAGGACTCGTCATGATAGCAACTGCCTTAATAGGTGGCCTTGACCTGAAATATATTGCCATTCTCTGTATAGCTGCATGTGTCGGCGGTGGAGCAATATATGGAACATACAAACTATCCGGAGGTAAGATTTTCGAACGACTCGGACTTGTCGTAGATCGTTTGGCGTTAGCATCAAATGACCCACTTAAACGTCTTCACCAAGAAGAGCCAGGAACTCTCGAATTCCAGAAAATACTTGATGAAACACGACAACCTGTAAGTGCCAAAGTCGCCGTAAGCGAAGGAGGATTTTTCGGGAAAGGACCTGGAAAAAGTACACAGAGATATATAGTATCGGTAATGTATGAAGACTATATGTTCTCTTTTATTGTCGAAGAATATGGAATCATTGGCGCACTGCTCGTGATTATGTTATACGGAAGCCTCCTCGCGCGTGGGTCCATCATAGTCCGAAATTGTGAAAACCATTACGCCAAGACGCTTGTTGCAGGAATGGTAGTATTAGTGTCAGGGCAAGCTCTCATGCACATGTTCATCAACGTAGATCTTGGGCCACTCACCGGACAGACATTGCCAATGATAAGTCATGGAAACAGCTCATTCTTAGCATTTAGCATAGTGTTCGGAATTATTCTGTGCATCAGCAAGATGGCTAAGAAAAAGATTGAGCAGGAAACAGCCAAAGCAGCGCCTATCATCGTGAAACAAGATGAGGTAAAAGATACATTAAACGATCTAGACGCACTTGAACAACTTTAAAAAGAAGATAGGATGAAAGAATATAAGGCATTACGAATTATAATAAGTGGTGGCGGCACAGGAGGACATATCTTCCCGGCCATATCCATAGCCAATAAGATGCGGGAGTTAAATCCAAATAGCAAGATACTATTTGTCGGAGCCGAAGGGAAGATGGAAATGGAGAAAGTACCTGCTGCCGGATATGAGATAATAGGACTCCCTATAGTAGGATTGCAGCGCAGGCTCACTTTTCGCAACCTTATCAATGATATCAAAGCTCCATTTAAAGTCATTGCAAGCATCAAGAAAGCCGGAAAAATCATACGAGAGTTCAAGCCTGATATAGCAATCGGTGTCGGCGGCTATGCAAGCGCACCGCTTCTATGGGCTGCTGAGCACCATGGAATACCGACATTGATCCAAGAACAAAATGGTTTCGCAGGACTAACCAACAAAATTCTTGGCAAAAGGACAGACTGTATCTGTGTGGCATACGAAGGCATGGATAGATTCTTCCCCGCAGACAAGATTATAATGAGCGGCAACCCAATACGCAAGGAAATCGTCCCTCCGACACCTGAGATGAAAGAAGAAGGACTAAGCTTCTATGGACTCACGCCAGAAAAAAAACAAATACTGATAGTAGGCGGAAGTCTCGGAAGCGGTACGCTGAATCGTTCAGTGCAGAAATGGATAGAGAATGGATGTCCAGGAGGAGATAATATAGAACTGCTTTGGCAATGCGGAAAATATTATAAGGCCGCAACAGATAGTTTCATGGAAAAAGCCATAACGGAAGGCCTTGGTGGAAAAACATTGGCATACATCCACCATAGTGATTTCATCGGCAGAATGGATTTGGCATACGCAGTAGCTGATGTGGTGATTTCACGTTCCGGAGCCAGCACTGTCTCGGAATTATGCGCCGCACATAAGGCTGCCATATTCGTTCCGTCGCCGAATGTCGCGGAAGACCATCAAACTCACAACGCCATGGCTCTCGTCAAGAAGAATGCAGCAATACTCGTAAAAGATACCGATGCACCTGAAAAGCTGATGAACACTGCCATAGAATTGCTCGCTCACCCTGAGAAAATCGCGTCAATGCAGGAAAACATAGCTAAACTGGCCCTATCAGACGCAGCACAAACAATAGCAGAAGAAGCCTACAAAATTGCTTATAAAAAAGACATATAAAATTTAAAATCATGAATTACAAGAATATATATTTCATAGGAATAGGCGGTATAGGAATGAGTGCCATTGCACGGTACTTCAAATTCAAGGGGCTGAATGTCTCAGGCTATGATAAGACAGAATCCGAATTGACAGAAGCTCTCCAGAAAGAAGGAATCAGCGTACATTATGAAGACAACTCTGAATTCATTCCGAAAGATGTAGAAAATACACTTATAGTATATACTCCTGCTATCCCACATGACATGGGAGAACTTGTGTATGTGCAAAAGCACGGATACAAGGTAGTCAAACGCTCGAGAATTTTAGGTGAATTGACTGACGGAGAATGTTGTCTCGCAGTTTCCGGAACTCATGGAAAAACAACGACCAGCACATTGACGGCACACATCATAAAAGAGTCCGGAGAAGGGTGTTCAGCATTTCTTGGAGGTATTTCCAAGAACTACAACACAAATCTTCTAATGGATCAAAACAGGACCGTAGTCGTGGAAGCTGATGAATTTGACAGATCATTCTTACAGTTGCATCCTGAAATAGCAGTGATAACAGCAATGGACGCTGACCACTTGGACATATATGGTGACATAAACCATGTACACGAAGCATTCAAAGCTTTCGCTTCTCAAGTAAGCGGAACTGTCATCGCCAAACTCGGTCTGGATATCACACATGAGGACACCAATGCGAAGATTCTGACATACCATTATAACGACCCGAAAGCAGATTTTTATGCAAGAAATCCTCGACCAGACCACCTTGGATACTTTACATTTGACATAGTATATCCAGAAGGCGTCATAGAAGGAGTAAAATGCGGCACTCCAGGATGGGTAAATGTAGAGAATAGCGTGGCAGCGGCTGCTATATGTCTCACCTATGGCATTACTCCGGAAGCAATAAAAAAGGCTATAGGAACGTTTCTTGGTGTTAAAAGAAGATTAGATATACATCTTAACACGCCGAAGCTCTCATACATTGACGATTACGCCCATCACCCAAAAGAATTGGCGACAGCCATCAGTTCCATGAGAGACATCTTTCAAGGAAGGAAACTCACAGCAATATTCCAACCACATCTCTATACGAGAACTCGTGATTTCGCAGAAGAATTTGCAGAATCACTCAGCAAAGTGGACAAATTGATTCTTTTGGATATATACCCTGCAAGAGAAGAACCAATCCCAGGCGTAACATCTGAAATCATATTCAACAAAGTAACGGCACCAGAAAAGATTATGATTCACAAAGAAGACTTGATGGATTATCTGGAAAAGGAGCCACTTGATGTACTCGTCACATTTGGAGCTGGAAATATTTCGGATTATATTGAACCTATAACAGAGATGCTTCGCAAAAGGGTGAACGAATAATGCGAACATAATATTTTGATAACATGAAACCAGTCTGGAAATACACATTGGCAGCTTCTGTTCTGACAGCCATCACGGTTCTGCTCGTGATATTGGATGTCAGAAGTTCAGCTGCACATAAGGAATTGACATGCACTGGACTGAAAGTAGAATTCGCTGAACAAGATGGATTAGACTTCGTCACGGCTAATGACATCAAAGGATATGTAGCCAAAGATTATGGTAACATATCAGGGATGAAATTGGAATCAATTGACTTGGCCAAAATAGAGAAGATTTTGAATTGCAAAAGCGCAGTACTCAAAAGCGAAGCGTACACAACGAGAGACGGGATTCTCCATATTCTCATCTCGCAGAGGGAACCTGCTGTAAGATTTATCTCCCCAAATGGTGGATGGTATGCGGACTCTGAAGGATTCATGTTTCCACTTCAGAAAAATTATACCTCCAGAGTACCTATAGTAGATGGAGCCATCCCTGTAAACTTCACTCCTGGCTACAAAGGGAAAGCAGGCACAGCCAAAGAAAGGGCATGGATAGAAGGTATTCTCTCGCTCATTGACTATATGGAGTCCAGCAGAAAATGGGAAGATGCTATTGTGCAAATACATGTAGATAGCAACGGGAAACTTGTGCTTGTTCCGAGAGAGGGAAAAGAGAAGTTTATCTTCGGACGGCCTGAAGAATTCGAAAAGAAATTTGCAAAAATCGAAGATTATTATAAATATATCGTACCGGAGAAAGGAGAAGGATACTATTCCTATGTCAATGTTTCTTTCGACGGGCAAATAGTATGCAGAAACAAGAACTGAGAATCTGATATGGGCAACGACAACAAAATGAATGAAAAGCTTATAGCAGCTGTAGATCTGGGAACGTACAAAACCGCATTGGCAGTAGCCAAGGTGGAAGGGAACAACACTCAGATACTTTATTATAAGACAGCACCGTCTGATGGAATCCGAGACAGTGAGGTATTCAACCCTAAAAAAGCAGCGGAAGTTCTCGGAAAACTTATACATAATGCTGAAGAAGAGCTGAACATAAAAATTCTACAAGTAGCCGTAGGGCTTCCGAGATGTAACATCCGTCAGGAAGATGCCTCTGCCACAGTACAAAGAATAGAGCCTGACGATTGTATCACACGCGAAGAAGTGGAGTGCATGAAGACCATGGCTCAAGATTCTCATGACATGAAAGATCCTGACAACGAGAAAATCTACGGAGCTATCGCTCAGTCTTTTTCTACTGGAGATTACTTCCAAATCATTGAGAATGATATAATTGGAATGATTAGTGACGAATTCACTGGGCATTTCAAGGTATTCATAGGCAAGAAATTTCCTATTAGAAATATAACGAAGGTTTTCAATGATCTCGGGATAGGCATAGCGAGAATGTATTTCACTCCTCTCGCAACAGCAAAAGCAGTATTGACGGAAGAAGAGACAAGCAATGGTGTAGCGCTCATTGACCTTGGTGCAGGAGCCACATCCGTAAGCATTTATGAAAAGAAAGTCCTCGCCTACTATTCTTCAATACCTTTTGGAGGAAACACTGTCACATCAGACATTAGGAACGAGTGTAGTATTTCCGACAAGTTAGCCGAAAGCATCAAATGTGCATTCGGAGGCTGTATGCCAGACAAGCTCCAAAATCTTGGAGAAAAAATCATACAGATTGAAACAGATGACATGAGCACATATAAACAGATTCCGGTAAGCTATCTGTCTGAAATAATCACTGCCAGAGAAAAGGAAATAATAGATGCGATGCTCTATGAAATCCAAGAGAGCCATCTGGCAGAGCACCTCAGAAAAGGAATCGTGATCACAGGAGGAGGTGCAGAGATGCTCAACATTACAAACTATATAAAGGATTTATCTGGCTATAATGTTCGCACCGCATATCCGAGAAATGGTTTCGTGGCAAGTGGTTGCGAAGATATCCTCAAGACAGATGCCGTGTCTACAGTAGGGCTTGTGATGATGTCACGCGATGAAAACATTAACTGCTGCATAAGCAATGACGTTGACGAGAAACCTGAACAGAAGAAAGAGGAGCCTATAAAACATCAGACTGAAACTAAACCGGCAGAGGTAGAAAGTTCTATTCCGAGTCCAGAAATAAAGGCTGAACAAGAAAAAGAGCAGGAAAAGACAAAACAAGCTGAAGAGCCTATTAGCGAAGAAAAGCCTAAGGAAAAACCTAAGGAAGAGCATAAAGTAGAAGAGCCTAAGCAGCAGAAAGAAAAAGGACCAGGCATATTCAGAAAATTCATCTGGAAAGTAAACAAGATTTACGAAGAGGCAAACAAGGAGAACGTATAGTATGACAGACTTTTTTGATAGCACAAACATTGTTACCCCATCCGATTGGGTACCAGAGAACTCCATGATAAAAGTTATAGGAGTCGGCGGTGGCGGATGCAATGCCGTTACATACATGTACAACCAGAAGATTCAGGGTTGCAGTTTCATTGTCTGCAATACTGATTCTCAGGCTCTCCAGAAGAGCAATGTCCCAGTGAAAGTTCCACTCGGAGATGGACTTGGCGCAGGCACGGTACCATCAAAAGCAAGAAAAGCAGCTCTTGAATCTCAAGATGTGATTGCCGAAAAGGTACTTGATTCGGGAACCAAAATGTTGTTCATCACTGCCGGATTAGGAGGAGGAACAGGTACAGGAGCATCACCTGTCATAGCCAAAATGGCCAAAGACAGAGGCATACTCACCGTGGCTGTAGTCACACTTCCATTCCAAAACGAAGGCAGGCAAGCATTGTCCAAAGCAAGCGATGGAATACACGAACTTGAGCGCAATGTGGACAGCCTTCTGATTATAAACAATCAGAAACTCTATTCATTCTTCGGGAAAGAACTACTGCAAGATGCTTGGCCAAAAGCCGATGAAGTACTCGCTACAGCTGTAAGAGGAATCATAGAAATCATTAAAAAGCCTGGGTATATCAATGTCGACTTCCAAGATGTCATAACAATGATGAAAAACAGTGGCATGGCACTGATGGGATGTGGAAGTGGAAGCGGTAAAGATCGTCTGGAACAAGCTGTAAAGGAAGCTCTTGAATCTCCGCTTCTAAATGATTTTGATCTGAAAACCGCCAAGAATCTTCTTGTCAATGTTACTGCAGGTAACAACAAACAGGGATTAACCATGGAGGAATTCGGACGAATCAGCGATCTGATAACTGAATACACAGGAATAGTGGATAAATCCAAGAGAGGTTTAATATGGGATGATGACCCGAATGCCGGAGACACCATACATATTACAGTAATCGCAACAGGATTCCACACGAACATTTCTGATCTAACGGGAACAGACTACGGAAAAATCATAATAATAAACAAAGACTTCACATACACGGACGAATTTAAGAATCCTACAGGAGAGATTCCACTATTGGAAGAGGCATTCATCAACAAGATAAGCTACAATACGACTGAAAATATGCCTCATTTCCACTTCGACACCAAGCCTGTCTTACTCGTAGATAACCGCACAGACAAGAGCGAGCTTGTGAACACAGCAGCGATACGCCGTACGGTAAGACACCAAGCTCCGGAATCAATATAGTTATTTGGAAATTTTTCCCTACTTTTGTAAGATATATCTGCCGATCAGCAGAAGAAGTTGTTTTAATTACATTCAACCGAAATTCAAACAACTCCAAATACGGCAACGACAAAGAAAAAGGACAATGGAAAGAAAGACACGAGTCAGATTCGCACCGTCACCGACAGGTCCACTCCACATGGGCGGAGTAAGAACTGCGCTATACAATTACCTGTTCGCGAAACAGAACGGAGGAGATTTCATAATAAGGATAGAAGACACAGATTCCCATAGGTTTGTGCCTGGAGCCGAGAAATATATCATAGAAGCTCTCAACTGGTGTGGCATCCATGCTGATGAGGGAGTGGATGAAAACGGCAATGTAGTGGAAAACCCCTCAGAGAAACATCCTCATGCTCCTTACCGCCAGTCACAGAGAAAAGGCATATATCGCAAATATGCTGACCAGCTTATCGAAAACGGCTATGCATATTATGCTTTCGATACAGCCGAAGAACTTGAGGCAAAACGTGCTGAAGCAGAGGCTGCAGGCAATACCTTCATCTACAACCAAGAGACTCGCATGGAACTGCGTAACTCTCTTACACTCCCAGAGGACGAGGTCAAAAAGCTGTTGGAAACTACAGATTGCTGGACCATTCGCTTCAAGATGCCGAAAGATACAATCGTAAAGATGGATGACCTCATACGTGGACACATCGAGGTAAACACCGACACTTTGGACGACAAAGTACTTTGGAAACGTGCAGACGAACTACCGACATACCATCTCGCCAATATTGTGGACGATCATCTGATGGAAATAACAGAAGTCATCCGCGGTGAGGAGTGGTTACCATCGCTTCCTCTACACTATATGCTTTACAAGGCATTCGGGTGGGAAGACACGATGCCACGTTTCGCACACTTGTCGCTTCTTTTGAAACCGGACGGAAAGGGCAAACTCAGCAAACGAGATGGGGATCGTTTAGGATTTCCTGTATTTCCTCTCAGATGGGTCAATGCTGAAGGAGAAGTCTCACATGGTTATCGTGAGGACGGATATTTCCCGGAGGCATTCGTAAACATGCTCGCAATGCTTGGTTGGAATCCCGGTAATGACCAAGAGATTTTTAGTATAGACGAGCTCATAAAAGCATTTTCTTTGGACCGTGTAATCAAATCCGGCGCACGCTTCAATCCTGAAAAGGCGAAGTGGTACAACAAAGAATATCTTAGAATGAAGTCAGACGATGAATTGACCGAATTGTTCATTCCTATACTCGAGGAACATGGAATCAATGTAGTCGAATGTCCTAAGTGCGCATTGACAGCAGGTGCAAAGTTTGCAGGCAAAGGCGTAGACTTCAATAATCATATCGTAACAAAGGAATATATCCATGACGTAGTGGCATTCGTGAAAGAAAGAGCCTCATTCGTAAAGGATATTTGGCTAAATGCATCATGTCTGTTTATATCTCCTATGGAATATGAAAAGTTCGGAGTCAAAGCAGGGGCTGCTGCAGAGGCAGCTAAACCTGTCGATCCAAGGCGTGCGGCTGATCCACGGGCAAAGGTATATGACGATAGTCTCACTGTACCATTCCTTGCAAAGGATGTTGACAAATTTTGGAAACCTGAAGGCTATCTTCCTGCATATCAAGTTGCGGAACATATCTGCAACTATAACGGAGCATATACAAAGGAAAACATTGAGCCATATTTGGAAGATTATATCCGTGAGCAAGGTTGGCCAATGGGCAAGGTAATGAACTGCATCCGCCTTGCCATCACCGGAGCTGCAAGCGGTCTCGGCATTGCCGATATTCTTTCATTCATCGGCAAGGAGGAGTTTGCTGCACGAATGAATTATGCAGGAGAAAGGCTCGGAAAAGAATAATTACCTTTTAAAACATGAAAATAGGTATTTGCAGCGATCACGCTGGCTTTGAATACAAAAGCAAACTTATCCCATATCTTAAAAAGAAGGGATATGAAATAGTAGATTTCGGAACAGATTCGCCTGAAAGCATGGACTATCCTGATGTCGCACACCCATTAGCTAACGCAGTGGAAAAAGGTGAAGTCGATTGTGGAATTGCCATGTGCGGTACAGGAAACGGCATGGCAATAACACTGAACAAGCATCAAGGAATACGCGCAGGCCTTGCATGGGGAACGGAAATTGCCAAACTCATCAAGGCTCACAACAATGCAAATGTCCTCGTGATGCCAGCACGATTCATATCCTATAGGATGGTTCAGGAAATCACCAAAGTTTGGCTAAACACCAAATTTGAAGGAGGAAGACATGAGCGTCGAATCGAGAAAATACCATGTAAATAATGGCATTGATTCTCGATAGAAAAAATATACAAGGACTAATCCTCTCTGGAGATATTGATGATTATCCGGAGGGGATTATTCTTCCTGTAGACAAGCCCTACAGATGGACATCAGCAGATGTAATCCGTAAGATAAAATGGAATGCATGCAAACATTTCCACAAGAAGAACCTCAAAGTAGGCCACGCCGGGACTCTCGATCCTTTGGCGACAGGGGTTCTGCTCGTTTGTATCGGTAAGGCGACAAAGATGGCCGAAGAGCTGCAAAAACATGAAAAAGAATACATTGCAGGTATAACATTTGGAGCAACGACGCCATCATACGATTTGGAAAAAGACATTGACAGGAGATATCCTGTTAATATGGTAAACGAAGAAACATTAACACGAATCCTAAAGGATTTCATCGGTGAGCAAGAGCAAGTAGCTCCACTTTTTTCCGCGAAATCAGTAGATGGCGTGCGGGCATATGAACTGGCGAGGAAAGAATGGAAGAGGATGAAGAATGGAGAATCTAATTTCGACCATTCAGCTACAAACACATTGAGTAAGCAGTGGATAAACATCACGAAAATTGAGCTCCTAAGGTTCTGCTCGGATGGAATTCCAAAGGATAGCATGGAAATGGAAGAAGGATTTATTCCAGATGGAAGTTTATCTTCTGAAAAAAATACTGACGGAAGTATAAACCGAAGGAATAGTCGTATCAATGTAACAGATAATATGGATTTGCATCTGCCACATGCAGACATAAGAGTTGCATGTTCCAAAGGGACCTATATAAGAGCCTTAGCTCGTGATATTGGAGAAGCCCTCGAATCAGGAGCACACTTAGATGGATTAAGGAGAACTCGCACTGGAGGATTCCGAGTTCAAGACTCATTGACAATAGGACAAGCTGTCACTATTCTCAGCACAGAAGAATAATCAGATAATGCAACGAATAGAGAAGACTTTCATCGACCCTGAGTTCGGGATTGTAATATTGAGGAAAAATGTCAAGAGCAGAGCCATCAGCATACGTGTACGTGGGAGTGAAGGACGCGAAGGTGGGAGGATTTCTGTGACAATACCTTGGAATATGCAGTATCAAGACGGCATCGGATATCTGGGAAAAAGAAGGGATTGGATACGAGAAGCATTGAAACGACAAGATCTTCATATCGAAGAAGCTGAGAATGTAGGGAAAGCCATAAGAAATATTTCAGACGGCACTTGTATAAAAACCTTACTTTCTGAAATAATATTCAAACAAACCACCAATCCAGATTCTTCTAAACCAAGGGTGGCTGTAAATATAAAAACAATAGCAGTAGAAAATCCGGAAAACACTGGCCGTTTATGGTTGAGTACGGAAAAACACTTCACAATAAAGCAAGTTCTGTTTCCAGAAACGGCTCCACAGCAAATTCTAAAAAAAATTCTCGTAGAAATACTGCGTGAAGAAGCTAAGATACTATTACTACAAAAAACGGAATTGTTCGCCAAACAATATGGTTTCAAGTTTCGCAATCTGACCATAAAACACAACTTGTCAAACTGGGGCAGTTGCTCACGTGCAGGCAACATAAACCTAAATCTTAACCTAATGCGACTTCCCGAACCACTCTGCGACTATGTTATTCTGCACGAGCTTTGCCACCTAAAAGAACCAAATCATGGACCTCGTTTTCATAAACTTCTGGAAGCATTGTGCATCTGCAATATAAAGCACCTTCTCGATATAGGTTCCATTGATGCCGAAAAATATCGCACACGGATAAATGTAAGCGAAGCATCAACAAACAATCTACAACCTATAGATGAAATTCTCAGCCGCGAGATAAGCGCATGGCGACTAATATAACTTTAACAGATTCTAAGAACCTGTTTTAAAACTTATCCGTTTTATTGTTTTGTCGAAAAATAAAGACCATGTAAATTTGCAAAACAGAAACAAAAATATACGATTAATTACTGATGGACAATAGAAAAGGACTGCAGGCATCGCCAGAGATGATGGCAAATGCCTCAGAGGGCCTAAGACTTACACAGGCCGACATAGAAGAGATGAATAGAGTCAGAGAGCAGCATGCTAATCTCAAAAAAAATACAGAAAACAACTTGCTTCTTTCTCTACGGAAAAGACTTGACCTACTCTTGAGAACAGGACAACTGCTTTTGGAAAGCTCAGCAGACACAAATAGGATCCGTAGGAATATGGTTCGGGCAGCATTGTTTTTGGGATTCAATGAAGAAAATCTGCACATCTTCATCGATCATAACATCCTAATGGTGAATTATAGTGATGAAGCCCATTCTTTCACAAAGTTTCAAAAACGCGTGAAAGATGGAATTAATTTCACGACCATTGAATCCATCAGCCATCTGACATATAAAGCAGTGCGAAAGCATTTCACTGCAGAACAATATGAAAAAGAACTTGAGAAAATCGCCTCAAGACCTCGCAACTACAACCAGTTAGTAACCTCAACTGGTGCAGCTTTAGCCTGTGGAGGATTCTGCATACAATTCGGATGCGATTGGATTGCTTTCCTATATGCTTCAGTGGCTGCATTCATAGGATTCAACACACGAGCCTATTTCAACAAACTTGGCGTGAACAAGTATTTTTCCATAGCCATAGCTGCTTTCGTTTCCACAATGATAGCTTGGCTCACAACATATCTGCCAGCATGGACAGATACGCCACTGCACCCACTACTCGCGTGCGCCCTATTCATCGTTCCTGGAGTACCTCTTATAAACTTCGTGGATGATATGCTGGACACAAACTTCAGAGTAGGTTTAGAAAGAGCCATCAATACAGTAATGATGATGATTGGTATGGCTTTCGGCATAGCATTCGCTCTCAAAGTCTGCGGATGGACATTCCACTTTGCTCCAGACATCATGTCCATTCCTATGGTACCTGAGCACCCATATTGGATGTATGCAGCAGCTGCAGCCATATCTGCAATGGGATTCTCAATGATATTCAACATTCCTAAGAGACTCCTTCCTGTAGTAGCTGCCGGTGGTATCATAGCCGTCTGCACCCGTAATCTGGTAAGTCTCCATCCCGACATGTATTGTTCGTTCAGCCTTGGACAGGGAGGAATTATAGGTTCACTTGCCGGCTCAACGCTAATTTCTGTCCTTTGTATAAAAGGGGCACACATATTTCACACACCACATCAAGTCATCGCAATATCAAGCGTAATACCAATGGTTCCTGGAGTACTGATGTATCGCTGCCTTTATTCACTCCTGTCTATACCAAGCACATCAGACGAACAAATGATAAATTTTGTAAGCGCAGGTGTAAACGGATTGAATGCGTCTCTCATCATCGGAGCCATTGCTCTTGGAGTAGCAGTCCCGAACATTCTTGCCAGAAGAAAAGTCAATGCTTCCAAGCGCAGAGCTTTCAACGCACAAATTAAAGAGCAGCGTGAACGGGGACAGTTTATAGACATTACGAAGTTGTAGACAATGTACATGAGGTTTAGCATGAACTTATATGAGAAAATATAAGAGAAATCTTTCATACACATTGTAATATAAGAAATTTTCCTTACCTTTGCATCCGCTTTTGTGCTTAACAGCACTAAGCATTAGCGTTTATAACATATCAACAAAAATTTTTTGCGAAATGGCTGAGTATTTAGAGGCTGAAAAGAAGCAGGAGATTTTCGCGAAGTACGGGAAGTCTAATACAGACACCGGCTCTCCTGAGAGTCAAGTTGCTCTATTTTCCTACCGTATCAATCACCTCACAGAGCATGTGAAGAAGAACAAGAAAGACGTTGTAACTCGTCGTTCACTTCTCCGTCTCGTAGGTAAAAGACGCCAGCTACTGGATTACCTCCAGAAGGTTGACATCGAGAGATACAGAAACATCGTTAAGGAGCTTGGTCTCCGTCGATAATACGATAGGAAACGAAAAGACCGGTTCCTTATGGGAACCGGTCTTTTTCAGTTTTTAGAATATAGCATTCCGTTTCTGCATAATAACATGACCTGCTGCAGAAATACGGATCCGATATATGAAGAAATAGAAAGAGAACTCACTTCCATTGGGGAAGGCAGGTCATCAAAACACTAATGAACATCATCAACAAGAAAATCGAGTTATCCGACGGAAGGGTAATCGAAATCGAGACCGGTAAACTTGCCAAACAAGCAGACGGCTCAGCAGTCATCAAGATGGGTGGCACAATGCTTCTCGCGACAGTCACCTGTGCAAAAGAAGTCAAGGAAGGTACAGATTTTATGCCTCTCCAAGTAGACTACAAAGAAAAATTCTATTCAGCAGGAAGATTCCCAGGCGGATTCATGAAACGTGAAGGGAAAGCTTCCGATTATGAAATTCTCATTTCTCGTCTCGTAGATCGAGCTCTCAGGCCTCTTTTTCCGGACGATTTTCATCTTGAAGTATTTGTCAATGTAAACCTCATCTCAGCTGATACTGACACACAGCCAGATGCTCTTGCAGGTCTCGCAGCGTCAGCAGCGCTCGCATGCAGTGATATTCCGTTTGAAGGACCTATCTCAGAAGTTCGCGTCGCAAGAATCAATGGTGAATTCAGAATCAACCCGACATTCAGCGAAATGAAAGATAGCGATCTCGAACTCATGGTCGCAGCTACATATGACAACATCATGATGGTAGAGGGCGAAATGAACGAAGTGAGCGAGTCTGATATGCTTGAGGCAATAAAATTCGCACACGAGGCTATAAAGAAACAATGTCTTGTTCAGATCGAACTCAACAAGGAACTCGGCAAAGACGTAAAGAGAGATTATCCTCACGATGAAGAAGATGAGGATCTCAAGAAGGCCGTTCACGAGTTCTGCTATGATAAATGCTATGCTCTCGCAAAATCTGCAAAGCCTAAACAGGAAAGGTCAGACGGATTCGAGCAGATCAAGGCTGACTTCCTTGCAACCCTTTCAGAGGAAGATCAAGAAGCGAAGGCAGCTATGGTGGCTAGATACTATAACAATGAGGAGAAGGCTGCTATGAGAAACATGATTCTCGACGAGGGAGTGCGTCTCGACGGCCGTAAGACAGACGAAGTTCGTCCTATCTGGTGCGAAGTCGGCTATCTTCCTTGCGCTCATGGCTCTGCAATTTTCACCCGTGGTGAGACTCAGTCACTTGCAAGCGTGACCCTCGGAACAAAGCTTGACATGAAAGAGATGGACGAGGTGCTTGTCCGCGAAACACAGCAGTTCGTTCTCCACTATAATTTCCCTCCATTCGCTACAGGCGAAGCCAAGGCACAGAGAGGCGTAGGTCGCCGCGAAATCGGACACGGAAACCTTGCAATGCGTGCACTCAAGGCTGTCGTTCCGCTAGCTCCGGAGAACCCTTATGCAATCCGCGTAGTATCTGACATTCTCGAGTCAAACGGTTCATCTTCAATGGCTTCAGTCTGCGGAGGATGTCTCGCGCTCATGGATGCTGGTGTTAAGATAAAGAAACCGGTTGCAGGTGTTGCAATGGGTCTTATCACAGACAAAGACAGACCTAACGAAAGATATGCTATTCTTACAGATATCCTTGGCGATGAGGATCACCTCGGCGACATGGACTTCAAAGTAACAGGTACCAAGGATGGCATTACCGCTACCCAGATGGATATCAAGGTGGACGGACTTTCTTACGATGTCCTAGCAAAAGCACTTGAACAGGCACGTCAGGGCAGACTCCATATCATGGGAGAGATGATGAAATGCATCAGCGAGCCTCGTGAGGACTACAAGCCATTCGTTCCAAGACTCAAACAACTGGAGATTCCTTCAGACTTCATCGGTGCTGTCATCGGAAAAGGTGGCGAGACAATCCAGAAGATTCAGAAAGAAACTGGAACAACCATCACAATCACAGAAGATCCAGAGAAGGGCAAAGGTATCGTGGACATCTTCTCTACAGACAAGGATTCACTCGACAAGGCACTCGCATGGATCGATGGGATCTGCGCTGTACCTGAGGTAGGTGCAACATACCATGGAAAAGTCGTTTCCATCCTTGACTTCGGTGCATTCGTAGAAATTCTCCCTGGCAAAGAAGGACTCCTCCATGTATCAGAGATAGCATGGGAGAAGACAGAAAATGTCGCTGATGTTCTCAAGATTGGCGATGAGGTAGACGTTAAGCTGCTCGAAATCGACGAGAAAACAGGCAAGATGAGACTTTCAATGAGAGCACTCACAGAAAAGCCAGAAGGATATGTAGAGCCTGAGCGTCGTCCAAGAGGCCCAAGAGACGACCGCAGAGGTGATCGCCGCGATGACAGAAGAGGTCCTCGCGATGACCGCAGAGGAGGTCGTGATGATAGACGTGGTCCAAGAGATGACCGCAGAGGTCCTCGTGATGACCACAGGGGAAGAAAGTCATTCGGTCAGAGACCAGCAGATGAGAATGTAGAAGGCGCAGAGAACTACAACTCAGGCGATAACTACGACACTCCTGATTTCAATGTTTCTGAGAATAACAATGACGAAATCTTTTAACAAGATTGACCATAATACAATAATATGTTGAAAACGACCTGCCGAGAATAACTCTTCGGCAGGTCGTTTTTCTTATTGTCTCAGGCCAACTTACAGATCAATGTAGCGGAAGTACAAGACTGAACTTTAACTTCAACATAATCCCCTACTGCTAAAGTTTTCCCCTCTGTAGGGAATACACACATCTTATTATTAGATGCACGCCCGCAAAATTCATCAGGATTACGACGAGATGGTCCTTCTACAAGTACTTGGAAAACCTTTCCGACATCACGTTTGTTACTCTCAAGGCTAAGCTCATTCTGAAGGGAAATAATTTCATTCAAACGCCTTGTCTTCTCCTGCATAGGTATATCATCAGGATAATTGCGCGCGGCTAAAGTTCCAGGACGTTCTGAATACTGGAACATATAAGCATAATCATATCCGACCTTACGCATTATGTCAAGAGTATCCTGATGATCTTGTTCGGTTTCACCGCAAAAACCGGCAATTATATCTGTAGTTATCGCACAATCAGGCATTGACTTGCGAATTCTCGCCACCCTCTCAAGATACCACTCGCGAGTATAGCGGCGACGCATCTTCTCGAGCATGGCATTACTTCCGGACTGAACCGGAAGATGTATGTGACGGCAGATATTAGGATAGCTGGCCATCGTATCTATTACCTTATCGCTAATATCTTTAGGATGTGAAGTAGAGAAACGCACACGAAGCTGCGGAGAAATCTGTGCTACCTGAGATAAAAGGTCAGCAAAGTCTACCTTTTCTTCCTGATTATTAGGATTCTTCCATAAATATGAATCCACATTCTGGCCAAGCAATGTAACTTCCTTATACCCCTTAGAAAAGACATCGCATGCTTCCCTAACTATAGTATGAGGGTCGCGGCTGCGTTCAGCACCTCTTGTATAAGGAACCACGCAATAAGAGCAGACATTGTTGCACCCACGCATTATAGAAATAAAAGCAGACACTCCATTCTTGTCAATGCGAACAGGTTCAATATCATCATACGTCTCCTCGCGAGAAAGTTCCACATTGATCTGAGGATGACCAGGTGCTATGCGAGAAAGTAGCATAGGCAGAGATCTATATGAATCAGGGCCAGCCACGAAATCCACTCTACCACTATCAAGCAGTTTGTCTTTCAATCGCTCCGCCATGCATCCGACAATTCCTGTCATTACACCATCACGAATTTTCTTCTGACCATAAAACTGGTCGATTCTTCCCCAAATACGTTGCTCGGCATTGTCTCTGACGGAACATGTATTCGCCATTATAACATCAGCATCATCCATATTTTCCGTTCTCTCGTACCCAGCTTTTCCTAAAATAGAAAAAATAACCTCGGTGTCATTGACATTCATCTGACAACCATAAGTCTCGATATATACCTTTTTGTTGTTCATAGCCTGTAAAAATTTGGCACGGCCTCTGAAGATGCTCTGTGGCACATTCATTGCCTTTTACATTTGCAAAGATATGACTTTTATTAATTTTTTCTATATTTGTAATTCCTGTTTCGCACAGCGGACAGAATTTTGTACAAGAATCTAAAGAAATGAGACATAAGTTACTGATTATTTTAACTGCAGTCGTATCACTTCTGCTATCATCATGTGGGAAAATACATGAAATAGGTGTGACATCTTACGACATAACATCAGTCACCCCATCTGGATTAAGAAGTGTAGACGGAGTCATCACAGTAGGTATTCACAATCCTACTTTTGCATTCACTATCTCGGACATACATGGCACAATATACCATAAAGGAAACGCTCTCGCAGATTTTTCAGCAGACCCAGTAGAAGTTAAGAAAAAGTGTGATGAGGTATATGACATACATGGCCATGCATCACTATCAAAAGGCACCTCAGTCCTCAGCCTTCTGTCACTAATAAGAGACATTAACCCAGAAGATTATAGCATGGACATACATGCGAAGGTGAAGGCAAAAGGATTTACCAAGAGCATCAGCAAAACAGGCATACTCGTAAGCCAATTGGTTGGGAGCAAATAAACGAAAGACATTGACATGAAAAAAATAGCTATACTCATAGCATCCGTGCTAATTTCATTATTGTCGGCACGGGCGCAAGAAACGAAGATTCAATCCGATTCTTTAGTATACCGACATGTGGCACAAGTAGACTCTGCTCTCGTCGGAAAATCAGTATTCAACCTGCTTTCATCTCACAAATCGGGACAAGGGACTGTGAGCTTACATCAGTCGCAGGCAATCATCAATGCCATGAAACAGCATATCCAGTCCAATCCATCACGAACAATCAGCGGTTATCGCGTTAGAATATTCTTCGATAACAATCAGAACGCAAGAAATGCTTCCGAAACTGCAATGGTGAATTTTATGGGAAAGCATCCTGGAATTCCAGCATATAGAAGCTATCAAAATCCTTTCTTTAAGGTAACCGTAGGAGATTTTAGAACCAAGTCTGAAGCGATGGAATTCCTTCAGAAGGTCAAAGGATCATTTCCAGGAGCGTTTATAGTGAAGGAAAACATAAACTTTCCTGCAGCTGACAAAAATCATACATACGTAGTCGACACCGTCACGGTATTCAGACCGGCCACTGGTTTTTAACAGACATACTATGCTAAAACAGGAATTAGGATTAAAGCAGACACAGAAGCTCTCCCCTCTTCAAATACAGACCATAAAACTGATAGAGCTACCGGTACAGGATTTGGAACAAAGAATCCGCAAAGAATTAGAGGAGAACCCAGTTCTCGATGATAGTACACCGGAAAACAAGGAGGAAGACGGAGATGAACAGCCGAGAGAGGTGTCGCTTTCAGATATAAAAGAGGATGATTCCATTCCGGATTACAAACTTCACGTCAATAATTACGGAAAAGATGAACGTCCACAATACAATACATTCTCCGTCAAGGAAAGTTTCACGCAGAGTTTAATGGACCAACTTGGGTTCAGAAATCTAAGTGAACACCAGCATGACGTCGCTGCATTCATAATAGGAAGCATTGACGACGATGGGTATCTCAGAAGAGATATTGACAGTATTGTGGATGATTTAGCCTTCAGAATGAATATCACCACCACACCTGAAGAAGTGGAAGACATGCTCCACATTATTCAGGAGTTCGATCCTCCAGGAATCGGAGCGAGAGATTTGAGGGAATGTTTGCTGATACAGCTTAGAGGATTGAAACAGACTACGGAAGTAACTAATGCCGAGAAAATTCTCACAGATTATTTTCAGGAATTTTCCAATAAACATTTTCAGAAAATAATGACTCGTCTCAATCTTTCGCAGGATGAGATGAAAGCTGCTATGGCTAAAATTGTCAAACTAAACCCTGCACCTGGAGGTCAGATTGACGATTCCTACACAGATCAAGCACAACAGATAGTTCCTGACTTTATATTAACTCTCGAAGATGGTGAGTTAAAACTAAGCATGCCGAGATTTTCCATTCCAGAAATAAGGATCAATAAGAAATACGCTGAACTTCTCATGGATGCAGCAAATTCTTCAGAAAGGCAGAAGAAAGAAGCAGCAACATTTGTAAAGCAGAAAATGGATTCAGCCAAATGGTTCGTTGAAGCGCTCAAGCAGAGACATAACACACTGCTCAGCACAATGCAGGCCATAGTCGACTACCAACATGACTATTTTATGGATGGCGATGAATCACACTTAAAACCGATGGTGCTCAAGGATATTGCAGCCAAGACTGGGTTCGACATATCTACCATCTCCAGAGTAGTGAACAGCAAATACATTGAAACTCATTTCGGAATCTTCCCGCTGAAGTATTTCTTCTCCGAAGGATTAGAGAATCAGCATGGGGAGGAAGTTTCTACACGAGAGCTTAAAAAGGCACTACAGGATTTCGTAGACAAGGAAAACAAGCACAAACCGCTGACTGATGACGAGCTCGTCACCATGATGAATGGAAAAGGTTACAAGGTAGCACGAAGAACCATAGCAAAATACCGCGACCAGCTTGGGATACCTAAAGCAAGACTTAGGAAAGAGCTATAGCGCAGTCGCATGATTGCACATAAGAAGACACTAATAATTAAGAGAAATGGAACAATATATTCTTGCC
This sequence comes from uncultured Bacteroidales bacterium, assembly GCA_934693135.1. Taxonomy (GTDB): domain Bacteria; phylum Bacteroidota; class Bacteroidia; order Bacteroidales; family UBA932; genus Cryptobacteroides. The sequence continues at coordinate 3,317 of CAKUVA010000018.1, read as the reverse complement.
CTAGATCAGGGCACAAGTTCGTCAAGGGCAATTATTTTCGACCATGACGGTCACATTTGCGCAAAATCACAGAAAGAATTTCCTCAACACTTCCCTAAACCGGGTTGGGTAGAACATGATCCTAAAGACATCTGGTCTTCCGAAGCATCTGTAATCGCTGAAGCCATTACTGCTTTGGGAATCAATGGTCTCAACATCGCTGGCATCGGAATAACGAATCAACGCGAAACTACTATCGTCTGGGACGCCGAAACTGGAGAACCAGTATACAATGCAATAGTATGGCAGGATCGTCGCACTTCTGAGTTTTGCGATAGTCTTAAGTCCCAGAATCTCACAAATACGATTAGAGAGAAGACTGGCCTAATTATAGATGCTTATTTCAGTGCCACCAAAATACATTGGATTCTTGAGAACGTACCAGGAGCAAAAGCTAAAGCTGAAGCAGGTAAACTACGTTTCGGCACTGTAGATACATGGCTTATTTGGAATCTTACAAGAGGAGATGTGCATGTAACTGATGTCAGCAATGCATCGAGGACAATGCTTTTCAACATCCACACGCTTGATTGGGATGATGACCTTCTGAAACTTTTCGGCATTCCAAGATCAATGATGCCTGAGGTTCATTCCTCAAGTGAGGTCTATGGATATACAAGAACAACTATCTTCGCTCACAAAGTTCCAATAGCCGGTATAGCAGGAGATCAGCAGGCAGCTCTTTTCGGACAGATGTGCACTACTCCAGGCTCTGTGAAGAACACCTACGGAACCGGGTGTTTCCTCCTCATGAACAGTGGCGAAAAGCCTATTATGTCTTCCCATAATCTTCTTACCACAATAGCATGGAAGATTGGTGACAAGGTAAATTATGCTCTTGAAGGCAGCATTTTCGTCGGTGGCTCAGCTATCCAATGGCTCAGAGATGGCTTAGGCATAATAAAGTCATCTTCAGAGGTAGAGGGATTAGCTATGACAGTCCCTGACAATGGAGGAGTATATTTTGTCCCGGCATTGACAGGACTCGGAGCTCCTTATTGGGACCAATATGCAAAAGGAACTATATGCGGTCTCACAAGAGGTACAACCGCAGGGCACATCGCACGCGCAGCACTTGAAGGTATTGCATTCGAGACCATGGACATAGTTCATGCGATGGAAAAAGATGCAGGAATGAAGATTACAGAACTTAAGGTAGATGGAGGCGCATCTAAGAACAATCTAATGATGCAATTCCAAGCAGACGTACTCGATACAAATGTCATTCGCCCTGAAATCATAGAAACCACAGCTATGGGAGCATGTTATCTTGCAGGACTTGCTACTGGATATTGGAATTCTCTCGATGAAATAAAAAGACAATGGCATGCAGACAAGGAATTTTCGCCTCTCGCTCCGGCAGATAAAGTGCTCGAGTTACGAGAAGGCTGGGCAGATGCCATAAAAAGGACTCTATCTGGAAAAGAATAACCAAAAGGATTAAGACATGGAAATTACACTATTCTCAAAATGCGTCTTTGAATTCATCGGGACGCTCGTACTAGTTCTTCTCGGAGACGGGGTATGTGCAGGATGTACTCTTGAGAAGTCAAAAGCCAAAGGAGCCGGATGGGTCGTGATAACATTGGCATGGGGCTTTGCTGTCATGTGCGGTGTATTCATTGCTGGCCCTTATTCTGGAGCACACCTAAATCCTGCAGTCTCATTTGGACTGGCTCTCGCTGGTAATTTTGCATGGAGCGAGGTGCTCCCATACATCGTGGCGCAGATGCTTGGAGGTTTTGTAGGAGCACTTCTGGTCTATGTATTCTATTATGACCATTTCAATGCTACCACACAGAATCCGGACAGTGTACTTGGCGTGTTCTGCACAATGCCTGCAATCGAGCACAAAAGCATCAATTTCCTCAGTGAAATGATTGCCACGTTCGTCCTGGTATTCTGCATCATGGCTCTCGGCACATCCGGTAACACAGCATCTTTCGAGGGGACGGCCATCACCACCGGAGGCATCGGAGCATTTCCTGTGACTGCGCTAATCATGGCTCTTGGAATGTCACTCGGTGGGACTACGGGTTACGCGATGAATCCTGCCAGGGATCTCAGCCCACGTATCGCACATGCTATCCTGCCTTTGAAAGGCAAGCGTGACAGCGGCTGGGGATATAGTTGGGTTCCTGTCCTCGGACCGCTGACCGGAGCGGCAGTAGCAGCAGGACTATATTTGCTCGTCTTTTAGTGGTCATCGAAGACTGACGGACTGGCGCTTACAGCAGCGGCGCGAAGAGACGGATTATGCTCTGTCCGAGTTTCTGATACCATGGGCGGGACGCCCAGCTCTCCGCAGTAATCTCCCTGGACGCCTCCATGTCCTTCAGGAATATAGCCTTGTTCACTTTCGCCACCGTCGCGTCATACACATACGCAACAAGCTCATAATCAAGGTTAAAGCTTCTGTAATCCATATTAGCGGACCCGATTTCCGACAGATAGTCGTCACTTACGAATGTTTTAGCATGGATAAAGCGGCCGGAGCGCTCATAGATTTTCACACCTGCATCCAGGCATTCCTGAAAATAAGACCTGTTAGCAGGTCCCATGAAGAAGAGGTCAGCTTTCCGTGGCACCATTACACGGACATCCACACCACTCATAGCCGCAGACTGAAGAGCCTGCAGAATCGGCTCCGGAGGGACAAAGTATGGAGTCTGTATATATATGTACCGCTTGGCATTCTGAATCGCCCATACGGCACCCATCTGGATATTCGGCCATCGGGAGTCTGGTTCGTCAGGCACAATCTGTACAAGCATATCCTTCCCCTTGAAGCGAAAGTTCATGTCCAAGCTCTGAATCGGGGTCTTCGCAAGCACCTCGGCTATGCCGTTTCCTTCGATATCGTCATTATCCACGTAGCCATCTGCATTGGCCTGGACATCCGGTACCGGGACAACGGCAGTCGCACACATCGGGAAATACTCGCTGAAATCGTCATCGATGTGGCCGTCAGCTGTTATCCATGTATTCAGGAAACTATACTGAAGAGCGGCCACAGCGTTGCCAGTCAGACGCATATGGGTATCGCGCCACTTGATGAAATAATCGTCACTGATATTCATCCCACCAGTATAGCCTATCTTCCCGTCGATCACCACTATCTTCCTATGGTCGCGATAATTGAGCTGCGTTACCAGATTCACGAGAGGCCATCTCGACTTGGTGAACTTCTCCACCATCACGCCGGCCTTCTTCATCTCGTTATAGTACCCTGGGAGGATGTCAATGTTGGCAATGTTCTCGTGTATGAATCTGACCTT